>DASRCN010000075.1:0-19977 GCA_035653075.1 Chthonomonadaceae bacterium | reverse complement strand
GCACGGCCTGGAATGAAAATCGAAGACTACGGGAATCTTCGGTCGTTAGTGCGACCTGTAGTTATTCAGCCCTTAGACAAGCTGATTATACTACTCCTTTTCGTGTCCCGTCAAGCACTTTTTTCATTCTCCTTCGCCGGTATCCCTTCAACACGCCTGGATAGCAACGCTATTCAAGCATGACGCGGCGACATGCCGCAAGGAGAATGAATTGGCTACATTCGACGTAGCTCACATCAACGTGCAAGGTCAGGACATCATCATCGTGCCCTTAGACCGCGAACCTACCCCTGAGCAAATTGACGGACTACAAGCCTGTGCCACGAGTGCGGGTCTTGCCGGAACGGTTTGCCCTGTCTGGCAAGAGTTTGGGCGGATTCGCTTTATCGCCCCGCGTCCGTGGCATCCCTTCTTCCAAAGCCTGACTTGGCCCGCCATCTGTGCCAACATCAACAAGAAGCTGACGTGCAACTGGTGAATCAGCAAGCGTCTCTAGCGCCGACTGATTCCGTTCGGCAATCTGCCGGACATGCTCCATAACTTCATCGGTCGTAGGGGAGCCGTCCGCGTATCCCAATGCGTAGACGGTTCCCCCTATGACCATTTCACGGCTAACCATTCTTACCTCCCAGGTGCGTCAAGTCTATAAGTACCGCGATTCGTTTACCAACTTGTCAAAGGAGAGGCTCCATGTTTTGGCGACCGTACTCTCATAGCCTGGAAAAGCATTGCCGTAATCCAGCAGATCATGTCGATCCTCCAGAAACAGTGGGAGATAGTCCGCCAGTGCTATATGCGTTTCGGTGATATAGGCTGCCGCCTGCGCCAGGGCTAGCGGCAGGTCACCCAGTTCTTGAGCCAGCCTGCCGGCAGCCTGCTCGTCCGTCTGCCCGGTCCGTTTGAGCAGGAAGGCTACCGATTCCGAGCGCTCCCAGACCTGTACCGGTAGCGACCTGGCGATATTGTGCCAGTTAGTGTCACGCGAGGTCACCAGGATATGGCCGTTCCCGCCGTGCGGCAGGTAGTCCAGAATGTCCTTTTGCTTGTCGGCATTGTCGAAGAGGAGCAGCCAGCCGGAATTGTGTTCCAGCCAGCTACGCACGGCAGCGATGGTAAGGTTCTGATCCTGCGCGCTCTGTTCCTTCAGGTTCAGTTTTGCGGCAAGAGCAGCATAGTCGGCGGCCAGGGTTGCCGTCTCTTCCGAGCGGACCCACCAGACGCAGGTGTATTTGTCGCTATAGCGGTAGAGATATTCCGTGGCTAGCTGCGTTTTGCCCACGCCTCCCAGACCGGTGATCGCCTGCGTCAGCGCCGCCGTATTGCCTGCGGCCAGGGTATCTTCCAACTGCTTCAGGAGCGCGTCGCGGCCCGTAAAGTTGATGTTGCGCTGAGGAATGTTGCTGCTCCAGATGGGAGGCAGCAGCCCAGGGAAGCGAGCCGGCGGTGTCAAAACTTGCGGAGGGGCTGCCGGAAAAATTGGGGCTTTGGTCGGAGGCGCGACCGGCTTTACTCTTTCCAGCAGGAGAGCCGCGGCCTCTGCCTCCGTCTTGCCGACGAGATCGATATAGGTGCGCGCGTTCAAAAGCCCTAGCTCTTTGGGATCGCACTTTTCGACGCGCACCGGCAGCAGAAGCCCTTTTTCTCCGGTCAGATCCTGAACGAAAACGCTCTGCCACTCCACCGTAGTGAAATCCGATTGTAAATAGCGTGGTGTCAGGACGGGCACAATGCGCTCGCACTGCGTAACCGCTTTGTGCATATCCTGCACGAGGTTGCCACCCGAGTCGAAGTCCCAGGCTTGAATCGTGAGGGAATAGCCTGCTTCTTGCAGCTTCCAGGCGATCCATTCGGCCCACTGGCGGTCGGCGCTGGTATAGCTGATGAAAAAGTCCTTTTTCGTGTTCGAGTCCGTAACCATGTTTTGCATCCCCTTGCAACAAGTACAATCAGGACATGTATACATCGAGGAAGCGGGAGAATCCTGCCGTTGTTCTCGGCAGGAAAGGGCTTGATTCGTGTAGAATATTTCCTGAAAATCTCTGAACCTGTGGAGGTACTTCCCATGATCCGCTCGCTCTCCCTGTCGATAGCGCGCGTCGCAGCCCTTGCGCTGGCCGCCGTGGCGCTCAGCTCCGTAGGCGCGCAAGCCGCGCCACCACCCGGCTACACCCTGGTCTGGAGTGACGAGTTCAACGGTCCGGTCGGCTCGTACCCGAACTCGGCCAACTGGACCTACGATCTCGGCGGCGGTGGCTGGGGCAACAACGAGCAGGAGACCTACACCAGCACCAACGCCACCATCGTCGCCGACTCTGCCGCCACGGACGGCTATGCGCTCGACATCGCCTCCAGCACCGACGGCGTCCACTACTACTCCAGCCGCATTAAGACGCAAGGGCTGCATTCCTGGCAGTACGCCTACATCGAATGTCGCGCCAAGGTCCCGCCGGGCGGTCCCTCCTATCAGGGCTACTGGCCGGCCTTCTGGACGCTGGGAACCGATATCAGCACCAACGGCTGGCCCAAGTGCGGCGAAATGGACATCATGGAGCACCTGTGCGGCACTGAGCCGGACATCGCCCACCAGACGATCCACGGCAACATCAAAGGCAGCAATAACGCCTGGGGGATCGGATACGCCTACACCGCCTCGTCGGATCTCGGCCAGGCCTATCACCTCTATGCCATTCTCTGGAAGCAGAACTCTATCACCTTCTATGTCGATGGCGTGCAGAACGGACCGACCATTACCCCGTCCTCGCTGACCAGAAACGAGGTCTGGGAGTTCAATAAGCCCCAGTTCCTGCTGCTCAACATGGCGATCGGCGGCAACTGGCCCGGCGACATCACCGCCCAGACGGTCTTCCCCGCGCACTACCTCATCGATTACGTGCGGGTCTATCAGTGAGCCGTAACAGGCCGATACTCCCCTGGCGGCAGGGCAGCCAGAGAAGCATCCCGTTGTCAGGGAACGTACTCATAGAATGAGACCGATGAAACGATGGCTCGTTGGGCTCGTGCTGCTCCTGGGATGGGGGCTTGCAAGTCCGGCAGCATGGGCCTCTGGAACGATGGGCGTCGATACCGGCTGGGTCATCGACAACTCCGGAAACCCCCTGTTCACCCCGGCCGTCGCGGGCCAGCTCCGCCAGGCGCAGGTGGGCTGGGTGCGCATGGAGTTCCGCCTGGTCAACGGCAACACGACCTGGAACGCCGCGATGCTCGGCTATTACGACACGGTGGTCAACACCGCGCGGGCCAACGGCCTGCAGGTCCTCGGCCTGATCGACTACACCTCCTGGCCCGGCAGCCAGTCCGACTGGACGGCCAACAACTACGAGAACACCGGCGCCAACGGCGACAACAGCTTCATCGACAATTTCGCCGCCAACGCCGCCGTGCCCATCATCGCCCATTTTCACGACCGCGTCAAAATCTGGGAGATTTGGAACGAGCCGAACGCCTGGACCTCCAACCCCTCGCAAGGCGTCTACACGGGCGGCACGTTTATCTACCCTTCCAACTTCAGCCAACTTCTCGCCAGGACCTACGCCGACGTGAAGGAGATCAACGGCCTCCGGGACGTGCAGTTGATCTCCGGCGGCGTCTTCGGCCATGACATCGCCGGCAAGAACTACGAGGATGCCGGCGCCCAGTACATCGATGACACGTATAACGTGGGCATCAACACGGTCGGATCGTTCTCCTATGCGATGAGCCATTGGGGAACCTATCCCCTGGACGGGATCGGCCAGCACATCTACATCGATCAGGGGACCACGACCACCTCCGGCGCGATCCAGCAGTACTGCGACTGGGTGCGGCAGGCCTATACCAAGTACGAAGGGACCGGAACGAGCAAACATTCGTTCATCACGGAATTCGGCTGGTCGACCAGTAACGTCTCGCAGTCGGTCCAGGACCAGAACCTGACGACCGCATTCCATGTCCTCGAAGGCGGCACGGTCAACTATGTCCAGACCGCCATCTGGTTCAACTGGCAGGACAACGTGGCCGCCGGACTCTACTTCGGCGTGCTCGACAGCGGCGGCAATCCCAAGCTCTGTTACAACGACTTCGTGTCCGCGCAGAAATACTTTGGCTTCCGGGACGGCTACCCGGACCTCCTGTTCCAGAACCCTTCCACCGGCCAGCTCTCCCTCTGGTTCCTGCTGGGCGGCACGCCTCTGAGCGCTTCCTTCCTCACGCCGTCGCAGGACCCGGCCTGGCGCGCCGTGGGAGATGCCGACGTCAACCAGGACGGCACGCCCGACATCCTCTTCCAGAACCGCTCCACGGGCCAGTTGGCCCTCTGGCAGATGAGCGACGTAGCCGCTTCCGGAGGCGCGTTCGTCACGCCGGTTCCTCCCGCCGGATGGAACGCGGTCGGCCTGGCCGATTTCGATGGG
This sequence comes from Chthonomonadaceae bacterium, assembly GCA_035653075.1. Taxonomy (GTDB): domain Bacteria; phylum Armatimonadota; class Chthonomonadetes; order Chthonomonadales; family Chthonomonadaceae; genus DASRCN01. Next base: position 15,568 of record DASRCN010000075.1, on the reverse strand, counting down.
GACGGCTTCCCCGACGTGCTGCTTCAGAATGGGTCCTCCGGGCGCCTGGCGGTCTGGTATCTGCGCGGTGCCACGGTCGTCAACGGGACGTATGTGTCGCCGGCGCCTGCCGCAGGCTGGACCGCTGTCGGCGTGGGGGACTTCAACAAGGACGGGCATCCGGACATCCTGTTCCAGAACGCTTCCACCGGCCAACTGGCCGTCTGGTTCATGAGCAACAACCTCGCCACCGACGGCACGTTTGTGACGCCCGGCCAGCAAGCCGGCTGGCGGTGCGTATCGGTCGTGGACTTGAACGGGGATGGCTGGCCGGATTTGGTATTCCAGAACACAAACAGCGGCCAGTTGGCCTACTGGCTGATGAACGGCGTGAAAGCCATAGACGGCAACCTCTTTACCGTCCAGCCCCCGCCTGGCTGGCAGGTGGCAGGACTCCACTAGCCCGAAAGGGACACAGGGTCCTTCAGTTTTCCACAGGCGACTAAAAGTAGGCAGGCTTTTCCGCCCGCCAGGGCAACCCGAAGGTTCGATAGGGACCCGTGGGCCGAAGGACCCCTAGACGGGTATTTCAATGCCCGGCTATACGGGTAATTCATGGCCCGGCTAAGAAGCCAGCTGGTTTCCGTACCGGCTCATAGATTTTGAGTCCCCGAAGGGGACTTTGGGCATGGGGCAGGGGTCCCCAGGGGCAGCAGTTTTAACTGCCCGCAAACCGGAAGGGACAAAGGAATCCAGGGAAGGAGCGGCGAATCGCGCGGTAACTCAGATGAACGATCTCCCTTCCTGGAGGCTCACTCTTCCATGCGTCCTCTCCACGTTCTCGCTTCCTTCCTGAGCTTTGTACTGCTTTGCCTTCTCGGACACTGCCTCGTTTCCCGGGCGCAGGAACCCACCGCGCCACCCTCCTATGATGTCAAAGCGCACTACACCAAGTCTTCCTTCCGTATCCCCATGCGCGATGGCGTTCACCTCTATACCATCGTCTATGCGCCGAAAGATACCTCCCAGCCATACCCCATTCTGATGCAGCGGACCCCCTATAGCATCCGTCCGTACGAACCGGACACCTACCGGCTGGGAGGCCGGACGATGCAAAAAATGGTGGAAGAGGGCTATATCTTCGTGTTTCAGGACGTGCGCGGGCGGTATATGTCCGAGGGAGATTTTGAGGACGTGCGTCCCGAAGAGGCCGCGCAAAAAGGCAAGCAGGCCGTCGACGAAAGCACCGATACCTACGACACCATCGATTGGCTGGTGAAGAATATCCCTAATAACAATGGGCGGGTGGGGATCTGGGGCATCTCCTATCCCGGCTTCTACGCCGCGGCCGGCGGCATCCATTCCCATCCGGCCCTGAAAGCCATCTCGCCGGAGGCGCCCGTCTCCGACTGGTTTATCGGCGATGACGACCACCACAACGGCGCCTTCTTCCTCATGGACTTCGTCAGCTTCTATAACTTTTTCGTCGAGAAACGCCCGGACAATAAGCCGGTAACGGAGTATCCATCGACACTCCACTTCCCCATCACCGACGATTACCAGGATTTCCTGAAGCTGGGGCCGCTCAAAAACCTCAATGCCAACTACTGGCATGGGCAGATTCAGCACTGGAACGACACCATCGCGCATCCCAACTACGATGCCTGGTGGCAGGCCCGCGCGCTCCCGGCCCACCTCAAAGACATCCATTGCGCCGTGCTGACGGTGGGCGGCTGGTACGATGCCGAGGACCTGTACGGCCCGTTCGCCGATTTTGCAGCCATCGACCGCTACAATCCCGGCACGCCGAACAGCCTGGTCGTCGGGCCGTGGCCGCACGGCGGCTGGGCTGGTGGCGATTTCGAGAGCTTTGGCGACGAGACCTTCGGGCAGAAGACCGGCGCCTGGTATCACGAGCGCCTCTTCAAGCCCTTTTTCGACTTCTATCTGAAAGGCATCGGCGACTGGAAGCAGCCGAAGGCGACGGTCTTTGCCACCGGCATCAATCAGTGGTGGCAGTTCGACCAGTGGCCGCCGAAGGACACAACTCCGGTCGCCTACTATCTTTCCGCCGATCACGCGCTGACACGGACCCCGCCGGAAGGCGCGGCGGCAGCCGGATACGACGAATACGTGAGCGATCCGGCCCATCCCGTTCCGTATGTCCCCCAGTCGCTGCCGCGCCGCAGGAACGAATATATGAACGACGATCAGCGGTTCGCCGCCGCCCGGCCCGACGTGGCCGTCTGGCAAAGCGCCCCGCTGACGGAGGATTTCACCATCGCCGGGCCGATCCAGGCAGATCTGCAGGTCTCTACGACCGGGACCGACGCGGATTTCATCGTCAAAGTCATCGACGTCCAGCCCGACGGTACGTCCAGCCCTTCGGGGGACTCTTCCGGCGTCACGGCGACCGGCTATGAAAGACTGGTCCGCGCCGAGGTGATGCGCGCCCGCTATCGCAATAGCTACAGCCATCCCTCTCCGCTGACGCCGAACAAGCTGACCCGCATCTCGTTTGCGCTGCGGGATGTCTGCCATACGTTTCTGAAAGGGCACCGGATCATGGTGCAGGTGCAGAGCAGTTGGTTCCCCCTGGTAGACCGCAACCCGCAAACGTACGTAGACATCTACCACGCCGACGAAAAGGATTTTCACGTCGCGACCGAGCGCATCTACCATACCTCCCGCATCCTGCTGCCGCAGCTTGGCCCCCACCCCCTTCCCCTCCCCCAAGTTTAGGGGAGGGGGGACTAAATCGTTCTCTTGTACCTCTACCACGAACTCCATCTCACCTGAGCGGCGAAGGGGAGCTATAATGTTTAGCTTCTGCCGAACCAGCTTACTGAGGCCACCGAGGCCGCGTTCCAGGAAGGGGAGCTATAATGTTTAGCTTCTGTCTCTACTTGTAGGCAAGAGCGGCTTTAAGGAGAAAGATTAGCTTCCAGTTTAGTCCCCCCCTCCCCTAAACTTGGGGGAGGGGACGGGGGTGGGGGCCTGGATCAGGATTTGCTGGAAAGAATACTCACTACGGAGCGGGCCGGAATGTCCACTACAAGGTGTCCCGTGCGGTTGGCACGCTGACTGTTTAGCCTGTTTAGCTTCGGAGGACCTTTCCCATCACCCGCTGTGATGATCTCCATCCTTGCCTCCGCATTGGCGGGTAAGCCCGAGAGGATCACCTGACCGGCGCCGATCGGGTTGACGAGAAGGACGGAGAACTGTCCGGCATGGGGTCCCGTGGTCGCAAGCGCTTCCAGGTCGTCGCTCGTAACGGAGGCCGATGCGATTTTTGACCCGGAGCGGAGAGCTTCCTGCATCTGCCGGACGACATACCAGACCGGATAGGGCTGCTGTCCATCCTTATTGACTAACGGGTAGTCATCTTCATAAGTCCAGTAGTCCATGATCTGCGCGCCGCTGAGGCGCAGGGTCTTTACGTAAGCCCGCGCGGTGTTCAGCGCGTTTTCCCAGGATGCCCACGGGTCGGGCTTCTGCCAGAGGCCCGCGTCCCAGCCGGCTTCCGTACACCAGATGGGCTTATGGAACTCCCTGCCTAACGCCGCGATCGCTTCGTACTGCGGGGCCGGCGTGCCCAGCACATCCCAGCAGTGGAAGGCCAGCGGACCCAGATATTCGGAAATCGTTTTGTCCTCCAGCAGAGGGCGCGCGTAGCTGGCGAACCCGGCTCCGCCGCCCGTATCTCCTACCAGGAATTTGGTCTGGAGACCGGCCTGCTGGAACCGCGGCCCGGCCTGCCGGATGAACGCGATGATCTCCTCCGGGGTAAACTTGAAGTTCACGCCGTAGTCCGCCTCATTGAACGAGAAGTTTTCTACAGCGGCCCCATATTTGTCCCGTGCCGTCACGAGGAACCGGACGATCGCCTCGATGCAGTCTCCGTAGCGGCTCTGCGGGAGACGCCGGCCTTCCTGCTCGGCCTTTCCGGGCAGCAGCCAGGCCGGACCCTCCCAGATGGAGGCGACCACCGGAATCTTGCGCCGGGCAAACTCCTGCAACTGAAGAAAAGCCGCGTGCGCCGGGCCCTCATCCCTGTAGATGTCTTTTTCCAGCGCCCAGGTATTGAGCGGAATGCCGATCCGTGCGTGTACGATGCGCAGATGGTCCAGGTTGTAGCGGGCCACCGCGTCGAACGGTTCCGTCGCCCCATAGCGGGGCGCGGTGAAGTTTCCGCCCAGGCCGATCATCGGCTGCTTCGTCGCGGAAAGATGAATGGCGACTGTCTGGCGGCCCAGCGGGTTCTGGGCAGCGGCAAGCCCGATAAGCTCTTCCACGCTCTGGCTCCTCCCAAAATCCACGACGCGAAGCCCGGCGACCTCGACCGCCTGCGGCCCGAAAGCGAATCGCAGCGAGACCATCGCCTCGCCCGGCCGGTACGATTCGGCGGCCGTGAACGGCACGAGGACACGCTTCCAGACGCGGGGCGCCGTGGGAGTCGTCGCGTCGTAGGTCACGGACTTGGTCCACGGATCGACGCTGCGCTCGAACAAAAGCTCGACCTGCGCGGGAGCGCCCGTGGCGGACGCGCCGCGCACATAAAAGGAAGCCAGCAAGACATCGCCCTGCGCAACCGGTACCGAGATGGGCATGGTGAGCTGCGTTGCATTCGTCTCCGGCGCATTCGTGCGCACCGTGACGCGCAGTCCTCGCGTAAACGGTCCTCCCGAGACGGGGATCACCTTCGCCGTCGCGTTCGTTCGCTCCAGGCCGCCTACCGGGGTGGTCAGCAAAGCGTCCGCCGAAAGCACGGCCTTCCCGCCGGAGAGGATCGGAGCCTGCGCATGGGCGGCGGAGGCAGAAACGCATAGTACTCCCAGCACGGCGGCAAGCAGGGCGATCGCACGTGGAGTTTTTCCGCCCGCGAGGGCGGTTGGCGGCAAAGCCGCCTTAAAGTCGGGTCGTTTACGGCCCGGCCAAAACGCGGCTGCAGGCCAGATGCGCGAAATCCGCGCGTGTGGTACGATAGTCAGGATCCATTCGATGTTGATGCAATTCCGAGCACGGGAACCGGATTGCCGGGCCATAGCGGACCTCCCCTGCGAGCTAGGATGATGGCGTTACATTCGACACTCCGACCCAATCGCCCTTATTCGGATTCCCGCAGGATCGAAAGGGGATAGAGGAATCCGTCCCGAAGAGACGAATAGAGAGATAGGCATCGATGGAACCATGTGGGGTATTAAACCTTATTAAAGTACAGTGGTCTCCCGGCCGGGCAGTCTTTCTGGCAACATGCGCGCGCATGGGCCGGCAAGCCGGCTCGGTCTGGAAGCGCGGCTTCCTCGCCGCGAGAGAGGTCATGGGATGAAAACACGAACTTCCGCTTTGGCGCTGGTGTCCGTCGGTTTGCTCGGCGGGGCGCTGTTGGTGCGCTTCCACCATGATAGCGACCCGCTGAAGCGGGCGATGGCGCACTTCGAGGCGGCCGATGAGCTGCAGGAGACCGGTCATTCCAGGGAGGCGATCGAGGAGATGAAGCAGGCGGTCGCCATCTATCCGCAGTTCTCCGGAGCGCGATTGGGCCTGGCCGATCTCTATGAGGAGTCCAACCATCCCGCCGATGCGTTGGCGACGCTGGAGGAGGGCCTGCGCGTGGGAGACCCGCGGGACAAGAGCTTCTACGATACCCACCTGGCCGATCTGTACCGGGAACAGAAAGACTATGCGCGGGCGCTTCAGTATATGCGCCAGGCGCTTGCCGAGCCGTCGGACCGGATGACCAACCGCAAGGAGCTGCAGCGCGAGTACGCCGAATTGCTGGAGAATGTCCGGATCTGGGATGAGGCCGAGCAGGCGTGGAAGGACTACCTCAAGAGCTATCCTAACGACAGCTCGGGGCTGCGCGGCCTTCGACGTATCCAGCATGAGCGTGCGGAGGCGGCGCACGCCTCCAAATCCGCCGCAAAGAACTGACGGGTGAACGCCGCGTTGCGGCCTGGGTGATCCGCCCTTCCGGCCCTGAAGGCGGATCACCCCCTCATTCCCCTCACCCCCTCAGCATTTATAGGTGACACGATGGCAAGCCGAGATTTCAACCCCCTGGATATCTTTTTGCAGCTCGAGAACGATATGCGCCGCAGCGTCGAAGAGGTGATGCGGGCCACCCGCTTTCAGCCGAGCGTGGATCTGTTCGAGACGACTTCCGCCCTCGTCGTCAAGATGGAGGTCGCCGGCGTGCGACCGGAGAAGCTGCAGATCGTGCTCTCCGCCGACGACCGCCTGCTGACCGTATCCGGAGAGCGCGCCGAGCCCTGGGACGAGCAGCGCGATCGGATTCGGTGCTATCAACTGGAGATCTACTTCGGCCCGTTCGAGCGCCAAATCGTGCTGCCGGCCGGTCTCCGCTTCGACCGCGACCAGATCGCGGCGAACTATCGGGATGGCTTTCTCGTCATCTCCTTGCCGAAACGCCCGGACACGCCGCGCAGCGTGCGGGTGATCGAGGTCGGCCAGGAGGAGTGAGCGGTCCCGCCTTTTTCCGGTTCCCGGACGCAGTTTCACGCCTTTCTGGAAATTCAGGAGAAGCGGTTACGTCGGAGCTTTTCCGTCCGGAGGACGGTTGGCCGTAGGCCCACGAGACGGGTACTTCCGTGCCCGGATCTTTTTTCCGGTTTTAGGGGCGCAGGACAGATTTTAGAGAATCGGGGTGCTTATACCGCATGGAACCTAAAAACCTGGCAGATATCCTGGAACCGTTCGATACGCCTGTGGAGGGAGCCGCCGGAACGGGCGAGGGCGAGCATCAGCCGGCTATTCCGGAGGAGATCAATCTGCTGCCTCTGCGGGATACCGTCATCGTCCCCGTGCTGGTGGCGCCGCTGGGCGTAGGGCGCGAAAACTCCATCAAGCTCATCAACGACTCGGTCGTCGGCGGCAACCGGATCATCGGCGTCTCCTGCATGAAGGACCCGACGATCGAGAATCCCACCCTGGACGACGTCTATAAGATCGGCACCGCCGTCGCCATCCGCTTGATGGGCCAGGTGCCCGACGGCATCCGCCTGATCGTGCAGGGCTTGCAGCGCATCGAGATTCTGGAGGCGGTGCAGACCACGCCTTACCTGCGGGTCAAGGTGCGCGCCATCGAGGAGCCGCCCGTTGCCGACGCGGATAAGCTGGAGATTGAGGCGCTCACACGCACGATCGGGCAGATGTTTAACCGCGTGGTCCAGCTCTCGCCCGAGCTGCCGGACGAGATGCAGAACCTGCCCAACAACGTCAAGGACCCCGGCGTCCTGACCGACCTGATCGCCGCGCAGATGCCGCGGCTGACCCCGGTGGAGCGCCAGGAGATCCTCGAGCTGATCGATCTCAAGCCGCGCATGACGCGCCTGCTGCAGTTGCTGGCCCGCGAGGTGCAGGTATTGGAGGTCGGCAGCCGGCTGCAGTCCGAAGTGGCGCAGGAGCTGGGCAAGACGCAGCGTGAGTACTACCTGCGCGAGCAGATGCGCCAGATTCAAAAAGAGCTGGGCGAGGGAGACGAGCGCACGCAGGAGATCGACGAGCTGCGCCAGAAGATCGCCGAGGCGGGCATGCCGGAGGAGGCCGCCAAAGAGGCCGAGCGCGAGCTGGACCGGCTCAGCCGCATGAATCCGGCGGCGCCGGAGTACACCGTCTCCCGCACCTACATCGACTGGCTGGTGGCGCTGCCCTGGAACGTCAGCAGTGAAGACAACCTGGATATTCCGGCCGTCAAAGAGGTGCTGGACGCCGACCACTACGGACTGGATAAGGTCAAGGAGCGCATCCTCGAATACCTGTCGGTGCGTAAGTTCAAGCAAGACGGGACGGCCCGCCAGCCGATCCTCTGCTTCGTCGGCCCGCCCGGCGTCGGGAAGACCTCGCTGGGCCGCTCCATCGCCAAGGCGGTGGGCCGCAAGTTCGTGCGGATTTCCCTGGGCGGCGTGCGGGATGAGGCGGAGATTCGCGGCCACCGCCGCACCTATATCGGCGCGCTGCCCGGCCAGATCATCCAGGGGATTCGCCGCGCCGGGACCAACAACCCCGTCTTTATGATGGATGAGGTGGATAAGGTCCAGGCCGATTTTCGCGGCGACCCCTCCAGCGCGCTGCTGGAGGTCCTCGATCCGGAGCAGAACAATGCCTTCCGCGACCACTACCTGGACGTGCCGTTCGATCTGAGCAAAGTGCTCTTCGTCACGACCGCCAACGTGCTCGATACGATCCTGCCGCCCCTGCGCGACCGCATGGAGATCATCGAGATCGCCGGCTACACGGAGGAGGAGAAGATCGCCATTGCGGTACGGCATCTCATTCCCAAGCAGGCGGAGGAGCACGGCATCGTGGATCGGATCACCTTCACGCCGGACGCCGTCCGCGTGCTGGTCCGAGGCTATACGCGCGAGTCGGGCGTCCGCAACCTGGAGCGCGAGATCGCCGCGATCTGCCGCAAGGCCACCCGGGCTTTCGCCGAGAGCAAGCTGGACAAGCTGGAGGTGACGCCCGCCGTCGTCGAAGACTACCTGGGCGCGCCGCGCTTCGAGGCCGAGGAGGCGCTGGAGCGCATGGAGCGACCGGGCGTCGCCACCGGGCTGGTGTGGACCCCCATGGGCGGAGACATCATCTTTATCGAGGCGGCGGCTTCGCCGATTATGACCAATCGCCCGCCGACCATCACCATCACCGGCCAGTTGGGCGAAGTGATGCGCGAATCGGCCCAGGCGGCGCTCTCCTACGTGCGCGGACATGCCGAGGAGTTGGGCGCGCCCCCGGACTTCTATGAGACGCACGACATTCATATCCACGTTCCGGCAGGCGCCATTCCTAAAGACGGCCCTTCGGCGGGCGTGACGATGGCGACGGCGATCGCCTCGCTGTTCAGCGAGCGCAAGGTGAAGCCGCTGATGGCGATGACGGGCGAGGTCACGCTGACGGGGCGCGTCCTGCCGGTAGGCGGCATCAAGGAAAAGGTGCTGGGAGCGCGCCGCGCGGGCATCACCGAAGTGATCTTGCCGGAGCGCAACCGCAAGGACGTGATGGAGGACCTTCCCGAAGAGGTCCAGAAAGCCCTCCACTTCGATTTCGTCGAAGATGTCCGCCAGGTATTAGACCTGGCGCTGGAGCCGAAGGCAGAGACGGCTTCCGGTGAGGGTCAGGGAGGCAAAAATACCCTTTCCGATCTAGCGGGGAAGGACGAAACGCGCAAATCGCGCCGGCCCCAGGCGGCAAGAGCGGGGGTGTAGCCTGCTTTACAGGCTACACCCCCAGCCCGTAGGACTGAAATCCCGTTTTTTCCGCTTTTGGTGGCGGGTGTGGAGTTCAGAAGAAGAAAGAGAGCGGTAGGAAACAAAAATAGGTTGACAAGTATACGCTCTCTTTGTTATACTGGTTACCAGGCAGGCTGTCCTATAGGAGGATATCTGCCGGGTTGGAAGGCTACGTGAAGGAGACGAGCAGATGAGTCTACCGTTACGTCAGGAAGACTGGGAAGCGCCGCTGCGGCTGAGCGCCCCCAAGCGGTTACGACATAAGCGGGCAGTGGGGTACCGGAAGCGGGTGCGCATTGCGCTGACGCTTCTTCTCGGCCTGTGTGTATGCAGCTTCGCGGCCTGGGGATGGCACGCCGTGCGCGCGATGGAGTCCGCATCGAGCCTGCATCTCGTAGCCGCAGCCTTTCCAAAAGCCAGGGTCGGGCTGGTCTCCGCCTCGGCGGAGCGGCGACTCGGTTTTGTGACCATCACCGGCAGCGTCACCAATCATGCCGCGCGGTCGCTATCGAATGTAGAGGCCGTGGCCGAGCTTCTGGATAGCAGAGGCCGGACCATCGGGATGGAGAGCGCCATGATCGCCTTCGATCCGCTGCCTGCCGGAGAGCCCAGCCCTTTCCGGGTGGAGATGATGGATAACACGCGGGCGGTCGCCTACCGGGTCCGCTTCCGGCAGATTTCCGGCAGCGCGCTGAATTAGGCAATCTAATCGATCTCAGAGGGTGTTAGCAAATTCTGTATTATAGGACTGCTTCGCCCGCAGGGCGGTTGTCCATCTCCTCGAAGTTCCCCCTCTCCTTACGAAGGAGAGGGGGCTGGGGGTGAGGTTCTGAGTGAGGTCAATTTAACGAAAAACGGGCGCGGCGGAAAGCTTTCCGCCGCGCCCGATCTATTGCGCCTCAAGATGGCAGGGCGTTAGCGCCGATGTTTCATGGATTTCTTGATGTAGTGATGCGTCACGGCGGCCGCCCCGATGCCCGTCAGGACGGGGTGACGCTGCGCGAAGTTTTTCTTCCCACCGTGCAGGGCTCGATTCTTCCCGGTCGTCTTGGCGATCTTGTAGGCGGCGTATCCGGCGCCGATCGAGGTCATGGTGGGATGTCGCTGCGCGAAGTTCTTATGAATCTTTTTGTGGGTCGTCTGTGCCCAGGCCGTGGAGCGAACGCCGGTCGCTCCCATCATCCCGATGGCCAGTGCCAGCATCAGGGCGAGGGTCCAGACGCGCAGGAGCCGAGTTCTCTTCATTCCGAAGTTCTCCTTGAGAAAGGATTGAGGGGTTTCCCGTTATCATACGGAGGGAAAAGCCGCTCCGTTTCAGGAACCGGGTCCCTTTCATTATTTCATAGGGACGGGCTGTTCTGCAAGAGAACCGGGCGGCATCTTTATGGAAAACGTATTTTGCCGGGCAGGATAACGGGTGAAAAAGAAGGAATAATAGAGCCATATAGTCCTGAACCACGTCGAGAGCCTTATCTCTCCCAGGACGATTCAGGCAGCGTTCCTTTTAAGGACGTCTCACAGGGCATGCCCGCCAGCAGGGCGCAAAGACCCGCACTATTTTCATAACGGAGCGGCAACAATGGAGGAAACGATCGTGCAACGTGTTTCTATTTTTGTCGATGGCGCAAATATGTACTATGCGCAGAAAAAGCTTGGCTGGTACATCGATTTTCGGAAAGTCCTGCAGTATTTTGGCCGGGACGCGGGCAATGTCATCAGCGAAGCCTACTACTATACCGGCGCGGACGCGCAAGCCAAGAACCGCGACAGCGCGTTCCACGAATATCTGATGTATTCCGGCTATACGGTGCGCACCAAGGCGATCAAACAGATGGTAGACGATACGACCGGCGAGATCGTCGAGAAGGCCAATCTCGACATCGAGCTGGTCATCGATATGTTTAACACCGTGGCGCTTTATGAGACCTGTGTATTGATGAGTGGAGACAGCGATTTCGAGCGGGCGTTGGAGCTGGTGCGCAGCAAAGGCAAGCGCATCGCCGTAGTCGCGCATCCGGATATGACCGCGCGCGAGCTGCGCAACGTGGCGGGACGCAACTATTTCGATCTGCGCGACCTGGAGCGCGCCATCGCCCGCACCGACCGTCTGCCGGATCCCACCGCGCCCTCGCATACGATGCCGGACATCGAGGAGGCTCTGGGCACGCCCGGCCACCCGGTCACCAACCCATCCGCCAACCCCTGGCGCAGCGGCGCCATCTTTCCGGGCCAGTCGCTCCGCTCCGATCGCTATTAATATGCGCCTCAGAAGGAGAGACGCGGTGAGAGGGCGGCCATGAGTGGGTTTCGGATCCGCGACGCCCGTAGCAGCGACCGCGAGGCGATCGGCGCGCTCTGGCGGGAGCTGATGGACCATCATCAGGCCCTGGATCCCCGGTTTACCGTCGCTCCGGACGGGATGCAGAAGTATGTCCGGCACGCGCTGGATATGATGCGCTCGCGCGATGGCCGCGTGCTGGTCGCGGAGAGTCTGGATACCGGCGAGGTGGTCGGCTACCTGATGGCCGAGATCCAGCGGCGCCCGCCGTTGGCCCTGCAGGGGCTGTATGGCTTCATCTCCGATGCCTGCGTGCAGGAGGCCTGGCGGCATCGGGGCGTAGGGCGGGCGCTCTTCGAGGAGACGCGCCGGTGGTTCATCGCCCGAAAGGCGACCGCCATCGAGCTCTATGTGGCCGAGGCCAACCCGGCCGCAAATGGTTTCTGGCAGGCGATGGGATTGCAGCCGTTCCTGCGCCTGCTCCACCTCGACCTTTCCTGACTTCAAACGAATTCCATGAAAAAGATCGAATGTGTGATCAGGCCGATCAAGATCGATGAGGTGAAAGAGGCGCTGGCCTCGATCGGCATCGTCGGCATGACGGTGACCGACGTGCGCGGCTACGGCCGGCAGCGCGGTCGCACGGAGAAGTACCGGGGCAACACCTATGTGGTGAACCTGTTGCCCAAAGTCAAGATAGAGATCGTCGTGCCGGACGACCGCGCCGAGGAGGTCGTCGAGATCGCTCTGGAGGCGGCCCGCACCGGCGAGATCGGAGACGGGAAAATCTTCGTCTCCTCCGTGCTGGAGGCGGTGCGCATCCGCACCGGCGAGCGCGGCGAGACGGCCTTATAGCGGCATGGACGCTGTTTTTGTCCTGATTTACAGTCCCATCGTCAGTCCGTTCGCCTGGTCGCCGGTTGCCGAGGAACTGCGCGGGCGCGGCAGGGAAATGGCTACATGGAACATACACTTTCCTGGTAGAATCTAGCTGGAAGCTCCGACAGATTAGGGAGATTGGAGAAATGACACAGGCAACATTAGCGCATATACTGAAGGAAATTAAGACGCTGGAACGCGATGAATTGCAACAGGTGCAACAGGCCATACAGGAACGACTGGCATCAAACGGATATAGTGAGGGAGAGGCGTGTTTCCATCAGGCATTGATTGCCTCAGGGCTGGTGGTCAATGATCCGAATGCCCATTCCTGACCTTTAGTCTTGCCATCCTAGCGCGGTTATGTTCTCCTGGAAAGACTATTAAAACTTCTGTGGGGCTGTGTAGGTGACCTTGAGCCAATAGCTCGGTTTCGCGTTACTGGAAGGTGTGTTGTAAGAGCGAATTTTCCAGGTGTAGAAACCGGTCTTGGCGGCTGTGGCCGAGACGGAGGTTCCCTGGGTAGTCGAGGTGGTGTAGGCGCCGGAAGCGAGCTTGACGCCGGAAGGGTCATCCAGTTCCAGATAGATGCTGGTGCTGCCGGTCCAGTTGGTGGCGTCGTAGTAGAGGGATCCGTTGATCGTCTTGCCGGCAGCCGTGTAGACGCGGCAGACTTTGATCAGGCCCGTGTTGCTGGCCGGCTTGATGTCCAGGTCAGAGGCGCCGGCGTACTCCTGGGTCGTGCTCAGATTGGAAGGGGTAAAGCCTCCACCGTAGCCCGTGACCGAATAGCAGACGTAGCCCAGGCCGTTGACGGCGGGAGGCAGATCGAGACTGACGTTGCCGTTGGCATCGGTCCAGACGTCCTGGGCATGGCCGGTGTAGTCATGCAACTGGACGTTGGCTCCAAAGCCTGTCGCGCAGGTGAGCTTATAATCATAGCCGATGTTGTTGTTAAGGCCCACCAGCAGGTGCGGGCCTCCCATGCGCTCGTAGACGAAGACCAGATTGTTCTTCCAGCGCTGCTGGGTAGTGCCGCTGGCTAGCTTCTCGTGGATCCAGATCAGATTGTTGATAACCCCGCCCATGTTATAGCAGCCAGGGTCAGAGCTGTAGTCTTTGTAGAAAACGCAGGGATAGCCTTCCGAAGTCAGAATGTAAGCGTACGCCAGAGCCTTGTTCTGAACGATCGGATCGGAGCGATCTGTGTCATGATTCTCCACGAAGGTGACGGCATGGAAGGGGTCCTGCCCGGCCAGCCCGGCATGATCCAGACTGGCCATATTGAAGCTGCTGGGCGAGTTGCACATCTGCTTCAAGAGATCGCGCAGCGGAAAGTCGAAGGCGCTGGCCCTATCCTGCATCATGGTCGAGACCCAGTATTCGACGTTAGAAACGTTCGTGTCCCAGTACTCTCCAACGGCAAACTTGCCGTTCATGGCCCCATAATTAAGGAAGGCATACAGCCAGTCTGTCGAAATCCCCGGAACGAAGTCCAGTCGGTAGCCCTGCAGGTCGAGCGCTTTGGTCTGCCAGTCTCCGGCGCTGTTGAGACCGTTATAGATCCAGTGGTTTTCGCCGTTGATGGGTGCCAGGTCACGACCGAACTCACTGAAGTTCTCGTTATTGCCCAGGGGGACATCCGGGTCCTGAGGCACATTGGGATGAAAGTCGTAGTAGCTCTTGCTGAACCGGCCCTTGCCGGCATGGCCGTAGGCATCCACGTAGGAGAAGTTGTAGTTGCCATCGTCGCCATCGCGGTGATTGTCTACGATGTCGGCGTAGATGTTGAGGCCGTTGGCGCGCAGAATCGCGCAGCAGCGCTCGAGCTGCTCCCGCTTACCATAACGGGTGGTGATCGTGCTCTTCTGGTTCTTCGAGCCGAGGTCGTAGTCGTCGAAAGGATCGTAACCGTCGGAATAGCCTCCCGAATTGCCCTTGAGCTCCGGCGGGATCCAGACGGCGGTAAAGCCGTACGAGGCAAGCGTGTTGGCCTGGTGCGCGAGATGGTCCCACCACCACTGCGCTGAAGTATTGCCTGCGGCAGGCGAGGGCACGTCCCAGTAGAAGCCTTGCAGAAGGACATCGGAGGACGCGGGCCGCGCGACGAAAAGGCCGGCGCCGAGAACCAGTGCAGAGAAGAACCATCGCAGGCGACGATCCATGCTGTTGCCTTTCCTTTATATTTAGGAGAGTTGGCGGGAGTGCGTGGGAATCGAACCCACCCAAGACGGAGTAACCGCCTCGCAAACGGTTTTGAAGACCGCGAGGGCCACCAGACCCCATTCACCCCCAGAAACCAGGTCAGTAGTCTTCGCTCTCGCTGTGGACTTTAGCGCCGAGCAAGACGCCGCAATAGGTCTCGCTTGCCAGGATCATCGTAAAGATCGCCAGGTAGAACAGTGCCCACAGCGGCCCCAGGAAGATAAAGAAAAAGTAAAGAAGATGGCCGACGACCCAGAGCGGCATGAAGATCAGGAATAGACTCGCCCACAGGAGCGGACGGCGCTTGCGGCCTGGCCCCACGATCAGGCCTACGGTGAAGCCCCAGGTGAACTGAATCGCCAGAATAGAAAAGGCGAAGACGTGTCCCATCCAGCCAGGCGGCTCACGGTGCGCCGTGAACATATACAGCCATACACAGCAGACGAACAGGTGCAGCCAGAGGAGGGATTTGCCCCAACCACGCGCGTTCTTCATGGTTCTGCTCCTTTGCCCATACAGGAGGGCCCAGCAGATTACTTACAGAGGATTTGCCCTCTATCTATACGCACCATTTGGGCATGCATACCTGATTTTCCTGCTTACTGCGAAAGCAGTCCGCTTTCGTTCTGCGGGCGGCTAAAGCCGCAGCAACAAAGACGCGAAGTCGCCCTTCGGCGACCGGCTTCCAATACAGTCCCCCCTCCCCTAAGCTTGGGGGAGGGGTCGGGGGTGGGGGCTTCAGGGGGTGGGGGCCTCTAAGAACCTGTACGTAAAGGCCAATATGCTCACGAATACCCAAGCTTTTCCGTCCGGCAGGACGGTTGTCCGCAGGACCACGAGACGGGTATTTCAACGCTTGCTGTGAAATAGCCGGCCCTTCACCAGTCGATCAGGTCGGCAAACGCCAAGTTCGGCCGACCTAGCTTTCGATTAAGCCAGATACAGAAGTTATGCAGTGCCGCCTTAGCCAGAAGACGGG
>DASRCN010000074.1:0-101379 GCA_035653075.1 Chthonomonadaceae bacterium | reverse complement strand
CTCGGCCCCCGCTTTTCCAACATGCTGTGTTCCCCTCCGTTCGGCCTTTCGGCTGTGGGTGAGTTGGATGTCCTGGGTACGTTCCTTCGAGTACACCCCCATCTAAGATGGGAATGTCATTCTAATTGTCGTGGCGCACTGCAGCATGGTAGATAACGCCGCCTTCATGGCCGGCGTGAGGCTATTTCCCTGTTCGACAAAGCGCTGCACCGGGCGCAGAACGCCGCTCCAGCGGTAGTCTCTGTGTCCACTGCACGCCAATAGCTGCTCCAATTCCTCCGCCGTCCAGGGCAGGCTGCGCGCGTACAAGGCATTCTGCAGGGGATCCAGGATCCATTCGTAACGCTCGTTAAGAGCGAGAAGCACGTGGATCTGAAGCCGTGGCTCGGCATCGAGGATGGCGCGACCGGAGGCGTAATCCTGCGGCTTGGCATCCCAGGCATACTTGCCGGCAATCTCCGCGCGAAAAGCGTCCAGCATCTGCTTTGCCATGACGTGCAGCATATTGTCGAGCATATCAGCTTTCCTATCCACCCACCAGCGGCACCAGCTTGACGAAGCTAACTTGCGTCGTAGGCGTGAGAGGGATCGTCTCATTCAGCGACTCCACCTGCCGGTCATCCACCAGAATAAAGAAGCCGTTGCGCTCGAACGCCTCCAGCGCGAGCCGGTATTGCGCTTCCCAGTCCACGTGCCGGCGCTCTCGCAGGCGATGCCCGTTCAGCGTCGCTTCCGCATCGGTCGGCTGTACGAGACCACGAAAATATTCCGGCTGTGCGGCATTATATTGGCGCACCTCTTCGTAAACCCGTTCGCGGATCAGCTCGCGCACGGTGATCGTCTCCGTCAGAAAGTCCAGCGTCAGCGCATTGTCTTTCGCGCCGAACAGCGTCTCATCGTGAATCATCAAGGAGATCGCCATGTTATTTCCCTCCTATAGAATCTACTCCGCTCGCATTCGCTAAAACGGAACCGGCCGCTATGTAGTGGAGTTCTCTTTCTCCTGCCGAAGGGTGCTGCCAGGAGGGATTATCCTTCCCTACAGTCTATTATAGCCTCAGAGGGCATAGCGGAAAACCAGTATACACTGAGGCACGCAGGCTTTTCCGTCTGAAGGACGGTTGTTTTGTCCAGACAGAGGTTTTCAACCTCTGGCTAACTGGCCGGGTGTTGAAAACATCCGGCAGGAAAGGGCAAGCGTCCTGCTGACGCCATCCTCCTCGCTTTTCCGCCCGCCAGGGCGGTTGTCCGAAGGACCCACAGACGGGTCTTTCAAGGCCCGGATAAAATGAAGATCACGCAGATTCAAACGATTCCCTTGCTGGGCGAGACGCCGGCGACCGGCTGGGTGCAAAAGACCGATCCGCGCGAGAACATGCACACGCTCATCAAAGTGCATACGGACGAGGGTCTCGTGGGGCTGGGCAGTTGCTTCACCAGTACGGCCCTGGTCGAGGCGGCGCTGGAGCTGCTGCGCCCTCTCGTGATCGGTGAATGCGCCATCGAGCCGGAGCGCGTCTCGGAAAAGCTGCACCAGATGACGTTCTGGCAGGGACGGGGCGGCGCCGTAACGCATGCGATCAGCGGCATCGATATCGCGCTCTGGGACCTGCTCGGCAAAGCGACCGGCCAGCCCGTCGCCAGGCTGCTGGGAGGCTATTACCGGACGCGGATCAAGCCCTATGGCTCGTTACTGTTCGAGGAGCCGCCGATCCTGCGCGAAAAGCTGCTGGCGGCCCTTGAGCGCGGTTTCCGCACGCTCAAGCTGGGCTGGAACGGCTTCGGGCGGGTGAGCCGCCAGTATGATGAGGCGCTGGTGAAGACCGCCCGCGAAACCGTCGGACCGGAGGTCGAGATCATGGTCGATGCAGGCGGCTCGGAACAGTTCTGGCCGCATGGGTTTAAATGGGCCATCGAGACGGCGCGGATGCTGCACGATTATGACGTGACCTGGTTTGAGGAGGCTCTCTCCCCGGACGATCTCGACGGATTTAAGCGGCTTCGGGACCAGGCGCCGCTGCCCATCACGACGGGCGAGGTCTTCACGCGCCGGCAGAGCTTTCGGCCCTTCCTGGAGCAGCAGGCCGTGGACATCATCCAGCCGGACACGACCAAGTGCGGCGGTTTATCGGAAGCGCGCCGGATCGCCTGGATGGCCTACGACCATAACGTGCTGATGGTCTCGCACGGCTGGAATACGGCCATCGGCCTCGCCGCCGACCTGCATCTCGCCGCCGCCATGCCGGTCGCGCGCTGGGTCGAGTACATCACCCCTTCCCCGTACATAGAAGACATTATCACGGCTCCCTTTGCGCTGGATTCGGACGGCATGCTCGCGATTCCGACGGCACCTGGCCTGGGTATCGAGCTAAACCCGGAAGGTGTCGAACGGCTCTCGCAACGCGCGGAGTGAAGCTTCGGAATGGAGGCGTTATGGACTCTCTGGATAAGATTCTATACGATGAGTTGACTTGGCCGGAGATCAACGAAGCCGTACAGGCGGGAAAGGTGATCCTGCTTCCCATCGGCAGCACCGAGCAGCACGGGCATCATCTTCCCCTGGATACCGACAACTTCCTCGCCCGCAGTGTCTGCCTCGCCACCGCGCGGCGGATACCCCGCGAGGTACTCGTCATGCCGACCATTCCCTACGGCTATAACGAGCACGCGCTGGACTTTCCGGGGACGATCCACGTGCATTATAACCATTTCATCGAATACTGCCTGGATGTTTGCAAGAGCGTGGCGTATGCCGGTTTCAATAGGATGGTCCTGGTGGATGGGCACGGCAGCAACGAGCATCTCTGCGAGTTTATCGCCCGCCGCGCGACGCTGGAGACGGATGCGCTCGTCGCCTCGACCATGTGGACCAATCTCGCCGTGGAGGCGTTCCAGGCCGTGCGCGAATCGGGGCCGGGCGGAGCGGCGCACGCCTGCGAGCTGGAGACGTCCGCCTATCTGTACTTGGACGCCTCGCGCGTGCAGATGGACAAGGCCCAGGACCATTATGGAGGAGCGGCGGGCAAGGAGGGGACCCGGCTGCTGGCGGTGGACCTCGCCACCGGATTGCCGCCTATCAAAGTGGTCCGCTGGACCAGCGCGGCGACCCCGACCGGCGTCTCGGGAGCGCCGACCCTGGCTACCAGGGAGAAGGGGCAGGCGGTTGTCGAGGGAGCCGCCGAAAACCTGGCGGTCTTCATCCGGGAATTCCGATCGATGGAGAAGGGCGCCAGGGTCGATCATCGTGTCGTCAAGCCGGAGCTTCCGGTCCTGCCGAGCCTGGATGGATAGACTGACCCTGCTTTCGATGCCTTCCACGCACAAATGAACGCCTCTTCGCCCTGCGGTATAATGGAAGCACAGGCGTACCAAGGAAGTTTGGTGATGCCTCACCCACGATTCAGTAGCGAGGAGATTGCCCGTCGCGGCAAGGAGCTCTACGAGCAGCAGGCGGCTAAGAAGACGGCGCAGAAGGAGTGACCTACATGGCAAAAGACGATCATGCACATGGGATAACACGGGAAGAACTCAAGGCCCGAACGGGACTCGATGACGACTTCCTGTTCGTCAATGTGACGCGTAATCCGCAGCCGGATGCCATACAACTGCCGCATGAGCGTATTGCGGAACTGGCGGAGAAACTATTGCCTGATAAGAATGCGCAGATCGTCGTGTATGAAGGCGGGTGAGGGTTTGGAACCAAGGCTGCCCGTGATCTGGTGGCAATGGGTTACATGCACGTTCGTACTTTCTTCGTTCCAGATGATGCTCTCCAGGAAGTCGAATAAATCCAGCCCGAAGGTTTCTCGCTTCCAGGCTGGATTCCGTTCCGGTATGCCTCCCCTCCGTAAGACACTCATATGGTCGGTGCCGAGGAGGTACGTTCAGGCGCCGGC
Organism: Chthonomonadaceae bacterium; assembly: GCA_035653075.1. Lineage (GTDB taxonomy): Bacteria > Armatimonadota > Chthonomonadetes > Chthonomonadales > Chthonomonadaceae > DASRCN01. The sequence goes on along the minus strand of DASRCN010000074.1, from coordinate 97,483 downwards.
CTCTTCGTCTTTTGGTCGGTCGGCATAGCGCCATTCTTGACCAAAGCGAACCGCGTTTTCGAAGTGGGGGTTGTTTGCACCGATCCCAACAAACCACCGCCAGCCTCGTTTGTTGAGCGCGCCTTTACCGACCTGTTCTGCAAGTCGCTCCTCGACCTCTTTAATCTTAATTTCCAGTTTTTCGACGCGCTCTTCCAGGCTTCTAGTCGGTATCCATACATCTCTCTTTACTATCTCACTATGCCCAGTGTACCATAGCCATGTTCCATCCCTCGGCTTGCGACTTGCTGCCATCCGGGAGGCAATATTACCGGCCTGCCCAGCTACAGTTGTGCTCAGGTGCTGCTTTCAGACTTGGGCCTTCCTGATCTCTAGATGCCGCACCGTTCGCGGAACCAATGTCGGGAGGCGTCACTTTACGCAGCCGGACGCCCTTTCGAGTTGCGGTATAATGGAACCACAGGTGTATCAAAGAGGTTTGGTGATGCCTCACCCTCGATTCAGTATGATGAGATTGCCCGTCGCGGCAAGGAGCTCTACGAGCAGCGTATCCGCGCCCTAGTCGAAACACAGGAAGAAAGTGAGGTGAAACCGTGATGCTCATGCTGGACCTGACACCGGCAGAAGAAGCCCGGCTGCAAGAGGAAGCCAGCCGGCAAGGCGTAGATCTGACGCAGTATGTTCGCCAGCGGCTCGGGCTCGGCTCCCCACCGGATGCGGAAAACCAGGCATTGCTTGACTTGCTGCACGAGTGGGAAGCCGAAGATGCAGCGATGACAGAGGAGGAGGCAGAAGCCGCAGAAGCTGACTGGCAAGAACTTAAGGCCAACTTGAACGCCAATCGAAAAACGACCGGGGAAAGGCCCCTGTTTCCATGACTTCTGTAAGAACGCCTACGCCCAAAATCCAGGCCGTCGTACTGGACACAGGGCCGCTCGGCGAGGTGACAAAACGGCGGGGACACTCTGCCGGCGCCGATGCCTGCCGGAAGTGGCTGGAAGGACTGCTTAGGGCTGGCATTAAGGTCTATGTACCGGAGATCGCCGACTATGAACTGCGCCGGGAACTACTGCGCACCAAGAAAACGGATAGCGTGCGTCGCCTGGATACCTTGAAGGCGCGGGCGAGGTATCTTTCGATCACAGAGGCGATCATGCTGAAAGCGGCCGATCTGTGGGCCACCGCACGGAACCGGGGCTTCTGGACCGCTGACCCGAAGGCTCTGGATGGGGACGTCATCCTGGCAGCTTCGGTGCTGTCTTTAGGCTTTGCCCCACGTCGGGTGATTTAGTCCTCAACTCACGGCTTTTTTCACGAGCTCGCTGATCCTTGCCTCTTCGGCGGGAGTCAACTCCCTCAGCGCGAAGGCGACAGGCCACAGGACGCCTTCGTCGAGATTCGCCTTGTCGCTGAAGCCGAACGTCGCATACCTCGTCTTGAACTTCTGCGCGCTTTGGAAGAAGCAGACGACGTTGCCGTCCCTGGCATACGCCGGCATCCCGTACCAAAGTTTCGGCGTGAGGCCTGGCGCGCTGGCTTTGATGATCGCATGGAGCCGCTCGCCCATAGCGCGATCCGGTTCCGGCATCTCGGCGATCTTCGCGAGCACTTCGCTTTCCCCGTCTGCCTTGTCCGCGCGCGTGCCGCGGCGCGCTTCCGCCTTTACCTCCTGGGCACGCTCCCTCATCGCGGCTCGTTCCTCGTTCGTGAATCCCTTGGACGCCTTGTCGCTCACGGTGGCGCTCCTGGCGCTTCGGATACTTTCCGTCATCGTTCGTTCCTTTTCGTTAGAGGCTTCTAGGGCCGCCGGGCGGCTCCTCTTGAAAGTCCCACATACTTACTAGCTCATCAGGCTCAAAAGAGGAAAGCTTAAACGCTCGGCGGAGCAGGCGCCGAGGGGGAGGAAACGGAGAAGATGACTTCGCAGCGCGCACCACCTTCCGGCCGGTTCGTGTAGCGCGTGGCGCCGCGCAGGTCCCAGCGGCTGAGGCTTTCTACCAGCGCCAGCCCGGTCGTGTCCGTGCTGGACGGCGTCAAGCCGTCGGGAAAGCCGGGGCCGTCGTCACTTACCGCCAGCGTCGCCGCGTCGTCCCGGACGGTGAAATGGACTTCGACCGGCCCGCGTCCATGCTTGATGGCATTGTGGACGATCTCATTGGTGACCAGGGCCAGGCTGGTGGCCTCGCGGATAGGGAGCAGAGTATCCTCCAGGCACGCCCGAATCTCGCGCTCCGGGGCTGTCTGCTGCAGCAAAGACAGCAGCTTCTCCAGAATTTCGCGGGCGGCGACTGCGTGCGCCTGCCCGCTCTCTTTCGCCTCGTGCGTGAGCAGTTCATGCACGATAGCAAGCGTCCTCACATGCGAGGCCAGCCGTTCGATCTCTTTGACGGGTAGTGTCTCTGTATCTTGCATGAGCTGCATGTCGATCATCGAGGCGATGATCTGCAGGTTGTTCTTGACCCGGTGGTGGGTCTCCAGCATGGCCCGCCGCAACTGCTCGTTCAGCGCCTCGATATGCGCCTGATAGCGTTTGATCTCGGTAATGTCCGTGGCCGTGCCGCTGATTCCCACGATAGCGCCGGTCTCGTCCCGCATCGGCTCGGCCACCAGATCGTAGAAGCTGGTGATGCCGCGAGTCGTCGCGCGCACCTCCTGGCGTTCTCCCACGCCGGTGGTCAGCACGCGCCGCTTGATCTCCGCGAGCGGCGCGGCGTCCTCTGTGGGAGCGAGGTCGGCATCCGTCTTGCCGAGGATCGTCTCGGGTGGGAAGCGGTGCTTGCCGTCGAAGATCCAGGTGTAGCGCAGGTCGCGGTCCTGGCTGTAGACGGTGGTGGCCGAGTTCTCCAGCGCCAGCATGAAGCGACGCTCGCTCTCTCCCAGCGCCTCTTCGACCTGCCGTCGCTCGGTGATGACGGCTGCCAGCAGCAGGCCGGCGGCCGAGACGATGCCCAGGAAGGTCTGCAGATAGTTCAGACTCTGTTCGGGGGTTGCCTTGATGAAAGGACCCAGTCCCTGCAGTGTGCCCCAGACGGCCAGGATGGAGATCGCCAGATTGGCGGTCGCAACGCCGCGCTGGCCGAAACGGACGGCCGCCCAGATCGCGAGGGGGAAGATCGCGTAGGGATAGTCCCGTCCGCTCGTAAAGATGAAGCAGCAGGCTAGGGGAAGCAACACCGCAAGGGTGGCGGCTTCTGCGATCCGTCCAGGACCCCAGGCGCGTTTCTGCAGGAATGGCTGCGGCGTGGCCCAGGTCAGGAGAAGTGGGGTCACTATCAGGATGCCCATGCCATCGCCCAGCCACCAGGTCCACCACGCGGGCGCCGCATCGCTCCAGCGGAGGACACCTCCGATCTCGAGGCTGACCACCCCGATCGTCGCGGCGGCCACGGTGCTGCCGATCGCCGCGAGAAACAGGAGCGCGAGCACATCCTGGAGCCTGCCGAGGGAGTTCTGAAAGCGGGCAAACCGGCGAAGCAGGTACGCTCCCAGGACGGCTTCCAGCGTATTACCCACTCCGATGCCGCACGCGGTCAGAAGCGGCAGGCCCGTCGTGAAGTTCGCCAGGAAAGCGCCCAGCGTAACGCCGGGCCAGAAGCGAGGTCCCAGGAGAAGGAGGCCGGCCAGCGCCACCCCGCTTGCCAGCCACACCGGCGAGACGTTGCGGTGTCCGAAGGCCATCAACAATCCGAGCCGCGCCGACCCGAAGTAGACCAGCGCAAACGCCAGGGTCTGCAGCCAGTAAGACGCATAGGTAAAGTTGAGGGACCGGGTCGGTCGGTGCATGACGGGTCTCCGAATAGGTGCAGCACTCTCCTACAACCATTTCGCCTTCTGCGTTCCAGTCTCCTCCAGATTTAGCCGGGCCGTGAACGACGCGTCCGGCAGGCGGCAGAGCCGCCACACGAAGCGAGCGGAGGGGTTGCGTGGACACGCCATCTCGTTTGCGCCTGCCTCGCGAAGAGCCGCCCTAGCGGGCGGACTCTTTTCGCGGCCCCGGAAGAGACTTTGGGCGTGGGGCAGGGGCTTCAGGGAGGTTCGAGGAGGGGCCGCAGTTTCAACGGCCCGCAAATAGAAGGGGTACAATAGACCCAACGACCTCTTGCCCGTCTGGCGGCGAGCGTTCCGGCCTGATGCGGGGAGGATGGAGGGAGCATGAGCCTCAAAGTTCTGTTTATCGGCGGCACCGGCATCATCAGCTCGGCCTGTTCCGCGCTGGCGGTCGAGAAGGGCTTCGACCTGTACCTGCTCAATCGGGGCAATACAGTGTCGCGCCCGGTTCCGGAAGGCGCGACGGTTTTGCGCGGCGACATCCGGGACCCTGCGTCCGCGCGCAACGCGCTGGAGGGCCGCCGCTTCGATGCGGTGGTCAACTGGATCGCGTTCACACCCGATCAGATAGAATCGGACCTGGAGCTATTTCGGAGCCGGACCGGACAATATGTCTTCATCAGCTCGGCCTCGGCGTATCAGACCCCGCCGGCCAGCCTGCCGGTGACCGAATCGACCGTGTTAGCCAATCCGGTCTGGGAATACTCGCGCAACAAGATCGCCTGTGAGGAGCGCCTGGTGCGGGCCTATCGGGAGGAGCGCTTTCCCGCCACCATCGTCCGCCCGTCGCATACCTACGATCGGACGCTGCTGCCGATGCATGGCGGCTACACCGTCATCGACCGGATGCGGCGCGGCAAGCCGGTCGTCGTGCATGGAGACGGGACCTCGCTGTGGACGATGACGCACCACCGCGACTTCGCGAAAGGCTTTGTCGGCCTGCTCGGCAACCATCATGCCATCGGGGAGGCGTTCCACATCACGTCGGACGAGGTATCTACCTGGGACCAGATCCACCGCATCTTCGCCGACGCCGCAGGCGCGCCGCCTCCGACCCTGGTCCATGTGCCTTCTGAAGTCATCGCGGCCTACGATTCGCGCTGGGGCGACAGCCTGCTGGGGGACAAGACGCACAGCATGGTCTTCGACAACCGTAAGATCAAGCGCTTCGTCCCGGACTTCGCGGCGACCATCCCGCTCTCCTGGGGCGCGAAAGAAGTGATGGCCTGGTACGACGCCGATCCCGCCCGCCAGGTCGTGGACCCGCGCATGGATGCGCTTATGGACACGCTTATCGAAGCCCAGAAGCGCGCCCTGCCTTCCACGGGAAACTGAGAGCGGACGAAAAGCGGCCTCTGCCGCCCCTGCTGCAGGGCGGCAGGCGCCTGCCGCCCTGGAAAGGAAATCATGCGTCTGCGCAGGGTATGGAGTTTGTGGCTGCCCCTGGCCATCAGCTTCGAGCTGATGATGCTGGAAGGACCGGCTGTACAGGCTGCGATCGGGCGTCTGCCCCAGGCGTCCCTGCATCTGGCGGCCTGGGGCCTGACCATGTCTCTGGCGCTGCTTGTCGAGAGCCCGGTCATCATGCTGCTGGCCACCACCATCGCGCTCGTCAAGGACGAATGCTCTTATCGGGCGCTGCGGCGGTTCATGCTGACGGTCGCCGCAGGATGTACGCTCGTATCCGGGCTCGTGTCCTTCACGCCTTTGTTTCATGGGGTGGCCGTCGTTTGGATGAAGCAGCCCCCCGAAATCGCCGCCGCGGCCCGACCGGCGCTACAGATCATGCTGTTCTGGGTCGCCGCGATCGCCTGGCGACGCTTCTATCAGGGCATTCTCATCCGTTACGGCTTCACGCGTAGAGTATCGTGGGGCACGCTGATCCGGCTGACGACGGCGATCTGTACGGCCGTTTTGCTGACCCGGTGGGGCGGGATGCCGGGGGTGCAGGTAGGCGCCTGCACGCTGATGGCGGCGGTCCTCATCGAAGCCCTGGCCACCACCGGCTTCTCCTGGTCTGTCGTGCGCCGGGAACTGCATGCCCGCATAGACGTTATCGAGCCGCCGCTCACCCAGCCGGCGATCCTGCGATTTCACGCGCCGCTGGCCGCTACGACGCTCATGACGCTATTGGCATCGCCTCTGACCGCCGCCGCGCTCGCCCGCCTGGCCGCCCCGGAGGCGACGCTGGCCGCGGCTCCGGTCGTGTTCATGCTGCTGCTGGTGATGCGCGGGTGGGGGATGGCGCTTCAGGAGATCACCGTCGCGGTTGCGCAAGACCCTGCCAGCAGGCCGACACTGCGTACGTTTACCTGGATCGTCGGCAGCGTGACTTCTGGCGCCACCGCGTTCATCGCCTTCACGCCCTTGCTCGACCTCTATCTAGGCCGCGTGATCCATCTCTCCCAAGGGCTGCGACCGTATGCCCATGTCGGGATCGCCCTGGGCATCCTGCTGCCCCTGATCACCGCGCTCAGCGCGCAGGCGCGGGGCTTGCTGATGGCGGGCCGGGCCACGAAAGCCATCTATCATGGCATGGGCGTCAATCTGCTCACGCATGTCGTCGTGCTCTGTCTGGGGGTCGGATTGGGTCTGCCGGGAATGTGGGTGGCGGCGGGAGCTTTTACCCTGGCGGCTCTGGCGGAGTATGTCTACCTTACGCGGTGCCTGGAACCACTACTTGCGATTGCAACATCGACGAGCGCAGTCGTAGTAGAATCATCGGCTTGCGTGCCGGTCGAGCCATAGCATACAGAACTGTATGTGCATTTCAGAGCAGCGCGTGGATGATATGCAGATTTCGAGTATGGCTGCGCATATCCAGCAGGAAATGGATTGAGATTGAGAAGGCAGGCCGGGGAGAGGCGTCGAGGCATGAGGCAAAGGATCTTATCGCTTCCGAGAGTGGACGTTTTCGTGGATACGGAAGCGGCGCTGGGACCTCTGGAAGGGTGGCGGCACACGCTGGGGCATGGCGGTATCAATGCCGTTCCCTTGCCGTCGCGCGTCGTGGAAGGCGTGCACAAACTGCAGCCTCGCCTCCTGCGCATCTTCCTGCAGGAGTTCTTTCAGGTCTATCCGGAGCACGGGCGCTTCGACTGGAGGCGGCTCGATCCCTACATGGACGCGCTTGCCCGCACCGGGGCAAAGATCGTCGCCGACATCTCCTTGAAGCCACGTGCCCTTTTCCCCGCAATCGATCAAGCCCTCTGGAAGCCCGCTGACGTTGCCGCCTGGCAGCGCCTGATCTTCGCGCTCGTCCGGCGCTACTCCGTCGAGAAACCGGTCGTTACGCACTGGGAGATCGGAAACGAGACGGACATCGGCGAGGACGGCGGCACCCCTTACCTCATTCCCGATCCGGAAGCGTACACCGAATTCTACCGCATGACGATCCAACCGATCCTGGAGGCATTTCCAGAGGCGAAAGTAGGAGGGCCTGCCGCCTGCTGGATAGACAACGAGCCGCTGCCCGGATTTGTCGCTCGCTGCCGCGAGGCGAACACGCCGCTGCACTTTCTCTCCTGGCATCTTTACAGCGACGATCCGGACCGGCACGCCGCCGGAGTCAGGAAGGCGAAGGCGCTTCTGGACGGCTTTCCTGGCCCGCGCCCGGAGATGATGGTGACCGAATGGAGCTGCGGCTTCGATCCGGTTTCCGTCGAAGAGCTGGCCTTCGATTCGCAGCGTGCTGCGATTACGGCCGCTTCGATTCTTGCCATGATGGAGGCCGGCCTGGACTGGTCGTTCTATTATCACATCTGGGACCAGGTCTGCTATCCAAATGATTTTGAGCCCTTCTTCTCTCCCCAAGGCATTGCCAACATGGTCACCCACTGGAATGAAGTGCCGCACCGCTTCGGGTTGTTCGGGGTGGGAGAAGAAGTCAGGCCGCAATACTTTGTCTATCAGATGCTGAGCCGGTTAGGGGAGGAGCGAATCGCCGCACAGTCCGACGCGCCGGGCTTGCGCCTGCTGGCGGCGCGAAGCGAGGGAAAACCATCTGTTTTTATTGTCAACCACAACCCGCAAGAACCACAGGACCGGATCGTGACCGTCCACTTCCTGCATCCTGGCACGGGCCGCAAGAGGCTGACCGTGTCCCGGATCGACGCCGAGCGCCGATGGGACCCTGAATCGCTGGAACTGCTGCCCACCGAGCGCCGGGAGGTTGCCACGTTAGACGCATTCCGCTGCCAGGTGTTCTGCCCTGCGGATAGCGTCGTCCTGTTAACGCTGGAAGACATGCGTTGATCTCAGGTCGGTTCATCGGCTCCGCTGTCCTCGGCTCCGTGTTCCCGAAAGGTTTTGAGCAGATCGGTATAGAGGCCGGGGACGCTGTCGGGAATAGGAGTCGCACCGACCGCCCCGGCATAAAACTCGGTCGGACCGGCGCCGCCGATGATCCCATAGACGTAACCCATTTCGCGCAGCCCGTGCATACAGGCCACCAGCAATGCCTTGCCGATATGCTTGCCCCGCTCTTTTTCGAGCACCCCGGTCGGTCCAAAAAAGTTACGGCAGACCGCTTCATAAGCTCCGAATCCAATCACTTCCCCGTCACGTATCGCGATAAAGAGGCTGATCGGCTGACGGCTGTAGCAGGGCAGCACCTCATCGGCCCATCGGGTCAGGAAATTCGACGCGATGAATTTGTAGATGGGCGCGATCTCGAAGGGATGGGCGCGGCGAATGACGACACCCTGCGCGCGCATCTCGGAGAGCAGCGGTTCCAGAGGGGGAAGTTTTAGCAGGGGCACCAGCATATCGGGCATAGAGTGCCCTCCTTAAGGTAGTGAGCGTACCGCCACTCCGAAGGGCAGGTCTGCGCCATTACCTCGATATTCTGCCTGATCGGTGACCATCGTGAAGGAGCGTATACGCCGCCTGGCCGGTTCCGCATCGATATACCCCACCACGCTCGCCTCCACATACCGATCGTCGTCTTTGTGATAGAAGGGATGCTTCATCTTGAGATGGCCTGTGAGCCGGGTACGCACCGATCCTGGATCGGCCGACACGACGGTCGCGGTAAGGGACTGCTCATCGAGGCGGTTCGTCGCCAGGTCCCAGTTCTCGGTGGGCGGATAGAAGTGCGTCAGCAGGGTAGACGTGAGTTGGCGATCGATCTCCCACGACTGGCCGACGCGCGTGCCCGGTGGGGGCAGCAGCCGGGACCACTCGGCACGGGAAAGCGTGATCCAATCCTCCGCGGGCAGATTGTTCCAGTCGCCGCTTCCCTCTGTCTGACCGGTTAGAACGAAGTCATCTCCTCTTCGCTCCAGGTAACGCGCGACCAGATGGACGAGGAGGGTATTAGGCAGGGGGCAGGGCGCGGGGAGCGGGGAAGGCTTGACAACGGGCTCGCCGGGCGATGTATGCAATCGCTGCACGCTCCGGTCCAGCATGGCAATCAGCGTCTCGGGCTTCCAGGCTTGCGCCACGTGCATGGAATCGATCAGGCGCCCGTCCGGCTTTAAGACATAGACGTGGACGGTGCCGACCGATAGATGCGCCGCATACCCTTCGCCGAAGATGCGCCGCAGCTCCGCCTTCTCTTCCGGCGTGGCCGCGCCGCCGTCCCGGTAGTCCTCATTGGAGAGGTAGACCGAAATGAAATAACGGTTCAAAAGGGAGATGACTCTGCTGTCGGAGAGCGACCCGGCTCTCATGGCGAAGGCGCCGCCTCAACAGCGTCCCACGTTCAAATGGCCGTCATGCGTGAACAGGAAGACGGGGCGCTGGTGCCTGCTGGCGAGACGCAGCGCCTCGCGCAGGCCTTGCGCCCAGCCGATATCTTCCCACCGCCGCTCTCGCGCGGTAGGCTGCCACTGCTGCACTCTCTGGCGGACCCAGGGGAGATCGCGTGTCACCCCCGCCCCGGCGACCGAGAGGACCCCACCCAGCAGGGCGAGACCGGTAAGATAGCGTTGCTGCATAGCGGCTCCTTTCTTGTCAAGCAACGGGAGGCTGCCCGAACTCCCTAATGGAGGGACGTGCTCTGGTACTTTCCTGATCTATGCGTGTCATTTCGTAACCCTGGTGGAAAGTTCCTCTAACGCCTTTCGGACGCTTTCGCTTTATGCGACGGGAACAGCTAGAGCGCGCTCTAGTCCAGACAGAGCTCGAGCGAAGCGGTATAGCCGCCGTCTACCTTGAGGATCGTGCCGGTGACATAGTCGGCATCCTCAGACGCCAGATAGGCAGCCGCCTTGCCGATGTCGCGCGGCGTGCCCATACGGCCCCACGGGAGTTTAGCCCCATATTCCTTGATCTGCGCATCGGTGGTCCAGCGCCGTTCGCCCGGCGTATCGATCCAGCCGGGCGCAATGGCATTCACGTTGATATGGTAGGGAGCCAGCTCGTTTGCCATCGAGCAGGCGAGGTGATTGATCCCGGCCTTGATCGTGTTGTAGGCGATGGCGTTGCCGAAAGGGACCTCGCCGTGAATCGAGCTGATGAAAATGATCTTCCCGCCACCGCCTCGCTCGACCATATGCCGCGCCGTGAGCTGGGCGAGACGGATCGCGCCGACAAGGCTCACATCGAGAGTACGCCGTATCTCCTCCAGCGGAGCGTCCAGGATGCTCATGCGGACTTCATAGGCCACATTGGAGACAAGAATGTCGATCCGGCCAAATTCGGCCAGAGCCGCAGTCACCAGAGCGTCCACCTCTTCGACGATACCGATGTCTCCGCGCGCCACCAGGGCTTTCCGACCTATCCTCTCGATCTCGGCAGCCGTGGCGCTGGCCTCTTCCAGATACTCGCGCTCGTTCACACAGATGTCGGCGCCCTCCTCGGCCAGGCATAAAGCGCAGCCTTTGCCGATTCCGCGGGCGGCTCCTGTCACCAGCGCGACACGCGCATCTAACTTACCCATCTTCCGTTTGCTCCCTGGATGCGATACTGAGGCGCGTCCTTCCCTTTTAATAATAGATTCCCTATTGGGCAGCCTGCCTCCTCTATCACAAGAGTAGATTGTCCGAAGGGGCGCAGCAAGCAGCGCCTCTCGGACAAAATCTCCCCCTTACGAAGGAGAGAAGAGTAGGGGGCGAGGTCAGCTTTTTCGAGAAGGAGGAGAGGTGTCCCTTTCAGAATTTATAGGTGAGACTTTTCAGGTCTGTCCGGACCGAGGTCAGGGATTTTAGGCTGCGGACCGTGCCGTCAGGCTACCCCTGGAAGAGTTAAAATGAATATCTTATGGGTGGGCGCGCACCAGGACGACGAGATGAAGGTCCTGGGAACGCTGCTGAAGTACCGAAGGCAGGGCGGGCATCGGTTCGCCTTTGTCTGCGCGACAAACGGCGATAAGGGGCTCAGCTTCGATCGGGGCACTTCCCTGGAAGAGGCAGCCCGGATTCGGGACCGGGAGATGCGACAGGTGGCGGCGGCTTTTGAAGCAGACTACATCTGCCTGGGCGTCCCGGATGAGTTTCTCTTCGACAGCGAGCCGAATCGGCTGGCGATGCTAGACGCAGTCCGGGCAGCCCGACCGGACCTGATTTTCACGCACTGGGAGAACGACTACAACCGCGATCACATCATCACCTCGCAGCTCGTCTTCCAGGCAGCGCTGCTGGCTCCCATTGCTTCCATCCGCACAGAACATGCGGCGATGGAGCATACGCCCAAAATCTACTATGTCCATCCGCTGGACGAAGGCTATGGATACGAGGCCACGCACTACGTGGAACTGGATCAGGAGATCGTCGAGGAGAAGATCCGCCTCGTGAACTGCCACGAGAGTCAGGTCGCCGTCTTCCGGCAGATCGGCGACGATTTCGAGGCCCGCCTCTGGATGGAGGCACGTCGTGAGGGCGCCAGGGCCAGCGTGGAATATGCCGAATCGTTTCGGCCCTGCCTGGCATCACGACGCATTCCTCTAGCCAACATGCTTCCCTGATCTAAGGATTTCTAAGCAGAGGGTACCACGTGGGCCAGGCTTACTTCGACAGTTCGGGACAGACTATTGCCTCCTCCCGGTGTAGCGATGGCGATGGTGTGTCGGGGGAGCGGAAGGGGGTAGGCACTGACCAGGGCGACCTCCTAGGAGAGCAATCGGGCCACACTGTAAAGGTTAGTGGTTTCACCATTTATGGCTTGTCTTTTCAGCGGCCTTATGTTCTTGCCGGCTCGCATATAGAAGTCATTGGTCGGCATGGCTGCGTAGCTCACTCCTTACCTTCAGGGCACCATGCGTATCTATTCGGCAGGAGGCTTTCTGTTTCCTTTCTGCCAGCTTGCTTACTGACTATCACATGACCTTTCATTTGTAAGTTCTGGAAAGCCGGCTTGTGTAATCAAATTCACGGTTAGGCTGTGACCCATTTCACTTGACACTAATCTGAATGCTTGCTACAATGGAACAGTTTGATTTGGCCTTAGATGGCCTAGTAGCTCTTTGTCTGTTCTCGCTGTCAGGCTAGAGGACGGCCTCTCCTGTGACCGCGCCCATCTGCGGAGGCTAGGCGCGCCGTCACTTCTTTGCCTCCGAACCGGCTCAGCACGCCAGATACTATCGCTCCGGAGGTACTTATTATGCCGTTGCCGCAGAATGATCCTATTTTTAACACGTTGGCGTCAGGATTTACTGTGTTTAATGTACAGCATTATGGAGCTACCGGTACCTATGATCCGGACAAGCCCAATCCCCCGGATGACACGGCCGCTTTCAATAAAGCCCTCGAAGATATTGCAAAGCTGTCCAAGGTGGCGCGACCTGGCGTGGCGACACCTGGGACAGAAGCCGGAGCTCCTCCAATCCCTGAATTTAGGGACATCACCGACCCACGTGGCGTCATCCTGTTTGTGCCGACGGGCAATTACCGCTTGACTTCGAGCCTCACGATCAATCGCTCGACCATTATCCAGGGCGCGGGCGGCTCGGGGGGCAGCTCGCGGCTGTTTTTCGAGGATGACATCGACGGCATCGTCATCGCAGACTCCCTCAATTGCCCGGATGAAACCGATGTGATTCCACTCGAATTGGACAACAAGAACAAGCCGATACCTGGACGGGGCACCGGGGGAAACAGCGTCATCCGCGACCTTCACATAGTGAATACGCCCTTTCGGGGCAAATCGGGCGTGCCCTTCCATCCACAGCCAGCCTTCAATGAGAATGACCCTCTGACTGCAGATCCTGTATTGCACAACGGTCATGAGGTGGCACACGGAAGCGGTGTCGTCCTGTATCAGACCGCGCTGATCGAAAACTGTCTGATTGAGCGGTTCAAGTACGATGGCATTCATATTGAAGCTATCGATCCTAACAAGAACGCCAATGGTTGGCAGGTACACAATTGCCAGATCAAGGAAAACGGGCGACATGGTATCTTTGTGGGCGGCGGCCTGACGGGCACCCAATCCGGTTTGATGGCCGGTACCCTCTGCCAGGGAAACTCAGGATGGGGTGTCTATGACCGCTCTCAGGCCGGCAACACATACGTCGCCTGCGATACGGAAGCAAACGGATATTTTGCCACAGTAATCCTCGCACTGGCACTCGATACAGAAAATCCAGCAGGTTATCAGACGGCACAGCCACTATACATAGTAGCAGCAAGCGTTGACGACCCACAGAAGCCCCTATTCTTGAACGACGGCGTCTTCAGGAGCATCGACTCGGCTCAAACCTGGACACCAATCAATCGCGGCCTGCAAGACCTCGAACGCAATGCCCCCATCACAGCTATAGTCGCGGATCATTCTACTAATAATCCCACCCTCTACGCTGGGGCCAAAAAGGCCAAGAGAATTCCTTTCAATTTGGTCCAAGACAAAAAGACACAGGAGATAGGTGTCTTTCGAAGCCGCGATGATGGCAACCTGTGGGAGCCAGTGGGCAGCAATAGCAACATCAACGGGTTGCAGGAAGTGCTCAGTCTCACTATAGACCGTAAGAATAAGATCCTCTATGCTGGCACCAACGGCAATGGGGTCTTCATGGGCCTCATAGACCCAGATCCAGCGAAGGGAATTCACTGGAAACTGATTGCAGCGACCAACAACTTGGTCGTTCAGGCGTTGGCTATTGATCCTGCAGACCCGCAGACTATCTTCGCCGGAACCACCACGGGAGTATGGACCGGCCAGAGCGGCAGCGCGAACTGGAACCAGTTCGTGCCGACCGCTCATGTTCTCTCGCTGGCGGTAGAACCGACTCCAGACCCAAACCCACTCAACAATCCATGGTTGCTAAACAACACGAAAGTTTACGCTGGAACGACAGATGGGGACGTATGGCGTAGCGACGATTCCGGACAGACTTGGCCGCCGACTAATAAGGCGCACCTCCCCGCTCTCGACGTTCATGCGCTCGCCGTAGATCTATTGGCGCCAGTGTTGTACGCGGGCACGCGGACTGCCGGGGTGTTCACAAGCACCAACCACGGCCCCTGGATGCCTAGTTCCAAAGGCTTGGCCCTCGCGCCCGGCATACCGGTCAACAATGTTCTTGCTCTAGCAACAGATCCCGGTGTCCAGGGCCTGGTATATGCTGGGACGGACGGGAACAACCAATTGAATGAGGTGCCACGGCTTTTCAAAAGCCTGAATGCCGGCGCGGACTGGACTCCAGTCGGTGTTCCCTATTACGGAGGCGGTTACATGACGACCGATGTGCTCGCCTCCAATGTTCTCGTCGGCTGCTACGCCGAACCTGGTGGTTATGGCAGCGAACTGAGTACATCGACACTGGTACTGGGCGGCTCTATGGGCGGTGGGTTCGATTCGGCCACGACCGCATCCATCGTCCGGCCCGCCGATGGCTTGGTGGGTCTGCCTGTGAAGAGTCCTGTCATTCGCGCCCTCAAAAAGGTAATCGTTGTGAACGTAGCGGATCCGGTTCCACCGATTCATCTCATCGGCGACAAGGAGGTTGTACTCAGGTTCGATCCAAAAGTGATACCTCCTCTGTACGCCATACCCGAGGATATCGAGGTAATTCTTATCGATGCAGGCACAGGATCGGTTTTATTGCAGTTGCCCCGCCTGGGTTCTCCGGGCATGGCCGGGAGGCAGTACACGCTTAAGAGAATCGATCAAAGCCAATGGCAGGTAAATTTCCGCTCTCCCGACTCCCCCATCGACAATATACAACAAAGCACGGACGTACCTATCGCTGGGTTCTCCGCTGTCAGCCTTCTAAGTGATGGAACAGCCTGGCATATTGTGTGCCGGGCCTAATGGACCGAGCGCAATGGGGTCCAGCATTCAGGGAGGGCAGGTCTTGCATCGTCATAGTTATGGCCCGTGGAAAGGTCTCACTCTATGCTTCCCAGGCCGCTCATCCCAATCAATTCGGTGGCAATTGGCTGCAAGGCAATCTGCCTGAGTACGTTCTGATGCGGGCTGATGTCCATCGTCTACTATGGATTATGTGGAGTGACCGCGGACGAATCTCTGTGAAGACTAGGTCTAAGACTAGGCGATTAAAACCGATGATGAAGAGGAGAAGATCATGTCCCCCCCACAAGACCTTAATACCTTGCTCAAAGCTGGCGGCGTAGTCCAACTTGAACCCACGACTTACCAAATCTCTAACGATCTTATTATTGGCGTTGACGGTACCTGCCTCCTAGGATGCGGAGGAGCTGTCATACAGAAGACGGCTGTGTGTCAAGTTTTGATAACAGCAAGCTGGTGTCATATCGAGTCCGTCAAGCTTGATGGTAATGGGTTTGACGGAGCAGGTTTCTTTATCACGGGATCGTTCAATTCGATCCTTAGGTGCCGGAGCGAAAGGAACAACGGGCATGGATTCGCCTTTGATGGCGGTCATCTCCTTCCAGGTGATGACCTGGCAAGTCATTGCAAATTCAATGAGATCAAGAGCTGTTTCTCCATAGGAAACGGCGGTATTGGCATCTCGGAATATCACCATTGGGACGGGCGAATCATCGACAATGCGTGTTTCGATAATGGCCTTGAGGGGATAACCGTCGATGTATGGAGCCTTCGAAATTTGATTATGGGCAATTCGCTTCAACACAACTGCAAGACCGGCGGGGTCGGTGCTATTGGAATGGATTACGCAGATCTGAACAGAGTGACGAACAATTTCATTGAGCAAGCAAGCGATGTTCCAGGGATTACGTTGCAGAATAACATTGGACAAAGCAATTACAACATCATCTCGAACAATGTGATTGTAAACCCTACTATCGGGATTCTGCTGAAGGCAAATACTGCCGGCCCGCCAGATCCTCGTGACAAACCTCTGCAGCTGTCGCCACGGACAAGCAACCACAATATGGTTGCCGACAATATTGTGCGCGGCGCCACAGGTCTAGAGGTCCAACAGGAAGGCGGCTGCATCGGTAACGATATTCGAGGAAATATGTTAACATTCTGAGGTAATTTCGACCCTAAATGCATCGCACCCTCCTCCTAGTAGAAAACTTTGTTGGCGTCGATCAGGATGATCAGGTTTATAGCCAAGCAGGAGATCTTAGTGGTTTCCAGGGCTTCTTCCGGGTTCAAGAGCGGCAAGAGGTAGGGCAGGCGGCGCGCCATCATCGTCTTGCCGCTTTCGGGAAGGACAAGGTCTACTCCTAACGAAGCGGGCCGGAGATGCGGAATTTTGCGATGGCTTTCTCGTCGATCTCGATACCCAGGCCGGGGCCATGCGGCACCCGCATGGTGCCGTCTTTCTCCAACGCAATCGGGTTGCGAATCACTTCGCGCAGCATCGGATTGCTGCTGACATTGTATTCTAAGAACAGGCTTCGGGGCAGGCAGGCATTGACGTGCAGACTCGCCGCCGTCAGCAGATCGGTCAGCCAGGCATGCGGCGCCAGGTCGATGCCGGCCCGTTCCACTTCCCAGAGGATCTTGCGTACCTGAGTCAGGCCGCCGCACCGGCTGAGATCGGGCTGCGCCACGTCGATCTTCCCCCGCGTGATCAGATCGTGGAATCCCCAGGCGGTCGCCTCCTGCTCTCCCGCGGCCAGCCGCGTCCGAAACCCCGCCTCTTTGACCTTCGCATAGCCCTCATAGCATTCCGGATGCAGAAAGTCTTCCAGCCAGAAAATCTCAAACGGCTCCAGGTCGCGCAACAATGCGATGGCGTCGAAGGCGCTGCGGTTCACCTGCCAGCCTGGATCGATCAACAGAGCGATGTCCGGACCTACCGCTTTCCGCGCCGCCTTCACCAGGGCGATATCGCGCTTGCGGTCCTGTCCGAAAATCCCCCAGCCGAACTTGATAGCCGTGAAACCGCGCTCCAGGTAGGTCTCGCAGGCGCGTTTCATGGCGTCCGGCGTGGAGCGGAATAGAGTGGACGCGTAGGCGCGGACGCGGTCCCGATACGCGCCGCCGAGGACCTTGCAGAGCGGCCTCTCGATCGCCTTGCCGATGATGTCGTGGCAGGCGATATCGAATCCGGACAGCGCCTGGATGGCAACGCCGCGCCTGCCGTAGTAGATGGTCCCGCGATAGATCTTATCCCACAGCCGCTCCACCTCGAAGGGGTCTTCCCCCACGGCCAGCGCGCGCAGTCCCGCGAACATCTCCATGTCGCCGGGCGCGTGGACCGCTGCCGCGCCCACGTGCGGCGCCGTTTCCACGTCAGACCAGCCGGTGATGCCCTCGTCCGTGGAGACTTTGATCAGCAGGCAGCGCTTGACGCCTGCGGCCTCTTCGCAGCCTTCCGGGTCCTTGCTGTCGCAGGGCGACTCCAGCACGATGGCTTCAACATCCGTGATTTTCACCGCCGCTCTCCCAATACCGGATCATTCCATTTTCACGCCCCCGGTTCGTTTACGGACCCGTCACTTCCCGCGTGCGCAGCAGTCTGCCGGGGTTGCCGGCGATCACGCTGTTCGGGGCGACATCCTTGACGATGACCGCGCCCATGCCGATCAGGCTGCCGCGTCCGATCCGCAGATATTGCCGGACCGCGCAGGCCTGTCCGAGATAGCAGTCCGCTTCGACATGGACTGAGCCTGCCAGGCTGACGCCGCTGGCGAGCACGACCCGATCCTCCAGAACGACGTCGTGGTTGATGCTGCTGCCACTCAGGCAGAAGACATCCTCGCCGATCCGGGCGTTCAAGCCGACAAAACAGTAGGGGTACAGCACGCAGCCGCGCCCGATGGCGGCCGTGCGGGAGACGAAAGTCGCCGGATCGATCAGCGCGATAAGCCGCGCCCGAGGGATCGATAGCGACTTCGGCCACTCGTTGTCGGCGATCAGGCCGGCCTGCGGATATTCCGCGAGCGCTGCCGGCGGCCCCAGGACCGGATAGCCGTTTCGTATCGTTTCCGAAGGCTCGGAATGGGGAACGATATAGCCCAGCAGATTCCACGTCGGCCGGACGTGATTGACCCGCTCGACGATCTCGGCCATCTCCGCGCTATGAACGCCCGCTCCTAAGATGATCAGGTCCTGCATCGCAATCTTAATCCAGTCCTCAGTGGGCAGATGCTCCCGACACCGCTTCTCTCTGCTTGAATGGCGGCTTATGCGTCCTGCTCTTTGGCGTAGATCCAGACATCCTGCCGCGCGCCATCCACGCGCAGGAACCGGCGCAAAGTCCCCTCGCGCTCGAAACCACAAGACTGCAGGGCTGCCGCCTTCTCCGCCGCCTGCGTGTCCACAAAGGCGATCAGCTTGCCAGGCGGCAGGGGCAACGCGTCCACAAGCTCGATGGTATGGGCTTCAAAGCCCGGATGGGTGAACACGTCCACGACCCACACCTCCGGCCAGGCTCCCAGCCCAAATTGTGACGGATAGACCGTCGCGCAGCCCACGACGGCGCCGGGAGCCGACTCCAGAACGACGCCGTCCACGCGGTCGCTTTCCTGCCGGGCCTGCATGAATTGGCAATAGGCCCCTTCCAGATTGCCGATCCCATAGAGGCGCCAGGCCGCGCTGCGCAGAAGCTCTTTGCCGGGCCGCGAGGCCAGCAGGGCTGCAAGCGGCCAGTGCTGCCAGGCCGGCGCCGCGATTTGCACGGGGCCGGGGACAAACCAGTCTCGCTCGAATGAATCCTCCGGCTCGGGGGAGTAGCGCATAAAACCATCCTGCAGGCTGCGGAACCCGAAGGAGTGGTAGATCCAGTAAGCCGGGCTCTCGAAGCCGGTGCCCAGCAGAAGAACCTTGCCACCGCGCTGCCGGAAGTGCTCCATTTGCTGACACATGATCGCACTACACACGCCCTTGCGCCGGTGTTCCGGGCGGGTGTAGACGTGGCCGAAAATTCCGATGCCCTGATGCTCCACCGTCATGATATTGCCGACGGGCTTGCCGTCCAGCAGCCCCAGATAGAAGCGCGTCTCCAGCGCGTCCGTCTCCCCGCGCAGGGCGGCCTGTAAATGAAACTGATAAGGATCGCGCTTATGAGCCAGCAGGGCATCCACTTCCGGTCCTAGAGAGGGATCCGGCGCGGTCACGACCACCACCTCCAACATCTCCCCGGACTTTAACGGCTGTGTTTCCAGGCGCTCGATCATGTATGCTCTCTTTCGTCGCCGTGTATCGTCATGAAAGCGGGCCGACGCGGTCCCAGCCGGTAAGATCGGGTCCTTCGGTCTCGGCAAGGGTGACGATGCCGAACGTCAGGATGCGGCAGCCTTCCTCCAGGTGCCCGCCCATCGCTTTTTCGGTATTGGAAAAAGTGATATGCGCGTGGACCCGACCGTCAAGAATCGCGCCTGTGAGCGTCAGGATGTCGAACGGCCCCTCGCCTTCAAAGAACGTATCTCCCGGCGGCATGTTGGTTGTCTTCACGACGTGGACGTGGTAGCGGTCCAGGGAGCCGAGACCGGCAAGAATCAGGCCGTGCGCGATCCCATGCGTCTGTACCGCCTCGCGCAGCGCTAGAAGGATGTCTTCTCCCGGATTCAGCCGCGCCACGATCACGCGGCGCAGGGAAGCTTCCTGAGAGATCATGGCCTCTCCCTTCTCTTCAGGGCTATCTCGGTTGACTATTCACCGCGCGGCGTCCTGTTCCTTCTTGGGAGATCGTTGAGGAATTCACTGCCAGCCTGTTGAAAGTCACCATCGAGCACGGACATGCCAACCTGCAAAATAAAGACTACAACTCGACGGCCCACTGGTAGCCGACGGAGCCGCGCGCCCCGTTCCCGCCGCTTCCTTCCGCGATCGCGCGGCGGCCCCGTCCCGATCGGTTTGGATCGGTCGCCACTGGCGAATAAGCGAGCCTGGATTCTGCTGGCCCTGTGGATGGCGTTATGCGTCCGGCTGCCCGCGCAAGGTTGGGCGCAGAGCGTGGAGAGCGGGCCGGGCGGGCCGGAGCATCGCTATGGGCTGCGCGTTGCCCGGTGGATGGATCCGCGGACCGTCCGGTTGATCCTGGGATCGAGCTTCGTCACGAGGGTCGGAACACAGCCGGCCGCCTACCGCATCGTGAGCGCTACCGATCCGAATTTCCGGCAGGGCCTGCGGGCGAGCGCCGTGCGGCACACGGCTGCACCGGACGATTCGCCGCCAGCGGGATGGCGCGGCAAATCGTATGAGCGGCACGTTGTCACCCTCACGCTGCCACGTCCCCTGCGCGCGGGCTGCCGGTACGCCGTCCAGGTTTTAGGCATTAACGGCCAGCCCGTCACCGGCGGACGCGCCGCCGCCTGGATCGAGCCGATGACGGACGCAACGGAGCAGCGTGCGGCGGCGCAGAACCGGCTGGGAATCCGCCGAATCGAGCTGCTGGCGCCTACCGTGATTCAGGTGACGGTGGGGGATAGTTTCGATGCGGCCGGGTTCGACGGCCATCCCGAATCCATCGTGCTCCAGTGCCGCGACGACCCGGACTTTCGCACCGGGCGCAGAGCGGTGCGCATCGGGCGGCGCTCGCGGGGCGATTGCTTCCAGACCGACGGCTGGCCCTACGGCTACTACCTCGTTCATGAGCTTTTTGCGGTCTTTGACGCGCCCCTCAAGCAAGGTCGTACCTACACCCTGGACCTGAATGCCGTCACGCCGCTTACCGGAGCCGGTTCGCGGGCCAGCCTCACCGTGGAGGATAAGCGCACGCTTAACCCGGCCATCAAGGTGAATCAGGTCGGCTATCTGCCGAACACGCCGCGCAAAAGGGCCTATGTGGGCGCGTGGATGGGGTCGCTTGGCGCGCTGGATTATGGTCCCTGGGCGACGCGCTTCGAGGTGCGGGATGCGGCGAGCCATGCCCTGGTGTTGAGCGGGCCGGTTCGACTGCGCCACCGCGTCGGGGATCGGACCGAAGGCTATTACCACGAGGACCTTTCTGGCGAGAATGTCTACGAGATGGATTTCAGCGCGCTCAAAACGGAAGGCCGATACTACGTGGTCGTTCCCGGCATGGGCCGCTCGTTTGCGTTCCGTATTGCCCGCGACGTCTACGTCCAGCCCTTCCGCGTGATGATGAACGGCGTGCTCCACCAGCGCTGCGGCATCGAGATGAAACCGCCCTATTCGATCCACTACCGTCCGGCCTGTCATCGGGACCGCACCGAACTCACCGACCTGTCGCGCGGCAGTGAATCGGAGGCGTTTCAGGAACTGCCGAAGCATGTCATCAGCCCGGTGAAGCACGATCTCTACGGTGGCCATCACGATGCCGGCGACTACAACCCGCGCTCGCATTTAGATGTGGCGGAGCTGGCCTTCCTGGCCTATGAGGTGAATCCGGCGGCTTTCTACGACGGCCAGTTGCGCATTCCCGAGGCCGGCAACGGCATCCCGGACATCCTGGATGAGGGACGCTGGGCGCTCGATCTCTGGGTGCGACTTCAGGACTCCGACGGCGGCGTACGCGACGGCACGGAATCAGACGGCGACCCGGACCAGATCACGCTGGCCGAGGAGGACACGAAACGCGACTTCGCGTTCGCAAAGGATGCCGGGGGCAGCCTCCGGTTTGCCGCGACCGCAGCCCAGGCCTCGCTGATCTGGAACGGGCTGGGCCGCCGCTCCGACGCCAGAGAATTGCTCGATCGGGCGGTCCGTGCGTGGAACTGGGCCGGGACGCATGGGGCCGAGGGAAAGCCGGACGCGCTGATCCTGGCGGCGATACAGCTCTACCGCGCGACGGGAGAGCCGAAGTACCGGACGGCGTTCGAGCGCCATACGGTCTTTAGTCGCAAGGCCGATGCGGATCTGGACGTATGGCA
Source organism: Chthonomonadaceae bacterium (assembly GCA_035653075.1). Classification (GTDB taxonomy): domain Bacteria; phylum Armatimonadota; class Chthonomonadetes; order Chthonomonadales; family Chthonomonadaceae; genus DASRCN01. The sequence goes on along the minus strand of DASRCN010000074.1, from coordinate 75,539 downwards.
GCAGTACGACCAGCGCGACGCCAGCTTCTACTATGCCTTCTGCAGACGGCCCGTGGATGCCGTCCTCAAGCAGAGGATTCTGGACGCGTTCCGGCGCAGAATGGAGACGTGGATCCGTTGGGCGGAGACCGAAGCCTATCCCTACCTGCGCAATCCCCAGGCGCCCAATGTCTGGGGCACGGGCGCGCATCCGATCTGGCTGGTCGATGCCATCGAGGCCACGACGCTGCTGCACGACCCGAAGTACCGGACCTGGATCGTGCTGACCTGTGATTGGGCGCTAGGCTGCAACCCTATGGGCACGGTCTTCACCACGCGCTTAGGCCAGAGGCGCATCAGCAGCCCACTCCACATGTATAGCCGGTATTCGCCGGATGGCCCCATCGCCGGAATACAGTGCGAAGGCCCGAGTCCGCGGACCGGCGGCGAGAAGGCGGCTTCCAGCATGGGCACCTGGATCGGCGCAATGCTCTACCCGCTCGGACCCTGGCCGCCGCTGCAGACCTATTCCGACGTGGGAATGTGTCCGGAGATGAACGAGGATATGGTCTCGAACCAGATGAAGTCCGCAGTGGCTTACGCGTTTCTGCTGCCCCTGTCCCGATAGTCCTTAATGGAAGCCGTAAGCGACAAAACGTCTTTCCAGTCTATTCGACCGTGACGGTCTGGCCGTCCGCGGGCCAGAAGGTATTCGGGAAGAGTGCCTGTGCCGCCGCGACCGCGGCTTCTTGTTTTTCCGCAACACCATGCACCAACGCCAGACGGCCCACCCGGGCTTCCGAGGCGATGCGAGCCGCATCCGGAGCGCCGGAATGCAGATAGGCATCGTCTGCCGGAGCGGGCGCCGGCCCATAAGAGGCTTCATGGATCAGGAGAGGCAGGCCGCGAACGTGCTCTACGATTTTGGCAGAGGGCGCGGTATCGCCGGTGAACGCAAACGTTTTTCCGTTATGTCTATCGGTAAAGCGATAGCATAGCGCCGGAACGGTATGGATCGCCACGCAGGGTTCCAGTTGAACCGAATCGGTCTCGAAACGGTCTCCCGGACTTAACGGAAACAGTTCTACGGCCGGAGCGACGACGGGATACCGGTCGGACTGTAAGAACTGCAAGGCCAATCGGACCACGCGTTCCAAATCTTCCTGCGGCCCGATGATCTTCAAGGGCGGACCGTCCGGCCGCCTGGCGGCGCAGGTGCTTCGGTAAAACAGCAGCAGCGGCAAGCCCAGATAATGGTCGTGATGGCAGTGGGTCAGGATCAAGGTGTCCAGATCCATGGGGTCCAATCCGTAGTGGAGCATCTTGAGCGCGCCGTACCAGCCCGTATCGACCAAGTGCTTTCCATTGATGACAAAGCAGGTGCTATCCTGTCCCCGGCCGGGAACGACGGCCGCCGTTCCGAGAAACGTGATCTGCGTCCGGCTCGATTCCGCTATACCTGCTTGCCTGTCGTCGGTCACAGCCGGATCTCCATGCCATCCCAGGCCGCGAGAATAGCGTGAGGAAGCAGATACGCGCTCGTTTCTGCATGGGGAGGACAGTGATGGGGCGAGAAATGCGTTGCGACGATCTGCCCTTCCGCCTTCAGGAGACCTTCTTCTCGCAGCCACCGGACTTCGGCGATCAGCCGCTTGAAGTTGCGGTGGTTTCCTCCCTCGCCAAGCCCGAACGTGGCTTCCAGGATGACGAGGTCGAAGCGGAAAGCGCGGAGCCGCTCCCGCGTGGCCGGCAGGAAAGTATCTCCATCCAGACCATAGAGGATCGTCCTGTCTCCTGTCTGAAGAATATAGTGGACCGCCTCTTCGCGCCCGACGTCGTGATTGGCCGCCAGCGCGGTCACCGTAAAGCCGCCGGCAGGGAACGTGTCTTCAGGCCGAACCGGATGAAATGCGAGGGCGAACGGTTCCAGATCGTCCCCTAACTCCCTCTGTAAAACGGCCTCCACGTTAGCATTTCCCCAGATGTGGAGGATGGGAATCTCCGTGTGTCGCGGTCCGGTGGCGTCGTAAGGCGCTAGCTCGCCCGGCGGGCTCAGCGCGGACGGACGGTGACGCCAGCGCAACTGGTAGGGAAACCAGTGGTCGCCGTGAGAGTGGGTGACCAGCAGCGTGTGGAGGCCCGGCAGATCGATTCCATGCCGGTCCGCCTGGCTGACGATCTCCGAAGGAAAGTCGATGAGAATGCCGGAGGAATTCGGCGCGCTCTCCGCCTCCACATAGAGCGCGGCGCTCTGGCGGCGGCTCTTCGCTTCGCTTCGTGCTCTCTGGCAGTGCTGGCACCGGCACCAGATGCCCGGATAAAGCTCCCCGGCGGAGGTGCCCAGAAACCGTACGATCATCCTTCTTCGCTCCCTCTACGGAGTCTGCAGGCAGAATCGATCAAGAGGCTTCCCCGCCATCCAGCGCGGCATAATACGCTTCGACGGTCTCGTAGTCCACGGTCGCATCCGGCGGCATGCCCAGTCGCTCGTAGTGCTTGCGCCGCGCCCGCATATCGGCCAGGAGAATCGCGCGGGCATGCACAGCCACTTCTCGGGCGACCTCCAGGGGCACGACGACGATGCCGTCGTCATCACAGCCGACCATATCGCCCGGCCGCACCTGCACGCCGCCGCAGCCGATCCTCGTCTGCACTTCGACGACCTCGATCCGGCCGGGAATGATGGTCCGTCCTCGGGCACGAGCACAGACGGGCGTCTTCTGCAGGGCGATCTCCGCCGTGTCCCGGCAGTAGCCGTCTGTGACGATGCCGACCGCCCCGGCGCTGATGACGCCCAGCGAGTTCTCCGATCCCCACAGGCCGACTTCGCGCGCCCCGCCGGTATCGCTGACCAGCACGTGACCAGGCTGGATAAGATCGTTAAACCGAACGTGTCCGACTTCCTTGAACCAGGCCCCATGCGCGCCGACGATCTCCTCGGTGGTGTTTAGCTTCCACATCGGCCGGTTCGCGGGAACGCAGCGGACCGTCAGCGCCGCGCCCCAGAACTTTACCCCGAGCCAGAGCGGACGAATAGCCGGGTCCAGCAAGCCGATGTCGAAGTAGCCGATGCCGTCCAGTGCATCGCATACGTCGGCGACCCGCAGGTACTTGTAGAGCGGCCGCAGCGCGAACGGATCGATAGAGGTGTCTTGAGAGGGCATCGTTGTTCCTCACTTGCTTTCTGACGGGTGTAAGATGCCTTTAGATTCCCTCTTTGCTTCAAAAGACCTGCGCTTCCTCCGGCTTCCCTCTTCCAGAATAAGGCAAGCGCGCTTTTCAGGGAGATAAAATGGTAGGATCGCTCGAGGCAGGCTGCAGCGCATAGTCCAGGGCTTCATCCAACGACATGCTACGCCCTGAGGGGGTCACGGTCCTATAAAGGGATGGGCCTAGCAGCGCCTGTAGATCGGATCGCCTCTGGCTGAAATTCTCTTGCTCGTTCGGAGGGTCCTGGTAGTCCAACGTTTCCTTCAAGGCAGCGGAAGCGGCATCCAGCCTGGCCGCCCTTTCAGCTTGCTCCTGTTTGCAGGCCAGAGAGGCAAATCCATCCAGGACATGGATGAGTCCGGGCTTATCGCCCATATCTCGCCTTAGAACCAGGCTCTCAGTCAGATAAGTGCGGCTGGCCGCGTGATCCTCCTGTTGACAGGCCAGACTGCCTAAATTACTCAAAGAGGTCGCCTCGCCATGCCGGTCCCCTATTTCCCGGCTGATCGCCAGGCTCTCCTCGAAATAGGCGCGGGCCTGGGAGTAATCTCCCTGGTATCTTGTTACCAGGCCCAGATTATCCAGGCACATCGCCATGCCGGCCTTGTCGTCTAGGCCGCGATGGATCGCAAAAGCCTGCTCGTAGTAAGAGTGGGTGGTGGCATAGTCTCCCTGTTTATTCGCTATGATTCCCAGATTGTTGAATGCGATCGCTACGGCCCTATTCATGCCTAATTCCTGAAATATAAAGAGCGCTTCCTCGTAGAAGGCACGGGCAGCTACGTGGTCTCCCTTCTGTTCTGCGATAACGCCCAGATTGCCCAACGCCATGCCGGCGCCACGTTGATCCTGCAGCATGCGGTATAGATCCAGACTCTCTTGATAATATCCCTGCGCAGCGGGAAAATCGCCCTGCCTCCAGGCTAATGCACCTGCCCCAAGAAGCGCATCGGCGCGCAAGGCCGCCAGGGATTCCGAATCTGATTCCGACAGCACAGCGGTGAAATACTCCCGTCCCTCCGTCAAATATCCGCGCCTTTTCCAGTACTCCTGCAGGGCAGCCGTAAGACGCAGCGATTGTTCTCGCGCCTGTTCTCTAAGCGGGTCTGCCGGGTCGGAACCAACGGAACGCTCCAGGCAGAAGGCCAGAGCGGCGCGCAGGTTAGGGCGCTCAATATCGAGAAGATTCAGGGCTTCCGTCTGTGCTGGTCCATTCAATTTGGCGCGCGCTTCTTGCACCATGCGGAGAAAATACTCTGCGTGGCCCCGGTTCCAGAGATCGCCATCACCGAACTGAATCCGTTTCTCCGCCGCGTACTGCCGGATCGTCTCCAGCAACCGGTATCGCGCCTGCCCGTTTTCCTGTTCATACACCACGAGGGATTTGTCCACCAGCGCGATCAACAGATCCAACGCCTGGTCTACCCCAATGTCCGCATTCGTGCAAACAGCCTCTGCCGCCTCCAGGGTCCAGCCGCCGGCAAATACGGACAGGCGTCCCAGCAGCGCCTGCTCTGAGGCATTCAACAGCGCGTAGCTCCAATCGATTAGCGAGCGCAGTGTCTGATGGCGTGGCAGGCTCGTTTTGTTGCCGCCCGTCAGCAGGCGAAACCGGTCCTCCAGCCGCGCGGCGATCTGCTCGACCGGCATGGCGCGCACGCGCGCTGCCGCCAGCTCCAACGCCAGCGGGATTCCGTCCAGGCGAGAACAGATCGCTGCCACGGCGGCGGCATTATGGTCCGTCAGCCCAAATCCGGGCATATGCAGGCTGGCCCGCTCGACAAACAGGCGGCAGGCATCATATGGGGCGACCCGAGAGGCCAGTTCTTTTCCTTTTTTAGGAAGCCGGTCGAGATCCGGAAACGCGAGGGAGGGAACGCGATAGGTCTGCTCGCCGGTCAGTCCCAGCGCCTCGCGGCTTGTCGCCAGCAGGCGAAGGTGAGGGCACGTTTTGAGCCATTCATCCACCAGCGGCACACAGGCCGAGAGCAGATGCTCACAGTTATCCAGAAGGAGCAGGACGTTCCTCGGCTGCAGGAAGTCCACCAGGGTCTGGGAGAGAGAACGGCCTGGCTCTTCTCTTATTCCCAGCGCCGAGGTCACGGCTTGCGGGATCAGAGCCGGATCGGAGAGAGCGGCCAACTCCACCAGCCATACGCCATCCGTATACGCCTCCACCCGGTCGGCGGCGACCTGTAAGGCCAGCCGCGTCTTGCCACAGCCGCCACTGCCGGTCAGCGTGAGCAGGCGCGTCCTGTCCAGTAAGCCCTGGATCTCTGCCCTCTCCGGCTCCCTGCCGACAAAGGCGCTTAACTGGATCGGCAGGTTGTTGGCAAAGGCTTGCAGCGAGCGCAGCGGGGAAACTCCGCAGGCAGATCGGGATGCAGCAGTTGCCAGACGTGTTCCGGAAGTTCTAAATCCTTGAGCCGGTGCGTGCCACTATTCTGCAGGCTGCATCCAGGGGGAAGGTGGTCGCGCGCGTGCCGGCAGGCTGCCTGAGAGAGCAGCACCTGCTCCCCATGCCCGATAGACAGGAGGCGAGCCACGCGGTTAAGCGCAGGGCCGAAGTAGTCATTATCACGCTCCTCGGCGATGCCGGTATGTAACGCCATGCGCACCCGCAAACGGCCGATGCCTTGCCACTCTTCTTTCAGGAGAGCTTGCTGCGCGGTGAGGGCGGCCATCAGAGCTTCCGAGGCCGTTGAAAACGCGGCGCAGAAGGCATCGCCAACGGTCTTGAAGACATAGCCGTAGTAACTCTCGATCACTTCTTTAAGGAGGGCGTCATGGCGCGCAAGAGCCTGGCACATGGCTTCAGGGAACTGCTCCCAGAGCCGGGTGCTGCCCTCGATGTCGGTAAAGAGGAAGGTAATAGTGCCGCCTGGCAAACTCACGGAAAGTCTCCTGCACGTTACGATAGGGAGTGTCCCGTACTATTCCCCGCCCGTCTTTGGTTTCCTTCATAAAAGTAAAGCATAAGCCGCCCGATCGCTGAGATCGGGCGGCATCTGAGGGTCCTGTCATGCTGGCCTGCTAATTCTGCGGGCCAGCATGACAGGCTTTCTAATTCACCGTCAGCCTGGCGCTCTTGGTGGTAGTAACCGGCCCGGTCGAATAGGTAAGGGTGACCGAGGCGCTGATGGTGGCGATCCCGGTCACGCCCGCCGTCGTGCTTACCGGGAACGTTGCCGACTGCTGGCCTGCGGGCACGGTCACTGTTGCGGGGACGGAGGCCACCGTGCTGCTGCTCGAAAGCGTCACCGGCGTATCGACGGCGGTCACGCCATCCAGCGTCACGGTGGCTGAAGAACTGCTGCCGCTCGTCACCTTAGAAGGGTTGAGCTTCAGCGAAGACGGGACTGGAGGCCGCACAGTAAGCTGCGCGCTTTTCTGACCCCCATACCAGCTTGCGGTGATCTTTACGGTTTGCACGGAGGCTTGCGGCGTCGTGACAATGGGGAAGTGGGCGAAAGTGGTGCTCGTAGAGACATAGGTAGAACCGGGCACGGAGGCCATGGAGCTATTGCTGGAGAGTGTGACGGTAGCGCCTGCAGGCGGCGTCTGGCCCGCCAGGGTTACGGTGCCGACGCAGGGATTGCCGCCTGCCAGCTTGGCCGGTTTGAGGGTCAGAGAATGGAGGATGGTGGCCTGCCGGGCATACCAGAATGCCATGCCGAAGTTATAGCTCAGGTAGGTGTTGGGAATGAAGGTACCCAAATACTTTCCGGTCGATCCGTTGAAACGCTCGATGGGTCCGCCAGCTTGGCCAATGGCGACGTAGAGATTGCCATCCGGTCCCCAGCTAAAGGGCGCTGGCCCTCCATCGCCCCAGTTCATGCCGTCGGAAGCGAAGACATCCATGAAGGCTCCGGTTTGACCGTTAAAACGCACAATCTCGCCGTTTCCATTGTTTTGGCTTGTTGCATACAGATTGCCGTCCGGCCCGAAACCGAGGTCAGCCTGACCACCTACATTATTAAAATGGGAGTCTTGGGCAAAAACGTCGATGAATGCGCCGGTCGTGCTTTTATAGCGCAGCACCTGGCTGGTGCCGGAACTGAGCACATATAAGTTGCCATCTGGTCCGAAGGTCAGAGCAGTGGGTTCGTAAAGCCCGCCCGAACGTGCCGGTACAAAGTCGTCGATATAGGCTCCTGTGGTTCCGTTAAACCGGTTCACAAGATGGGTGAAACCGTTGGGAACGTAAAGGTTGCCATCGGCGCCGAAAGCGGAATTATTCGGGGCTGAGATGTGAAGCGAACCAGTGAAGTTGGTCAGGGTGCCGGTAGTCACGTCATAACAATAGACTCCGTCCTGGCCGGCGCCATACGAGTAGATGCTGATGTAGAGGTTGTTGTCCGGGCCGACAGTCAAACCTTCACAGATGTAGGATCCCAAAGTGACCCAATTGTCTATGAAAACCCCGGTGCTGGGGGAATATCGCTCGATATACCCGGATCTGGGATAGGTTCCTACCAGCAGATACTGAGCTGGATACTGGGCTTTAGCCGCTGGCGCCGCAGCTATCACTATACCTGCGAGCAAGGTCCCGGCAAGGGCGGCGAAGACACTTCGATGAAGGGTGCGCATGGTATTCTCCTTACCTCACCTCCGCCCCCTCCCTTGCGAAGGGAGGGGGACGCTCAACCCGCGAACAGGTTTCCCTTATGAAGGAAGGGACCAGAGGTGGGAATTGTAATAGGTTAGCTAGATCCTGCTACTTGCCAGCCGGATTGCGACTGCAGCGAGAAGGTGTTGCCGTCGATAGCCTGCCAGATGGGTCGTTCACGACCCGGTGACTGCTAATGCGGTCCCATCACCTGCCATCCAGATTGGGGCTGAGTAGAGAAGGCGTTGCCGTCGATGGCCTGGACGCCATTGAGCAGCCAGTAGACCAGCTTGCCGGTGCTCGTGTTCTGGAAGAGAAGGTCCGGGTGGCCGTCTGCATTGAGGTCGATGACCGATACGCACTTCCATCCTGCTTGCTGAGAGGGAGTTATGTAGGCGCCTCCGGTAGCCGTGGCATTATTGTTCATGTACCAGACCGCTAACTGACCGGTGGAGTAGTTTTGTAAGAGAATGTCTTGCTTGCCGTCTCCGTTAAAGTCCCCACTGCCGACGGCTGTCCAGCCAGAAGCGGGAGAAGGAGTGACATACGTGCCATCGGTGACTGTAGCTCCGCTCATGTACCAGATCGCCAACCTCCCGGTAGAGGAGTTCTGTAAGAGCAGATCCGGATGCCCGTCTGCATTGAAGTCGGCAAGGCTGACCACATTCCAGCCGGCAGGAGGAGTGGAAGAGAGAATCTGGCCTCCGGTAGCAGTGACGCCATTCATACTCCAGAGGGCAAGCTGGTTCGTGCTGGTGTTCTGGAAAAGAATGTCGGGCTTACCGTCTGTATTGAAGTCGGCATCGCCTACCGCTCTCCAGCCAGAGGATTGGGAAGGAGTGACGAAAGCTCCACCAATAGGCGTGATGCCGTTCATGTACCAGACGGCCAGTTGGCTGGTGGAAGTGTTCTGGAATAGAAGGTCCGGATGCCCGTCTCCATTGAAATCGGAAGGAGCGACCGCAGAGCCAGCAAACTGATAGCGGAATACCGTGCCGTCACTGTTGGCGCCGCCACTGTACGTCGTTCCATAGAGGTTGCCATCACTGGCCTGGAGAAGTTCCCGACTATCAGGAAGGCTGCCATCCGTTCCGTTGAAGGAGTGAAGCACGGTCAGGGTGCCGCCCAGAGTGAATTGAAAGAGCGTGCCATCGCCGTTGGCGCCACCATTCTGGCAGGTGCCGTAGAGATTGCCGTCGCTGGCCTGGATCAGACCGGCAAGCGGTTGGGCACCATCCGTATTTGTGCCGGTACTGGACGTGGCTGTGAAGGAGTAGAGGCTAGTGAAGGAACCTCCAGTCGTGATCTTAAAAACCGTACCTGCGTTATTGGCGCCGCCTCCGTGGGTAGTGCTGTAGAGATTGCCATCGGTGGCCTGGATCAACCCATCATCAGGTACGCTGCCATCGGTCCCATTGAAGGAATGCACTACTGTAAGAGTCCCGCCGGTGGTGATTTTGAAGATGGTTCCATCGTCATTGGTACCTCCGCTCATCGTTGTCCCATAGAGATTGCCATCAGAAGTCTGGAGAAGATAGGAATTTGAACCGCTTCCATCCGTTCCGTTGAAGGCGTGCAGGACGGTGAACGTACCTCCGAGCGTGATCTTAAAAACGGTGCCATCGTTGTTGGCGCCGCCAAAGTGAGTCGTTCCATACAGATTGCCGTCACTGGCCTGGAGAAGCCTGCCATTAGAAGTGGTCCCGTCGGTTGATTGGAAGGAATGGAGAGTCATCACCGTGCCACCGATGGTGATTTTGAAAATCGTGCCGTTGCCATTAGCGCCGCCGGCAGTAGTAGTCCCGTAAAGGTTGCCGTCACTGCCCAAGATCAGCCCGCCAACCGGGTTTGCGCCATCGGTATTGTCTCCATTTGTCAGGGCTGTGAAGGAATAGAGGACTGTCAGCGTGCCTCCAGTCGTGATCTTAAAGACGGTACCGTTGCTGTTGGTTCCCCCAAATTTGGTTACACCGTAAAGGTTTCCATCACTGGCTGGAACCAGACCGGCGTAGGTAGTCGATCCGTCCGAAGGCGGACCGGCGAAGTTGTGGAGAGTAGTAAACGTCTGAGCGTGTGCATGGAGCGTTGTCCCGAAAAGCAAACAGAAGCATAGCCTGAGCAGGAAGCGGGTCTTGCGAGGTAAAGTCATGGTAGGTTCTCCTCTTCTGTCGTAGCGGACGCACATCACACCTTGCGTTGAGAATACCAAATTTCCCTAACGGCATCTGTCCGAAGTTATTGATTGCGTGGATATAGAAACCAGAAGACCGACCCGCCACTCTCTAAAGAAGCGGTCGTGCGGCGGGCCAGCCAGCGGGATTTCGTTGAGCCATAGGAAAGGACAGTGAACCGGCAAGGTCAGGGGCGGACACAGGTCGCTTCTTCGTTGCTGTTCACGGTGAAGAGTTGAGTTGAGGAAATCAGATCGTTGGTGTAAGCGTATTGCTTGCCCCGGTTCGTGGAGGACCAGCGGTAGGCTCCCCAGTCTGTGGCAGAGACATAGTGGGTAATGTTGTGGGTAGCTGCCGTCTGCATTTCCATTAAGGTCGGCACCCGCCAGCCCCCGATGCCGTTTTCCACGAAGCTCGAACAAAAATCCGCCGCTCCCTTCCAGGTGGTGTGCCCGCCGGTAATGTCGGTATACGACTCTCCCCACGTCAGACCCGTCTGAAGGTCCTCGCAACCGGCGGCATTGGTCGTGAAGTTGGAATCGTTGGTCACGCAGGCGCCGCCCTGAACTGAGATCATCGGGGAGGGGCCGTGCGCGGAGGGAGGCCGAACGTTGGGGAATATGCCGTCGTGATCTTCGACAGCGATAAAAGCCGAAACGCCGAACTGGTGCAGAAGGCTCATGCCCGACCGGCCTGTGCGGCTTCTGGTCTGAGCGACCACGGGAAAGAAGGCGGCCGCAAGCACAGCGAGCACGCCTGCCACGATCAAAACCTCTACCAGGGAAACGGACTGCAAGCCATGCCGGCTCATTGCGCCTTTCGCTTGTTCGGGCATCCTGCGTTCGGGGTGAAGCTGCACACAGCCTTTCATTGCAATAGTCCTCCTCTTCTGAGATGGCGAGCTTAAACGGTTGTCGCGCCCAGCTAGTTAGTGAAGCGAAGCTCTGGCAGGCCTTCCTTTTTCATTGCAGCGAGCGAACGACACGTTTTGTGTCCAGGATACCGATCAGGTCCCAAAAATTCCCCAAAAACAGGGTCGTTAATAATAAGACCATAGAAAGGATGGGCTTTTTATGATGTCTCTTCGCATACTCTATTCAACCGGCGTTGCGGGGTCTAGTAACGCATAGGCGGCCGCCTGCTCCTGTGTCATTGCACGTCCTGCTTCCCAGGCGGCTGCAAACCTCTCCGCGCCCAATGCCTTCTGCGCAGCATCCAGCTTTTTGTCATACTTCTCACGTTCAAGGGGCGGCAAGGGAGTGCCCATGGCTTCACGCAGAGCCTCGGCCGCTCCCCATAGTTGTACCGCACGCTCCGGCTGCTCCTGAGCTACCGCCATATCTGCAAACCCTGCCAGAGAGTCGGCAATGCCGTATTTACCTAACTCCTGACATATCAACAGGCTTTCTCTCTGGTAAGCGCTCGCCTGAACATAGTCGCCCCAATTCCTAGCAATATCTCCCAGGGCGTTGAGCGCGCTGGCAATTTTCGGCTTATCCCCTATCTCTCTAAATAGCGCCAGGCTCTCCTCCAGGAGCATTTGCGCACGTGTATACGCCCCATGAAACAGAGCCGACCTTCCCAGGTTATTGAGTGTTATGCCGATTCCGAATTTATACCCGACTTCCCGCGCTATCGCCAGACCTTCTTCCCAGAACCTCTGTGCTTGAGAGGTTGCGCCTTGCTGTTCGGCTAGCAGACCCAAATTGGAAAGATTGTTTACCTGAGATACTCGTCCACCAATCTTCCGGTTAATTGTGAGTGCTTCTTCATAAAGAAATTGAGCCGCTACGTAGTCTCCCTGAAATCTATTAATATCCGCTAAATTGTGAAGTAACACAGCGATTCGTCCCGGATTCCCTATCTCACGCCACAATTCCAGACTCTCTTCATAGTAGGTACAAGCAACAGCAAAGTCACCTCGGTCACGGAACACATTACCCAGGATGTGAAGCGAACTGGTGATGCCAAGCCTGTCTCCCAGTTCCCGCGAGATCGCCAAACTCTCTTCAACGTATACTTGCGCAGCAACATAGTCGCCCTGATTCCAGAACGCGAAGCCCAGACTGTTGAGCACAGAGGCAATGCCCCGCTTATCTCCCAACTCCTGATAGATCGCCAGACTCTCTTCAAATAGCCCTTGAGCCGCAGCATACGTAGAGATATTATTAGCGATCAATCCTGCTCCTTGCAGCGCCTTTGCCCGCCCTTGCGTTCGTGCTTGCGCTCCCTCCCGCGATAAAGCCGCTGTCAGATGCGCCCACGCCATATGGCCGTAACCCCGCGTGTTCCAAAAATGGCATAAAGCGCCTGCCAGACGCAACTCTGCCTCCGCACTCTTTTTCTTGGCCTGGCACCAACCCAGAGCCGCCTGCAAGTTATCATGCTCCATATCCAGATAAGACAACCAGACAGCCTGTTCCGGTCCAACCAGTTGTTGTTCTGCCTCCTCTGCTATTTCAAGGAAGTAGTCGCGGTGTCTCTTCTGGTAGTAAGCTGCATTCCTGTTCACGGAATCCTTGTTATTCTCGGCTAACTGCTCACAGGCATATTCTCGGATTGTCTCCAGCATCCGAAAGCGCATTCCTGTCTCGCTCTCCTCTGCCAGTATTAGCGAGCATTCGCGCAGATGCTCCAGGAAATCGAGCACCATCGGCTCCTCGCAGACCACCTCGGCTGCTTCTAATGCCCACCCGCCCCTAAACACCGACAGCCGGGCCAGAAACCGCTGCAACTCGGCAGAGAGCAGCCGAAAGCTCCATTCAATGGCCGCCTGCAAGCTCCGGTGTCGGGCGGCCACGTCCTGCTGCTTGCTCACCAGAAACGCGAATCGCCGACGCATCTGAGCCAGCATCTGCTCTGGTGTCAGGACTTGTGTGCGCGCCGCCGCTAACTCCAGGGCCAGCGGAATGCCTTCCAGGTCCTGACATAAGGCTGCCACCGCAGGGGCATTCTTGTTGGTCACCTGGAAATCCGAACGCACGTTCTGCGCCCGATCAATAAACAGGCGCACGCTCTCATATAGGCTCAGGCGCTCGGGAAGCTCGGTCTGGTGTGGGACCGGCAGCGGCTGCAAGGCAAACTCCCGCTCGGAGGAAAGCCTGAGGAGCCGCCGAGAGGTGACCAGGCAGGTCAACGTGGGCACCTGTTCCAGGAGGCGTTGCACGATGTTGGCGCCTCCTTCCACCAACTGCTCGAAGTTATCCAGGACCAGCAAGGCAGAAGTGTTTCTCTCTTTCAGGAAGGCGGTCACCTGTTCCAGCAGTTCTTTTTCGTTGGCACGAGGAAGCGAAAGAGCCTCGACCAGGGCGCTGCCGATCCAGCTGGGATCGCTAATATCGGCCAACGACACGAACCAGATAGAGTCCGCGTAGGCTTGCTGCAACCGGCGAGCCACCTCCAGCGCCAGCCTTGTCTTGCCGATGCCGCCTGTTCCCGTGATGGTCACCAGGCGAGGTCTAGGCGAGAGGCTAGAGAGCGGCGAGAGCAACTCTTGCAGCCTGCCCAACTCCTCTTCTCGTCCGATAAAGCGGGTAAAAGTAGCGGGCAGAGACCCAGCGGGAAGCGATTCGGAGTCCGTTTCGAGAGGAGGCAGAGAGGAAGCGATGGTTTCTAAAGCGTTGGCTTGCCAGGCCTCTGCCGAAAGCAACTGTTGGGCTTGCTCAAAGAGATCGGCCAGATGGCGCTGGGCGGTAAGCGCCCAATCCTCATAAAAGCCGGGCAACAGCTCGCCCCGATAGAGATCGACCGCGCGCAGGAGATGATTTCTACGCTCGGATGGATTTTTTGAACGCGCTGCACAGTGGAAGACGGCCAGGAATTCGGCCACGTCGGTGGTGACTGCCGAGACGTTCAAGCCGACATCAAAATGAGAGGCTTGCAGCACCGTCCCTGCTGGGATGCCTGGTGGCTCCAGAATTCGGCGTAAGGCCCAGAGGGCCGTGCTCAGGCGGTTGCGTCCGGCATCCAGGTCGCAATCGGGCCAGAGCATCTCGATGAGCACTTCCCTGGGATGGCGCTGATGCCGAAAGTACGCCAGGTAGGCTAGCAGGCTGGCGGTCTTCTGGGTGGAAAAGCGGGTAATCACTCGATCTTGCTGGCGGAGGCAAAGACCTCCCAACAATTCAATCCGGCAAATGGTGGGCATTGCGGAGTCCCGAGGAAAGGTGATTTACATAGTCCCTTTCGCGAAGATAGCCCTGGATTCCTCCCGGCCGGGCCAATAAACGACCCGGCATGAAAAACAGGCATCCTCCGGAAGCAACCAGCTTCCAGTCTAGCCCCTCCCCTGTTCTTAGGGGAATGGGGCAAGGGGTGGTCTAGGCGATTGGAGGGGTAGGGGGTGTGGGCCTGAAGTGATCGGCCCGGTTAACGAGAAGGAAGATTGAAAGCGACTGTCGAATTGTTCGGGCGGATGGATCGCAAACCTTATTGCCTTGCAGGAAGCCGTTTAAGAGAGGAACCCTTCATGTCTCGACCTCATCGCGAGTGGACTATGACAACTATCGCGGGAGTGGCCGCCGCCCTGCTTATCCCCGGACGCGCTGTTCAAGCACAATCGATCAACGCTGCTTATGCCGGGCAGCTCACGCTGCAATCGACCGGCGCGACCGTGCCGGGGCATCCCGCACAGATGGCCTGGGGGCCGGACGGGCGGCTCTACGTGATGACGACCGACCAGGGGGTCTGGAGCTATGCCTACGATGCGGTGGCGGGAACCCTGGGCGGTTCCAAACAGGAAGTCAGCGGCATCAACGGCATCGGCATCGGATTTCATTACAATAGCAGTACCAACAAAGACGAGATGTTCCTGACCGCTTTCGGTTCCCCCGTAACGTGGCCGACACATACCGATTCCCTGTGGAAGCTCACCCGGACGCACGGGACGCTCAATGCCTGGGGTGGAACGGGAGAAGTCCGGGTCGCCATCGTCACCGGCGTCCCCACCGGCGATCACGACGTCGATCAGATTCAGATCGTGGGAGATACGCTCTATGTCGGGGTCGGGCGGCGCACGATCAACGGCTTTTCCGGATACTGGACATCCGGCTCCCTCAGCGACTTCCCGCCCAACACCGGCTTCTGGTCCGGCGGCACCGGCAAGACCTATGGCGATAGCGCCTACGGCGGCACGATCTGTACGATCCAGAACCTCGATCATGTCGTTGACACGCAAGGCTCCGCCGATACGCTCAATCCGGCAGACAAGCTCAAGGCCCTGATCCAAAGCGATAGCAGCCCCTATCAAGCGGCGGATAACAAGCTGATCGTCCACTCCGCCGGAACGCGCAATCCTTTCGGCCTCTGCCTGGACCAGAACAACAATCTCTACTTTACCAATAACTTCAACCGGGTGACGACCAAAGGCAATGGACAATCGGGCTTTGGGCTGGATGGGGATGTCTTCGACAGTAATGTCTACGATGACGTTCACGACCAGTTGTTCGCCGCTGTGGCCGGGGGCGACTATGGGTATCACTCCTCGAACTGGGTCAACAAGTCGCCTTTCCTGCTGCGCAGCCAGACGGGCCATGTGATCACGCGCTCGATCGCTTTCGACAACCTCTACAACAAAGGTCCCTATCCGCCCTACGACCCGGCCCATCCGGTCGGCCTCGGCCCCAGCGCCTCCGCCGACGGATGCAGCTTCTGGTACAACACGGGCCTGCCCTCAGAGCTCTACGGCAGGATATTCATCGCGCGCTATAATCACACCATCCCGACCCAGCCGGTGAACCTGACCTACGCCGACCTGATCGCCGTCGATGTGACGAATGGAAACGCCGTGCAGGTCGCCTACAACTTCCAGGACCCGCTGGCGGTACTGGCGGATCAAAACCAAAAATATCTGCTGGTCGCGGACTACGGCAACCAGACGATCTATGCCATCACCGCCCAATAGGGCGATGTGACCGCGTAATCTACGGCCAGCCAACCCGCATGAGAGAGCTTTAGGCTGCGTCTTCCAGCGCGTGGGTAAGGGCCTGGTCGAGGGTGAGCAGGCGTCCCTCCGCCCATGCGGATGGAAACACCTTCTCTCCCAACGCCGAGCGGATTGCGGTGATAGTCTCTTCCTGCTCGTGCTGCTGATTGGGAGGCAGCGGCTCTCCCCGATGGGCGCGCAACTGCTCCGCGGCTCCATACAGACGGGCCGCACGCTCGAACTGTCGCATCGCCGCGTACAGGGCGGCAAAGCCTTCCAGGATGATCGTCAATTCGCTCTTTTGCCCCAACTGCTGCCTTATCTGCAGCGCCTGCGTGTATAAAGACCGCGCGTGTGTCAGCTCTTCCTGCTTGCGCGCCAGGTTCCCCAGGCCCACCAGAACCAGAGCTTCTCCGTCCCGATTGCCGATCTCCTGATGGATCGCAATCGCCTGCTCGTAGTAAGCACGGGCGAGAGGGTAATCCTGCTGGTAATAGGCAGCCTCTCCCAGATTCCCCAGGGTACTGGCTTCTTCGGCCCGATTGCTGATCTCCCGATTGATCGTCAGCGCCTGATCGTAATGGGAGCGCGCCGTCTCGTAACTCTCCTGATGCAGGGCCAGATTACCCAGATTGGTGAGAATCCGCGCTTCCCAGGCTCGCTGGCCCCTTTCGCGGCTGATAACGAGAAACTGCTCGTAATAGGCTTGTGCCCGCGCGTAATCTCCCTGGTAGCTGGCTACATTCCCCAGGTTGCCGAGATTGATCGCCTCCCCTTTCTGGTTTCCTATGGCGCGATTGATCTCCAGCGCCTGCTCCAGGTACGCGCGCGCCTGTATATAGTCTCCCTGGCGATAGGCAAGAACGCCGATCCCATTGAGCGCCTCCGCGCGCAGTTGCGTGGTTTCCTGGGCATCGGTGCGCGCCAGATGCTCCCGCAGATGCTCTCGGCCCTCGGTCAGATAGCCGCGCATCTCCCAGAAGCGGAGGAGCGCCTTTGCCAGCCGCAGGCCAGCTTGCGGGTCCCCGGCGTCTTCCCGGCACCATGCCAGCGCCGTCCTCAGGTTATCATGCTCGGTCTCCAGGGTGTCCAGCCCGACCATCATCTCCGGGCCTTGCAGGTGAGGGGCCGTTTCCACAGCCAGCGCCAGATAATAGTCCCGATGCCGGCCCCGCAAAGGAGGCGCTTCCTCGCGCTCCGCCAGCCGGTCTCGGGCGTATTGTCGCACCGTCTCCAGGAGACGATACCGGGCCTTTGCCGTCGTCTGCTCGAAGGCCACCAGGCTCTTATCCACCAGGGACGCCATCAGATCCAGGACCTCCCAGCCCTCGACCTGTTCGTCCGCGCAGACCGCTTCGGCGGCTTCCAGAGTCCAGCCGCCGGCAAACACGGAGAGGCGAGAGAGCAGGATCTTCTCCGGCTCGGAGAGCAGGTCGTAACTCCAGTCGATCAGCGCCCGTAAGGTCTGCTGGCGGGGCAGGGCCGCCCGGCTTCCGCCGGTCAGCAGGCGGAACCGGTCGTCCAGGCGGGTAGCGATCTGCTCGGCAGGCAGGACGCGCACCCGCGCCGCCGCCAGCTCGATAGCCAGAGGAATGCCGTCCAGACGCCGGCATATCTGGGCGACGGCCGGCGCATTGGTATGAGTGACGGCAAAAGAGGGCAGGTAGGTGGTGGCCCGATCCGCAAAGAGACGCACGCTATCACACTGCATGAGCGTCTCCACCGGCGTCCGCAGCGCCCCATCCGGCAGCAAAAGGGAAGGGATTCGGTACGACCGCTCGCCGGTGATTCCCAGGGCTTCCCGGCTGCTGGCCAGGATCGTCAATTGCGAAGAGACTCGCATCAGAGCATCCGCCAACTGCGCGCAGGCATTGAGCAGGTGCTCGCAGTTATCCAGCAGCAATAGCAGCCGCTTCGGCTTGAGCGTGTCGGCGAGCGTTTGAAGCAGGGATCGGCCCGGCTCTTCTTGCACCCTCAGCGCCGTGGCGACCGCTTGCGGCACCAGAGCCGGGTCGGAAAGAGAAGCCAGCTCCACCAGCCAGACGCCATCGGGATACTGCTCGATCAGGTCCGCAGCCACCTGCAGGGCCAGCCGGGACTTGCCGCTGCCGCCGCTGCCGACCAGGGTCAGCAGCCGGGTCTTGGTGAGCAGCTCCTTGACCTCCTGTATCTCCCGCTCTCTGCCGATGAAGGAAGTCAACTGAACGGGCAGGTTGTTGGCGAAGGACTGCAGAGAGCGCAGGGGCGGAAAGTCGGCCGGCAGGTCCGCCGCAAGCAACTGAAAAACCTGTTCGGGGTCTTGCAGGTCTTTCAGCCGATGGCTGCCCATGTCTTTGAGATCGCATTCCGCCGGCAGGCTTTCGCGGACCAGTGCCTGGGTGACTTTGGAAAGGAGCACCTGGCCTCCATGTCCGATCGCCAGCAGACGGGCCACCCGATTCAAGGATGGGCCAAAGTAGTCATGGTCCCGCTGCTCCGCCACCCCGGTATGCAAGGCCATCCGGACCCGCAACGCGCCGATCTCTTCATAGCTTTCCGACAGTAGCGCACGCTGGGCCGCAATCGTGGCCGAAAGCGCGGCGGGGGCCATCGTGAACGCGGCGCAGAAGGCATCGCCGACGGTCTTGAAAACATGTCCCCCATATCTCTGGATCGTTTCTTTCAGGAGCTTGTCGTGGCAGGCCAAAGCAGTACGCATGACTTCGGGATGCTTTTCCCAGAGCTTGGTACTGCCTTCGATGTCGGTAAAGAGGAAAGTGACCGTTCCACCCGGCAGATCAGACACAGCCGTTACCTCATTCCAAAAGGGAAGGATCCCACCGAGGTTTTTCTATTCTACCGCAGCGACCAGGCGATTGACAAGAGGAAACGTGGGCGCTGCCCATAAAAGGCAGCGCCCACGCGCACAAGAGAGAGTGGCGTTCTTTAGTCCGTGTTTTGTAGGCTACGCCTGCGCGCTTTTGCGACGCTTTTTCAGCCGGCGATAGGCCGATCCCAGACCGCCCAAGGCCAGCAGGCCGCCCAACTGGAAGTAGGCCGGCTCCGGAACCGGTGGTGGAGCGAGGATCAGGAACGCGGTATTGCCGAAGGCGTCTCGGGCATGCATTCCAAAGAAGACCTCTCCGGTAGCAGAGGCGCTCTGCGCAATGTTCTGGTACGTGTACATGCCAACCTCCGGATTCGATCCCGGAGAAGCCGCATTCCAATTCGGGTCCTGGTTCATGCGCAGGTAGTTGCTGGAACCGAAGTTCGTGGCGGTGTACGAAGGGAAGTTGGCGCCGGGCGCCAGCCCTCCTTTCCAGGTGTGCGCATCGTTGCTGCCGTTATAATCCTTGATCGGAGCGCCATTGGCATTGAGTGTTGCCGTGACGCTGTTCTTGCCGTCGTTGGGGCCATTAGAAAGCAGGTAGACTCCATCAATACCGGTGATTTTGTCGGTCCCGTTTCCACCAAAGGGATCCGTGCCGGTAAAGACGACGTTCATCGCAGAGTTCGGATTCGAGAAACCGAACTGAAAGATCCCATTCGTCGCATTGACGGCAGACAGGTTCAAGCCGCCGCTCGAATCCATGAAATTGGTGATCGGCTGACCCCCGATGGTAAAAGTGTAGCCGGACAAAAATACAGGGTCGATGAAACTGCTGTAAGCCGGATCGATCTCATCTTGAGATCGAGCCTTCGCGGTTCCCAGTCCCAACCCCAGCGCTATGATTGCCAGAACAAGCAGCGGACGAACGCGCGCTCTGTTCTTCATTAGTTTGCGATTTCCCTTTCTTTTGACAGGTCTCCGCCAGGCTCTTTGTGAAGACCCGGCGATCTACCAAATGTTTCCTGCAAGATTCATGCCAAACGGGCATACGCGCTGGTTATCGAGCGATTTTGTCGAAATCTGTGATGGTACCGGTAGGGCCAGCAGCCTGGTAGAAGGGAAAAAGACAAGCAGGAATTTATCGGGGAGCGGCGGAATTTGGGCGAAGTGAGCTGATCTGTACGCAAAGGAGCCCCCACGTTGAAATGTCCCTACCGCCGCCTTCTTTGGGCCTTCGGGCCTGGCCTCTTCCTGCTTGCCGGTCTGGGCGTCGCGCCGCGCGCCCTGGCACAGGGCCAGAATAGCAATCCTTTCAAGCCGCCGCAGGCCACCATCCACCATCCCCGGCATAGGGATTACCACGTCCGCCATCTGCGGCTGGTTCTGACCGTCGATGCGCCCAACCACTCCGCCAGCGGCTCGGTCACGCACTATCTCTCGCCGCTGCACGATGGACTGACGGCGATCGTGATGGACGCCGGCGCTAACCTCAAGATCGACGGCTGCCGCCTCAACGGTCGGGACGTGCAGTTCACGCACCAGGGCGAGAAGCTGACCCTCACGCCGCCCGCGCCGCTGGCGCGCGGCAAGGAGGTCGCCGTCGAAATCCGCTACCGCATGCCTGGCGGCCTGACGGCCGGCGGCGCCAACGGCCTGGGCGGCTGGCACTGGGTCGATCCGGAAGCCCGCTCCCCGGAGCGCAAAGCCAGCTTCTGGACCCAGGGCGAGACGGAGGCCAACCACCACTGGGTCCCCTGCTACGACTTCCCCAACGACAAATGCACCAGCGAGACCATCACCACCGTGCCGGAGAACTGGGTCGTCATCGGCAACGGCGCGCAGGAGCCGACGACCCACGATGCTGTCCACCACACCCGCACCTACCGCTGGCGGATGTTCAAGCCGCACTCCACCTATCTGCTCTCGCTGGTGGGCGGCGAGCTGGACGTGCGCATGAGCAAGTGGGAAGACGTTCCGCTCTACTACGTGGTGCCACGCGGCATGGGCAACCTGGCTCCCGTCAGCTTCGCGCACACGCCGGACATGCTCTCCTTTTTCTCCGGCCTCACCGGCGTCAAGTACGCCTGGCCCAAGTATGCCCAGGATTGCATGTTCGATTTCGGCGGCGGCATGGAGAACGTGAGCGCGACAACGCTGGGCATCTATGCCGTGATCGACCGGCGCTCGGAGAAATGGGGCGTCTACAGCCTGACCTCCCATGAGCTGGCTCACCAGTGGTTCGGCGATCTGGTCACCTGCGAAGACTGGGGCGACATCTGGCTCAACGAGAGCTTCGCTACCTTCTTCCAGATGCTCTACACCGAGCATAAGGGCGGGGCCGAGCGCTACGACGAGGATAAAGAAGGTAACCGGCAGAGCTATCTGGCCGAAGCGCGGGAGTACAAGCGGCCGGTCTCCACGAACCTCTATCCCAATGGCGACCGGATGTTCGACCGGCACACCTATCCCAAAGGCGGGTTGATCCTGCACATGCTGCGCCGCTCTCTGGGCGATGCCGCTCTGTTCAAAGGGCTGGGCCACTACCTGCGCGTCTACGGTTATAAGCCCGTGAATACCCACGACCTGATCAAAGCGCTCAATGAGTCCACCGGGCGCAACGTCGAGCCGTTCTTCGACCAGTGGATCTTCAAGCCCGGCCATCCGGTGCTGCAGACGAGCTGGACCTATCATCCGGCCGACCACACGGTGATTCTGCATGTCAAGCAGACGCAGGACACCTCCGACGGCACGCCCATCTACGACACGCCGCTCGGCGTGGCCCTCCTGCGCGAAGCGTCCGCCAACCCGGTCCAGCGGTTCCGGGTCCGGCTGGATAAAGCCGATCAGACCTTCCGCCTCCCGGCGGCCTTTAAGCCGGACGCGCTGCTGGTAGATCCGGACCACGATCTGCTCAAGGATATGCCCGACCTTCACTGGGCCGACAGCGAGCTGCCGGCGATCTTGCTCCATGCGCCCAGCGTTCTGGACCGCGACCAGGCGGCAGACCAGATCGCTTCCTCTAACCTGGACGACCGGAAGATCCAGCTCCTGGTCACCGCGCTCCATCTGGAGACCGGGGAGGTCGGCGGCGCGCACCTGATGCGCCTGCTGGGCAATGCCAAAAAAGATTCGCTGCGCTCGGTGTTCCGGGCGGAGGCCCATTCCGGTCAGGTGGAGCGTCGCGCTGCCGCGCTGGAGGCGCTCGGCAAGCTGCCTGCCGAGGAGGGAGACGCCTATCTGCTGGAGAACGCCGCCATGAGTGATACCGAGCCGTATGTCGTCGTTCAGGCGGCTCTGGGAGGACTGAACGCCCAGGGCGTCGCCGGGCATCTGGCGGTCTTCCGTCATCTCGTCGAAGAGCCCTCGCTGCACGACCAACTGGCCGGCGCCGCCGTCAACGACCTCGCCGAATCCAAGCTGGATGCCGCCGCGCCGGCTCTGGTAGAGGCGACCGGTTCCAGCCATGCCTACGGCGTGCGCCTGGCGGCTATCGGCGCGCTGGGTCAGATCGCTCCAGACAATGCGGATGTTCACACGACGCTGATGACGATCCTGCAGGACAATGCCGAGCCTCGGATGCAGGAGGCAGCCATCCAGGCGCTGAAGGACCGCAAGGACAAGGAGGCCGTCCCGGCGCTGCGGCAGTTGGCTACCACTTCTAAAGACCAGGATGTCCAGTCCGCCGCCAAATCCGCCGCCGACGATCTGGGCGGAACGCAGTAAAAACCTCACCCCCTAACCCCCTCTCCTTCGTAAGGAGAGGGGGAGACTTCAATTCCAAATCTCCCCTTCCCTAGAATTGAGGAGGGGGTGGGGCATTAGCCCGCTTTGGCGGGCTTTGTTTTTAGCACCTGGCTTTAACCCGGTGAAAAGGGTTTTAAGCCAGGTGAAAAGGCATTGCATCGCGATAGGAATAAAACTTGCGAGAAATAAATTTTTCTGTTATGATAAACGAACTTTTGGGAATACTCCGTATGTTCTGGTAACAGACGGCAACCGTTTTTGCTCCGGCTCTTCACGATGATAGCCTCGGTATGCGTTTTCCTGCTCTGTTTTCTTCCGACGGAGGCATTTCATAGGGTCAGAGGGAGGATCATCCATGCGATATGGATGGAGTGTCCTGATATTGGCAGCCGGCATTGTCCTGGTGGGCTGTGGCAAGACGCAGGAGCATATCAAAGGGGTCGCGCCGGCCGCCGAAGTGACTGCGACGGTACATGAGCTGGCGAAAGCGCCGGCCGCAAAACCGGTCGTGGTGCGCGGCGAGATGATCGAAAAGTGCCCGATAGCGGGCTGCTGGTTCATGCTGCGCGATAAGACCGGGGTGGTCCGCGTCGATACGAAGGCCGCCGGCTTTGTGGTCAGCGACGTGCCGCTGCACACGGTCATGACGGTCGCCGGCAAGGTGACTCCCGGCACGCAGCCGGGGATCGCCGCCACCGGGCTGCGGTACTAATGAGGACCCGCTCTCTCTTTCTCCTGGGATTGGTGGGGCTTCTGGCCGCTGCCGGGATCGGATGGGCGCTTTTGCGCCCGCATTCCGGCGAGGACCTGCCCACCGTGGATGTCTCGGCCAGCGAATTCACGCAAAAGGACGAACAGGCCGGTCTCTGTCCCTGGCGCGACCCGGAGGGGGATCGGAAGCGTTTCTTTCCCGCCTCCAGCGGCTATGAGGACGAGCTGGCGGCGCTGAGCAGTCAGCGACCGGAGCTGCAGCGCCGCCTGGGACGCCCGCTGACCGGCGAGGACAACGCCGTCCGTATCCATCGGATTCTTGCCGGGCAGACGCCGGTCGGCGCGATCGTCACGCGGCGCGTGCGCGGCGAGTCGGGTGTCATCGAGATGGTGCTGGCCGTCGGGCTGGATGGCAGAGTCGTGGGCGCCCGGCTGCAGCGGCTGCGCGAGCCGGATTCCGTCGCCGCCGCCTTACAGTCTCCCGCCTGGCTGGGCGCGTTTCGGGGCAAGACCGCCGATTCCGCCTGGCGATCAGGGCAGGATATTCCCAATGTGCCGGCAGCCGCCCACTCTTCGGCGGAGGCGATCCTGGACGGCGCGCACAGCATTCTGGTCATGCTCGCGCTCGGCCATCCCGCGCCGATCGCCGATCTGCCGCATACCCATTAACGAGGGAAAAGATAGAAGGGAAAAGGGAAAAGAAGAGAACGGTCTTTACTTTTCCCTGTTCCCTGTTCCCTTCCATCTTATGTTCATTCTGGCCTATCACAACCTGGTCCGCCGCCGGCTGCGCACCGGCCTGACCCTGCTGGGCGTGGCCGCTGCCGTGGGCGTGCTGGCCTGCCTGCTGGCGTTTGGGCAGGGCTACCAGCGCGGGCTGGGCCAGGAGCTGAACGGCATGGGTATCCAGATGATGCTCGTGCCGCTGGGCTGTCCCTACGATGCCGCCGCTCGCGTGCTCAAGGGCCGAACACTGGATGCCTCCCTGCCGGAATCGGCGGTGAATCTCGCCCGTCGCGATTCGGCGGTCGCCTGCGCGGCGCCGATGCTCATGGCCGCGCTCCCGCGTCCCTCGGAGGGCCGCACCGACCTGTGGGTCGGTATCGACGAGGCGATCCGGCCTCTCAAGCCCTGGTGGCGGCTGAAGGCCGGCTCGCAGTGGTTCTCAGACGCGAATTCCGTCATCCTCGGCGCGGAGGCCGCGGCGACGGAGATGCGCCAGGTCGGCGATACGCTCTACAGCCCGGAGACCGGGAGACGCTTCCGAGTCTGCGGTATTCTGGAGCGCAGTGGCACCAGCGATGACAGTCTCTTCTTCGTCCCGCTGGCGACGGCCCAGGCGATGTTTCACCAACCGGGCCGCCTCACGGCTGTAGCGATTCGCCTGAAGGACCCGACGCTCGGCGAGGAGGCGGCCACGCGCCTGCAGCAGACGCCCGGCGCGCAGGTGGTGACCCTGGCGGAGATGCTGGGCACGTTTCTCAACCTGGTCGGCGCGGTACGCACGCTGGTGCTGGCCATCGCCATCCTGGCGCTGGCTATCAGCGCCCTGTCGGTCTTCAATACCATGCTCTCGTCGGTGCTGGAGCGGACCGGCGAGCTCGGCATCCTGCGCGCGATCGGCGCCTCACGCGGCCAGGTGTTCCGTCTGCTCGCCGTCGAGAGCATGGCGCTGACGACGCTCGGCAGCGCCGCCGGATTGGCGCTGGCCGTCGTCGCCGGTCGCCTTGTCGAGCAGGCGATCAAGGCGTATGTACCGCTGGCGCCCACCGAATCGATGCTGACGCTCACGGGCGGCGTGGCGCTGCAGTGCTTTATCGTGGGGATCGGCGTCGGCCTGGTGGCCGGCTTCTATCCGGCCTGGCAGGCCAGCCGTCTGCCGCCGGCACAAGCATTACGCGCGGAATAGTTGCCGGGCCGTGAACGACCCGGACCTTACCCCTCTCCTTCGTAAGGAGAGGGGAACGTAAGGAGTCAGGCCAACCGCTCTCGCGGGCGGATTTTAAGCGGATGAGAGTTTGGCTCATTCGCAAGGGCGATAATAACAGCTTTGGACAGATTCTCCCCTCCTCTGTTATTGGGAGGGGACGGGGGTGGAGGCCTTGACCTGGCTTCGGCTGGCGCTCAAAAATAGCGGGCGGCGTAAACTGCGTACTCTCGTCACAACGGCGGGGGTGGCTATCGCCGTCGCGGCCCTGTTCAGCCTGCTCTCGTTCCAGCGCGGCTATCAGATGGGTCTGCAGGGCGAACTGGACCGGCTGGGCGCGCACGTGCTGGTCGTGCCGAAGGGCTGTCCCTACGATGCCGCGTCCATCGCGCTGCACGGGGCGAGCTGGCCCTGCTACCTCAAGGCCAGTTACCTGGAGCAGGTAAAGCGGACGGAAGGGGTGGCCGTCGCCGCGCCGCTCTTGATGAACGCCGTCTACGATCAGACGACCGGCGCGCAGTCGGTCTATCTGGGGGCCGAGCCGGGACTGCTGGCGATCAAGCGCGGCTGGCACATCGAGGGCGTTTTCCCGACCCACGGCAACGACTGCCTGGTCGGCTCGCAGCTCGCGCAGACGCTGCATCTCAAGCTGGGTCAAGAGTTCACGCTGCCGGGGCTGGACGGGCCGCGGGGACGCGTGGCGGGACTCCTGGCGCCCACCCAGGGCGCTGATGATACCTTCATCTATATGTCCCTGGCGGAGGCGCAGCGGCTTTTCAAGCGCCCGAACCAGCTCACGCATATCCTCGTGCGCCTGACCGATCCCAACATGCTGGACCGGGTGGTCGGCGGGCTGCGCGCCTGTGAGGCGGGCATGGACATGAATATCGTCCCGCTGACACACCTGTTCCGCTCCATTCAGGATCTGGTGAATGCGACGCGGACGCTGCTGGCCTGCATCGCGCTCGTGGCGCTGCTGGTGGCGGGGGCAGGCGTTAGCAATACGGTCCTGATGGCCGTGGCCGAGCGTACGCGCGAGATCGGGGTGATGCGCGCGGTCGGCGCTTCGCCCCTGGACATCTTCCGGCTCATCTGGCTGGAGACGGTCCAGATTTGCGCCGTCGGCGGGCTGGCCGGTATCCTCTTCGCGTCTCTGGGGGCGCGCAGTATCGAAGACTGGCTGCGGGCGCGGCTGCCCTTTTCCCCGACGGACCCGCTGGTCCGCCCGGAGCTGTGGGTCATGGCGGCGTGCCTGCTCGGCGCGGTCCTGCTGGGCAGCCTGGCCGGGCTGCTGCCCGCCTGGCGCGCGTCCCGGCTCTCGCCGGTGGAGGCTATCCGCGCCGGCGCCGCCTTCTGATCTGTTTGCCGGGCCGATAAACGACCCGGCATGAAAGACACACCGTCCTCACAGACGGAACGGCCTCCACGCCCAAGAACAGGGGAGGGAGAAATCACTGCAAGGGAGGCGTCCGGAGGACGCCGGTACTTATTGCCGGGTCGTTTATCGGCCCGGTATCGTGAGGTGAAAGCGTTGGTCCAAAGCGCCATGAAGGCTGATAGCGTCCAGAAAGCCCGACCTATAGAAAAGGCCGGAGCCGCGCCCCTGATCTCAGCGGAGGGACTGACCAAAGTGTACCGGCGCGGGAACGAGCTGGTGCGGGCTCTGGACGGCGTCTCCTTCGACCTGCAGGCCGGGGAGTTTGCCGCCATTGTCGGGCCGTCCGGCGCGGGCAAGACCACCCTGCTTCACCTGCTGGGCTGCATGGACACGCCGACCTCCGGCGAGCTGACACTGGCCGGGGCGGTGACGCGCGGCCTTTCCGACGCGGCGCTGACCCGCCTGCGCCGCGAGCAGGTCGGTTTTGTCTTCCAGCATTTCGGCCTGCTGCCGACCCTGACGGTGGCCGAGAACGTGGCGCTGCCGACCCTGTTCTCCCGCCGGAAGGCCGCGGCCCGCTGCGCCGAGCTGCTGGAGAAAGTCGGTCTGGCCCACCGGCGCGACCATCGCCCGCACGAGCTGTCCGGCGGCGAGATGCAGCGGGCCGCTATCGCCCGCGCCCTCATCAACGCGCCCCAGCTTCTGCTGGCCGATGAGCCGACCGGCAACCTGGACAGCGCCAATGGAGAGGCGATCATTGAGCTGTTCCATCAACTCAATGCGGAGGGCCTGACGGTCGTGGTCGTCACGCACAACGCCGCGCTCGCCGAGGCCGCGCGCCGCCAACTCTGCCTCCAGGACGGCAAGCTCCTTTCGGACAGCGCGCTATAGACCGGGCCAGGCCCAGAAAAGGAGGAAGACCATTCTAACCAACAAGAAAAGCCCGGCACATAGAGGCTTCACCCTGATCGAGCTGCTCGTGGTCATCGCCATTATCGCGGTCCTGGCCGCCATTCTCTTCCCGGTCTTCTCGCAGGCCCGCGAGAAAGCCCGCGCCATAAGCTGCCTGTCGAACTGCCGTCAGATCGGGCTGGCGATCCAGATGTACGCCGACGATCACGACGAGGGCTTTCCCTGCACCTGCATGCAGGGGATGATGATGACGACCGACCCGCAGGACTGGGTGACGACCGTGCAGCCCTACACGAAAAGCAGCGGCCTCTTCCGCTGCCCTTCCGACAATAGTCCGCTCTGGACGAACACGATGATGCCGCGTACCAGCTCGTACGGCTTCAACGCCTATTTCATGCCTGTCTATCCGCCCTATTATGGAGCTCACATGGCCCAGATCAATCATCCCGCAGAGTGCGTGCTGGTGACGGAGCTGGCGGACAACTGGACCCTGGACTACTATATGCCCATGTACTGGGGCAATCCGCCGCGCGTCACGGACGCGAGCATGCAGATGATGGAATGGGATATGATGGCTCAGCAACCGTTGAGCACGGCGATAACCCGCCATCAGCAGGGCGCAAACTATGTCTTCGCGGAGGGGCATGCCAAGTGGCAGCGCTTTCCTCAGACGTGGCAGCAGGCGCAAGGCAGCCCGCCTGGGATAGACTGGTATGACCCGGAGAAACCATAACCTGAGATAACCGCCACCATGTCCGCGCACGGACATCCGGCTTTATCCAGTCATATAACGTGCGTTTACTCTAAAACTAGGAGGAATACCCATCATGCACTACAACCCATGTTCCACACGCCGAGGCTTCACCTTGATCGAGCTGCTCGTGGTCATCGCCATTATCGCCGTCCTGGCAGCCATTCTCTTTCCCGTCTTCGCCAAAGCCAGGGAGAAAGCCCGGCAGACCGCCTGTGTCTCCAACGTCCGCCAGATCGGCCTGGCCTGGATGATGTACGTCCAGGACAACGACGAGAGCTTCCCACCCAACAACTCGCCGAACCAGCCCAACTCCGTCTGGACGCAGCCGCCCGGCCCCTTCCCCTGCCGCGCCTGCCGCCCGCACCGCATGGACGGCGTGCCCACCGCCGACCCGGTCCAGTTCCCCAAGACCGATCAGACGGTCTTCGACGTGCGTCCGTATGCGGTGCCTTACGTCAAGAACCTGGACCTGTTCAAGTGCCCCAGCGATACCGGCATCGATCCCGCGCTGGTTCCTCTGGATCCCACCAAGGGCCAGCAGGTCTGGAAGGTAGAGGGTTCCAGCTACTGTCTCAACACGGTCATGTGCCGGCTGCACTCGCTGGCGGCCATCCCGCTTCCGGCGGATACCTACATGGGCGCGGAAGTTCTGTCGTGGCACGCAGGCAAAGAAGATAGTGTCAAGGACTGGATGGCGGTCTCGACCGGACCGGTAAATACGCGGCGGGACATCAGCGGGCCGGTGCGCGTGGCCTACTTCGTGGACAGCCATGTCAAGCTGGCGACCGAGAAGACGATCGCCAGCCAGTGCTCGCCGCCTGCGGCTCCCGGCATCGAGGGAACGATTCCTTAGTGGATCATGCGCTAGCCCCTGGCAGAGACCGACCGATCTGCCAGGGCAGGATAGACTAAGGAATCGCGCCTGGCCTACAAAAGCCCCTTTGCCTATGGTTTAAGAGATCCATAGGCAAAGGGGCTTTTTGATGCATCTACGGGCGCCGCGAACGCCAGGGAGCGCCTGCCGTAGCGCATTGGGGCTTCATGGGAACGTGCCGCTAGTTCGCTAAGCCGTAAATCGACGTTTGGGGAAAATAGGCGACCCAGCCGTACCATTCACTCATGTAACTATCCAGGCGGCGCAACTCTTTGCCGGCAAGAGGGCCTTTTTCCGCCTTCCCTTCGATAGTCCACTGCGTGCCGGTCTCTTTATCATAAAAGGCAACGCGGCCGTGAGGCTCCTGGCGAGCCTCCAGGGTCAGCGTCCGCCCATCGACCACGCGACTGACGGCGGTCATTGTCGCCGAGCCGGCCTTGAAGATGACCCCGACAGGCAGCGTCCCGAGGGTATCGTTGACGACACCGCTCTTTCCGTGGAAGACCTTGACCGGATAGACGCGGTAGAGCGTGCGGGCATTGGAGAGGGGATCGGAGGACGCCGGAACGACCTGATCCGTTTCGGTGGGAGGCAGGCTTACGGCCAGGACCATATCGAACATGGGAAGCCGGTGGTCTCGATGCGTGAGACTGCGCCGGAAGTAGGGAGCAGGAAACTGAGTGAAGCCGCGCTCGACGAGCGTGCCGTTGGGCTCATAACAGTCGCGATAGCGCGCTTCGGGTGCCATGACGAGGGTATCCGGGTGCAGCTTCTTCCACTCGCCCCAGGTCGTGTCCAGTAAGGGGCCGCGTTTGAGCACGGCGCCGAGCCGCGGGCCTTTGACGGCGCGCCCGTCGACCTGGAGCCAGACGCTGCCGGTGTCCCGATCGATCATCGTCAGGACCCCATTGTAGAGGCCATAAAAGTCGAACCGCACGGGGTGATTGTTGAGGATGGGAGGATCAAACCTGATCCCCGTATTGCAGACGATTCAATAGGTGACGGTGATAAACGCCTCTCCGCCGCGATCCTTTTTCCCGATCTTATCGTTGATGATGTGATGCCAGGACGCAAAGCGGGTCGGATAGGCGCGGCTCTCGCCGTTGACCGTCAAACCCAGAACGTATTCGTCATCGATCAGGAAGTCGGCTTGCGCGGCCGGGACCATCTTCGGAAAGTCGATGGCATGGAAATCGACGCTGCGCCGTCCATCCCACAGAGCCGCCGGCTTGATGTCGGGAGCGACCAGGATTTTTTTACTGGCTTTGCCGGCATGGCGGGCGGCAAGCGGCGTGGGCGCGGGCAGCGTGTTGTTCCAGAACAGCGCCGCCAGGGTGAGCCACACTGCGCTTTTTATGCCGAACGCCTCCATCCAGGCTCCTTGACCAACCGGGTAACACGTGTTAAAAACGAGGTTGCTCCATTCTAACACGAATGCTATCAAAAAGCAACACTATTTTGTGTAAAATGGGGATGTCCCTTTTTCGGCGGCCGGCGCGGTTACGACGAAGGAAGCGAGAGAAAACGGGAACAACAGCAGCGCAAACAGCGTCAAGCCCAGCAATAGCGCTTGTTCGTCAGCAAGGCTGGCCGACGAAGAAGTGGCAGCATCCTCACCGCTGGAGCCTATCGTGCAGGCTCGGGAACGGCGGTAATTCCCCGCAGAGGAGACGAGAGACCATGAGGTTCAAAACAAGCTGGATCGCCCTGGCACTATTGATGAGCCTGATCGCCGGCACGTTGCTGATGGCGCAGGGTCATGCAGCCGCTTTCCAGACGCACAGACACAGCGCCGCGTGGTACCGGACCCACCAGCGGCATAATGCGGCCTGGTATCGAAGACATCGGCGATACAGTGAAGAGTGGTACGAGACTCATCAACGGCATAGCGCGGCCTGGTACCGAGCACACAGGCGACATAGCGGCGCCTGGTATCGAAGACATCACCGGCATCGGCGGCATCGTCGCTAAGCACAATAGCGACCTCTCCTACCGTAGCACGAACAGGGTGGGGTCCTTTCCATCTTCTTTTTCGGGCGACTGAAGTCGCAGCCCCTGGGGCCCCCACCCCCTGTCCCCCTCCCCCAATTTTAGGGGAGGGGAGACTGTATTGGAAGCCAGTCGCCGAAGGGCGACTTTGGGCATGGGGTAGGGGCCCCAGGGGCTGCGACTTCAGTCGCCCGAAAAACTCGCCTCACTTAACTTCAGAATGATCGCGTCCATTTACTCATCGCGTTGGCTTCCTATCCTGGTGGCAGGCGCACTCGCGCTGTTCTTTGTCTTCGGGTGCGGACAGAAGGTATCCCGCCACCATCAGCATCCTCTTGTAAACCTGACCGCCCTTAGCTCATCCTCCGATCCCGGATTTCCTTCGTTTCGAGAAGTCGGACCCTCTGCCGGTCTCCACTACCGGTGGGAGATTCCTGGCAAGCGTCCTCTCAATATCTTGCAGACGATCGGCAACGGCTGCGCCTTCCTGGACTATAACAACGACGGCAACCTCGATATTCTGCTCGTTGGTCCGAAGCTGGCTCTCTATAGAGGCGATGGACAGGGCCATTTTACCGATGTGACCCAGGAGACCGGGCTGGACCGATTTCACGGCCACTTCTTAGGCTGCGCCGTGGGTGACTACGACAATGACGGCTATGACGACCTCTACATCAGCGGGTACCGGACCGGGTTATTGCTGCATAACGAAGGAGGCCGCTCTTTCCGAGATGTGGCGCGGCAGATGGGTTTGAAACCGCAGCCCTGGGGCGCTTCGTGCGGTTTTGCCGATCTGGATGGCGACGGCTATCTGGACTTCTACGTTACCGACTACGTGCGTTTCGATCCTACAAAGGACCTGGTTCTCTGCCCTTTCCATGGCGTGCTTACCGGCTGTGGCCCGAATGACTACGATCCTCTCCAGGGGGTGCTGTTTCATAACGAGCAGGGGAAGCGGTTTCGCGAGGTGACACGCATGTGGCACGCCGATTCGGCGCATGGAAAGGGGCTTGGGGTGGCTTTCGCCGATTTCGAAAATACGGGGCATGTCGGCTTCGCCGTCGCCAACGATCTGGTCGCGGGCGATCTGTTTGAAAATACCGGCCGGAAGCGGCTGAAAAACATCGGGATGGCCTCCGGAACGGCGGTCGATCCGGTGGGAGACAAACATGCCGGCATGGGGGTCGATTGGGGCGACTATGATAACGATGGAAAACTGGACCTGTTCGTGACGACCTTCGGCCACGAGACCAAATGTCTGTACCACAATGAAGGCGGCGGTGTCTTCACCTATCAGAGCGAGCAGGCGAAACTGGATACACCGACCCTGCCTTATGTCGCCTGGGGCTGCAAGTTCTTCGATGCGGACAATGACGGCTGGCTCGACCTGATGATCACCAACGGGCACGTGCAGGATAATATTCGCCGCTTCGAGAAGACTACCTATCGAGAGCCGACCCTCTTTCTGCACAATCGCGGTGGGAAGCATCCGACTTTTGAAGATGCGACCCGCCGCTCAGGGCTGGGCCGGCTGCAGCCGATCGTCGGTCGGGGTCTGGCCGTCGGCGATTATGACAACGACGGTCGGGTAGACGCGCTGGTGGTCGACAGCGAAGGCCGGCCGCTCTTGCTGCACAACGAGACGCAAGTCACGGACAATAGCTGGATCGGGTTCCGGCTGATCGGGACGGGACGCAGCAATCGGGATGCCTATGGCGCGATCGTTACCGTGGTGGCCGGAGGCATTACGCTGGTGCGCCAGTGCCAGCCCAGCGGGTCTTATCTGTCTTCCTCGGACCCACGGGTCCATTTCGGGCTGGGCGTCGCTGCCATTCAGAGCGTCACGATTCGATGGCCCGATGGCCAAATCCAGAAGCTTCCCTCGGTGACGCCTGGGCGCTATAGGACCGTAATAGAAGGACAGCCGCCGAAATAACACTGATCACAGCCAGGCTTCTCCCTTCCTGATTCGGGCGGTTTCAGCCACCGGAATCAGGAAGGGAAGTCCCGTCTGCGTGATGGCAAAGAGGGAATTTAGCCCTGAATGGCGAATAAATCCTCGCGAAACTGTTCGTGCCAGATGCAACAGGTGTGCCAGGAAAAAGTATCATGAACGAACCCAACTCTTCTTCTACTTCAGCGCCTGCGGCAGAAAGCGCGTCCGCGCGCTTTGGCCGATTCCAACGGGTCTTCCTGCTGACGCTGCTGCTGGTGGATTCGGCTTATCTGTTCATCGCCAATCGCGCCTCCGGCCCACCGCGCATCGAGCTGGCCGCGTTTACTTATGAAGGCGTGCTGCTCGCGCATCTGCTGCTCGGCCTGCTCGCTATCGGATATCTGATCAGCCACGTCCGCAGTCTGGCACGAACCCTGCGCGAGGGCAGCAGGGCGGTCGTTACCCTGCGGGTATTGACGCGCGTCTCGCTGGCCGTGTGCCTGCTGAGCGGGCTGGCGTTCCTGCCGGTCGGCCTGTCCGCGCTGCCCATCGGCGCGCGCTATATCCTGCTGCCGATCCACGACGCCGGCACGGCCGGGTTTCTCGTGTTCGGCCTGCTGTATCTGATCGTGCGGGCGCGGCAGAGCGCGGCGAACTCGCCGGAGCGATGGCACCTGCTTACCGCCGTCCGGTTCGGCCTCGTGTTCGGAATACCGCTCGTCGCCCTCTTGCTCTATACGATTCTGGCCTCCGGCGCCGACCGCAATATTACCAATCCATCGCTGCCGCCTATGACCGCCTTCGACGAGGGAGACGGCTCGAACGGCAAGTTCTTCCCCTCTTCGGCTCAGTCCGTCGGCGGCCAGTTCTTCCCCTCGGCCTACTTTATGGATTCGGCCTCCTGCGGCGTCAAGGGCTGCCATCCGGACATCTACCAGCAGTGGCTCTCTTCCGCCCACCACCGCGCCTCGTTCAACAACCAGTGGTACCGTAAGTCGATCGAGTACATGCAGGAGGTCATCGGCACCAAGTCCTCGAAGTGGTGCGGCGGCTGTCACGACATGGCGGTCCTGCTGACGGAGGCCCCTTATAACCGCGGTCATTCCCGAATGGATAAGCCCATCCGGGAACAGGACTGGCCGCCCCAGGATTTCCCGGAGGCCCATGCGGGCATCGGCTGCGCGGTCTGCCACTCCATCGTCCATGTCAAGAGCACGATGGGGCAGGGGGACTATCTGGCGGACTATCCGCCGATGCACAAATACATTACCACCGACAATCCGTTCATCAAGGACGTGCATAACTTCCTGACCCGGCTGGCGCCGGAGCCGCACGCCAAGACGTTCCTGCGCCCGTTCCACGTGGATGCGACCGCCAAATTCTGCTCGACCTGCCACAAAGTCCATCTGGATGTGCCGGTCAACGGTTACCGCTGGTTCAGAGGCTTCGACGACTACGACGCCTGGCAGGTCAGTGGCGTCTCCGGACAGGGCGCGGCCTCATTCTACTATCCGGCGGACGACAAGACCGGCCAGCCCGCCTTCAAGAAGTGCGCGGACTGCCACATGCCCGAAGTCGCCTCGCGCGATGCCGGCAACTTCGGCGGCCTCGTCCATTCGCACCGGTTCCCCGCCGCCAACACCGCGCTGCCCATCGCCTATCACGACCAGAAGCAGTTGGAGACCGTCGTCAAGTTCCTGCAGGACAAGGCTCTCTCCATCGACATCTTTGCACTGCGCCGCCAGAAGGGAACGCCGAAGGCCGCCGGAACGGGGCATGGCGCAACCGGAAGCGCGCCGGGCGAGACGCCCCGCGCGGCCAGTCTGACCGGGGAGATCAACACGGCCAATCTGCCTGCTGCCGCTGCCGGTGTCCCGATGGCCCAGGAAACGCTGACGGCCCCGCTAAATCGAGGTGGCGCGGGCGCGGCCCTGCGCCGGGGCGAGAGCGTCCTGCTCGACGTGGTCGTGCGCACGCTCAAGCTCGGCCACGCCTTCCCGGCCGGCACGACCGATGCCAATGAGGTCTGGGTAGAGCTGGAGGCGAAGGACGATAAAGGCCGAGTCTTCTTCCATAGCGGCTGCCTGCAGTGGCCCAATGGCCCCGTGGAGGACGATGCGGAGCGCTACCGCGCCCTGCTGGTAGACGGCCACAGCAATCCGATCAACAAGCGCAACGCCTGGGCGGCTCGCGCCGTCGTCTATGCGCACGTGATCCCGCCCGGCGCGGCCGACACGGTGCATTATCGCATCCAGGTGCCCAAAGACTGCGGCGATCACGTCACCCTGACGGCCAAGCTCAACTACCGCAAGTTCAACTGGTGGAACACGCAGTTCGCTTACGCGGGCAGCCTGGCCGACCCGGCATCCCAGAGGCGCGGGCAGAAACGCCTCACGCGGGTGGTCGCGATGGCTCCTGGGGGTGAACGCGTGCCGGTCGGCATCGGTCTTGGGAAGAAAAGCGGCCTGGTCACGCGCAGTTGGGACGATCGCCCGATGCGCTTCAACGCGGATCCCAACATCAATTCCGGCGAGGTCAAGAATATTCCGAACCTGCCCATTATCGTGCTGGCGCAGAATTCGGTCACTCTGCCTGTGGTCAACGCCAATGCAAAACCGAACGCGCCGGCCACTCCTGGCGAGGCGATGAAGGACCGCATCCGCTGGAACGACTACGGCATCGGCCTGCTCCTCCAGGGCGATTTCCTGCACGCCACCAATGCCTTCGAGCATGTCACCCAACTGTCGCCGCAGTGGCCGGAGGGCTACGTCAACATCGGGCGCGTGCGCCAGGCCGAGCGCGACAGCATCGCCGCTGCCGCGGCCTTCCAGAAGGCCTTTGCCCTCTACGCGGCTCATCCCACGCCGATGACGCCCTACCAGAAGGCGCGCACTCAGTTCTTCTATGCGCAGACGCTGTTCGACGAAGGCGAGCTGCCGGAGTCGCTGGCAACGCTGAACGAAGTGATGCATGTCTTCCCGGACGACAAAAACGTCCGCGACCTGGCCGGCTCGATTCTGTTCCGTCTGGGGCGTTACGACGAGGCGATCGAGCAGCTCAAGCACACGCTCTCTATCGATCCCGAGGATGTGGCGGCCCACTACAACCTGATGAAGTGCTATCGGGCGGGAGGCAATCAGCAGCAAGCCGCCATCTACGAGGCGCTCTACAAGCGGTTCAAGGTGGATGAGACGACCACCAACCTTACCGGGCCGTACCTGCGGAAGCACCCGGCGGACAATCTGCTGTCCCAGCCCATCCACGAGCACGGCAATGCCGTCATTCATCCCATGCCGACCTGGCTGCGCCAGCGGCTGGCACATATGGGCCAGATTGCCAGGCGGCCCGCTACAAAGGTAGGGACGAGGGGCTAGACCCCTAACCGGTCGTTTACGGACCGGCTGCTTTGGGGGTGAGGGGTGACCCGGCAACCTCCAGCGCGATGTCGGCATTACGCAGGGCGCGCTGCTCCAGATCGGCGGCTTGGGCTGCCAGACAGCGGCTGCGCGAGTCGCGTTCGGACAGGATGGCGGCCACACGCCCCGCGACCTCTTCGGGATCGAAATCGGGCCAGCGCGCCAGCGAATCGGAGAGACCGAGACGATCCATCAGGTTGTCGACTTTTGGGTCGTAGGAGAGGGCGAAAGGCGGGACCGCCATGCGGGCCGCGAAGATAAGCGCGTGCAGGCGCATCGCTACGATTCCCTGTAGCCGCCCGACCAGCCCTAAGAGCGTGGCCGGGGAATAGGCGTTGCGCATGATGGGAAAAGCGTCCGGGCTGCCGGTCTGCCGCGCAATCGATTCCGCAAAGGCCACGTCCCCAGGGACCTGCATCGGCAGCAGCACGATCTGCGCACTGCACTGCCGCTGCAGTTCCTTCAGAAGGCGCGCACCCGCCTCGTTACTGACCTCGCCTGCTGAACCCCAGGGCCGCAGCGCCACGCCGAGCAGCGGAGCGTCGTCAGGCAATCCCTCCCTCTGAAAAAGTGATTCAATCTCCTCGGATGAGGACGGCGAGAGTGCGAAGGCGGGATCGGCGGTCACTTCGATGGGCGGACGCTTCACGCCGATGGCGGCGAGCAGTCGCGCCGAGGGTTCATCCCGAACGGTGATAGCGGCAGCCCGGTCGGCCGCCATCCGCACCAACGCCCGCGAGAGGCGACGCTTCAATGGCCCTAATCCCTGCGCGTAAAACATGACCGGCACGCCTTGCCGGTACGCCATGCGGATCACCCATAGATAGTAGAGCAGGGAGCGCATGCTGGTCGTGTCCTGAAGCAGGCTGCCGCCGCCGGAGAGCAGCAGATCGCTCTCTCGCAGCGTGCGGCGTACCGTCGCCATGCGCATCCGGTCCACGGCGGCCAGGCCATGCTCTCGCGTGGTCCTCTCCGGGTCCTGAGACAGGACCACCAGGCGAACTTTGTCCCCGGCCCGCCGCAGAAACGCTTCGCGTATTCCCGCTAAGACCGCCTCATCGCCCGCATTGCCGCAGCCGTAATATCCGGAAACCGTGAACTGCATATAAGATTCACCACCCGTTCGCTGCGCTCACTGGAGGCACAGAGGAAAAGCCAATGCGAGAAAGAAGAGGGGCGTTCCAGGAAGCCTCTACGCCTGATTTCCGTAGAGGGAGAAGACAGAGAGAAACCAGCGAATCAGAGAGCCTGGGCGCCAGGTTAACGCCTTCTCTTCTGTTTTTCTCGGTGTCTCGGTGTCTCTAGCGTAGCGGGTGGTGAAATCATCCGGGGTAGGCAGGACGGCCTCCAGGAGGAAGAAGGCGCCGATGCCGATCAGGACGCCCAGGATCAGGCCGAGGCCGACGTGCCAGGCGGAGATGATGAGCGGGGTATGGATGTGGCAGAAGGTATTCAGGATCGAGACCTGGCCGACGCTGCCGACGATAAAGGCGGGAATAGCCAGCTTTCTCCGTCCGCGCCACCACCAGGC
Organism: Chthonomonadaceae bacterium; assembly: GCA_035653075.1. Lineage (GTDB taxonomy): Bacteria > Armatimonadota > Chthonomonadetes > Chthonomonadales > Chthonomonadaceae > DASRCN01. The sequence goes on along the minus strand of DASRCN010000074.1, from coordinate 37,666 downwards.
CAGCGCCAGAATAAAGGCCGGATGGCCGACCAGGAACTCCTTGGTGCGGGGCCGCGCCGGCATAAGCTGATCGAGCAGATTGCGGAAGCGCAGCTCAAAGCCGGAGACGCCGACACCCGCATCATTGCCGGTCCGCGCCACCATGAAGAAGAGAGCGGCCAGGGCAACGATTCCCAGCAGCAGCAGCCCGAAACGGGCGGGCTCGTCATAGACCGCGCGCAACTGTTGGCGGGCGCGGGATTTGAAGCGCGTCCACGATTCACCCGGTATCGCCACCCCGCCGACCACCGCCGCCAGCGCCACGAGGAAAATCGGAACGGCGTGCTGTGCCTTGATGCCCAGGAACTGTTCCGTCTCCAGCATGAACGGCCGGGTCGCCAGCAGACCGGCCACGTGTATGATCCCCACGGCGGTGATGGCGCAGGCGAATGCGAGGCTGCGTACCGCTTGCACCACACAGGTCCGCTTGTCCGCGCCGACCGGCTCCAGGCCCGCCTCCAGCGATTCGCGGACCGAGCGCGGGCGGGGATAGGTCAACAGACAGGCGACGGTAGGGAAGGCGATACCGGCCAGTAGCGCCAGGACCTTGCGGCCGGTATCGCCTCGCGTTGCCAGGCCCAGGCAGACGATGCAGAGGACGGCTAATAGGAGGGTCTCCGTGGCGCGTGGGAGCGGGCAGAAGGCCCGGACCATCCACACCAGGCCCGCCGCCGTGCCGAGCGCCAGCAGGAAAAACAGCGCGGTCGGTACGCGCGTCTCCAGGAAGCGATGCGCCGCGCCGAAGGAGAGGCCGCCGCCCGTCCAGAGATCGCCGCGCTCCATGCTCCGCGTCACCTCGTCCAGAAAGGCGACGTTGGCTCCCAGCGGATCGGGACCGACCTGGAAGGGCAGGCGCACGAAACAGAAGCGGATGTTGCGCTCCCGCACGGCGCGCACGAACCGCTCTACCATCTCCTCCGGGTCCATCTGGCTCATCTCGGCGACCTGAATGGCGTGGACGCGCACGTAGTCGCCCTGCAGCGCCGAGGTCAGCGTCTGATCGCCGCGCTGCTTGCTGAACTCTACAGCGCCGTAGATCAAGCCGGTCTCCGAAGGCGCGGCTTCCGCCGCCTGCTCGTTTTGGGGCGGCGGGACGGGTCCACGCAGCATGTCGGCCACATCTTTTTCCAGCGATTTGTAGCCCAGGACCTCGTCGCCATTAAAAATGACCAGATGCGCGTCCTGGCGGCGCAGGTTGTCCAGAACGGCCTTCGCGCTGGCGTCGGTGACGCCGGGGAAGTTGGCGATGCGGCCCACGATATATAGGTGCGCGCTGCGGGCGGCGGCGACGGCATCGGGTGGAAGGCCCAATCCCAGCAGCCGGAGGTTGGCATAGTCCATCGGGACGCGTACCGGCGTAGCGCCTCCGGCGGTGAACTCGGTCGAGCCTGCCGGCGGGGGCGATCCGGCAGCGGAGGGAAGCTCTGGAATACCCCGTGCGGCCAGAGCCGCGCGGATGCGCTGCAGGGTGATCGGGCTATCGACCTGCACGCTCGTGCTGAACCGCCCGTCCGGCCAGGTGACCCGCTGGGGATGAATGGCGCCGGCCTCTTCGAGCGCCAGGGCCGTGTCCTCGGCAATGATGAGCGAGGTGACGTGCTCCGCCTTCAGGCGCGCCAGCACGACGCCGACCGGCTGCCGGCTGATCTGCGCCAGCGTGGAGACTTCCGGCCACTCCAGGCCGATCTCGATACTGCGATTGCGCACCTCGACGTGCCACCGTCGATAGGTAGCCGCCACACCCGCGAGGGTGCCCAGGACGATCAAGGCCGCTACGATCCGCGTGAGAAGGGGCCGGCTGAGGTTTAGCATACGGTCATACTTTCTGTTATTCTTCCCCGTCGTAAGCGCCGGGGAGGGGTGGGGGAGACGAAGCGATCAGCCGCCGTCCGCCCAGCAGGACGATCAGGATCAATCCGGTAAAAAAGCCGCCGACGTGCGCCAGGTAGGCTACGCCGCCGCCCTGCGCCAGCGCGCCGTTGCGGAGCAGGTTCGCGTCGATGACCTGCAGCACGATCCAGAAACCGATGACGATGAGGGCAGGAAGCTCGCGGAAGAAGACGATGAAACCCAGAAAGATCAGATTGAGGATCTGAGCGCGCGGAAAGAGATAGATATAGGCGCCCATCACCCCGGCGATGGCGCCGCTGGCGCCCAGAGTAGGAATTGTCGCGGTCGGATCGCCGGCGATAAACACCACCGCCGCGCCGGCCCCGCACGCCAGATAGAACAGCAAGAACCGCACCGAGCCGAGCGCGTCCTCGATGTTGTTGCCGAAGATCCAGAGATAGAGCATGTTGCCGCCGATGTGCAGCCAGTTGGCGTGCAGGAACATGGCGGTGAAGATGGTCAGCCAGGCCGGCTGCAGGGTCAGCGGCAGGTGCAGTTGATGGGCGGTGGCGTGGCCGGTAACGTAGGCGGGGATCATCGCATAGTGGAGGGAAAGGCCGCCCATCGCCTCCTGTCCGACCGGCACGCCGTACTGATTGACCACAGGAACATTGACGCTGGTGGCCTGGTCCAAAAGGAAGACCAGCACGTTCGCCACGATGAGGAGAATACAGACGATGGGGAAGCGCCGGGTCGGGAGATTGTCATGCAGCGGGATCACAGAGGCCGCCTTTTTGTTCCAGGGTTGCTTACGATGATCGATGGAACGCGGCATAGAACGCGCGCCGCATACCCCGGCATTGTATCACGAAAATCGCCCCTATTTCAACTGCGCGAGCGGAAGCAAAGCAGACCTCCCCAACATGGAGGAGGCCTGCGGGTGCAAACAAAGAAGCGATGCGGAGGCGTCTACGCTGGAGGCGGGCAGGTGCAAGTGCCCCCACCGCAGGAGAGGATGGTGCAGGTGTAGCGCGTGCCCGCGAACGCTCCCCACTTCTCTTCCTCGGCGCGCGTGCTGACGAGATTGCGGACCGTCTCCTTATTGAGAGAGAGGCGGCGCTGACTCTTGTCGGTTTCTGTCTGCCGAATTGCCATCGATTTCCTCCTCGGGGTTTATTCCCGCCAGGGTGGCGGGGAAGATGCTCCATTATAGCGACTGGGCCAAGTCTGTCAAGTCGTTATTTGTCTGTCAGTGTCGGTATGCTTGAAAAATCATCGGCATGGATTTCCGGAATGCGTTTGTGCTCGTCAGTTACAAGAAAACGAAAGGAAGGGGAATGATGCGAGATCAAGCACTGGAAATTCTGCGCGCACAGGACTCCTGCGCAGCCATCGAATACCTGGGTCGCCAGCCGGAGCCGCTTGAGGCTGCCAAAGCTTATGCCGATCTGGTGAACACTCTCTACTGGAAGGAGAAGGACCTTTATTGTGTGATCGTCATGGCGCGGGCCGGAATTCAGCATAGCCTCCTGGCTGCGGCTGCCACTGACATAGAGGATGCGCAATCAGCCTATCAACTGCGAAGCGTTGCCAAAGGGCTGGCTTACGATCTGGGTTCTTTTACCTGGCCCGGCTGGGACGAGCCTGGAATCCCCATCGCACCAGCGCATCTGGCGTTCGGGATGGAAGCGGCGAATGTCAATTTACGACTGGCACAGGAGCTGAAGAAAGGCGACTTGCCGATGTCGCGCGCTCACTGGCTGCTGGGAGCGCATCATCTGGCAGCGGATGATTGGCAGGCCGCGCGCCACCATTTTACGGAAGCGATCGACTATGCGCAGGCTGCAGGCGCCGAGGAGGAGAAATTGCTGTGCGCCGGCTATGAGGCTCTGGCAACCATCCTCGCCTCTCCGCATGATTCTGCAGGGCCGGACGTACTGGCTTCGATTCTAGCAAAGCTTACAGGCACCGAACAGGGAAAGGGCTTTGCCGCGCAGTTGGAGACGGCGAGGAGGGTCTTTACGCGTGCTTCTGGGGAAAGCGCGATGGAATGATTACCGGCCCAAAGGTACAGGATTTTGTCGCGAGGAAATGACGCGATGGAATGGTTTGCGATGGAATGCATTCCGTTCGCGTTGGCGATGGATTAAAGCGAGGCAGGCGCAAGCGCCGCTCGCTCGTGTCGCGCCGGGCCGACGGAATGCCTGTACGACGGACTAAAGTCCTTCGCTGTGAGGCGCTTCGCGCCGGGCGTGCTTCGCACATGCTTTCCCGGAGTGCGGGACAGAAACAACATTTTTGCCGGGAAGCAGCAAAACGCCCGGCGATAGGATGGGCTCACATCGCCGGGCGGTATAGAAAGCATGGCAGAAAGACCTAGCGACCCCTCTGCACGATGCCACTCAATTGTTGGCCTGATACCGCGCTATCTTCAGTCGTGGGCCGATAAATTATGAGCAGGAACTTCAAGGCAGGTGCAAATTCGGTCTCCGGGAACTATCGGATGATCAATAAGACAAGACCAGTCCTGGATTTGAAGCACGCGCGGTCTATACAGCCGCAGACCGTGTAAGCAATTCCTCGCACGCGGAGACGAATCCTGCCTTATCGCTCGAGGTTTGACGGGACAAGAAGCCTGGAAAATAAAATGGAGGGGTTGTGTCCTGGGACACAACCCCTCTGGCATTCAAGGAGATGTAGAGCTATTCTACCGTGACGCTCTTGGCGAGGTTGCGGGGCTGGTCGATCTCGCAGTGGCGCGCCTTCGCGACGTAGTAGGCCAGCAACTGCATGGGCACCATCGCGACGATAGGCATGAGCGCGTCCAGCGTGGTCGGGACCTCGATGACGGCGTCCGCGCAGTCCGGTATGACGTCGCCTTCCCGTACGACCGCTACGACCGTGCCTTCTCGCGCCTTGACCTCTTTGAGATTCGAAAGCATCTTCTCGTGGGTGCCGGGCTGGGTGCAGAAGCCAACGATCGCCACGCCCGGCTCGACGAGCGCCAGCGGTCCGTGCTTCATCTCGCCGGCAGGATAGGCCTCCGCGTGGATATAGGAGATCTCCTTGAGCTTCAGGGCAGCCTCCAGCGCGGCGGCGTAGTCGTAGCCGCGTCCCAGGTAGAAGAAGCAGCTATGCCGCGATAGCGCGTCCGCCAGGGCGGCGACTTCCGTCTCCCGCTGCAGGCACCGCTCGATCAGTTCAGGGAGTTGCCGCAGAGCCTCCGGGTAGCCATCCGGCACGGAAATGTCGCCGATGCGAGCCAGGTAGAGACCGAGCAGGGAGAGCGCCGTCAACTGCGCCAGATACGCCTTCGTGGAGGCGACGCCGATCTCCGGGCCGGCCTGGGTGAGCAGGACCGCGTCGGCATCTCGGGCCAGGGTGCTGCCGACCACGTTGACGATCGCCAGCGTGGTCGCGCCGCGCGCCTTCGCCTCCCGCATTGCCGCCAGCGTATCGGCCGTCTCGCCGGACTGGGAGATAAGAATGACCAGCGTCTCTTCGTCCACGAGGGGGTCGCTGTAGCGGAACTCGCTGGCGACGCTCACCTCGACGGGCCGGCGCAGCAACTGCTCGAACAGCCTCTTTCCGACCACGCCCGCATGATAGGCGGTGCCGCACGCGACGATGGCGATGCGGCGGAACTTCGCCCAGTCCTCAGAAGTCAGCCGCACGTCCGGCAGGCTGACCGTGCCGTCGGCGGCGAGACGCCCACGCAGGGTGTCGCGCACGGTGCGCGGTCCCTCGTGGATCTCCTTGAGCATGAAGTGGGGGAAACCGCCCTTCTCCGCCGCCGCGTCGTCCCAGGTCACCTCGACCGGAGTTCGCTCAATGGGCCGGCCGTGCAGGTCGGTCAGGGTGACGCTGTTCGGCTTGAGGACTGCGAAATCGCCATCCTTTAAGAGAACCACCTGGCGGGTGTAGCGCATCACGGCGGGAATATCGGAGGCCAGGAAGTTCTCGCCCTCGCCCAGGCCGATGACCAGCGGCGAATCCTTGCGCGCGGCAAACACGGTCTGCGGCGCATCCTGGGAGAGAACGGCAATGGCGTAGGCGCCGGTCACGTGCTGGAGCGCCGAGCGGATCGCCGTAGCGACCATCTCCTCGCCGGAGTGTCCGTCCTGCCGGGCCGCCTCGATCGAATCCTCGATCAAGTGCGCGAGCACTTCCGTATCGGTCTCCGACGTGAACTCGTGGCCTCTGGCGATCAGCGCGTGTCGCAGCTCCGCGTAGTTCTCGATGATGCCGTTATGCACGACCGCCAGACGGCCCGTGCAGTCGCGATGCGGATGGGCGTTGGCTTCACTCGGACGGCCATGCGTCGCCCAGCGGGTATGCGCGATGGCGACCTCGGCCTCGACCGGCAGCCCATCGAGCGCACGCTCCAGGTTAGCGATCTTACCGGTGGCCCGCACGACTTCGATCTGCGTGCAGTTCGGAAAGGCGACGCCCGCCGAATCGTAGCCGCGATACTCCAGCCGCTTCAGGTTGTTCAGCGCGGTCTGCACCGCCGGTCGATCTCCGATATAGCCCGTGATCCCACACATGCTTGCTTTCTCCTATGTGATCTGGGTCAGGTTGTGGATTCAAAACGGAATGTGATTCCCGCGCGGCCCAGACGGGCCGCCAACTGCCCCAACTCCTCTTGCTGCGGCTCGGTCAGGGTATCGGTGACGAGCCGCACGGTCTTGCCGGCCAGGATTGGACCCCCGAAGCTCCAGGGATGGCGGCGGCCCAACTTGGTCTGATCGGCGGCGATAATGATCTCCGGTACGCGACCGAGCAACTGCTTGAGAAAAGCGGCTTCCTCGGCGCGGTGTGAGAACAGGTCGAGCGCTCCCTGATGAATATCGAACAGGACGCCGCTGGCGCCGACGATGGCGACACTCGGCTGGAAGGCGCTCCGAAACTCCGGGATGTGGAAGGCGCAGTCTTCCGGTGTGTATATCTCTCCCAGGACCCCCGTGGAAATCCCCCCGGCAATCAGCTCCAGAAGCGCGGGAACGCTGTTCGTGAAGACGATCGGGTTGCGGGGCGGCGCATCCTCGACGGCGGCGCGGCGCAGCTCACGGGACACTGCGAAAGTGCTCGTGCCCGCCGTCAGGGCGATCGCCAGGTTATCCGAAAGCGACGCGACGATCGTCCGGGCGATGGCCTCCTTGGCAGAGCTGTTTCGAGAGAGCTGGTCGGTGAAATAGCCGGGGCTGTAGCCATCGCGCGCTGCCAGGACCTTGCCGCGACGCACCTCCAGACCCTGAACGCGCTGTAAGAGTTGCTGCAGTTGGTCGAGGTCACGCCGGATGGTGCGGGTATCGCAATGCAGCGCGGCTGCCAGTGTCTCCAACTCTTGCGGCTCTGTGCTCCCGGCCAGCCGCTCCAGCAGCTGCATTCGGCGGGTATCCGCCTGTTCCGCCATTCTTCTCCCCAAAAGTGACCGTAGAAGGCTGCTTACACTCTTAAGTATACACAGCTACGGACAAAAGTGCAACGGATTCGTGACTCTTTTCTAAATATATTGGACAGAAATTTTCTCCATTCGTGACAGAATCGAGGAGTGAATACAAAAAATCTCGATAGAACTCCTTCCATCGAGATGGGTCGATAGAGCCGGACAAAACCCTTTATCCGTCTTCGGCGCCGTAAACGGACCCGCAACAGAAACAATACCGAACGCCCGGATAGGCTCTTATTGCAGGCGGAAGGTTTGATAGCCGGACCGGCGGTCGCCGCGGGGGCTGTTGGGGTCTTCGCCGAGATAGAAGTCGATCTCTACGCTTTTCTCATGGATGTCATACATCGCATGCCAGAGCGTCCGGTTCGGCTTTCCCTCCTGCTCCGGCAACGTCTGTTTGGTCACGGCGACCGTGCAGTTGGTCGCCTTGATAAACTCTTTGGAGTACCTCTCCTGTTTGCGGAGCGCTTCGGTGAGCGTGCGGTAGCGTGTGTAAGAGCTGGCCTTCACGTCGTCTTCATGGGGCAGCTCGGAGAGCGCGTGGTATTTGTACAGGGGATGGTTGGTAATCATCTGCGGCTTGCCGCCGCCTTCCGTGATATATTCCCGATTGTGCGTGTGCGAATACTCCCAGACGAAGGACTGGCCGTGCCGGTCGCCGATGATGTAGTGGCAGAGAAGGAAGCTGTAATACTGCTTGGTCATTAAGAGGGCCTGCTTGGCATCTTCGACACACGCGCAGGTATCCAGCAACAGGCGCGGCACCTGAATCTCGTTCAATCCCACCGCCAGGTTCATAGTCGGCTCCATCGGATAGGCCTCCATCGACTCGTTGTCGGCGAGGATGGCGACGGTCAGCCCCTCGGAGTTGACCCCGTCGATGCAGCCGCCCAGCAAGTCGTAAGCGCACATATAGAGCGAGGGATAGCCCCGATCCGGATGGACCTCCATCAGATAGGGGTTAGCGGTCATGGCGGGCTCGCCGGGGTGGGCCGGCATGCCGATCATCTCGGAGAAGGTCCTGGTCGGAAAATCGTAGTTGCGGCTCAGCATGCCGTGGCCGTTCTCCGTAGATTGCGGAGGATAATAGACGACCGAGCAGCCGGGAGGTCCACTCATATCGTAGTCCAGATCCAGAACGTCCTGCGTCTCGTTGGGAAACGGCAGGCCGAACGCCTCCGCTGCGCCGCGTGCGCGCTCGTAGTGGACGGGATAGTTATTCCGGTAGTAGTGGCTGCGGCAACGCGTGACGATGGGATCGTGGGAAGGGGTCGGGACGACCTTATGTCGTTGCCGGGCGATCTCGCCCAGCTTCCTGCCGATCTCGACGTTGGAGCCTTTCAAGACCAGATGGCGCACGGTGGCAAAGTCCTGCGGGCCACCGGCGATGACCTTCTCCGAAAATGCGAGCGACATATTGCCTCCCTCCTTGCTTCTTGACGGATCCCAATTAAGGGCGTTTCATTCGTTGGGCAGGACCAGGGCGACGGCGGCCAGGTCTTGCGCGCGGTCGCCGAGCGCCGCCGGGAGGATTTCGCACACCTGGCGGCTGCGCTGCCAGGCATAGTCGGCGACGGCCTTGCGGACCGGTTCCAGGAGCAGGTCGCCGGCGTGGACGGCGATGGTGCCCAGGATCACCCGCTCCGGATTGAGGATCTGGATGAGATTGGCGATACCGACGCCCAGATAGGTCCCGGCATCTTCCAGGATCTGACGCGCGAACGAGTCGCCTTCCTTCGCCGCCTGCACCACGTGTTCCGCCGTGATGCTGGCGGGTTTGCCGCCCGCCAGCGCAAGGACCCGCTTGTGGCGCCCATACATCAGGCTCTCGCGTGCCAGCCGGGCGATGGCCGGCCCGGAAGCCAGTGCCTCCAGGCAGCCGCGCTTGCCGCAGCCGCAGAGGGGACCGTCCATCAGGATCGTCTGGTGGCCGACCTCACCCGCCAGGTCGTTCGTGCCCCGATAGAGACGCCCGTCCAGGATCAGGCCGCCGCCGATGCCCGTGCCGACGGTCATGAAAATCAGGTTACGCGCGCCCTGGCCGGCTCCGAATCGCCACTCCGCCAGGGCCGTCGCGTTCGCATCATTCTCCACGATGACGGGCAGCCCCAGAGCCTCTTCCAGAATCTGCTTCACCGGGACGGCCTCCCAGCCGGGCAGGTTCGGCGGCGCGTAGACGACGCCCGTGCGGGTATCGAGCGGACCGCCGCACGAGACGCCGACGCCGCGCACCTCGTCGGCCATGACCCCGCCGGCCGCCATCACCTCACGGACCTTCGCCGCCAGCCGCTCCAGCACCGCTTCCGGTCCGCGAAGGTCCGGGCGAGTCGGCTCGCTCAGGCGCTGCAAAATCTCTCCGTCCGTGCGCGCCAGCACGACCGCCGACTTCGTTCCTCCTATATCGATTCCGATGATTACCTGTGCCATGACTTCCCTCGCTTATTTCCCACACTTTCCTACTCAATTTAGGGAACGCAGACGCTATCTCCTCCGCCCTCTATCAGGAAGGGAGTTCAGGAATGATGTTCAGCAAGAAAAGCGGCGTTTTGGTCTCCCTGGCGGTGGGCAGTCTGGGCGGGGCAGTCTTAGCGCAGCATGGGATCCTCATCCGGCCTCAGGACCTGCCGCCGCCGTATACCACGCGCTCGGTGAACAATCCGCCGGTCATCGTGCCGCAGCCGGCAGGTGCGGCGCTGCGCGTTCCACCCGGTTTTCATGTATCGGTTTTCGCGAGTGGCCTGAACAACCCCCGCCAGTTGACCGTGGCTCCGAACGGCGACATTTTCTGCGTGGAGTCGGTGGCGGGCCGGGTGACCGTCTTTCGGCCCGGTCGCAACGGCAAGGTCGCTCTGCGCCGCACGTTCGCCAGCGGCCTGGAGCTGCCGTTCGGCATCGCTTTCTGGAAACACTACCTCTACGTCGCCAACACGAACTCCGTCGTCCGCTTTCCCTATCGGTCCGGCCAGACTCATGCCTCCGGACGGCCGGAAGTGATTGTGCGCGGCCTGCCCGGCTATGGGTACCGTCAGCACTGGACGCGCGATCTGGCCTTCAGCCCGAAGGGCCGGAAGATGTTCGTGTCGGTAGGTTCTCGCTCGAACGTGGGCATTGAGGCGCCGCCCCGCGCCTGCATCGTGGAGTACGATCCGGACGGCTCCGGCGCGCATCTCTACGCAACCGGCCTGCGCAACGCGGTCGCCATGGCCTTCAATCCGGTCGATGGCCGGCTCTGGGCGACCGTGAACGAGCGCGACGGCCTCGGCGACAATGTGCCGCCGGACTATATTACGTCTGTCCGCGAGGGTGGCTTTTACGGCTGGCCCTACACCTATATCGGCGCCCACCACGATCCGCGCATGCCGCCGCGGCCGGACCTGGCGCGCCGGGCAATCGTGCCGGACGTGCTGATTCAAGCCCACAGCGCCGCGCTCGGCCTCGCCTTCTATACCAGCACGCAGTTCCCGCAAGCTTACCGTAACGACGCCTTTGTTGCGCTGCACGGCTCCTGGAACCGCCGGGACCGCACCGGCTACGAAGACTTCCTCACTGGTTGGATGCTCGGCCCGCGCGACCGGCGCGTCTGGGGCCGGCCGGTGGGCGTGGCCGTCGCCCACGACGGCTCCCTGCTGGTCACCGACGACGGCGGCAACAAGATCTGGCGCGTCACCTACCCCTAGCCTGACTGCAAGTACACGCTTAGGGTAGAGCGTAGCGAGCGGAGGGTTTATTTTAAGGGCGAGCTAACTCCCTTACCTATTCGGCCCGTCAGAATCTTTGGAGGACGGGCAATGGTAGGCGGAATCGCCGGCAAACTTGTCGATGCCGTACAGGAAATGCTGCCGGAAGACCGGGAGGAGGCGCGCTGGATCGCCAGGGCGCAAGCGGGCGACGCGGCGGCCATCGACCGGCTCATCACCCGCTATCGGCAGCAGGTGGTCCGGCTGGCAGCGCATATTCTGCGCCGTCCCGAAGAGGCGGAGGACGTAGCCCAGGAGGCGTTCGTCCGCGCCTTCCGTAATCTGCGCTCGTTTCGCGGCGAATGCCGCTTCTACACCTGGCTCTATGCCATTGTGGTACGGATCTGCCTGGATCGGCGGCGGCTGGCGCGCTGGGACGCCGAAACGCCTGTAGAGACGCTTTTAGAGCCGATCGAGGAGCAGAGCCCGCCGGTCGAAGGCATAGAGACGCGCCTGCTGGTCGAGACGCTGCTGGACCGGCTCAGCCCGCCGATGCGCGCTATGCTGGTGCTGCGCGAGCTGGAGGGCCTGGAGTACGAGGAGATCGCGCGAGTTCTGGCGATTCCGGTGGGACGCGTGCGCTGGCGGCTGCACGCGGCGCGGGCGCAGTTCCGCGCGTTGTGGCAGTCTGTGATGCAGGAGATCGAGCATGTCTGACCTACCCGAAGAGACGCGAGTCGAGATGGCCCTGCGCGAGGGACTGCGCGGCCTGCCGGCGCCAACGGTATCCCCTGAATTCAATGCGCGCGTCCACGCTGCCTTGCGTCGCCCGGTCCCCTGGTGGCAATCGCTCTGGGCCTCGGCGCGGCCGGTCCTCTGCGCGGGCGCCTGTTCGCTGGTGGGTATGCTGGCGCTGTTGAGCTGGGTCATACGTGCGCCCTTACCGGCAAGTCCCCATCCGGCTTTCAGCGCGCCAGCGGCCAGCGCGATGGATCTGGATCGCGCGATGGAGCGCCTGGACCGTGCCGGTGTTTCTCTGCACGATCTTTCTTCCCTGCGTCTACTCTCCAAACTGAACGTGCCGGAAACGACTGCACCCCCGGAAGGGCTGCAGAATCCCATTCGGAACCATCATTCGCTGCTTTCGCCTGAGGAAAAACAGCCATGGAAACACGAAAACGCTATCGCCTCTGGTTGGTGGGGACCACTCTCGGAATCCTGATCGCTCTCCTGCTCGCGCCGGCGACGCGCTGGCTGGTCTGGGCGCAGTTAAATCTGGCTTTGCCCCGACAGTCCAGTCTCGCCCCGCTCCGCTACCTGTTTACAAAACCCTCGGATGCGGATAATGCGTACGTGGAGCGGCGGCTAAGTCAGGCGGCCGAGCGTCATCCGGACGATCTTCAGGTTCAGATAGCGGCGATCCTGATGACGCCCATGAAAGAACGAACTCCCTCCATGTTTACGGATAGGCCACTCCAGGAACCTGGCTCCCTTACCCTGGTGTCTCGACTGCGCGCGCTGGAGGCGCGCTTCCCGGACAGTCCCGCCCTGCGCGCGGCCATTCTCCGCATGGCAACGCAAGCCGCTATAAGGATCCACCGAGATGAAGAAGAGGCGCAAGCAATGGGCGAAGCGTACTCTCATTCCAACGCGCGTCTGGCTCCCTATGCCGACACGCAGGAGCAGTTGGCGGCGTTCGATGCCGATGCCGCCCAGGGCGAACAACTGGATCCCGGCAATGCCTACTTCCCGTTGATGCGAGTGGTAGGACTGTTCGCAGCCCACCGCGACGCGGAGGCGCTGGCCACCCTGCAGCGCGCGGCGGAAAAGCCGCGCTGGGAAGAGTATATCGCAGACGAAGAGGAGGGTCGGTGGCGGCTGCAGGAGGAAGCGTTCGGAGACTATGGAACGACCGCGCGGGTGGTGGCCTATGCGGCCATCCTATTCCCACACTATGCGCAGTTCCGGGCGGAAGCCCGCATGGCGCTCTCCAAGGCCATTGAGGCGGAGAAGGCCGGTCGCGTCGAAGAAGGACTGGCGATTCGGGATGCCGTGCTGGAGTGCGGCAGCCGGATGCGCGTACAATCCCGATCTGTAATCGGCTCGCTCGTCGGTATCGCCATCGAAAGCATCGCTGTCGTCCGCCCGGGTGGCGCGCCGTCTATGAAGTTTAAGAATTCGGTTCCTGGGGAGCAGAGGCGTAAGTTACGCCTTCAGGCCTACGAAAACTGGCTGCGCCAGATCGGCCATCCTGAAGAGAGCGAGCGGGTAGATGCCGAGGTGGAGGCAGGACAGCAAGCCAGCCAGATAATCAGGACCGCCATCAACTCAAACGCCTATGTCTTTGGCGCGCCGCTCGGGCGGCTGGCCGGCTGGTGGGTCGCCGGCCTGCTCACGCTCGCGAATGCGCTGTGGATGCTCGCTCTTGGCGGGGTGGCCGCGCTATGGGCGCGCAGCCGCCGCCTGCGCTCCGGCCAACCTTTGCCTCGCTTTGCACGCTGGAGCGTCGTGCTCGGTCTGATCGCCGGGGCCATCCTGACGATGGGACTTCTCTTTTCCGATCAGGTGGTCGCCGGCTCCATCGCGGCCGGTTTCCTTTTCCCCGGCATCCCCTGGCCTAATTTCGGCCTGGCCGTTCTCGTGCTGGGAATAGGCGCGCTGGTATTCTCGGGTCCTTCATGGAAACAGCGGCTGTTCGGCCTGGGTGTTTTTGCTTCGAGCGCCCTGGGAGTGTTCCTGCTGATCCGTCTCACCATCTGGCAGGCGGAAGGAGCCAGGGTATTCCTCTCCTTCTTCCGGATGTTCTATGGTATGTCTGAAGGCACATCGCCGCTGCCGCCCGCCCTGACCTGGGTCTCCGGGCTTGCTCTCGCCATTCCTCTGCTGACGGTGTCGATCTTTGGGCTTCTCAGCCGGATCTATCGTGTGCCGCTCTCGGTGGGGTTGGTACGTGGCCTTCGCGGTATCGCCGTTCCGGTCGCCTGCATACTCTTCCTGGCTTACAGCGGCCTGGTCGTAGGGACCCTACGCCAGGAAGCCATGCTCCAGAAGGCTCTGGACCGGCAAGTCCAGCATGAAGGCCGTTACCTGGCGGAGATCGCGGGCCGAACGTGGCCGCCGGAGACGCATTAGAGAGGTTGTGGAAAGCCGTGGTGTTAATAGCCCGCGAAGGCGGGCTATGTTGTTTCAGCACGGCGTTTTCACGCCGTGAAAAGGGATTTTAATCCGGTGAAAAGGTCCGTCATTCCTATGAAGCAAAAAGAGAGCCCGACTTCGACATTGAAGTCGGGCTTGACCTCAAGCGGCCAAAGCGCTTGGGGACAGGATATAAACGAGGACGAGAAAGAAGGATATCTTCGCTGGCAGTATAACACGTTTCGCACAGGCTGTCAATAGATTACGCCACAAAATGCAAAATTTTTTGTTATCTGGCGATTTAACCGGGATTACGGCGGGATCGACCTGGGTATAGCGCCGAAAGGAACACATAAACCTACGCTGCGCTTCAAAACGTTGCCTTCCGATGCGTTTTCTGGCATCAAAACGCACCCTCATGCAATTTAACTTATTGAATGCATTGTTTTCACGCTTTGCATGCGCTATAATATCTTCAGATCCTACAAGCATATTCGCTATCGAAAGGGCAGGTTGCAGCATGGTCACCGGAGACAAGCGCCGCGGCCGGCGCCCCGCGCTCGATCCCAACGAGCGCCGAAGGCTGGCGGCCCGCATTGCCAAGATGGTCTTGATCGACCGTCTGGAGCAGAAAGAGATTCTGCAGCAGTTGAACAAATCGGATCCCGGTTTGGCGCACCTGGACGCCAGTACCGTCTCCCGGCTCTATCGCTTCGCGCTGGATACCGGCATCGTGCGGGTCCATATCGACGAGAACGCCCCGTTCAAGCCGCCGCGCGTCGATAGCCTGGAGCGCGAGCTGATCGCCGCCTTCGAGCTGCAATCGGCTATCGTCGCCGACGCGCCCGGCCATGAGGAGACGCTGGATAGCCCCCTGGCCGACGACCGCCTGCACCAGGCCCTCG
Source organism: Chthonomonadaceae bacterium (assembly GCA_035653075.1). Classification (GTDB taxonomy): domain Bacteria; phylum Armatimonadota; class Chthonomonadetes; order Chthonomonadales; family Chthonomonadaceae; genus DASRCN01. The sequence continues at coordinate 22,628 of DASRCN010000074.1, read as the reverse complement.
GCCAGCTCTCCGCCGACTACCTGGACACGATCGTGCGCCAGAACGAGGTCGTGGCGCTATCCTCCGGACGCGCCGTCTTCTATGCCTGCGAGAGCCTGTTCAACAAGCACATCTTCGATAAGCGCAACGTGCGCGGGGTCAAAGTCGTTTCCCTGAACGGCAACATCGCCGCCGAGGTCTGGAGCATGGAAAGCCCGGACGCGCGCCGCGCCATGGACGCCGACATCAGCGGCGCCTGGCTGGCCCGCGCCTTCCCGGACGCGCAGTTGATCCGCCTGAGCCTGCCGGTGGCCGTCAAATCGGATGAGATGGTCCACCAGTGGCTCTCCGAAGGGCCGGGCCGCTGGATCTCGCCGGGAGTCTGGGAGGAGAAGGCGCAGCAGGGCAATCCGCCGCCCGCCGGACCGGTCTCGGAGGATGAGGTCCTGGTGCCAACGCTGGCATTGGTGGGCATCGGCGGCGTGCGCGCCAAGTCCGGCCACCGCTTTATCGTGGGCCTGCACGAGCCGATGCTGGGCAACCTGCAGCCGGAGTTAGGAAAGATGATCGAGCTGATCGATCGCATCTCCGATAACGGCAACCGGCACTTCTCCTGCGCCGTCGGCGACCTGTGCAACCGGCTGTTCGTCACCCTGGCTGCCCGCCGGCACCTGTCGGCGGATACGCTCCGGGAGCTGGAGGGCTACGTCGAGGCCATCAACGCGCGCCTGCTCTCCATCCATTTCGAGCAGCTCTATCTGGTGCCGAAGGTGATCGTGGTGGCGGGTGGGGCCAGCAAAGTGGATGCTATTCAGTCGGTGCTGGAGTGGCGAGAGATGGGGTTCGCGCAGCCGATCGTCCATGATCTCTGTACCGACCGTGAGACCGCCTTGCGGCTACTGGCGGCCAAGCGCAACAGCGCCCGGCGGGGTTAAATCTCGCTTCCTGAGACTTCCATCAGAAGGCCGGCATAGTCGTGTGGAACGGCCTGCACGAACATCTGGCTTTGCGCCATGCCGTTGGGGCGGGCGACGACGCAGACGGGGTGGGGGAGTTTGATCCCGGCGAGATGGTCGGTCGTCTCCATTACGGACCGGCACGACCGGATCGCCTCCAGCAGCATGCCATCGGCTTCCAAAATCCGGCCCGTCGCCGGAAAGCCGGCCGCCAGCGCCTCCATCTCCGGCCATTGTTCTCCCGGCCTGCCATACACCCGGCTGAGACTCTTGCGCCACACCTGGGCCTGTACGCTCTCGTTCGTGAAGCAGAGACGGGTCTGCTCCGGCGTGGGGGGACGAAAGTTGAGATGCGCCTGGAAATAGGGCGCCGGCAGGCGCAGGGTGCGCGTCAGCGCGAAGAAACAGGCGCCCGGCGTGGTCAGGAAGCAGGTGGCCAGCGTCCAGGGATTCAGCCCGTGCGTCAGGGCGGCCTCACCAAATTGCTTCGGCGGCAGCACGACGGCATACGCAAACCGGCTCGCCAGCCGATTTGCCGACGCGGTCTGGCCGGCGGCGAGCCAATCGCTCCACCAGGAGACGCTCTCATACGCCTGTCGGGACAGGATTTTGAACACCTCCCGCAGGACGCATAGCCCCTCCCGCAGTCCCACGTCGGAGCGGACGTAGATCTCCCACCGCTGCGTTTCCCCATCGAAATCGGAGCAGGCATCGATCCCGGCGATGTTTTCGTGCCGGAGGAAAGCCACGCCCATCTTCCGGCACAGTTCCTCGAGGTACGGCCCTACCGGAACCGGCACACGCCAGAACTGCCGAAAGGCATGGACAACATCCTCCACCGAGGGAGCACGTTCCCGGCGGGCCGGATGGAGCGCTTCCGCCAGGTAATCGCAGAACTCCAAAAGAGAGCGTTCCGCTGCCGGGCGGCGCTGCATATGCTTGCCTATCAACTCCTCTACCGATCGCATCCGATGCCTGACCTGCCTTGCGAACAGAGACAAAAACTGTTGCCAGCTCGCCTGTTAAGTGGATTTATGTCTACGTATCATTTAGTGTACCACGCCAGGCGCTATTCAGCAAGCGGACAGACATTATAAGGGCGGAAGGGGTTTACAAAAATGCGGAGCTGGAAGGCGTAAGGAATTGATGGGAAAGCAGGAAGGAAGAAAAGCAAAAGGCTTGCTTATTGAGGAGGTTCCCAAAAAGCAGCCGGCTGCAGAGAGGATCTGCAGCCGGCCTGTTCTTACGGTGATTTAATCGCCATCATCCCAATGGTGGCGGGGCGGGTTAGGGCGATGCCAATGCCGGTTGCCGTTCCAGCGGGGATGGTCGTCGCGGTCCCGATAATCGTCCCCATCGCCATTCCAGCGGCGGTTACCGTTCCAGCGGGGATAATTATCGTCCCCGTTTCTGTCGCGGTTGGCTTGCCTGCGATCCTGGCGGACATCCTGGCGATCTCGGTCGACGTGCCAGCGCAGTTGATCGATCTGCCGGTCCAGAGAGCGCGCCTCACGCCAATCGCCCTCTCTATCCTCTTCCCGGCGCTGGCGTTCCAGGTCGCGCAGCCGCGCCTGGTCCCGCCGAATGTCCTGCTGGTCTCGACGGATATGCTGATGCCAGTTGCCGTCGTCCCAATCCTGGGCTTTTGCGGCGGACAGGCCGACCACGCTGCCGCAGGCGGCTATCAGACTCAGCGTCAAAGCCCATCGATACACACGGTTCATGTTACCTCGCACTCCTTTCGAAAAGGGTTTCTGTTCTGGATGGGCGCTGAGAGTTCTCTCTGCATTTACTTACGCGCAAGGGTAGGCGCTGTGACAGACGCGAAATCTCTATCGATGGCTTGTCGGGAAAGAGGTAGAAGAGAGGAGAACGAAGAGGTTAAAATGCACCCAGGCCGCAGAACAAAGCTCTGCGGCCTGGTTTTGCCTTCGCGGTTAGTCTCGATCATGATCGCGGTCACGATTCTGGTGATGTTTCTTTTGACGGTGCCAGCGCTGGCTGCCGTTCCATTGGCGCTGGTCGTCGCGGTCCCGATAATCATCCCAGTCGCGATTTTGGTTCCGGTTGTTCCAGCGGCGATGGTAGCGGGTATCCTGGCGCATATCGCGGTGAAGCTGGGAAATCTGCCCATTATAGTAGCGCGCGCCGTTCCGGTCGTGCTCCCGGATCTCTCCCTTGCGCTGATTCCGCAGGTTCTGCAGTTGCCGCCGGTCCTGGCGCAGATCCTGGCGCTTATTCTGATAATTGTCGTCTCGATCCTGCGCTTTGACAGGGGACAGGCCGACCACGCCCGCGCAGGAGGCGATCAGGCTCAAAGAGAGAATCCAGCGGTAGATAAGCTTCATTGTTACCTTCCACTCCTTTCAAAGGATTTTGTCGTATCTCTGGGCGCTGAGAGTCCACGCTTGGTATTGTGTTAAGCGCTCATTCCGCGCAACGGAGCGGAATTCGCTCCATAGACTGAGCGCGCCTCCGGTTTTGTTCCCACAACTCTGCTAAGGAAGGAGAGCACGGAAGTGAGGGCCGGCTAGACTTCCCAGCCCTGGCGGTACCGGCGACGGACGTAGCGGTTGATCTCAGGCACGTTGGCGCAGCGCATGCCTTCAACATCCCATTCGAGCTTCTGACCGATTCCAGCAAGCTGCGCCAGATGGCCCAGCAGCGCGAAGGCGGTCAACGGACCGGCCGAGGCGTCGAAGCTGGAGCAAGGCGTCCCCCCATGCTTACAGGCCCAGAACAGATCCTCGATAGGCTCTCCATGCGCGCGTGGAAGCGTCGGTTTCGGAACCGGGACCTCTTTATTCCGCTTGAGCGGCAGCAGTTTCACGTCGCTCGCCGTGCTGGCGGTCCAGAGAAGCCCCTTATCGCCGACGAACAGCGTGCCCTCACCGAAGTCGATGCCGTGTTCCCGCTCCGCCTCTATGACGATCTCGGGCCGGAGCTTCGAATGGTCGTAGACGGTGCAGGTGAGCGCGGGCATGTCCCCGCGTGCCGGGACCTGGTATCGGACGATGTTGTTCTGCGGGAACAACTGGTCGCTGCCGCCCGTGGTGCCCAGGCACTCGACTGCTAAATGCCTGGCATCGGCGACGTGCAGCGCCCAGAACAGGGCGTCGAGGTTATGACAGGCCATGTCGCCGATGGTGCCGGTTCCAAACTGCCGGTACGAGCGCCAGCCGAAGGGATGCAGCCCCTCGTGGTAATGGCGATAGGGCGCCGGGCCGATCCATTCGTCCCAGTGGACGCCATTCGGAACGGGCCTGGTCGCGCGGCGCCCGCCCACGCCGCCGAAGTTGCGCCCCAGAACCGTATAGGTTTCCGTCACCTTGCCGATGGCGCCCGCCCAGATCAGCTCGCACGCCCGCCGGACGGGCTCGCCGCAGTGGCCCTGGTTGCCCATCTGCGTGAGCACTTTTTTCTCGCGGGCAGCCTTTGCCAGCGCATAGCACTCATAGATGTTGTGGGCGAGCGGCTTCTGGCAGAACGTCGCCTTTCCCAGATCGATGGCGCGGATGGCAGCGGGAGCGTGGTGGTGGTCGGGCGTGCCGATGAGCACGACATCAATCTCATGGGCGCACGCTTCGAGCAGTTGGCGATAATCGGTATAGACTTTCGGCGCGGCTGTCTGCTTCTTGCCGATCCGCTTGAGGGCTTTTGCGATCTCCTTGTCGTCGACGTCGCAGATGGCGGTGATCTGCTCCTTAAGCCCGGCATCGACGCTATACTCGCCCATGCCTCCCACGCCGATGACCGCCACGCGCAGCTTATTGCTGGGGGTTCTCTGCTTCAACACGCCCGGCGCTCCTGCGGCCTTACTGCCATTGCGCATAACCGTTGTTTATCCCTTCCTGTCTGGAGGATCGATCCGAGCGATCAGAATCGTGCTGAACCATTCCGCACTCGACCGGACATATCCTGCTCTTTCTCGACCGGCGCTGGAGAAATCGCGGCGTGTAAAGAATACCTTTGCGGCAATGCCCAAACCGGCGCAAGACCGCCGCGCTACTTCCAGGAAGAGAGGATGTAGACCTATGAGCGACTTTTCCCCCAAAAGAGCGATAAATCATTCTTGACAGATTGCTCGCAGCCTGAAAGGGGAGAAGGTGGTTTCTCCCCTTTCTTATGCCTGTAAGATGAGAGAGCCGGATGGCAGATGTCAAGGAGAGTCCGAACGCGACACATACCGATATTTTCGGGGGCAGGCCACAAATTGGCCTGAATTTGCCGCGCTCAACAAATACGTCACCAACTATTTCCTCCTTTGACGGTAAGGCCATAGTAAACAGTGCATATACCCTTCAGGAGAAGAACAATCACTACAACGACACCTCTCACGCCAAAAGATCTCATCATCGCTCGCTTAGCGAACGTAAGACGCTGGCTGGATACCGTTCTAAGACGGCTCACGCCGGAACTGTTGGAATGGTCTCCATCTCCCGGTATGCGAACCATTGCCGGTCAGCTTGTGGAGATCATCGCCGTTGAAGCGCCCCTGGTGCCTTATCTCAAAACGGGATACCTACTCACCGAGGCCGAAGTCGATGGGATTGTCGGTGACTCACACAACTTGAATCATCTGTTACACGTCTTGACCGAAGTTCGGCAAAGCACTCTCGACTATTTGAATTCTCTCACCGGTCCAGAACTTTCCGAAATCGTGCCGTCCGGCCACCCCTGGTTTGGGACGCTCTGGCTCCCCGCCATGCCGCGAGCGGAACACTTCTTGAACATCGCGGAACACGAATACTATCACGTTGGACAACTCATTTCCTACCTTTGGTGCAAAGGGGAAGAATGGGAGCCGAGTTGGTTCCAGCTTACGGCAAGTTAATCCTCAATGTGCCACCTCTGAATGAGAAAGCGTATTTGGAAGGAGAAGTGAGACAATGCATCCAGCAAAGAACACGATCTGTCTGTGGTACAACGGAGACGCCGAGGCGGCAGCGCGTTTTTACGCCGAGACCTTTCCCGACTCAGCCGTTCGCGCGGTGCATCGCGCCCCAGGGGACTTTCCGTCCGGGAAGCAAGGTGACGTGTTGACGGTCGAGTTTACTGTGATGGGGATTCCCTGCCTCGGGCTCAATGGCGGACCTGCGTTCAAGCACAGCGAAGCCTTCTCGTTTCAAGTCGCAACCGCAGACCAGGCGGAAACAGATCGTTACTGGAACGCCATCGTCGGTAATGGCGGCGAAGAGAGTGCGTGCGGTTGGTGCAAGGATAAGTGGGGATTGTCCTGGCAGATCACGCCGGTGGCTTTGACGGAAGCGATAACCGACCCCGATCCCGCTGCCGCCAAACGCGCATTCGAGGCGATGATGCAGATGACAAAGATCGACATCGCGACCATTGAGGCGGCTCGTCGCGGTTGAACGTGCCTCCTCGATGCGCCAGGGGAATAGGGTAGGTGGACCCGCATCCACTCGGACCTGAGCCTACGGACAATTCGGAACATCGGTTCAACGGTGCGGCTCACGCCTTTGAACCGATGTCCATCTCGCAGAAACCAGAGTATAGAACTATGAGAAAAATCATCGTCCTCTCCTTTATTACGTTAGACGGGGTCATGCAAGCACCTGGCGGACCTGAGGAAGATGCGTCGAATGGATTCAAATATGGTGGCTGGGTTGCACCGTATTTTGCCGAAGCGGACGAAGCGGCTGGTGAGATCATGCAAAAACAGATGAAGTCCGCAGACCTTCTTTTGGGCAGGAAAACATTCGAGATTTTCGCTTCCTACTGGCCTGAACACGCAGACTATTGGCCGGGCATCAATGAGGTCACGAAATATGTCCTCAGTAGCACCCTGGAAAAGTCCGATTGGAACAACTCGGTCTTCCTGAAAAGCGTCGAGGATATCCAAAATCTCAAGAATTCACAAGGTTCTGACATCCAAGTCCACGGTAGCGGCCACTTGGCCCAGACGCTGTTCAGGCATGATCTAGTTGATGAGCTTTGGCTCAAAACTTTCCCAGTCACGCTCGGTAGGGGGAAACGCTTGTTCGGTGAGGGCACGATTGCTGCGGCCTTTACGCTAACGGAGAGTCTGGTAACACCAGGCGGTGTGATCTTCGCGAACTACAAGCGAGCCGGAGAAGTCAAGACAGGGACTATTGGAGCTTAACATGCTATCTCAAAAGGAGGAAGTGGCTCGCCGATAATGTCCGCATTCCTGTTGCATGGAGTTGCTTATGTCGGCTGCCAGCCCAAAAACCAAGCCTTTGCACACCATCTGGAACGTGCCGGTCGCCCTATAGGAGGTCTTTGCCGAACTGATCCACACCTATGATCCGCCCAAAAAGACCGGACGCAAACGCATCGATGCCCTATCGAAAGGAATGAGCTGCGTGACCATCAAGGTCGAGGAATCTGAGCTAAGTCGGCAGGCTCGCCAAAGCATAGCGTCTGAAAGGGCTTCCCTCTACTCCCGTTGATTCTCAGCGTTACGGGCGGATTCAAACACGCGTATCCGCTCGACATACTCTGCGGCTTCCACGCTTTTTCCCTGTCCCTCTAACACGCGCACCAAGTTTCGCCAGATAGCAGGGTGATCCGCATATCCTGTTTCTTGTTCTCGCATCTGTAAGGAGCGACAGTATAACGGCTCGGCCTCAGCGAAGCGCCCTTGATTACGATAAGCATTCGCGAGGTTGTTGACGCTCAAGCGTAAGTCGGATGCATCTGGCGACAGAACGGCCTCGCGAATAGCCAGTGCTCGCTCGAATAACTCGCCTGCTGCGCGGTCGTCCTTTTGTTGGTAATACACATTGGCTAGACGGTTCAGCGCGACGGCAACACTCTCATGCTGCTCACCTAATGCGGCCTGGCGCAAGGCGAGGGCCTCGCTATAGAAGGGTTGTGCGTCCAGGAATGCCTGCGTGTCGAAGTGCCGGTCTCCTTCGGCAATTAATCTGTCCGATTCGCCAAGCCATCTGTGGTGAATTTCCTGTTCTTGCTGGGTCATGAGATTAACCTCCGATTAGACTTTCGCTCTCCAGACTCAGAGTCTACCTTATTTGTCTACTACACGTGGCGGCTGGTGACAGCGATGCTCGTACTGGGCCAACTTAGCAGAAGGCGGAACAGATAGCCCAATGGCTAGTCAGCGTGAAGACGGCCCTAACCAATCCTAATTTAGAAGCAGGGAGGAAAAACGCGGCCTTGTTTACGATTATAGACCATATCCAGCCGGGACTAGGAGAACGGGGCCGGGTTATCGAGGTAGAAGTCACGCTGCGCTATCTTCCGGCCATTCAACAGGGATTACGGTTGGTCATCCATCGGAAAGAGGGAGGCGGCTTTCATGTCACCTGTAAGCCAAGCACACAATGACCTGCTCGACAGGGTAGAGCGGGCTATGCAATCTGTCAAGGAGAATAAATTCACCTTCGGCCTATGGACGGTCGGCAACCGGGGCCGCGATCCCTTCGGCGAATTTGTGCGCCCGCCGTTATCCCCGGTACGCAGCGTCGAGAAGCTCGCCGAGCTTGGCGCGTATGGCGTCAACCTGCACGACAACGACCTGGTGCCTATCGACGCCTCGCCCGACAAGCGCAATCAGATCGTCGCGGAGTTCAAGCGCGCCCTGCAGGACAACGGCATGAAGGTGCCGATGGCGACCACGAACCTGTTCTACGATCCGATCTTCAAAGATGGCGCCTTCACCTCCAACGATCCGAAGGTGCGCGCTTACGCCGTGCAGAAGACCATGCGCGCTATGGACCTGGGCAAGGAATTGGGCGCGGAGGTGTACGTCTTTTGGGGAGGGCGGGAAGGCACGGAGACCGACGCCAGCAAAGACCCGCGCGACGCCTTGAAGCGCTACCGCGAGTGCCTGAACTTCCTGGCCCAATACGACGAGGCGCAGGGCTACCATTTCAAATTCGCCCTGGAGCCCAAGCCCAACGAGCCGCGCGGCGACATCTACCTGCCGGTCGTCGGCTCGATGCTGGCCTTCATCCATACCCTCGACAAGCCGGAGAAGTTCGGCCTGAATCCGGAGTTCGCCCACGACACCATGGCGGGCTTGAACTTCGTCCACGCCGTCGGGCAGGCCATCGACGCCGGCAAGCTGTTCCACATCGACCTCAACGGCCAGAAGCCGGGCCGCTACGATCAGGACTATCGCTTCGGCACGGAGGACATCAAGGCGAACTTCTTCCTGGTCAAGCTGCTGGAAGACAGCGGCTACCAGGGAATGCGCCATTTCGACGCGCACGCCTTCCGCACGGAGGACGAGGAAGGGGTCTGGGATTTCGCGCGCGGGTGCATGCGTACGTACCTGATTCTCAAGGAGAAGGGGCGGCAGTTCAACGCGGACCAGGAGATCCAGGGTCTGATTCGCGAGGCCAACGCCGATCCGGACGGCATCGCGCCGCTGCTTTCCCGCTACTCGAAGGAGAACGCGGACAAGATCGGCGGGCTGAATATCGACCGGGCCGCCCTGGGCCGGCGCGGCTACAACTACGAGAAGCTCGATCAGTTGACGACCGAGCTTCTTCTGGGACTGCGCTAGCAGCATCGGGGAAAACCCCGCGCTGAAACACAAAGCCCGCCAAAGCGGGCTTTAATTTTGGCCGGGCCGTTACCGGTCCGGCCAAAAGCATCAATGAGGCAGACGGATGACCGAGCGGATGACGTTGCCGGTCTCCATCTCGTGGAAGGCGTCTTCCACGTCGTCGATGCTGATGGTGCGGGTCACCATGCGGTCGAGGTCCAGCTTGCCCTGCAGGTAGAGCTGAGCCAGCAGCGGAAAATCGTCGCTGGGCAGCGTATCGCCGGCATGGCAGACGCGAAGCTGGGCTTTGTTCCAGTAGACGCCGGTGTCCCTGTCCCCCAGGTCGAGCGTGACCGAGTCTTTGGCATCGGGCAGGCCGATGTGCGTGGCCGTTCCCGCGTAGGCGAGCATCCGCACCGCCTGCTCGATGGTCGCCGGCAGGCCGACGGCCTCGTAAGCGAACTCGACGCCGCCTCCCCAGCCGTCGTCGGTCAGATCACGAACGGCCTTGACCGGATCGCCCTCGCGGGCATTGACGACATGCGTCGCGCCGAAGTCTTTGGCCCACTGCAGCTTGGTCGGATTGACGTCCACGCCGATGATCTGGCGGGCATGGGCGAGCTTTGCGCCCTGAATCACGCTCAGCCCGACGCCGCCGCAGCCGATGACGGCCACGCGCGCTCCACGCCAGACTGGCGCGGTGTTGAAGGTGGCGCCCACGCCCGTTACGACCCCGCAGGCGATAAGACAGGCCTTGTCCAGCGGCATTTCTTTGGGCATTTTGATGGCCGCCTTGCTGTGGACGACGGTATGGGTGCTGAACGTGCCGCAGCGCAGTACTTGCGAGCAGACGGCGTTATCGCGCTTGCGGTGGATGCGCGGCTTGGGCCGCAGCGCGACGTAGCACCGGCGCAGATCGCCGCGCCGGCAGGCCGGGCACTGGCCGCAGGGTGCCCGGTAGGCAAGCACGACTGGATCGCCCGGCTGCAGGTGCTCCACGCCCTCGCCGACCTGCTCGATGGTGCCGGCGCCCTCATGGCCCAGGACGATGGGGAAACTCATGCCCATTCCCTGCATGTTTTTGACGTGCAGGTCGGTGTGGCAAACACCGCTGGCTACCAGGCGCACCATCACCTCGCCCGGTCCCGGCGGCTCCACGATGATGTCTTCGACAGAGACCGGCGTCCCCGCCTCATTCAGCAGGGCTGCGCGGCCCTCCACGGTCGGCATGGCGACTGTTCCTCCTTCAGGAATGTTGCGCATATAAAACTGGCTGCTATTTCGGGACCTTCTTTCCATTCTCCTCCTGCCGATACCCATTATCCCACCAGTTATCCCACCAAGCAGGGTCCTTCGGGCGACTGAAGTTGCAGCAACAAAGGCACAAAGTCCGCCTGCTTATAGGCCCCCACCCCCGGCCCCCCAATCGCCGACGCGCTCCCCATTCCCCCAATGCTAGGGGAGGGGAGACTATGCCGGTAGCCAGTCGCCGAAGGGCGACTTCGCGCTCTGGTGGCTGCGACTTCCGTCGCCCGAACGAAAGGACAACGGCCGATTCTCCCACAGGGCAGGAAGATGCGTCCCTCTTGGCGAACCAACCGGCAACACACTCTCCTCCCAAAAGAGTAAAGGAAAATCCGCATGCATAAGCCTATCGTTCTGCTGCTGCTCTGTCTGCTGGCGTTGTGCGCTCTGGTGGGACAGGCCGGCGCCGACCTCGCCGCCTATCTCCACAAGCCGGAGCCGGCTTACCGGTGGGAAAAGACCGGAGAGCAGCAGGTGTCTGGCGGCACGGTCTACGATCTGCATCTGGTCTCGCAGACCTGGCAGGGAATCGTCTGGCAGCACCACCTGCAGATATTCCGACCGGACCGTCTCCTCCATCCGCACTTCTGCACCTTGCTCAACACGGGCGGCAGCGGCAGCCAGGCAGAGACCCAGCAGGGAATCACAGCGGCGCAGGCGTCCGGGGCGGTGTTCGCCATCTTGTTCGACATTCCCAACCAGCCGCTCTACGGCGGCCTGACCGAGGACGCCCTAGTGGTCTATACCTGGGAGAAGTTCCTGGAGACCGGCGACGAGTCCTGGCCGCTGCATTTCCCGATGGCCAAGGCCGTCTTGAAAGCCATGGACGCCATCCAGGCGTTTACAAAATCCGAAAAACAGCCGGCGATCACGGATTTCCTCATCACCGGCGCGTCTAAACGCGGCTGGACGACCTGGCTGGTCGGGGCGAGCCAGGATAAGCGCGTTAAGGCGATCGCGCCCATGGTCATCGACACCCTTAACATTCCGGCGCAGGGTCCGCATCAGTTGGCAGCTTATGGGAATTTCAGCGAGCAGATCGACGACTATACACGCGCCGGCATCCCGCAGAAGCTGCAGACCCCGCAGGGCCAGCGGCTGCTGCAGTTGGAGGACCCCTACAGCTACCGGAAGATTCTGACCCTGCCCAAGCTCATCATTCTCGGCACTAACGACCGCTATTGGTCGCAGGACGCGCTCAATCTCTATTGGGATGGACTGCAAGGCCCGAAATGGGTTCTCTACGATCCCAACAGCGGGCACGGCCTGGAAGACCGCCTGCGCGTTTACGGCACGCTGCTAGCTTTTGCCGACGCGATCGCCACCCACACGCCCTGGCCGAAGATGCACTGGACCTACCTGGAATCCAATAGCGGCGTGGACCTCTCTGTCGGCAGCGACATTCCCGGCCAGTCGGCGCGACTGTGGCGCGCGCACTCCGCCACGCAGGATTTCCGCGATTCCAAATGGACCTCTGAGCCGATGGTCGCCGTGCATGACGGCTTCACGGGCCATCTGGACTATCCGGCGGAGGGTTATACCGCCATCTTCGGTGAAGTGACCTACGAGATCGACGGGAAGACCTTCAATCTCTCGACGCAGATACACATCCTCGGCCAGAAAAATCCGGCAACGAAGTAAACTCACCTCCTTGATCCCCTCTCCTCCGCAAGGACAGGGGGAAATCAAGCTTTGAGTAGCAAGCTCCCCTCTCCTTCGTAAGGAGAGGGGCTGGGGGTGAGGTAAAAAACGGCCCCGGCGAGTTTCTCGTCGGGGCCGCTTCCTGACTGTGCCGGAATCACGCTGCTGTCTCTACTATGGGCCAGCACTCTGGGCACCATGCCGGTGTTGAGCCATTACGTTGCCGGCATGCTGCTCCTGGCTGCGTAGTTGATTGACGAGTTGCTCGTGGGCTGGATTTTGCGGTCGGCCCTCCGGCGACCGCAGCTTGACCGCTTCCGGAGACGTCCAATCATGAGCGATTCTCGCATAGTTCATCTCCGGACGTATCCAGAAGACATACGCGAGAACGGCCACGATCACCACCGCCACGATGCCGATAATAAGCGGATTGACTGCCGTGTCCCGCATCTTATCGAGGAAGCCGGAATCGGATGTTGGACGTGTAGGCATGGTGCAAGCTCCTTGTCGAGAACAAGCGAGGCTTCCGAAGGTCTATTCGACCGGCTGCGGAATCTGCTCGACGTTCCACCACTCACCCTTGATGGATGACGGCTTCATATACTTGGCATGGCCGTCGCACCAGGTAAAGTTCACGCCTTGCGAATGCCGCGAGGGATCCTGAACGGGCATCTTCGGATCGTAGTTGGCCAGGGCGCCGCCAGTGATGTAGAGCTGCGCGATGGTCTCGCTGCCGTCGATCTGCAGCGTCGGATCGCCTCCACTGTTTGCATCTATTTCCTGATTTTTCCAGGTGTTGATACCATCCTGGAAATAACCGGGGACGGAGTCGTTAAACCAGATCGTGGTCGAGGGAGCGACAAGCTGGGCCAGTGCCACCGACGACTGTCCTGGCACCGGCTGGCAGCTCCCGTTTCCATCGAACCAGTTGCCGGGCGGCGTAGGGGAACCTGGATAGTCGTCATTGGAGGAGTTGACGTTGATGCTGTAGCCGAAGTAGGGCTGATCGCGCCGGTCCGGGCAGGTGAAGATGTCCACGTTCTTGATGTAAGGCTCCAGCATCTCCGGCCAGGTCACCCAGCGCGCGCCCCACCACAAGTTGGAATACTGGCTTGCCGGCCGCTGGCCGCACCCGTCGCTCTTGACGGCCGGGCCGTTGAGCGTCTCGTCATAGTCCTGCAGATACATCAGGGCGCCCAGTGTGATCTGCTTCATGTTGGACAGGCAGGAGATGGCGCGGGCTTTTTCCCGGGCCTGTGCGAAGACGGGGAAGAGAATGGCCGCCAGGATGGCGATAATGGCGATGACGACGAGCAGCTCGATGAGCGTGAAGGCAGATCGCCTACGAAGTGAAGAGTGAGAATGCATTGTCTTCTCCTTTGCCGAAGTGTGTGACGGTATGGATGCTGTGTTCAGAGGTTCTTAAATGCTAACACGGCTCTCGATTACTGTCAAGACCCAATGAGAATAAATCCTGCCGGATTGTTACAAAAAATTTTAATTCTTTCGTTCTGGGCACTACGATATGCCAAAAGCAGGCATTTATAGTGGGAATCTGCCGGGCAATTCAGGAGGCTTCGCGCGTTGACAGCCGGAAGTGACGCGGGGTATACTCCGCGAGATCGTGAAAAAAGCAACGAAGTCGGCAGGCCGGGCTTTCTTACGCGCAAGGCGCAAGGGAATCGGCGGAGCCGGCGCGGAATCAGGTCGTATCGAACGGGCGTGGAACAGAAGCTGTGTGACAAGCAGGAGTCGGTCGACCGACCGGACAGCGCGGAGGACGGGGAGACCCGGCCGCTCCTTTCGGCAGACAAAGAGCGCTACGTGCGCGCCATGTTCGCCGGAATTGCGCCGCGCTACGACCTGCTCAACACCCTCCTCAGCTTCAACCAACACAAAGCCTGGCGGCGCCTGGCCGTCCGCATGGCGCAGGTACGTCCCGGCAACTGCTGCCTGGACATCTGCACCGGCACGGGAGACTTCGCGGTGGATCTGGCGCGGGCCGTCGGTCCAGCCGGGCGCGTGATCGGCGCGGATTTCTGTGAGCCGATGATCCGAACCGGCCTGGATAAAACCGAACGGGCCGGCGGCGGGCGCATCGCCATGATGGTCGCCAATGCCGAAGCCCTGCCCTACGCTTCCGATCGCTTCGACGCCGCCACGGTCGGGTTCGGCATCCGCAATGTCGCCCACATCGAGCGGGCGGTCGGCGAGATGGCCCGCGTGGTCCGTCCCGGCGGGCGCGTCGTCATCCTGGAGTTCACCCGGCCCCGGCCTTCCTGGTTCCGGCCGCTGGTGGATCTCTACCTGTTTTCCATCCTGCCCCGCATCGGAGGGCTGCTCAGCCGCCGGGAGGCCTATTCCTATCTTCCCGAATCGATGCGCGCTTTCGTATCCCGCGAGGAACTGGCGGCCGTTATGGAGCGCGCCGGCCTACGCGACATTCGGATGCGCGATCTCAACCTCGGCACGGTCTGCATCCATCTGGGGACCAAACCGGCGGAAAGCCCACCAGACAACGCATGAGCTCTCCCACCTACATCATCGCTCCGCCCCCCGTCGCGCCGGTCTCCGCCGCTGCGTTCCTCGACTACGTCCGTCCCGACCTGGAAGCCGTGGAGGCGCGGATGAACGACGATCTCGGCTCCGACGTCAAGACCATCTCCAATCTGACCTCTCACCTGCTTCAGGCCGGCGGGAAGCGGCTGCGACCGGCCATGGTGGCGCTCTCCGCGCGGGCGGTCTGTCCCGACGTATCCCGCGAGCGAATCGCGATGGTGGGCGCCGGGGTCGAGTTCGTCCACATGGCGACCCTGGTCCACGACGACGTGGTGGATAACACGGCCACGCGCCGGGGCAAGCCGACCGCCAACGCCGTCTTCGGAAACGGCATCGCCGTTCTCAGCGGCGACTACGTCCTGGCGCGGGCTATGCGCATGCTGACTCTGGACGGCGACATTCGCATCATTCGCACCGTCTCCGAGATCACCATCCAGATGAGCGAGGGAGAGGTGATGGAGATCACGGCTACCGGCAAAGCCGACCTGCCCCTGAGCGACTATCTGAAGATCCTGCACAAAAAGACGGCGGCGTTCGTGGAAGGCTGCTGCCGCTGTGGCGCCATTGTCGCTGGAGCCGCCGCGCCGATCGAACAGGCACTGTCTGACTACGGCTATCAGCTCGGCATGGCGTTTCAGATCGCCGACGACCTGCTTGACTACACGGGCGATCCGGAGATCACCGGCAAGCCGCGCGGCAGCGATCTGCGGGACGGCCGCGCGACCCTCCCCTTCCTTCTGGCATTAACGGAAGCCTCCCCCTCCGAGCGGAAGAGGCTGCTGGCCGCCTTCGGCAACCCGGCCCTGGACGATGCGGGGGTCCTGGATGTCTGCGCCCTTCTCACCGCCCACAACGCCTTCGAGCGTACCCGCGCCGCCGCCCGCAGCCATGTCGAGCAGGCGGATGCCGCCCTCGCGACGCTGGCCCCCTCCACCGCCCGCGACTGCTTCGCCGCCCTCACCGAGTTTGTCGTCCACCGCGATCGATAAGATTCGTTTTTATTCTGGTTTAGAGGCGATGGCGAGGATGGTGACGCCGAAGGGGAAGTTGAGGCGGCGGGCCAGCGCGTTCTCGGAAGAGAGCAGGAAGGTGAGCGCGGCATTGAGGGGAGCGGGAAGCATCGGCATGGCGGCCTGCGGGGGATCGTGGGGAGGCTTTTTGGCATTGAGGCGCCGCTGCAGCGCCACGAGCGGATAGAGCGCCGTCATGGTGTGCGACAGCTTTTCCACGTGAAAGCCACAGGCGCCGAACCGCTCCGCCAATTCAGGCCGCCGGTAGCGGCGGAAGTGCATCAGCGCCAGGTCGTGCTCGCTCCAGAGATGCGGGTAGGCGGGGACCGTGGCGAACACGCGCCCGCCCGGCTTGAGCACGCGGTAGAACTCGCAGAGCGCGGCCCGGTCGTCCGGCAGGTGCTCCAGCACATCCATGGTAACGATCGCGTCGAAGCGTTCTGAGGCAAACGGCAAATGCATGGCATCCGCGCCGACCAGATGGTCTAGGCCGCGCCGCCGCGAAAACTGCAGCGCCAGTGGCGAAAAGTCCGCCGAGACCACCTGACCCCACGCTTTCAATCGCTGGGACATCGCTCCTGTGCCGCAGCCGATGTCCAGAATCGTTAACGGCGTCGTGCGAGCTCCCGGCGCGCCATAGGTAGCCCGCAGCAGCGCCTCCATCAGCCGATGCCGCCCGACAAACCACCAGTAGGTGTCTTCCAGACGGTACATCCGCTCGTATTCGGCGACATTCATCGGAGGGGTTGTTCGGCCGGGGTGGCGCGCACGGCATAGCGGGTCATGCGGATCTTAAATAGTGTTTTGAGCATGCGCCAAGCGTCCCGCAGGAATCGCACCTTCGAGCCTTCTTGATGCGCCCAGCGGACCGGGACCTCGGCCACACGGTAGCCGCAGAGGCGGATCGCCAGATAGAGCGCCTCCACGTCAAAGGCGAAATGGTCCACCTGGCAGCGGCTGAAGACCGCCCGCGCGGCCGTCTGCGTGAAGAGCTTGAATCCGCACTGCGTATCGTGGATGCCGGGCACGGCCAGCAGTTGGACCATCTTGTTGAAGAGGCGTCCTCCCGTCTCCCGCAGGATCGACTGCCGCTTGAGCAGTTGGGATCCGGGCACATCACGAGAGCCGATAGCGATGTCATAGCCTTCGTCGAGCCTGGCAGAAAGCTTCTCAACCTCCTCGATGGGCGTGGCAAGGTCGGCGTCGCTGAACAGAATCCGGGTTCCCTGCGCACGCAGCATGCCGTAGCGCACGGCGTAGCCTTTGCCGCGATTCGCCGCATAGGAGAGCAGGCGCACCTGCGGCCGGTGAGCGGCGATCTGCTCGACTACGCGGGCAGTGCCGTCCGTACTGCCGTCGTCCACGACGAGGATTTCAAAAGGATAGCCCTGCGCATCGAAGTAGGCCAGCATTCGCTTCAAAGACGCGCCCAGACGCGTCTCCTCATTGTAGGCGGGGACGACGATGGACAGGTAAGGATGGCTTGTCTCCTGCGTATCGGCAGCGGTGGGACGAGGATCTTGATTTCGGCTCAACAGGTTCTCCCAGGTCGACAGGCGCCCTCGCGGACCGGCACAAGAGCGCACGGCGCGCTCCGCAACGGGACCGGCGCATTCGATTCGATTATATCCCGCCGATGCGTCCCTGTCAACTGGAGCCGGAAGCAGGCAGCTCCGCCGACAGCTCGGCACGCAAAAACGAGACAAAAAGTGGTTAAAATCTTGTGCGACCTCTTGACAGATCGGCATGAAGAGGTGTAAAGTGTAGACGTGAGTGCGCCGTCAAGTATACGCACAAGGAGGGTTGCTAGTTATGACGAGGGGATTGACCGATAAACAGGAGCGCATCCTGAGCTTCATCGTGGACTATGTCAACGACAAAGGCTATCCGCCGAGCATCCGCGAAATCGGCAACGCCTTCAACATCTCCAGTCTGCGCGGGGTGACCGTACACCTGGACGCGCTGGAGCGCAAAGGCTACATCAAGCGCGCCAGCACCTCGCGCTCGATCACTGTGATCGGCAAGACGGGCGCAACCTCTCCGGTGCGCAACGTCGCGTTTATTCCGCTGGTCGGCGCCATCGCCGCCGGCGTGCCCATTACGGCCACCCAGAATATCGAGGGGCAGGTCCCCGTGCCGCAAGAGATGGTGCATCATATCAACGGCGCGTTCGCGCTGCAGGTCAAAGGCGATTCGATGATCGAGGCGCATATCATGCCGCAGGACCTGGTCGTCATCAAGCCGCAGGCGAGCGCCGATACAGGCGATCTGGTCGCCGTCCTGCTGGGCGATGAGGCGACGGTCAAGCACATCGAATTCACCTCCGACGGTGTTCGCCTCCTGCCCGCCAATGCGGCCTACGATCCGATCGAAGTCCGGCGTGAAGATAGCCGCATCATCGGCAAGGTGATCGGCCTCATCCGCAATTACGAGGGCGCCCTCGGTCTCTAGGCAAACATTAGGGATTAGGGATTGGGGACTGGCAAGAGCCTAATGCGAAGGCGTGTGCTTCCAACCCAGGCTTTTCCCTAGTCCCTAGCCCCCAGTCCCCAACCTGCGAAGCGGGCTACGCCGCAGGCTTGACATCCACTTTGGCGCCCTCGGCCTCGAACTTGGCCTTGAGCGCCTCGGCATCTTCCTTGTTGATCCCCTGCTTGATGGGCGCGGGCGCGGACTCGACTAGGTCCTTGGCTTCTTTGAGGCCCAGGCTGGTCACTTCGCGCACGACCTTGATGACGTTGATCTTCTTGTCGCCCACCGAGGTCAGAATCGCATCGAAACTGGTGGGCTCTTCGGCGGCAGCCGCCGCCTCGCCGCCCGCGGCGGGAGCGCCGGGCATTGCGACGCCAGGCATCGCCATCATCGGCGCGGCGGCGGAGACGCCGAACACTTCCTGCAGCTCCTTGGACAGCTCAGAAAGCTCCAGCACCGACATATTCTTGATGGCTTCGACGATATCATCTTTGGATAGGGTAGCAGGCATCTTATCTCTCCTCATCTGGGGTCATGGCCGTCCCCGGCTCTCGCGAGCTGGAGAACGGCGCGAATACACGGTCAAGGCTCACTCTCGCGAGCCGGTCACTCCTCCTCGGCCGCCGGCTCGGAAGGCGGCACAGGCGTTTCCGGGGCGACTTCCACGGGCGGCGTGACGGCGTCCTCCGCGGGAGCTTCTTCCGAAGGCGTTGCCGCGGCCGCTTCCTCGCCGGGAGCCGATTCCGCTTCCGGCGCCGCTGGAGCTTCCTCGGCCACAGGCTGCGCAGGCGCTTCGGCAGCGGCAACCGGCTCGGCAGCCGGGGCTTCTGCCGTCTCTTCTGCCGGTGCGGCCGCTTCCTCAGGAGCCGGCGGCGCTGCCGCTTCTTCCGTCGTCGGGGCAGCGGCTACCGGGGCGGGCGCCTCTGCAGTTGCCGCGACGGACTCTCCGCCTTCCTTGCGCTTGTCCGCCACCGCCTGTAGAGTCCGTACGAACTCGCCGATGATGTTGTCGAGCGTGCCGACCAACTGGCTGACCGGCCCGTTGAGCGTGCCGACCAGTTGCGCCACGATCTGCTCGCGCGGCGGCAGCTTAGAGAGGGCCGTCATCTGGTCGGGCGAGTAGATCCGCCCTTCCACCCAGCCGCCCTTGACCTTGATCTCCGGCTTGCGCAGATCGCGCAGGAAATCGAGCAGCGCTTTCGTCGGCGCGACGATGTCTTCATGGACGAAGGCGATGGCGGTCGGCCCGGCCAGCAGGTTCTCCATGTCCGGGGTAAGGCTGTCGCCCACGGCGATCTTGAACAGCGTGTTCTTGACGATGTGGTACTCGGCATCCACGTCGCGCAGCTTGCGGCGCAGGCTGGTGACCTCAGCGACCGTCAATCCCCGGTAGTCCGTCAGGATCGCCCCTTTGCTCTGCGCGACGATGTCGCGCAGCTCAGAGACGATGCGTTGTTTTTCGGCATTGGGCATGACGCTTTCCCTTATGCGTATTCGCCGGGCAAAATAAAACCCGGACTTCACCTGGTCGCGCTCGACGGCGCAGACGGCGGCGAATCCCGGGGCGGGGCAGGGCGATCGGCCCTGACTGGCCTCTTGTGAACGGAACTCGACTCGACCTCGGCAGGCTCCCAGATAAGGATTTCAGTCCGGCCCCAAGGCGCGGAACACCGGCTGTCTGCGGTGAGCGAAGACCTGATTTTTACAGATCAGACACTTACGAGGAAGGAGTATGCCACATTCGGACCGCTTTTGTCAAGACCTGGATCAAAGCACATCATTTGCTGGTGGCATGGGAGAAGCCATAAACTCTCCCACCTTGTGTCAGGGTAAGATTCAACACTGCTACAGAGATGTAGCGAGTCATGACGAGGTTGAATATGGAGGGCGCGTCCTTTAAACGGCGGGCAGCGTGTAGCGGCGGATGATCTCCTGAGCGACCCCGCACGGCTCCCAGCCGTGCAGCTCGACTTCCTTATGCTCCAACTGCTTGTAGACGGCGAAGAAGTGGTGGATCTCCTCCAGCAGATGCTCGGCCACGTCCTCCAGCTTCCGGACCTGCCAGAAACGCGGATCGTGAGCGGAGACGCCCAGAATCTTATCGTCCGGCCCTTTGTCATCGCTCATTTTCAAGAGGCCGACGGGGCGCGCCGCCAGCATGCAGCCGGTAAAGGTCGGCTGCGTCGCCAGCACCAGGATGTCTAAGGGATCGCCGTCCTCGAAGAGGGTCTGGGCGATGAACCCGTACTCGCAGGGGTAGTAGAGCGGCGAGTAGAGCACGCGGTCCAGCCGGAAAACGCCGAGCTCCATGTCGTACTCGATCTTATTGCTGGTGCCGCGCGGTATCTCGACGATCACATTAATGACTTCGGGCGCCTCCGGCCCGATCGGGACCTTCCGAAAATCCACTCCGATGCTTCCTCCTATCGACGTGGGGCTGCCCAAAGGAATTCGCCGCACGGCGCCCCGCTTCCTGCCGCGCCCGAAAACACGCGCTACCGTCCGCTCCTTTGCCATCCAATGACTTTCAAGAACACAAATCAAGTAACATTACCGGCAGAATGGACTTTTTTGCTCGCAGTGGTTGACAGGCCGCTCGCCAAGTGTTATACTTTCCCCGCTGAGTACTCCCTCAGCCTGTACATCTCGTAAGGAGGATGTTTGGTCATGCCGTCAGGAAAAGTGAAGTGGTTCAATGACGCCAAAGGGTACGGCTTCATTGAGACTACCGAAGGTAAGGACATTTTCGTCCATTATTCGGCGATCATGAAAGAGGGCTTTAAGACGCTCGCGGAAGGTCAAGAGGTGACCTTCGATATCGTCGAGGGCGCCAAGGGTCCGCAAGCGGCCAACGTCACGGCCGCCGCCTGAGAAAGTCCCCACAGAGGAGACCTTTCCCCATTCACTATGCGCGGGCCTACCCCCATAGAAACCCGGCGCGTAAGTGACGCCCGGCTATCGAGCCAGGTGAGGATTAACATCTAGCCGCAGTCTGTGCGGCCTGCAAGGTAAGCATGAAACCGGCCTCGTCCCGTCCCGGCGATACGAGCCGGTTTTTTGTCGGCAAGCCTCCCCATCTCTCCAGGAACTTCCTCTCTCATCGGTTCGTAGCAACAACGAATCCCAAAAAGCGAATGAAGAATTCCGGATTCGGAGGTTAGAAACAATGAGCAATGCCGCAGCGGTGACTTCCAGCGACTTCGATGAGCAGGTTCTGCAGTCATCGGTCCCTGTGCTGGTGGACTTCTGGGCCGTCTGGTGCGGTCCCTGTAAAATGATCGCCCCCCACGTCGACGCGCTGGCAGAAGAGTATGCGGGCCGCGTCAAAGTTTTGAAAGTGAACGTGGACGAAGAACCGGAACTGGCCAACCGATACGGGATCATGTCTATTCCGAGGCTGCTGTTTTTCAAAGACGGCCAGCGCGTGGATGAGGTGGTCGGCGCCGTTCCCAAGACCGTCATCGCCGACAGGCTCGAAAAGCTGCTCTAGGCGGCGTCCGGGCTGCCATTTCGCCTTCGCAGGCAGGGCTTGATGAGGTCTCTGCTTGCCGGGTGGGGGTGGGGGCATAAAATTCTGGAACATTTCTTTCTCTCCGCCCGTATGTTTGGCATCTCAATCTGTTCGCGATAGCGCAGTGACACGGAGGGCGAAGCGGTGGCAGGGTTTCTGTCCGCTTCGCAAGCAAGCAGGAAGCTTTCCCTATCGTTGGTCGCAGCCAGGACCAAGGAAGGGAAGGCTTTTCCGGCCTCTGGGCCGGATAACAGGTCGCGGAAGCGCAAGCCTCTGCTCTTTCTCCTTGCCGAAAAGAGCGCCGGGAGCGGTTCCAGGGCCCAAGAGCGCCCAACCATCCAAAAGGCCATGAAGCCGCTCGTGGAAAAAGAGATTCAGCCGCTGTGATGCCCTTCGGAGAGGCAGTATCGAATGATAAACAGGGCACTGCGCGTGGCGGCAGGCGAGATTACCTGTCGGGCGAAATTGCGGTTCTACGCAACGCCTGAATACGAAGGAAAGGAAGGCGATCATGAAGTTGCATGTCCTAACCTGCATGATTCGTCGCGCTCTGCCCCTGGCAGGAGGCGCCCTGCTGCTGTTTAGTGGGGACCTGGCCCGCGCCGACATCATTCCCAACTTGAGCACGGTCACTCCCAATGGCTCCAACTTCACCTGGACCTATACCGCCTCGTTGACCAACGACGAGACCCTCCAGA
>DASRCN010000073.1:0-13164 GCA_035653075.1 Chthonomonadaceae bacterium | reverse complement strand
ACCCCGCTGCACGTCGACGATAACCACGGGAATCTCGGCCTGCCCGGCCAGATTGATCTGCTCGACCATCAAGCTAAGCCCCGGCCCTGATGTGGCCGTCATGGCCTTCGCGCCCGCATAGCTGGCGCCCAGGCACATGCCCAGCGCCGCGATCTCGTCCTCCGCCTGGATCAGGTCGCCGCCGAAGCGCGGCAGCTCGCGGGCCAGGAACTCCATGATCTCCGAGGCCGGCGTGATCGGATAGCCCGCAAAGAAGCGCAGGCCGGCAGCCAGCGCCCCCATCGACACCATCTGGTTGCCGGTCACCGTCATGACGGGCCCCTCGCGCTTTACCGGCGCGAGGCGTGGTGTCCGCTTGCCCTCGATCTGTTCGGCGATCTGCCGCGCGCCGGTGTAGAGCGCCGAGATGTTCATGCCGACGATCTCCTCGCCCTTGCGTCCGAACAGGTCGCGGATATACTGTTCGGCAGGTTCCAGAGGCGCATTGACCAGACGCAGCAGCGCCCCCAGCGCCACAATATTCTTGGGCGCGGGCAGCCGCTTGAGCTGTTCCGGACCGATCTGCTGGCGGACCGCTTCCTTCTCTTTGCGCGCCAGCGTCGAGATCGCCAGGCTGTAGTCCGTGCGGCCCGGCGCCGGAGCGGGCGTGAAAGCGTCGAGATCGTAAAGAAGAATGCCGTCTTCGCGCAGTCCCCCCCCGTACTGATCGCATCCCTCCGCCGTCAGGGCGACCAGAACGTCCACCGCGTCGCCCTCCGAGAGGACAGGCCCGGATCGCGCCCGTATCTGATACATGACCGTGCCGCCTTTGATCTCGGCGGGAAATGTTTGAAACGTGCAAATATCCAGCCCCAGGGCGACGAACATCTTCGCGACCAGGTCCCCCAGGCTGATCGTCCCCTCTCCCGACTCGCCCACGAGCTGGATCACGACATCCGATGGCGACTCCGTTGTCTGCTGGCTCATAACCTTATCCTCCAGGTAGCTCCCGCTTGCAGATGATAAAAAGCCGGTCTTGGATCAGCTTGCAGCCATTATATGTGGGTTTGGCCTGGAGATGCATCCGCGAAATGGCGGATTCTGGACGTGATAGGGAAAACTTGCGCTAACAAAGCTTGCGGCAGCGGAGAGAAAAGGATAGGTCGCTGCGATCAAAATCTGCTCGCGCGGTCAGGAAACCTCTATTCCTTCTCAAGTTGGGATCCCATTCACTTCCGGAAATGAGTAAACATCCCCTTCGCTTTCAAAGGTTGGGCGCTCTTTTTCCAGGGTGGAATAGCTCCCCATCCACTTCGCAACCAAACCCAGCCCGAGACCTATGTATCCCATTATGAGCAGGGTGAGAACCAGCGATGTCAGTAAGCCTTGTATGCCCATCAGACGCACCTCCTCTTTCTTGAAGATAGCACGGCCACTCCGGTCCAGCGGCCGATCGCATATGCTCCCATGATAGTCCGGATGTTTCGCTTCCACATCCTCTTTTTGACGGATTGTAAGCAGGAGCGTACAAAAGTATTCTATCCCCGGCTGCGGAAGGGCGGGCCGCGATGCCAGGACAGGCTCAGGCGACGCTCCTAGCGTGCCTTTCCATGCCCCGGTAGACGCTGCAGATAATTCTCTATCCGCATATAGAGCGGGGTCATGTGAGCCTCATCGGTAGCTTTTTGCTGCCACAGCTCGGCAACAAAACCGTCGAAGAGGTCCTGCTGTTCCGGCAGGACCATCGCGCGGTGGCCCTTCAGGCGCGTATCTCCCTCGCCAAGCACGCCCGCCGGAGGCGGCTGTTCCTGCGTCAGCGAGATCGCCTTGCCGAACAGCGTGAGTGCCTGCCGCGCATCCCCATCCCGCCAGGCAATATATCCCAGCAGGAAGGGAGCAGTGACGCTCTTGAAGTTGGTCCGCCCGGCCGCCTGCAGATACTCTCTGGCGCGGGCCGTCTCGCCTGCGGCCAGGGCCACTTCGCCCAGTCGCAGGATCGGGCCGCTCTCGTCAGCGTTGGCGCGCCGGGCCGCTTGAAACTCTCGCTCCGCCTTCGCCAGATCGAAAAGGGGGCCAGCGCTCGGATTGGCGTACAGCGCGCCTAAGGCGGCATGGGCACGCGCGGGCTGGTTTTCGGCGGCGACCAACCGGCGATAGGCGGCTTCGGCGTCCCGATAGCGACGCAACTGCACCAGGCCGCCGCCAAGATAGTAAAGCGTATCCCAGTGGCTCGGATTCAGCTGTAGCGCCTGACGGTAGTCGCGGACCGCTTCCGCCCACCGGCCGGCCTGCTTCTCCTGGCTTGCCTGCCGGTAGATCGCCCAGAACGACTCGATGCGCGTCCGCTCGGCTGCGGTGAGCGCCGCGCCGGAAGCGCCTGCCCCCGGCGGCGATCCAGTTTCCGTGGGGCCATGCCTCTGCCGGATCCCCAGGAAGCCGATCAGCAGAATCAGCGCCACGGTAAGAAGGGTAAACACGCTCTTGGTCATCGCTTGCCGCCTCGCTTCAGATGCACGGTACGCGGCGGCCCACCCTCGACGATGCGGATCATCTGCCGCGCCGCGATATGGTGGAAGGACTGCTGCAGGCCGCTGGGCCACCAGACCTCCAGCGTATCCACCGAGGTATGGGCGCCGAGGCCGAAGCCCTGCACGCGATCATCCTGAGAAAGATAGGAGGAACCTGCGCCGACCTGGCGTATCTGCTGGCGTCCGGCGACCGTGATGCGCAGCTTGGCTCCGATGGCGTCCCGGTTGCTGCGCGTGCCCTGCAGCCACACCTCCAGCCAGTTGTTGCGGGCGCCGCCATCGTTGTGCAGCAGCAAGGACGGCCCGCCATTGCGCGTGATCAGGATGTCCGGCGCGCCGTCGCGGTCGTAGTCGGCGACCGCCAGGCCGCGCCCGACGTTGGGCTGGCTCAGCGCGCCTCCGGCCGCGTCCTCCACCTCGAAGAAGCCCCGGTCGCTGCAGTTGTGCTCGAAGTAGCCATCCTGCCGGCTGCCGTTCCAGAAGAGCTGGTTCTTCATGGGGACCAGAAGCGTATGGTCGTTGGAGTCCTGTAGCGTGCTGCCGTTGGTGATCACGAGGTCCAGCCGGCCGTCATTGTCGAAATCGACGAACGAGGTCCCCCAGCCCACATAGTCCGGCGTGCTCTGCCCCAACCCCACCTGATCGGAGATGTCCACGAAGTGCAGTCGATCTTTGGGCTTCTTGCCGGGGTTCTGCACCCACAGGTTGTGATAGAGCGCTTTCTCCTGCGCGAGCCAGTGGGTCAGAAAGAGGTCCATCTGGCCGTTATTGTCCCAATCGCCGGTGGCGATGCCCATTCCTCCGCGATAGTCGCAGGCCCAGGAAGAGACGCTGACGTCCTGGAAGTGGCCGTTGCCCAGGTTGCGATAGAAGGCGTGCATCGAGACGTCGTTGTTGACATAGAGGTCCGGCCAGCCATCGCCATCGAAATCGCACCAGGTCGCCGAAAGGCTGCGCCCGGCCGGATCGTCCACGCCCGCCTGTTTGGCCACTTCCGTGAAGGTGCCGTCGCCGTTGTTATGATAGAGCAGGTTGCGCTCTGGAGGGTAGGAAGAAGGGTTGATAGTGAACGGTACGTCTGTGTCGTTTTGCTTGGACGTCGCGCTGACCTCCTCCGGCCGCGGCGGATGGTATTTGACGTAGCCGCAGACGTAGAGATCCAGATGGCCGTCACGGTCGTAGTCGCCCCAGGAGGCGCCGGTCCAGAAGCCTTTCAGGCCGCCGACCCCGGCCTTTTGGCTAACGTCCGTGAAGTGGCCGTTGCCATCGTTATGAAACAGATGGTTTTCGCCGTACGCGGTCACGAATAGGTCCGGGTGCCCGTCGTTATCGTAGTCGCCCCAGGCGGCTCCCATAAGGCAGCCCTTCAGGTGGCCCAGCCCGGCTTTCTCGGTGACATCGGTAAAGGTGCCGTCGCCGTTGTTGTGGTAGAGGGCGCAGCGCGCCGGGGAGGCCTGGACCTGTTCGGCGGTCATGGTAAGGGGGCCAGCCTCGTTGACCAGGAAGAGATCGGGATAGCCGTCGTTGTCATAGTCGCACCAGGCCGCGCCCGATCCCATGTCCTCCGGCAGTTGCGAGGAGCGCCTGCCGTAAAAATGCTGGAAGGTGATGCCGGCCTGCCGGGTCCCATCGGAGAAGGTGATGCCGGGATAGTCGGCGGGCAGGGCGCGGCCCAGCGAGTCCGTGACGCCGGCCACCTTCTCGCCCGGCACGTAGTTGGCCGGATGCGGGCGCAGCGCCAGGCCCGCCGCCACCGTGGCCAGGAACAGCGTCGTGAATCCCGTGGTGATGATCAGCCGCCTCTGCCGGCGCGACTTCGATAGCGCGATCATCGGCGATACCCTCCCAGCGACGCAATGTGTGTCTGCGGCGCGACCACCTGGACCGTCGCCACAGCCGTAGAAAGCTCCGACACGGGCGCCGTCAGCCCGGACTTTTCGCCGAGCGCGAAGTTGATCATGAACTGGCCGATCTTGCGATAGCACAGCCGCGCCTCGATGTGGACCTGCCCCCGGACGCCCCGCGGCACCTTGAGCGTGAATTTCTGGCTTGGCGATTGCGGCGGCACCGCAAACATGCCGGCCGGGCACGCGAAAGAGAACGTCGCCTGGTCCGAGTAGCCGGGGAAGAGCGAGCGCTTATAGCGCACGCCCACCATCTCCCAGAGGTTATGGCGCTCGATCAGGTTGCCGTATTGGTCTACCGGCTTGGCGCGGAACAGGAACGAGCCTTTCTCGATGAAGTGGCGTGGATCAAGGCGGCCGGAGGCGTAGAGCAGTCTGCCGGACTGGTCGGCGGCCTTGATCTCCAGCCAGGATTGGATGATGTCCAGCGGCCCGGTCGGAAAGTCGTGCCCGACCTTATTGCTGCTCATGGTCACGACGAAGCTGACATTGCTTCCGGGCGTGACCTGGGCGGGAGCGCTGATCTGGATGGGCACGGCAGGCCCGGTCCGCCACTTGTCCGCGATCTCCGGGATCGGGATCTCGCCTTTGAGCCACCGCTCCGTCAGCGTCGTCTGCTCCTGCCAGCCCGGCAGCTTCAGCACGCCGGGAATGAACTGGTTGGCGCCCACGAACCGATGGCTGCGGTGCGTAGGATCATACGGGCCGCGGTTGTAGTCACCGGGATTGGGGACCAGCGTGTCGGCCACGGTCGGCTGCAGCGGCATGTGGCATTCACGGCACTCGACGGTCTTGCGCGCGTCGCCGTGGTGGTTCCAGTGGCTCATGCGCCAATTGTCGTACTGGTTCTGAAGCTGCACCCAGCCGACTTTGTTGACCTCTTTATCGATGAACTGCTTGTGGCAGGCGGCGCAGAACTCCGGGCTCTTGAACAGATGGTGGTTGAATTGCCGGGTATGCTGGCGCGGATAGGCCCGAATCAGGAAGTCGCTGGTCCAGCGCGCAAAAGCGCCCGGCTGCTCCTCGAACAGATACCGGTCCGGCTGGGAGATGATATAGGCGGCATTGCCCTTGATGTCGGTCTTCTTGATGCCGTGACAGACGATACAGGAGACGCCTTCGTTGTAGCCGGGGAGGCTGGTAAGATTGGCGGCGAAGATATTCTTGGTGCCGGAAAAGAGCGAGATCGGATCGTGGCAGCCGCCGCAGTAGCGCGTCGACTCCGGGCCGTTTTGTTTGGCCATCACGGTCTGGATCGCCTGAAAAGCCGGGTCCATTGCAGCCCACCGGTGCGCGCTGATAGACCACTCATGGTAGATGTCCTCATGGCAGCCAGACCGGCCGCACGCCTGGGAGCCGCTCAGGCTGCGGGCATCCAGGGCTCCCCCGCTGCTCGTGGTGGCCAGACTGGGCGCGAACGGCCGGTTCTTGCCGAACGGCGTGCTGTAGTCCGCCGGAAAGACATTGTGATACATGACCGGCTCGTAACCCAGAGTACAGGCGAGGACCACCAGGAAGAAGAGGGCCGTAAGGGCGGCCAGCCCCCAGGCATAGCGCCGGGTCGCCAGGAGGACCGGTTGGATCGCCGTATTGGCGCGGGCGCTGCGGTCTCGCAAGACAATCAGGACGATGTGAGGCGCCAGGAACGCGATGATGGCAAAGGTGGTGATCAGGTGGATCAGATCCCAGAAAGAGGAGATCTGCCGGCCGAAAGCGGCTTGCCAGGTGAGGACCAGGCCGGAGACCCCGCAGACGGTCGTTACGATCCAGGCCAAGTAGCCGGTGAGCTTGATATGCGTGAGCGTATAGCGGCGATAGAGACGCCAGTGCTTTATCTGATACCCGATATAGCCCACCGCAAAGACGAATCCGGCCAGCGTGTGCAGCAGGACCATGACCTGCGTAGAAGTGCTGAAGGGCAGAAAATAGATGGCAAGCCCGGTCAGGGTCTCGATGAGGAAAAAGCCGGACACAAAGATGGCCAGACGCGACGTCCACTGCGCGGCCCGGTCCAGCCGGCGAGAAGAAGGAATTTGTTCCATAGCCGTTCTCCTTAAAAGGAGTGATTAGCACCGGATGAAGCGAATATCGATATATAGATTTAGATATCCACTTTTGGTGTTCGTCCAGTATAACATGTGCTATACTAGATGTCAATATCCAGATATCGAAAATTTTCCGGGGATTATTATGTTCTCTCAAACGGCCGAGTATGCTTTGCGGGCTATCGTGCATCTGGCCAATGAATCGGGCGGGCCGCGAACGGCCCGCCAGATCGCCGAAGCCACCCAGGTGCCGGTGCCTTATCTGCTCAAAATTCTGCACGGTCTGACCCGCGCCGGGCTGATCGATTCCCAGCGCGGGCTGCATGGCGGGTTCACTCTGCGGAAGCCGGCGGCGGCGCTCACCTTATACGAGATCGTCCAGTCGGTCGATCCGCTGCAGCGCATCTGCTGGTGCCCGCTCGGCATCCGATCGCATGGAGCCAGCCTCTGCCCCCTGCACCGGCGGCTGGATGATGCGGTCGGCCTGGTCGAGAATGCGTTGCGTGCCACGACGGTGGCGGAGCTGCTTGAGGAGAACACCGGCAGCAAGCCACTCTGCGATGTGGCCGCCCTGGCAGGACGGGAGAAGATCCAGGTCTGAATAGGCCTGTGGGCCACTGCGTGACTGTTATGCCGGGCGATGTCAAGACACACAGGAAAGTGCTTCAGCTCGCCCGGAACGGCATCACTCACATCGGCCCTCCTTCGCGCTTCTTCGTAAAGTCTCCTCCGCCCAGCCGATATGTCGGATGAGGTCTAAAGCGCCTGCTGCATACTGGTCAATACCATCCATGCTCTTTAGCGACATGGA
The DNA here is from genome assembly GCA_035653075.1 of Chthonomonadaceae bacterium. GTDB lineage: Bacteria > Armatimonadota > Chthonomonadetes > Chthonomonadales > Chthonomonadaceae > DASRCN01. Next base: position 5,897 of record DASRCN010000073.1, on the reverse strand, counting down.
CCATTGCGCGGATATTCTCATCCGGCGTGTCTCGGCCACACTGATCTCCGGTGGAGAGGATGAATCCGCCGTTCGCGCCCGCGTCCCGGAGGGCCTGAAGCGCCTTTTCTTCCACGAATTGGGGAGTGCCCTCCAGCATCACCTCGACCGTGTGCAGGTTGCCCATAAGCGCCATGCGGCTCCCGATCGCCTGCTTGACCTCGGCGAGATCGCAGTCTCCCGTCGGGGGCACTTCCAGCGGATTGATGCAGCCGAGGTCCGTCTCCTCCGCGAGAATCTGTGCCAGCTTGCGCTCCTTGCCGCAGGAGTGCAGCATCGTCGGGACCCCGGCCTCCTTCGCCATGCGCGTGATCTTCTGGAAGGGCGCCAGCGTGATGTCGCGCCATATCTTCGGGGAGGAGAGCGTCCACATCCCCGAAGCGCCTATCAGGATGAAGTCCGGCCGGGCGTCGATCGCCATCTCCGCTTCCTTCAGGAACCGCGCTTCCTGCCAGCTTATGAACTCCTTGAACAGGTCGTACTCCTCCACGTAGGCCACCGACGGACCCATCAACGGATCGTCGAACCACCAGACGAGATCGTGCATGCCCGGCACATTGATCATAATGCCGACCGCGCAGGAGTCGCCGGCCTCCCACTGCTGCTGGTCGTATAGCGTGCGGTCGTAGCCGGTCACCGCGGGGAACAGGTAGCGAAGCTTAGGCATATCCGCGCGCAGGTCATGGATCCATTTGCGCGTGCGCGTCGGGGGATCGCTGCGGTAATAGACATCCTCCTGGAAGAGGTCTCCTGCCGGCGTGCCGCAGGTCGTGCGCGTGGTGATGCGGTCGTTCGCCTTATCCACCACTTCCGTCTTCCAGGTGCAGCCGTTATCCTGATACCGGTATTTAAGCTCGCCGTACATGAACCAGCCGTCCATCTCGAAAAAGCGCACGGCATCGATATAGGCGCGCCAGAGCGGGGGATCGTTGTAAAGATAGAGGTCCCAGAGCGGCTTGCCCGTCAGGCGGGCGGGGATCATATTGGAGATGTCCGGCGCCACCGGCACCCGATCGGGTATCTCATTCCGGATAGCTGTCAGCATCCTCTCTTTAGAGGTCATCGTCTCTGGCATGAACAGAAACCTTCTTTCATATTGTCAGGTTCGGGAAGCGGGCCAGCGGGAAAGCCCATCGCTTCCGTATAGATATCTTGAAACGCCGGGTCCGCGTGAAGGGAGACATGTTCGACGCGTGCGCGGATAGCTGGATAGGAACGATCCTCGCCGTCCAGCGCGAACAGCGCCAGCTTGGCTCCCAGCAGGGCCGTATTGCCGGCGGGCTGGACCTTTTCTGGCGGAAAATCGACCAGGCCTATCCGGCGCGCGCTGGCATGATCCACGTAGTTGCCGAAGGCGCCCGCCAGATAGACGGTCTCCACGTCCTCCGGCGTCGCGCCCCAGGTACGCAGCAGAATGCGCATGCCGGCGGCGATGGCGCCCTTCGCCAACTGCAGTTGCCGGATGTCGGCCTGCGAGATGGCGACCGGCGGAGAGAGCATCAAAGCCTTTTTTCCGTGGGCCAGCCGTCCGCCGGACAGGATAGCGCCCAGATCCAGTCCGGCGGCGACGGCATCCACCAATCCACTTCCGCAGACTCCGCGCGGCTCCGCATTACCGAGCGTCTGGCAAACCAGGGCGCCGTCCTGCGCCTGCACCTTCCAGATCGCGCCGGTCGCGGCGCGCATGCCCATCGCGATACGCGCGCCCTCGAACGCTGGCCCGGCGGCGGTCGAAGCGCACAGTATCCGCTCCCGACTGCCCATCACGATCTCTCCGTTGGTTCCCAGGTCCACCAGGGCCGTTAGCCGCTCGCGCTCGTGCAGGCCGGTCGCCAGCATGCCGGCCAGAAGATCGCTGCCGACGAAGCTGCCCAGACAGGGCAAGAACTGGACGCGCGGATCGCCCTCAATCTGCCATCCGAGGTCGCGGGAAGTAAATGTCTGCAGGCCGGCCTGCTCCGGCTCGAACGGATAGCGGGAAAGCGGCTCCGCATCGAGGCCGCAGAACAGATAGTGCATCACGGTGTTGCCGACGATCACGACGCGCCGCAACTGCCGGTCTTCCATGTGGGCGGCGCTCAGCAACTGGCGGATCAGGCTCCCGATCTGCCTGCGGGCTACCTCCTCCAGGCAGCGCTGTCCGCCCTCGCCCACGGCGAACTGGATACGGCTCATCACATCGCCGCCGTAACGCGCCTGAGGGTTCAGCGCCGTGCGCACGGCCAGCACGTGCCCGTTCTGCAGGTCGAGCAGTTGGGCGACCAGAGTCGTCGTGCCCAGGTCCACGGCCACGCCCAGTCCTTCCTGGGGCGTAAACGCAAAAACCGTGTCGTTGGACAGAATGGCGGCGTCCCACTGGCGCAGTTCGATGACCAGGTCACTCTCAACGGCACACTGGCAGGCCAGCCGCCAGCCGTCCTCGATCTCTCTCCTGGAAAGCCGCTCCTTCTGGGCCGGATTGAGCGTCGTCCGGCCCTGGTGGACCCGGATGCGGCAGCCCCGGCACTGGCCCTGGCCGCCGCAGGGAAACTCGCCCCCGTATTCGAACAGGACGTCCCGCAGACGCGCGCCTTCCTTTGCGCGCACCACCTTGCCGATCGGCTGCAGCGTGATTCGGTAGGTTCTCGATCGCGATATAAACCCCAAGTCGTCTCCCTCTTAGATGCTGAAATGAGACCCGTTAGGCGTTGCCGTGTGTTCACGCGCATAGTCTATCAGGGCGCGCAGGTTGGCGGGTGGCGTATCGCGCGGCACCTCGCATCCCGCCCCGACGATATAGCGGCTTCCGGCCTGGCGATGGCATCCCTCCATGGCGGTGTAGACCTGCTCCGGCGTGCCCTCTCGCAGCACGCGCACCGGGTCGATGTTGCCGAGCAGGACCTGATCCGGCCCCATTGCGGCGCGGGCTTCCGAAAGCGACGCGAGAAAATCCAGGTCGACGATCTCGCAGCCGAGTCTTCCCATGCCGTCCAGAATGCGGCTGGTGTTGCCGCAGATATGCAGCCGGACGCGCGCTCCCAGCGCATGCAGCCCATCGACCATCCGCTTTTCGCAGGGCCAGACGAACTCCTCATAGAGCTTCGGGCCGACCAGTGAGGCGGCGGCATCGCCGACGCCGATCAGCTCCGCGCCGGCGGCGATCTGCTCTCCGGCAAAGCACATCTCCATCTCCACCACAAAGCCGAACAGGTCGCACACGAAGCCGGGATCATCGTAGAAGTCGAGCATCAAGGCGTTCAGGCCGCGCAGGTCGGCGGCTTCCGCGCAGGGGCCTTCTATCCAGCCCTCGATCAGCTTCTCTCCCCGCACACGCTCTTTATAGAGCGCGAGCGCCTGCAGGCGGTTGTGCATCCGCCCTTCCGCACAGGGGTCCGGCATCTTCAGGCGGGCCAGCGCCGCTTTCTCCGCGAGCAGCGCCCGGTCTTCATAGATCGCTGGCGGATGATCCAGCGTGAACAGCACCTCCGCGCCGCAATCCGCCGCCTCGCAGGCCGGATCGGACATCGTGTTCACGTGATCGATCCCGAACTCTTCGGCGACACGCAACTGGCCTTCGACCAGAACGCGATAGTCCGTCGCATAGTCGAAGTATCGCCGTCCGATTCGGTCGGCGGCAAACTGCATGGTGATGGGCATGCAGGGCAGGTGATCTACCTCCCGGCCCTCCAGCATCGCCAGGATTCGTTCTCGACCGTTCATCTCTGCATCTCCTCTCACGCCGGCCCGCGAGTCATAGCGTCAATTCTGTCCTGACTCATACTGAGATTGCCTCTGTGGCGACGATACCCTCATCGTAGCTGGCGACGACGCGGTGACCTGGCGGCACGATCAGGAACTCGCTTTCATCCCAAATGCCGTCCACGAGGCGCTGCAGCAGGGAGAGATCGCCTGCCACCCTGTCGAACTGCCAGCCGCGCCGGGCCGCTTCCTCCCGCGCGCTCTGCTCGAAGCTGCCATCCGGCTCGACGCCCATCGGAATAAAGGTCAACTGATTGTAGTTGCGCGTCTCGTCGCTCAAAAGCCCATAAAGATAGCCCGCGTTGTCCTCGCCGTATTTCGCGACCATCTCCTCATAAGAGAGGTCCAATCCATTCATGCGGCGGATCGAGAGCTGGTTGAGCTCTTCCGGATTCTCGCCGCGCTCCATCCAGCCGGTGGTCCGGAAATAGACGCCCGAATTGGTATCGAAATATGCGAAATAACGCTGCCGACTGCCCAGAAAGAGGGTAATGCAGTCGTGGGCGCGCGGCAGAACCAGGGGAATCGTCCGCGCTGTCAGTCCGGCCAGCCCGTTGTTGCACAGACCGTAGGCGAATAAGATGGCATCGTAACGTGATTCCTCTACCCGGTCGAACGCCTCCTGAATGCGCGCCTGCATCCGGCACGCCCCCAGATCGTGCAGGCCCTTGGGCAGGAACTCGATGTCGATCGTGTTGCGGGAGCGCGCCACGACAAAGCACGCCTCCCGATAAAACACCTCGCAACTGATCAGCTTAAGACGCATATCCAACCCCTTTTCCTTCGGAGCTAGTTTTCGAGATGCCAGGCGTAGCGCGTGATCTCTTCCTGCGCGCGTTCTCGGCAACGGCCCATCGGCTTCAAGTTGGGCAGATCCTTGCCCCATACACGCCGGGCCTCCTGCAGATAAAACCGATAGTGATCCAGCGGCACATCGGGCGGTACGCGGTGATCCGGCGTGGGGATATAGCCGCCCTCTTCTACCAGCGGGGCCAGCCGCTCGACCTCGCGGGTGATGTCTTGATAGGAACCCGCGAGGAGACGCTTGCCGACCCCGCCGATCATAAGAAGGTCCCGCCCGTACTGCTGTCGGTAGGCGATCGGATCGCCGCCCCAGACGCCGACCTCGATCGGAAACATCGTGTTGACGCCCGCTTCGAGCCACAATGGCACGAGCTGGGAGATGTCTCCGTCACAGTCCACGATCACCACGTCCACGCCGTAGCGCTTCAGCAAGCCGGTGATACGCCGATAGTTGGGGACCAGCACCTCCCGAAACACTTTGGGCGAGAGCAGCGGCCCGGCCCGGTAGCACATGTCCTCCCACAGCAGCGCGTATTCGAATCGGATTCCGGCCTCCAGCGCGGGCGTAATGGAGGCGATCACGCAGTCTGCTAGCGTCTCGACCATCTCCGCAAAGAGCGCGCGGTCGTCGTAGACCAGCATCGAGATCGCTTCCAAACCCATCCAGTTGCGGAGCCAGCCGTAGAGAGAGCCGGCGTTGATGCCCAGCGGATAGTCACGTGTGGGGACGTTATAGCGGGCAGCATAGGCAGGCCAGTCCTGCGGATAGCGCTCCGGCGAGCGTCCGTCGAGACGCCATAAAAACTCCTTTTCCCAACTGGCGCGGTCCTTGAGCGTATGGTCGAGATGGCGCGGAATGGAGCCGAGGAACTTGCCCCGCTCCTTGGTCACGCCTTCCTCGTCGCGGACCCGCTCCGTATCTCCCTGGTCTTTGAGGACGGTATAGGGGAACGGCGGACAGAGGTGGACGTTGATGGGCGCGACGATCCACTGCGGGTCCATGCCGAAGAAGGCATCGAGGTTGACGGCCGGCGGAAGCCCCTGCTCCTGCCAGATCACCGGCGTTTCGTCCCAGAAGCCGAAATCCATGAGGGGGCTGCGGTCTCGGGGCTGATAGTGCATCGTGGCGGCGAAGCGTTGGCGGGCGTTCATGGTTTGTGCGGCTTTCTGTGGCCTTTGAGATCTTTCCGGAATGACATGCCCTCGATCCTGCCTGCCATCAGGATGATCCAGGCGCTCGTGTTCTGCAGACGCCGGTCCACCGGCTTATGATATTTGAGCAGCTTCTTTTCCCAGCCGAGTTTTCGGGACCGCTC
>DASRCN010000072.1:0-51163 GCA_035653075.1 Chthonomonadaceae bacterium | reverse complement strand
CGGGCTTCTGGTCCCGTCTTCTGGCTAAGGCGGCACTGCATAACTTCTGTATCTGGCTTAATCGAAAGCTAGGTCGGCCGAACTTGGCGTTTGCCGACCTGATCGACTGGTGAAGGGCCGGCTATTTCACAGCAAGCGTTTCAATGCCCGGCTCAAATGGCCCAGCGATGGAGTGAGGGTTATCGCTACGCAAGAATAGGCTTGACAAGCTCACCGAAGACGTCGGTGAGGCGGAAGTCGCGGCCCTGATAGCGGAAGGTGAGCCGCTTGTGGTCGATGCCCATCAGGTAGAGCAGGGTCGCGTGCAGATCGTGGACGCTCACAGGGTCGCGAACGATGTTATAGCAGTAGTCGTCGGTCTCGCCGAGCGTCATGCCCCGATGGATGCCCACGCCGGTCAGCCAGATGCTGAAGCAGCGCGGGTGATGGTCGCGGCCGTAGTTGTCCATTGTCAGATCGCCCTGCGAGTAGACGGTCCGCCCGAACTCCCCGCCCCAGACGACGATGGTGTCTTCGAGGAGACCCCGCTGCTTCAGATCCTGGATGAGCGCTGTGGTCGGCTGGTCCGTGTCCCGGCACTGGCCGCGGATGGCGTTGGGCAGGTTGCCGTGATGGTCCCAGCCCATGTGGAACAGCTCGATGAAGCGGACGCCGCGCTCGGCCAGCCGGCGTGCCAGGAGGCAGTTGGCGGCGTACGAGCCGGGCCGGTGGACCTCTGGGCCGTACATTTCCAGGATGTGCGGCGGCTCTTTGGAGATGTCGGTCAGGTCGGGAACGGAGGCCTGCATGCGGAAGGCAAGCTCGTACTGGGAGATGCGGGTCGCGATCTCCGGGTCGCCAGCCGCTTCGTGCTTCATCCGGTTGAGCTGGCCCAGTTCGTCCAGCATCTCGCGCCGCGTGCTGCGGTCCACGCCCGGCGGGTCCGAAAGATAGAGGACCGGGTCGCCGGCATTGCGGAACTTAACGCCCTGGTGCGTGGTCGGCAGGAAGCCGGAACCCCACAGGCGGTCGTAGAGCGGCTGGTCGTCGGGCCGGCCGGAGCCTTTGGAGGTGAGCACGACGAAGGCGGGCAGATCGCGGTTCTCCGTGCCCAGACCGTAGGAGAGCCAGGCGCCGATGCTGGGCCGCCCGGCAAGCTGAGAGCCGGTCTGGAAGAAGGTAATGGCCGGGTCGTGGTTGATGGCCTCGGTGTACATCGACTTGATGACGCACATCTCGTCGGCGATGGCGGCCGTATGGGGCAGCAGCTCACTCAGCCAGATGCCGCTCTTGCCATGCTGCGCGAACGAGAAGATGGAGGGCGCGACCGGAAACGACTTCTGGCCCGACGTCATGCCGGTCAGCCGCTGGCCCATGCGCACGGAGGCGGGCAGGTCCTGGCCGCGCAGGTCTTTGAGTTTGGGCTTATAGTCGAACAACTCCATCTGCGAGGGCGCGCCGGACTGGAACAGATAGATGATCCGCTTCGCTTTCGGCGGAAAGTGCGGCAGTCCGGGCAGTCCGCCCGTTCGGGTCGCGCTCTTCCCCGGCAGTGTGGCGGCGAGACCATCCTCTCCCAGGAGGCTGGCCAGCGCCGCCAAGCCGATTCCAGCGGCCGTTTGCCTCAGAAACGTGCGGCGATTGATCGCGTCTTGCAGTTCGATCCGTTTGTCCATAAGGCCCCCACCCCCTTCCCCTCCCCCAATTCTAGGGGAGGGGAGATTCTGTTGTTCTCTTTGACTCTTCTTCCTCCTGTTCTTCTTGTTCTTAGGTAGCAGAGGGAAAGCTATTGCTATAACTTCTGCCTCCACATAGGAGAAAGAGAAACCTTGCAGTAGAGTGTATCAGCCTCCAGCCTCGTCCCCCCTCCCCTAAACTTGGGGGAGGGAAGGGGGTGGGGGCCTAAAGCTACTCCTTGGTAATGGTCTCGTCCATGTTCAGGATGACGCTGGCGGTGATCGTATAGGCGGCTAGCTCCGACACGTCCAGTTTGGGATCGCGGGGCGAGTCGCCGACGCTCACCAGCTTCAGCGCCGCGTCGCGGTCCGCACGGTAATGGGCCAGCCGCTTCTTCAGCCCGGCGGCGAGCACTTGTGTCTCCTGAGGTGTCGGGCGGCGGCAGAGCGCGCGGCGAAAAGCGTAGGCGATACGCGCTTCCGGAGTTGCGCCGCCCTCTTTCAGCATCCGCTGCGCCAGCACCCGCGCGGCCTCGACATAGGTGGTGTCGTTCAAGAGCACCAGCGCCTGCAGCGGGGTGTTCGTTCGGGCGCGGCGCACGCGGCAGGTCTCTCTTGCAGGCACGTCGAAGAGAGTCATGTTGGGCGGTGCGGCGGTGCGCTTCCAGATCGTATAGAGGCTGCGGCGGTAGAGGCCCTCGCCCATGTCGTGCTTGTAGTTGCGCAGGTTGCCGTAGACGTTGGTCTCGTCCCAGATGCCGTCCGGCTGATAGGGCCGCACGGAAGGTCCGCCGATCTTTTCGACCAGCAGGCCGCTGATGGCTAGCGCCTGGTCGCGGATCACTTCGGCGGGCAGGCGGAAGCGCGGACCGCGCGCCAGCAGGCGGTTGTTCGGGTCGCGGCGCAGCAGCTCCGGCGTCACGCGGGATGACTGGCGGTAAGTGGCGCTCATCACGATCTCTTTCTGCAGCGCCTTCATGTCCCAATGGAGCCGGACAAACTCGGTAGCCAGCCAGTCCAGCAGCTCAGGATGGCTGGGAAACTCGGCTCGCGTGCCGAAATCCTCCGTCGTGGCGACGATGCCCGTGCCGAAGAACTTCTCCCAGAACCGGTTGACGGCCACCCGCGCGGTGAGAGGATTAGAAGGGTCCACGATCCAGAGCGCCAGACCCAACCGGTTCGCGGGCGCGCCTCTGGGCAGCGGCGGAAAAGCAGCCGGCACCCCGGCGGTCGCCGTATCGCCGTGCTTGTCGTACTGGCCGCGAAGCAGCTCGAAGCAGTCGCGCGGCTTCGGCATTTCTGCCATGACCATGACCGTCGGGATCTGGGCGTTGAACCGATCGCGCTCCTGCGTGACCGCGTCCCGCGCCGCAGTGAGGCGCTTATAGTCGGCGTCGTAGCGCAGCGACCAGAGCCGCGTGACCTCCTGCCGCTGCTCGGGAGTGCGCTTCTCCGGCGCGATGGCTAAGAGCGTGCGGGCCGGGTCGGCGTCCGCCAGATGCGTCACTTCCAACGGCGTGAGGACACGCCGGTAGATCGCCACGTCGTCCACCTTGCCCATGAAGCCGTCCGCGCCGGTGCGCGTGCCGACCTTGGCGGAGACAGGCGTGCGAATGGTGTCGGAGAGGGCGTTGACCTCCACGTCGAACGGCTCTGGCTTGCCGTTCAGGTAGAGCTTCAGCCCTTCCGGCTTTGCGGAGCCGTCGTAGGTCACGAAGATATGGGTCCACTGCCCATTCGGGATGGTGTCCTTCGCATTGATCTTGAGGGCGTTTTCCGGCCACTTGTGGATGATGTGGACCGCCGGCCGTCCGCCCGACAGGAAAATATCCCAGCCGCGGTAGTCCGCGCCCGCGTCCATCTTGGATAGCGGAGAGCCGTTGCCGCTCGTCGGATAGACCCACGCCCCGTAGGAGAAGGCGTCGTGCGTATCGAAGTCGCCGACGGCGCCCAGGTCCACGTAGCTCTTCCCATCCGTGACGGCGGCGCCGGTCGCACGTCCGGTCTCCGCGCCGACGCTGCCGGTCAGATGCGGCATGGGCGCCGTTCCCAGGGCGACTACCGGCGCGGCAGCGAGGCGATAGCGGGCCACGACTCCCTGCTGCAGCGAGGCGTCGTCGCCTTTAAGGTCCGCCAGCATCCAATGAGAGGCCGCGTCCGCGTTGGCGCCGGCCCGCGCGTCCACCTGCGTCTGCAGGGTCTTGATCTGCGCGTCCAGCGAGGCCAGGCGGGTCTGCTGCTCCGTGGAGGGCGCCGCGATGAACGGTGGATGGTTGATCGGTCGCTCTTCACCCGTGCCGGTTTCCGGCACGTTGTTGAAGAAGGCGAAGAACTTATAAAACTCCTTGTGGGTGATCGGATCGTACTTGTGCTCGTGGCAACGGGCGCAGCCCATCGTCAATCCTAAGAAGACGGCGGAGGTCGTCTCGACGCGATCTACGACCGTCTCCACGCGCCACTCTTCCGGAATGACGCCGCCCTCCGTGTTGATGCGGTGGTTGCGGTTGAAGCCGGTGGCGATCTTCTCTTCCAGGGTGGCGTTGGGCAGCAGGTCGCCGGCGATCTGTTCGACGGCGAAGCGGTCGTAGGGTAGATTGCGGTTGTAGGCGTCGATGACCCAGTCTCGCCAGGGCCACTGGAATCGCTCGTAGTCGGCCTGGTAGCCGTTGCTGTCGGCATAGCGGGCGCAGTCCAGCCAGCTTGCCGCCATGTGCTCGCCGTAGCGGGGCGAGGCCAGCAGGCGGTCCACGACCTTTTCGTAGGCGTTGGGGGAGGTATCGCGCAGAAACGCATCCACTTCCTGCGGGGTGGGGGGCAGGCCGGTCAGGTCCAGCGAGACGCGGCGGATCAGCGTAGCCCGGTCGGCAGGCGGCGAGGGATGCAGTCCTTCCTCCTCCAGCTTCGCCAGAATGAAAAAGTCGATACCGTTGCGGGGCCAGGACTTCAAATAGACCTTTGGCAGGGGCGCGCGCACCGGCTTGACGAACGCCCAGTGCTCCTTGTACTCGGCGCCCTGCGCGATCCACTCGCGCAGAAGCTGCTTTTCCGAGGCGGTGAGCGTCTTCTGGGAGTTGACGGGCGGCATGCGAAAGGCGGGATCGGCATTGATGCGCGTAAGGAGCTCACTGGCCTGCGGCTTGCCGGGCACAATGGCCCGATGGCCGTCCGGCAGCCGCATCGTCGCGCCCGCGCGCCGATCGAGCCGCAGCCCCGCCTGCCGCGCCTTCTCGTCGCTGCCGTGACAGTGGAAGCACTTCTCGGAAAGGATCGGGCGAATATCGCGGTTGAAATCGATCTTGCCCGGCCCACCGGGCTTTTTGCCGGCATGGCCCTGATCGGCAGCGGCGAGCCCCAGCAGCAACAGGCTGCCGAGAGTCATTGTCAGGCTTAGAGAGAGAGTTCTGGTTTTCATGCCGGTGTTTCGGCTCCCGAATTGGAGGTGTATGCGCAGAACGTCTTCATTTCTTGCATTGCGGCTTTATATTCCTGCCAACGGACGAAAAAAACCGAAGACATACGGGGCTAAGAGGGATAGAGGGCTATTGCCGGAACCGGTATGCGGGCAGATATGCTGCAAGGCTCGCGCGCAACAGCCTCCTTGCTTTTCATTGATAGTGACCAAAAAAACCTGTTGACATCCAAAAGTTATTTTGGTATGATGATTGCACGATGGATCGGACCATAAATACCAAAACATCCTCCAATGGCAATTCGCCCTTGATCGGCCACATCCTCTCTACCATCGAGGGCCGGATCCGTCAGGGCCACTATCCTGCCGGGCACTATCTTCCTACGGAGCGCGCCCTGTCCCAGGAGTTCCATGCCAGCCGATCCACGCTACGGCTCGTCCTCGCGGAACTGGAGCGCCGCGACCTGCTGATCCGCGCGCCGGGATGCCGGCCCCTGATCGCCGGGTCTCAGCGCCGCGCGCCTTCAGACCCTACTCAGCGCCATAGCCTGGGCCTCTGGATTTCCGGCGACCCGGCCGACATCGGCGGCGCGCTGACGGCGCTCGGCGTGCAGCGCACGCTCGATCCCGATCAGTTCCGGCTGGTCGTGGGCAATCCGGTCGGAGCCACGCTGCAGGAGTGTATCCGTACGGAGGCTTTCGCCCTGGCCCGCATGGCGCGGGACACGGATATCGCGGGCATCATCCTGTGGTATCTGGGAGGCGAGACGAACCTGCCGGCCCTGGAGGCGCTGCGCGCGGCCAACATGCCCCTGGTCTTTATCGATCGCCTGCCGCCGGCCGGCTTTGAAGCCGACTATGTCGGCGTCGACAACGAATATGCCTCCGCAGAGATGGTCCGGCATCTGCTCTCCTGCGGGCACGAGCGCATCGCCTACGTCGCCAATACGGATACCGCTTCCACCGTTGCCGAGCGCCGGGCAGGGTATCGCAAGGCGCTGCAGGAGGCGGGCATCGGCTATCGGAAAGAACTGGTCATCGCCTCTCCGTTCTTTCCCGCCCCGGCGGAAGAGGACGCGGTTCCCTCTGCCGAGGCGGCGGTTCGACAGTTGCTGGATAGCCCGGACGCCCCCACGGCCATCTTCGCCATCAACGATCATATCGCCCTGCTGCTTCTGGAGGCGCTGCGCCAGCAAGGCATTTGCGTACCGCAGGACGTAGCTCTCGCCGGCTTCGACGATATCGAGCGCGCCACTCCCGGCAGCCCGCAGCTGACGACGGTCCGCCAGCCCTTCGAGCGCATGGGGCAGGCCGCGGCGCGCCTGATACGGCGGCGTCTCGATGAAGATGGCGCCAGCGCTTACCAGCATATCATCCTCGATACCGCGCTGATCGTGCGGGCATCGACTCTTCCCGAAACCCTGAAACCGGACACCCGATCCGGACTTATCTCCGGTTGACATGGTCACCGGATATGCTACCTCACCTAAGGAGAAGGAACTATGGTTTCCAAACGCCCGTCACCCGCATTTACCTTGATCGAGCTGCTCGTGGTCATCGCCATTATCGCGATTCTGGCAGCCATTCTCTTTCCCGTCTTCGCGCAGGCCCGGGAGAAAGCGCGCGGAATAGCGTGTCTGAGTAACATCCGGCAGATCAACACGGCTCAACTGATGTACGTTCAGGACTACGATGAGACCTTTGTCGATGCAGGGATCGACCCGTTCTTCAACTGGATCAACCCGAAGACAGGACAGTACGACAATGGGGCCAGCATCACGTCCAACGAGCCGTATCCCAACTGCGAGGGCTGGCCCTGCATCCTGCCCACCGGCCAGGCGACGTTCGCCGCCCGGCTGATGCCTTACATCAAAAACTACGACATCTGGAAGTGCCCCAGCGCCAACAACGGATCGGTTAACGCAGGCAGCGGCTGGTCTACCAGCAATCCCAACGAAGACATCACCGATCCGACCCGGCAGAAGCCGATCTCCTACTGGTATAGCCTCTGCTTCCACCGATCTCCCCTCGCCAGCGTGGATGTGCCGGCCGAGCGCGTCATGATGACGGAGACGGGCCGCCTGCGCGCCGCCTACGATCTCAACTCCGGCCGGGATGGCTACGCACGCGCCTCCAAGTGGCCGGACTATTATCGTCCGCACGGCGGCGGCGTGAACCTGGGCTTCAGCGACGGCCATGCCAAGTGGTTCAACGACAAGGGAATGGGACCTGGCGACGACAATACCGACGCAGGCCGCACCGTCCGCGGCCTGCCGCACGGCAATATGTGCGCTACCCCGCCACAGCCCGGCTACCTGGAGTGGAAGCTTGTCGTCGATCCCCCGAACGGGTACAATGAGACCTGTCCCTAGGTACTCATAAAAGTAAGAAAGCGTTTTGCGAGCGAGAGGCGCGCCTCTCGCTCGCAAGCGGAAAGTCTCTATGTCCTCGTTCTGCACCTGGCACCGGTCGCCTTCGCGTTGCGTTCCTCTGTTCCTCCTTCTGGGGATAGGCGTGGCACTGGCAGGCTGCACGCCTCCTTCCGCCCCGGCAGTGCGTCCGGCATCGTCTCCCTCGTCCCTGCGCGCCGCGCCGCACAGTATCCCCGAACGATTGACGCTTAGCGACCAGCAGGAACGCGCCGGGGAGACGTTTGCGGCGATCGAGCAGATCGAAGCCGCGCGGATTCTCGGCGAGAAGGAGGAAGGGGTCGATCTGCGGCTGGCGCGGCTCTATGATTCGATCGGCGAATACGAGCAGGCCGCGGCCGTGCTGGGTCAGGCCGCTGCCCGGCCGGGCGCATCGTCCGACGTTCGGGTCGCCTGGAGCCAGGCGCTGTTCAAGCTGGGAGATTTTCCCGGCGCCGATAGAGCTCTCCAACCTCTTTTGAGCCACTGGGACCGCCTGCCGGACGAGACGCGCCGTACGATCGTGCGCACGCTGCTGCTGGCCGATGACTTGCGGGCGGCCCGCCCCCTTCTGTCTCTTTCTCCCCAGCCGGAGTGGCTGGCCTTGAAGGGGACGGCGGCGCTGCTCGACGGGCAGCCCGCGGAAGCTGTTCATACGTTGATACAGACGGTAAAGGCCGATCCCAATGACGGCTGGAACCGGTATCTGCTCGGCTGGGCGTTCTCGGCGGCCGGCAATAAACAGGGCGCGCTCACGACCTGGCAGGCGGCGGCAGCGCTGCCGGACGCGCCCGGCAGCGCCGCTATCGGGGCGGCCAGGATCCTGGCCGAGGAGGGCCGCGCGGACGATGCGGAGCGGCTGCTCAAGCAGGTCCGTAAGGAGGATACCGAGACGCCCGCCTATTGGCAGGCGTGGAATCGGATCGCTCAGGATCGCAAGCAGCCGGTCCAGGAGGCGCTGACGCGCGGTTATGCCGCCTTCTACGGCGGCGATCCCTGGCAGGCGGAGCGCGTCTGGCAACAGATCCTGCCGCAGGCGCAGACCGACGACGCGAAAGAGCTCTACGCCGCGATTCACAACAGCGCCTTCCGGCGTCACGATATGGATGTGGCGGCCCGGTTTGCCGATGCGGCCGCAGCGCGCTGGCCTAAGGATCCCTATTTTCTCAAGCGCAGGGCGGAAGTGCTGCTCGGCCAGAACCGGCTTTCGGAGGCGCTGGCCGTTGGAAATCGTTTGAAGCGGATCACTCCGCCCGATCAGCAGGCGGAAGTGGCCGAGCTGCTGGCGCGAATCGCCCTGGATAGCGGCAAGCCCGACGTACTCCAGCAAAACGCCCAGGAGTGCAAAAGCCTCAAGCCCACCGATCCCGATCCCGTATTGCATCTGGCGGAGTGGCAGGCCCAGGAAGGCCGCTCGCCGGAGAATCTGGAGCGCACGCTGGCTCTCTATCGGGAGGCCGCCGCCATCGATCCTCAGAACGCCGAGGCCCAGGCACGCGCCGGCCTGGTACTGGTGGATTTGAAGCGGCCGGACGAGGCTATTCTTCTGCTGCTGCATGCGCTGACCCTGACGCCGCGCGTTTTGGACGGCACGCCCAACGCGCAACTTGCCATGCTCTACCGCCAGCGCGGCCAGATGCCGGAAAGCCAGTTCGAGACGGCGCAGTACGAGCGGCTGCACCGCTTGAAGGACGACTGGCCCAGCCTTCTCAAGCTGCTCCGCTCGGACGGGCCGCTCTCCGCCTGGAATACGCTGGGCCGAACCGCTCTGGACCGTCATGAGACCTGGATCGCTCTGTGCGCCTATGTCCGCTGCACCCAGAAGGCGCCGCAGGATGCTAAGTGCTGGTTCGGTCTGGCGGCCGCGCAGAAGCGGTCCGGCTGGTTCGAAGAGACGCTTCATTCGGTGCAGCGTGGGCAACAGTGCCGTCACATTCGCCTTTGATCCCAGGCCGGATACATCGGAAAGGAGACCCGATCATGAACTCATCCGTTTCCCCCAAAGTCGCCATTACTATCGTCATCGTCGTCTTGCTGGTCATCGGATTCGTGGCCTACAAAACGCTTTTCCCCAACGCGACTGCCAGCCCGAACTCGCCGGCAGCCATGAAAGAGTATAACGACATCCACGCAAACAGCGCCATCCACCAGCTTCAGCAGGAAGGCAACGGGCGCGGCGCTTATGGTCATGCCAAAAACTGAGCGCTTACCCGCTTTTGTAAATCTATGCGACTAGCCCTAAGGTCCCCACGCCCGTCCTCTCCGCGAACCTTCGGAATAACCGGGCTGCTCATTCTCCTGGTGATGGCTTATGGGGCCCTGGTGGGATGTGGGACGAGACCACAGGCAACGATAACCGCGGCACGTGCTACGCAGGCCGCTGCCTTTGTCACTCCCCATTTCGAGGATGTCACCAAAGCTGCCGGCATCGACTGGGTCAATAACCCTTGCCGCACCGGCAAGAAGCTGCTGCCGGAAACGGTCGGCGCGGGCGGGGGCTTTATCGACTATAACCAGGACGGCCGCCTCGACATCCTGCTGATCAACGGCGCGCCTCTGCCCGGCTATAAAGGGCCGGTCCCGCATCTGGCCCTTTATCGCAATAACGGAGACGGCACGTTCACCGAGGTCAGCCGCCAGGCCGGGCTGACCATGAAGGATTACGGCATCGGCCTAGCGATCGGGGACTACGACAACGATGGCTGGCCCGACATCTATGTCACGACGGTCGGCGGCCATAACCATCTGTTCCATAACCATCACGGCCACTTCGAGGATGTGACGGCGCGGGCCGGCGTGGGCGCGAGCGGCTTCTGCACGGCTGCCGCCTGGATCGATTACGACCACGACGGCCGGCTGGACCTGTTCGTCGCCCGCTACGTGGAATGGACCCCCGCTACGGACCTGCCCTGCGGGCCGGAAGGCGCCCGCCAGTACTGCCCGCCCTATCAGTATAATGGCGCGCCGCCGGTCCTCTATCACAATCGCGGCGACGGCACGTTCGAGGATGTCTCCGCGAAAGCGGGCGTCCTCGGCCATCCGAGCAAGACCCTGGGCGTCACCCTCTGTGATGTCAATGGCGACGGCTGGCCTGATCTCTATCTGGCCAACGATACCGAGCCGGACGTGCTCCTGGTCAATAACCGCGACGGGACCTTCACCGACCGGGCGCTTTCCGCCGGGGTCGCCTTCGGCTCGGACGGTGGCCCGACCGGCAGCATGGGCGTGGATTCCGCGACCCCTTTCGACGATGGCCGGCTCTGCTTTGCCGTGGGAACGTTCGCCGGTCAGGAGCTGAGCCTGTTCACGGCGGACGGCCCGCCCTCGGAGAGTGACATGGTCTTCGAGAACCGCAAGCGGGAGGCCGGCCTGGATGTCCCGACCCGCCCCATGACGACCTTCGGCCTGGCGTTTGCCGACGTGGACCTGGACGGCTGGCCGGACCTGATCGTTCTCAACGGCCACATCGACGACGACCAGTCCATGACGGTCGGCGGCGCGCGGGTGGCCTACAAGCAGCCGCTGCAGCTATTCCAGAACCGGCGCGACGGCTCGTTTCGGGACGTAGCGCCTGCCGCCGGTCTGGCCGTGCCGATCGTCGGCCGGGGGCTGGCCGTGGCCGATTTCGATAACGATGGGCGGCCCGATCTCCTGGTGTTCGAAAACGGCGGGCCGGTCCACCTCTGGCACAATACCACGTCTCCTGCCGGTTCCTGGATCGGCGTGGATCTGGAAGGACGGGGCGATCATAAAAGCCCGCGCGACGGCACGGGGGCGGTGGTCACGCTGCAGACCAGCAGCGGAACGCAGAGCCGCATGGTGACCACCGCCCGCAGCTACCTAGCGGCCAACGACCCCCGCGTGCTGTTCGGCCTCGGCTCCCAGAAGGCCCTGCGGCTTACCGTCCACTGGCCGAGCGGCGCCGTCACCACCCTGGACTCTCCTCCGACCAACCGCTACCTGCACATCGAAGAACCGAAATAGCCCCTACCAACCACGGACTATATTCCGGTCCTTATTTTCCACAGTCACGGAGGAATGCCGTTCCGTATACACGAATCCATGAGCGTGAATTCTGCTGGGTCGTTTATCATTTCGGCCTCCACAGAAAAGAGACGGCGATGGAATTGAAGGATAAAGTCAGCCTGATTACCGGGGGGACGCGGGGGATCGGCGCGGCGGCGGCCCTGGCTCTGGCGGCGCGCGGCTCGGACGTCGCCATCGTCGGGCGGCAGCGAGACCGCGAAGTCGAAAGCACCGTCGCGCGGATCGCGCTGACCGGCCGCCGGTGCCTGCTTATCAAGGCCGATCTGCGGCATTCTGACGAAGCGTCTCGATGCGTCCAGGAAGCGGTGCAGCGTCTGGGCCGCCTGGACGTGCTGGTACACAGCGCGGGCGGACCGGCCAACGGCGGCCTGATGGAGATTGCGGACAGCGTCTGGCTCGACGCCTTTAACATCCACGTCCACGCTGCTTTTCATCTCTGCCGGGCCGCCGTGCCACAGATGCGGCGACATGGGGAAGGCGCCATCGTGCTTATCTCTTCGGCGGCGGGCCTGCGCGGCTGCAAGAACGCCACGGCCTACGGCGTGGTCAAAGGCGCCCTCCTGCAGATGACGCGCGTCTTCGCGCGGGAGCTGGCGGATGACAATATTCGCGTCAACTGCGTCGCGCCCGGCGTGATCCGTACCCGCTTCCAGGACTACCTGACCCCCGAGCAGGTCAAGAATAACGTCGAGAATCGGATTCCCCTGCACCGGGAGGGCCGTCCGGAAGACGTCGCGGAGGTGATCGCCTTGCTGGTAACGAACGACATGATGACCGGCGAGACGGTCGTCATCGACGGTGGCCTGACCATGCGGATCGCCTGATCCAGCTCTCTCCCCTCACCCCCTTGATCCCCTCTCCCTCAAGGGGCGAGGGGAACTTAAGGTGGGCGGCCAACCGCCCTCACGGGCGGATCTTAAGCGGATATTAAAGGAACCTTCCATGCAGTTGGAATCCGATGAGAAGAGGCTGCGGTTATCCCTGCGCTATCGCGAGGCGACCGATGCCCATAGCGGCGCCTTCCGCGAAGCTTATAAAACGGAAGCATGGGACCCACAGCAGACCGCCCTTCTGATCTGCGATATGTGGGACCGTCACTGGTGCGCCAGCGCGACGCGCCGGGTGGAAGAACTGGCTCCCGCGGTAGACCGGACCGTGCGGGAAGCCCGCCGGCAGGGTATCTTCATCCTCCATGCCCCCAGCGCAACGATGCCGTTCTATGAGGGCACGCCGCAGCGGCGGCGGGCACAGATGGCGCCTGCGCATCCATCCCTTTTAGATTTGGATCGGTGGGAGGATCTCGATACGGCGCGAGAGCCGCCGCTGCCTATCGACGATTCGGACGGCGGCTGCCCGGATGAGCCTTCCTGCGCGCAATACACGGCGTGGACGCGTCAGCATCCCGCGATCGAAATTGCGGAGGAAGACGCCATCAGCGATAGCGGCCCGGAGGTTTATAATCTGCTGCAACAGCGCGGCATCCAAACCGTGATGATACTAGGAGTCCACACGAACATGTGCGTGCTGGGGCGTCCGTTCTCCATCCGCCGCCTGGTGCGTCTGGGCAAGAACGTCGTCCTGGTGCGGGACCTGACCGATTCCATGTATAACCCCCGGATGCGACCCTATGTCAGCCATTTCCGGGGCACGGAGCTGGTGATCGAGCATATCGAGGCGCACTGGTGCCCGACCATCACCAGCGATCAGATCGCCGGCGGACAGCCGTTCCGATTCAAAGACTGACCAGGTCACAAAAGGCCCCCACCCCGACCCCTCCCCCAAGTTTAGGGGAGGGGGGACTCGATTGAGAAGTTTATACCCTCTGCCTAAAGCGGCTCTGAGCCGATAGCAGAGGCACGAGAGAGCAACAGAGTTTCCCCTCTCCTTACGAAGGAGAGGGGTTAGGGGTGAGGTCTCACCGGGTCACAAAAGGAGAGAGGATGGATCGCAAGCAGATCGCGCAGGTGGCGGAGGGCGGACCGTTCCAGGCGTCCTGGGAGTCGCTCCAGAAAGTCGGCGTTCCACGCTGGTACGAGGATGGCAAGTTCGGCATCTTCATTCACTGGGGTGTCTATGCCGTGCCGGCTTTCGGCTCCGAGTGGTATCCGCGGAATATGTACCAGCAGGGATCGAAAGAGTTCGAGCATCACATCGCCACGTATGGCCCTCAGTCTCGGTTCGGTTATAAAGACTTTATCCCGCGCTTCAAGGCGGAGAATTACGATCCCGATGCCTGGGCCGAGCTTTTCCGGCAGGCGGGCGCGCGCTTTGTCGTGCCGGTAGCCGAGCACCACGACGGCTTTGCGATGTACGATACGGCCCTCTCTTCCTGGAACGCCGCCCGGATGGGACCGCACCGCGACCTCATCGGCGAGCTGGCGGCTGCGGTACGGCAGCGAGGCATGGTCTTCGGCGTCTCCTCGCATCGGGCCGAGCACTGGTGGTACCTGGACGGCGGCAAAAAGTTCGACTCCGACGTACAGGACCCGCGCTATGCCGACTTTTACGGCCCGGCGGCTCCGGAAGGCACGCAGCCGGATACCGCGTTTCTGGATGACTGGCTGGCACGCTGCTGCGAGCTGGTGGATAAGTACCAGCCGCAGCTCTTCTGGTTCGACTGGTGGATCGAGCAGCCCGCGTTCGCGCCTTATCTGCAGCAATTTGCCGCCTACTACTACAACCGGGGCCGTCAGTGGGGCAGGGGAGTGGCCATCAACTACAAGAACGAGGCGTTTCCGGAAGGCGCGGCCGTCTTCGACGTGGAGCGCGGTCAGTTGGACGACATTCGCCCTCGCTTCTGGCAGACCGATACCTCTATCTCCAAAAACTCCTGGGGCTACGTCACGCCGCAGGACTACAAGACCGCAGGCGACATCATCGGCGACCTGGTCGATATCGTCAGCAAGAACGGCGCGCTGCTCCTCAACATCGGTCCGAAGCCGGATGGCACCATCCCGGACGAAGAGCGGCGCATTCTCGCCGACATCGGGGACTGGCTGGCGGTCAACGGGGAAGCCATCTACCACACGCGGCCCTGGAAAATCTACGGGGAAGGACCGACGCAAGTGGCCGGAGGCGCCTTCAACGACACCAAGCGGACGGCGTTTACCGGCCAGGATATTCGCTACACCTCCGGAGACGGTGGCCTGTATGCCATCGTGCTGGCCTGGCCCGGCGAGCAGGCGACTCTTTCCTCCCTCGGCGACTCTATCGGCAAGATCCGCGAAGTGCGGCTGCTTGGGCACGACGGCCCGCTCTCCTGGTCGCAGGATTCCGATGGCCTGATTATCCGGATGCCGGACCGCCGCCCCTGCGAGCACGTCTTCGCCCTCAAAATCACCGGCCTGGCTTGATCCCTTCCCTGGAGAATAGGGAAACAAGACCCCATTGTTGACGGCCTGTCCGTGTGTCAGGAAGCAGCCTAGCCATCCGCTTCGGGATGGGGCCATCCCCGCACGATCGCATCGCTCATTCTGGCGACGCGCGCCATCTCTTTGACATCGTGGACGCGCACGATGGCGGCGCCATAGGCGATGGCAATGGCGACCGTGGCGGCCGTGCCCTCCAGCCGGTCTTCGGGAGGCAGCCCACCTAATACGGTTCCGATGCTCCGCTTGCGCGAGGTCCCAACCAGGAGCGGATAGCCGAGCGCGGTCAGCTCGCGCAGGCGCCGCAAGATCTCGAGATTCTGGTCCACGTTCTTGCCGAAGCCGATGCCGGGGTCCAGGACGATCTTTTCGCGAGCGATGCCTGCGGTAATGGCGGCCTCGGCGCGCTCCCGAAGGTGGTCCCGCACGTCGGCGACGACATCCGTGTATTCCGGCCTGGAAGGCAGCGCCATCGGTAAGCCCGGCAGGTGCATCAGACAGACGGGAACGCCCAGTTCGGCGACCAGGGAAGCCATCTGCGGGTCGGCGCGCAGGGCGCTGATGTCGTTGACCATCGCCGCTCCTGTCGCAATAGCCTGGCGTGCTACTTCCGCTTTATAAGTATCGACGGAGATCGGAAGGGAGGGCAGGCGCGCAGAGACGGCCTCGATGACGGGCAGGATGCGGCGCAATTCTTCTTCGGGGTCGAGCGGGGACTGGGAGGTGAAAGTGGCCGGGCGCGTGGATTCGCCGCCGACGTCGAGGATATCGGCGCCCTCCGCCGCCATCTGCTCGGCGCGGGCCACCGCAGCATTCGCATCAAAATAGCGTCCGCCGTCCGAGAAGGAATCCGGCGTAACGTTGAGGATGCCCATTACGAGCGTGCGCCGGCCCTCGCGCGCTGCCGCAAGCAGCGTGCCCAGATTCCCGGCGGACGGGCGGCCGGCGATCTGCGCGGCGCTTAGTTGTAGCGGATCGGACGGCACGGCGGGGGAAGATCGGAGAGGGTCTGATCGCCGAACTCAGCCAGGATCAGGTTGCCGAGTTCCGTCAGCAGGAAGCCGCGCTCATGGACCGCCTTCACGGCGTTGCGCGTCAGCTTGGCCCGGAAGATCGGGTCGTCCAGCGCCAGAATGAAGATCTGGCTGAGCTGGTAGGCATCCAGCGCGTCCAGGGCCTCCTGCGCGGCCTCGGAGTGGGGTCCTTCGGGCTCCAGCCGGACAGCCTGCATGAATGCCGCCGCCGCCAGACCGACCTGCCCCTTGTGCTGGCAGAGCAGTCCCTTCTTGAAATGATGCGCGGCGTTGCGGGGATCGAGTCGGACCAGACGGTTGATCACGCGCATGGCCGCGTCCACATCGCCGAGCTGCATGTAGGCGGAGCTGAGGGTATCGTGCGCCGGGATATGCCGGGGAGCGATCTTCAAGAGCGCCTGGCTGGCGGCCAGGGCGCGCTCCGGGTCGCCCGCCTCCATCGCGATCTCCATCCACATCTCATAGGCCGGCAGGCGCGCCGGATCCAGATGGATCGCCTTCTCCACGGTCGCAAAAGCCCGCGGCCACTGATGTATCTCACGGTAGATACCGGCGATGCGCAGCGTGCAGTCGTAATCATCGGCGCCCGCCGCCATCGCGCGGTTGAGGCTGGCGATCGCCTTGCCATACTGCTGTTCTTCGATCTGTTCTTCCGCACGACGCAGGCAACGCTGCCAAGAGGGGCGCGTAGCGTGGCCTGGCGGACAGAGCGACGCATCGCTGGGAGAGGGCGCTGCGTTCTGGGTGTTCATCAGTTGGCTCCTGGACCGAATCGGTTTCGCGCGTTCATCTAATATGTTCGGTGCTCATCTACGAGGTTCCTGCCCGGAGTCTTGCCTTTTTATACATGTTTGATGGCAAAAAGTTTTTCAAGCGGGCAAAAAGCCTTGTTCTCCGCTTCGGCGCGGAAGAAGGATTCTGCCTGAATGCGAGGGAAAAGGGAAAAGATCAAAGGGAAAAGAAAGAAGCAGTCTTTTACTCTTCCCTAATGAGGAGTGAAGCGATGGCGACCATACGATGCCCGCACTGTGGGGCGAGCAACCAGGATGTGACGGAACAGGATGCCTGCTGGAAGTGCGGCAAGATCCTCAACGCGCCGGCGGAAGCCGCTCCCGTCCAGACGAGCGCTCCGGACACGACGGCAGGCAGCGCCAATCTCTCGGCCGCGCCGCAAGTGGAGACGCGGACGCCCCCGGCTCCGGTCGAATCCAATGCGCCTGCGACCCCACCTCCCGCGCCGATCCAGAAGACCAGTCCGGCAAGGCCCATCATCCCCTTGATCGTCTTTCTCCTTATCCTGATCCTCATCGGAATCATCGTGTTGGCGCTGCGGCGATAGCCTGGATGTGGTATAATAACCACACAAAGAATTACAAAGCGACTTAATCCGCAAATGCTGGAGGTGCCGGATGGCCAAGAAGGATTCTAAAACAAACGTGACCGCGCGCGCGGAATTGAAAGCGCAGCAGGCGACCTGCCGTTTCTGCGGCAAGAAGCCGGAAGTCGTGCGTCTGCTGACCCCATCGGGAAAAGCGCAGATGTTCCGCAAGTGCTGCGCATCCGCGTAAGACCGCGTTTTCGTACGCTTTGGAAAGCCCGCCTCTTCTCCAAGGAGCGGGCTTTTTCTATACATAGGGAAACTCCTTTTGAAAAAGGTTCCGCCCGCCTGGTGGTCCGCCATCCACTTCCCGGCCAGCGGATAAACCGCGCGTTATCCCATCAGGGCGTGTTTTGCTGCTGATAGTCCCGATACGCCTGTTCGAGCGCCGCGATCAGGCCCTTCCCGGTCACCGGCTTGACGATATAGCCGCTCAGTCCCAGCTCCCTGGCCTTCTGCCGATACTCCTCCATGTCGTAGCCGGTCAAGATCACGATACAGGTCTGCATCTGCTCTAAGATGCGGCGCGAGGCTTCCAGACCGTCGAGGATCGGCAACCGGATATCCATGAGCACCAGATCGGGGTGGTGCTCCAAAACCAGCTCCAGCCCTTTCTGGCCGTTGGCAGCCGCGCCCACGACCAGCAGACCCGCCCGCTTCAGCGACCGCACCAGATGCAGCTCGGTCACGCCTTCGTCTTCCACGACGACGATCCGCTTGCCGGTCAGGGATTCTTCGGGGCGCTCAGGCGTCCATCCAACACTCATCCAGGGAATAAAGGGTATCATCGCGGCGGCCTCAAATAGGGAGCGTGTTCTTCTTGCACCTATTCTATATAAAGGAACAAACAAGCATAAAAATACAATCCGGCGCAATAACGATTCTCACTTCTTTACCTGGCTGTCCTGCCATCTATGCCGGCCATAAACTCCAGGAACTTCCGCGCGCAGGCGTCCAGGTTCTCGATCGAGCCGCCGCCGACCAGCTCCGAGCACATTTCGTAGGCGACGCAGCCCTGGTAACCATGGCGCTGCAGGACCGCAAAGAAGGTCTTATAGTCGATGATTCCCTCGCCCATCGGCACGGCGACGGCGCGCGGCTGTTGGGGCGCATAGTGAGTCAGCGGAGGCTGATACGCGAAACGGGGCCGCAGTTGATAGTCTGCCGTCGTCGTGTAGACGATGCGGTCGGCGATCTTCTCCGTCTCGGCTGCGATATCCAGTCCCTGCAGGGTCGGCGCCCAGGCGTCGTAGGAGGCGCCGCAGTTGGGCCGATCGATCTCAGCCAGCAGGTCGGAAAGGTCGGCAGCGGTCACGGCGATGTCGTGATGGTTCTGCACGGCGATCGTCACGTCGTATTCGGCGGCGCGCTCGGCGCACTCCCGCAGGGCGCTCACACACCAGTCCCACTGCACGGCAAAGGGCGCCTCCTTGCGCTCGTAGCCAGTGAAGACCCGCACGAACTTGCCGCCCAGGTCGTAAGCCAGACGCGCCATTTCCGTGACGTAGGCGATCTGCATCTCCCGCAATGGAATATCGGGACGGTCGGCGCCGGCGGTGAAATCGGTGTAGCCGGCAATGCAGGCGCACTCCAGCCGTAGACCCTCCAACTGGGCGCGCAGGCGCTCGCGCTCCTTGGGGACGAAGTCGAGAAGGGAGGCGTGCGGACGCTTACCGACGATCATAACGCCGTCATAACCCAACTCGGCGGCTTTGACGAGGGTATCGGGCAGCGACAGGCCATGCTGCCCGCGCCAAAAACCGGCATAACTGACCGTATGCAAAATACGCTTCATCTGCCCATCTCCTTCATACCGTTCTGGAAGCGCTTCGTGGGAGCCTCCT
Organism: Chthonomonadaceae bacterium; assembly: GCA_035653075.1. Taxonomy (GTDB): domain Bacteria; phylum Armatimonadota; class Chthonomonadetes; order Chthonomonadales; family Chthonomonadaceae; genus DASRCN01. The sequence continues at coordinate 32,020 of DASRCN010000072.1, read as the reverse complement.
CTGATTTGATCTGCGCCATTCTCTCGGCGATGCGGCTCAGATAGGCGTTGACATCCATGTTGTGCGCTCTGGCCAGATGCCCGATTGCGGCAGCAGAAGTTCCTTCCCCGGCCTCGATACGCCGGACCTGTCGCTCCGATAGGCCTTTGATATCTCCCTGCCGCTGCCCGGCTTGCTGCCGCAAGTCCGCTATCGTTCGGCCAAAATACTGGTCGTGTATCAATCGCTGCCGATCGGCATGCTCTCTACGCGAGGGGTCCAGAACGGAGCGAACCCCTTCGAGATCGAGGTCTACATCGGAAGGATGCCAATGAAGATAACTCCCATCCGGGCTGATCTCGAACTGCGACCGTTCCTCAGGTGACATCCTTGCCAACGGTTTTACATCACTAAAGGGAAGGGAAAGTAGCTCCAGGCCGCAGCTCAGAACGAGCAGCCGATCCTCCCGAACGGTAGCATTGGCGATCAACTCGTTCTGTGCGCCGGAGGCCCAGGCGCTCAGGATTCGTTTTGGCACCTGATTGCCGGAATGAAAAATCGTATTTCGCAGCGTACGGACGTCTGCCTCATCCAGAAGCTGCGGAATCCAGGTCGGGTCGCTTTCCTCACGCACTAGAAACGCGCGCAGATGATGCCGCCGATTTGCCGCACGTACAAAACCGGCCACCTCGTTTAGCTGCGCATCTGTAGACAGCACAAATACATTCTGCGCCGATTCGGCCTCTCGCATATCGGGAGTATGCAAAACCCGGATAGAGTCGGAAGCAGGGATAATTCCTTTACTTTCCCGATCCATAGCCAGCACGGTCATAGCAGGCTTTCGTTCCATAGTTGGCATTTCTTGCTCCTTTTAAGCGGGCTGAACCTTAGTTTCCCACTCGATCAGCAGGGCGTCACGATGGGCAAGTACTTGTTGAAGCAGGGCTTTCCGCTCCCCGGCGCTTGGCCCTGCTCCGGATTTCTGCCATTTCACGTCAAAATCCAGAAAATTTTCCATGCATGTGGTGAAGTACACCCGTATCTCCCAGACGCCTGTCTTGATTGCGTGAAAATGGGGAGGTCCATGATCCAGCGAGTAAAAGCGCAGATCCAGGCCAGACAGTGAGAATGCCTCTACCCTTCCCAAATCAGAACCTCGTCGCTATCGCTAAGCCTATGTTACCTCGAAACAGGACACACTGTCAATCTACCTTGAATAAAGGAATGTCCTGTCTCAGATGTTGCCATGCCATAGCAGATCAGTGCTAACAGGCCATTGCCGCACGCAAAGAAGCGGGAGAGCATGACACAGGCAGCAGAATTCGAGGCTTATGGCCCGAAGGACCCTGGGAGAAGGTACAACCCTGATGCGCCCTAACGAGGATTGATCCACTATGGAGTGGTACAGAAGCAACAAACAACCCTTTATTTAGGATTGGGAGAGAGTTTAAATATCCAAAGCCGTGCCACCACATTGGTATCGGCAAGATAGGGCATCGCCTTTGTAGCTAACAACTTAATGAGGCAGGCAACTACTCAACCTCAGTAGCCGCCTGCCTTTTGATCGCACGTTTCTAGCCGTTCACGTTATTGTCGGCGGGGGAGGATCTGTTCCAGTATGGTGGGGTCTTTGATCTCCTTGTCTTTGGCCAGGAGGATGACTTTGGAGAGTACCTCGGCGGACCTGGGATCGTCGTCGGCGAAGGGCAGGAAGAGCCGGCCCCGGTGCTGGCTGTGGACCGGCACGATGCACACATGCCCGCCCGGCTGCCGGTGGACGACGGCGCTGCCTAAATGGACCGTGTAGGTGCCCAGGTGGCCGTCGATCAGGACATGGGCGCTCTGCAGCCGCACATTCTCGATCTTGAGTAGCGCGCAGGCTTCCCGCAGGAGCGCCGTCCGCATCTCCACGGTCGAGGCGCTGGCCTCCGGATCGACCCCTCCCTGATGGGCCACGCTGACCACCAGGTCCACGTCGCGCATCACCTCGCTGAAGAGGCGCGGCGGGATTTCGGCGAGCGGCATGGGCGTCCACTGGCCTTTTTTGGAGAAGCCCACGCCCTCAATAGTCAGCCCCTCGACCTCGGCGGGCGTCGTGAAGCCCTCGAAGAAGGTGATCCAGGCCGTCAGTCCCTCTTTGTGGAAGGTGCGGCGCACGCCCTCTTCCGGATGGACCACCCAGCCTCGACCGCCGAAGAGCGCCATCGCCTGCTTCGGCTGCACCTGATGGCCGTCGTAGCGGCGGGAGATGGTGCCGTTGTCGGTCTCGCCGGGCGTGAGGACGTACAGCTCGCGGAACACCTGCTTGAACGGCTGGATGCGCTCCCGGAGGAAGCAGTCCTTCTGCCAGAGATGCCATTCGCCCGTCTGCAGGAGGTCGTAAGGATGCGCGATGGCGAGCCCGGCGGCCTCCGGGACCGGCGAAGTCGCGCCGTCGTGCGACTCCAGCGCCCAGCCGCCCTCGACCGGATAGCCGGCCAGTCCCTTGTCGCCGAGGAAGACCAGCGAGCGCAGCATGGGCGCTAAGACGGGATGACCCATGAGTGTGCGCAGTTCCGCGCCGGTGAACCGGTCGCCACGGCACATCGCCTCCTCCAGCGATTTGCGCATGCGGGAAGCCTGCCGGTCGATGCCGCGCTTGCGCTCCTGCAGCTCGACGAAGGCGGGCTCTTTCTTGAGGTTGGCCGGCAGCGACTTGGTCGGCTTGCCCTGCTTCGTATAGGCGACCTGCGGCTTGCCCCATTCATTGATAGAGAGCGTCACGGCGACCTCGCCGGAGGTGGCCGTGACCGGACCCTGGGCCAGATCGGCGACCGCCTGCGCCTCCATCGCCCACTCCAGGCGGGCGGGGTCCGGGTAGCCGGCGGTGCGCGACAGATTCTCCATGCCGATGCGAGCCGCCGTCTTCTCGCTCACCTGCCGCATGGAACCGAACTGGCGGCTGGTGCGGATGAACTCCTGCATCTGCTGGTAGCGCTCCAGCAGGTCGCGCTCTCGCTCGGCCCCTTCCGCCAGCGGCAGCAGCCCCAGCGCGCGGACCGCGTCCTGATTGCGGTTCTCGAGGCGGCCCATCAGCTCCGCTTTCCCGATCCGGCCCAGCATCGCATCGGCAAAGAGCGTCGCCCGCTTGTGGCCGCCCCCGCCGGAAGCGTACTTGGCCGCGGTGTCCAGCACGGTCCATCGCTCCGGCCCCAGGTCCGCGTAAGCCCGGTGGAACCAGTCTACATCGACCGCGCCCTCCAGAAGGTCCTCTCCCGAGAGCGGCGTGCGCTCGCGCACCTCGGCCTCCCAGGTCGCCCGGATCTCCTGGTCCACCCGCCACTGGTTGTCTTTGGTGTGGGCGTGAATCCACCATACGGCTTCTTCCAATTCAGCCCAGCCCAGCGCGCACTCGACGTGATTTGCCCACTGCGGCGCGTAGACCGCCAGATCGACCAGCCGCTGCGCAGGGATTTTCGCCGCCTGCGCTCGCGCCGCAAACGCCACGGGCGTGTCTTCCTCGCCGGGAAACGTGCGCCGGATCAGCTCGCTGAAGACGTGCGGGCGGCTCTGGCTTCTGTCCCCATAGCTGTAGGTGCGGATGAACGGTCCCGGCCCATAGACGGCCAGCAGCCGCAGCAGCGTGTCCATGCCGCCGGTATAGCGCAGTGCCAGCGCGGGCTGGGTCGCCTCGGTCGGCATCTCGCCCCGCCTGGATTCGACTTCGATGATCCGCGCCCGGCAGCGCTGAACGAGGTCCTGAAGGATCGGATGGGCTGCGTACAGAGTCGGCAGCTTGCGATTGCCGTACTCGGTCGGGACCTTGCGCGCGGAGAGAAGCTGCAGGTCGCCAAAGCCGCTGTTCCAGTAGCCTTGCGTCGGGCGCGGGCCGATCAGGTGATCGAGCAAATCGGCCTCGTTGGCGCCGCCAGCCTGATAAGCCAGGAGAAGTTCTCCCAATTGTGGTCGGAAGCGTGGAGTGTCCGTGCCCGGTTCATCCATCCAGCGCAGCAGTCCGTATAGGCGGCGATGATGCGCGTCCGTCCAGGCCTCCGGAACGAGGTCTCGGTGCTGACGGACCAGCGCCAGCCAGACGGCGACATCATGCCGGCCGCGCCAGCCATCTCCATGCCATATTTTCGCGTTAGGATCGGGTTCCATCAGTTTTTTCGGGACCAGCGCCAACTGCGTCTCAAAAGCGTCCAGCAGGAAGTCTACCGCGCCGGCGGGCGGGTGCAGCCGCAGCATCCACTGGAGAAGCGCCTTCCGAATAGCGGGATACCGGTTTGTTACGGCGGGTCCGTCGGCCTGCTTCTGCGTGACTGCCGCCTGCAGCGGCGCCAATTGCTCCCTGAGCTTATCGACCACCGATTCAATGGCTTGATCGGTGTGGCCGAGCGATTTAAGCATATCAAATCCCTGCTGCAGGAGGGCCGGCATGTCCAGGGGCGGCCCGGCGGCCTTATGAGGCCGGTTTCCACCCGCAATCGCGCGCAGCAACTCGAATCCGTCCCGATCGCGCTGGCTGGCCGGGCGCCCGGTCCACCACGCTTCCCATACCTCATGCAGAGGCAGGCGGACGACGTCCTCTTGCGCAGGCGTCTGGATATTCGGGTCTGGAAATCCCCAGTTTAGATTGCCCAGGATCTGCTCCGGCTGGCCGTGCCAGTCTGCAATGATTACCGTCGTCTCCCGGTGCGCATGGATGACCTCGTCCAGAGACTGCAGCAGGGCGACGCTCGCCTCGGTCGCGAATGCCAGGCGGGGAATAGCACGCGGCTGCGCTGGCTTTGTGCGCTGCGCGGGATCGAACAGGCCCAGGCCATTCTCTAATGTGGGGACTTCTGTCTCCGGCGTCAGGAAGGCGGCGATCAGCTCTTCCTCAGCCTCGGTGCGGCGCGGTCGCTCCTCCAGGTAGCGCGCCGCCTGCTGGCGGCACCGGTCCGGCGCTCGCTCCGCTTTGGCCATCTCCCGCAGCAGCTCCAGCCCGGCCAACCGCTGCCCGGCGTCCCCGGCGGCCAGCAGCCGCTCGGCGCTCTCCAGGGTGTGCGCGTCGTCCTGTTTCATGAGCAGGGAGAGGACGCCCCGGCGCAGGTCGCTCGCCTTGCGGGTCAGCAACCGCTCGACCTTCTGAACCTCGGCCTCCGTGACCTTGTATTGGGCGATGGCCTTCAGCGCCTGCTCGCGCACGTCGGAGCTGGGGTCGCCGGTCAGAGCGAACAGCATCTCGCGGCACTCCGCGTCCGTCTCGCCCTCTTTCGCCAGCATCAGGGCGAGGGTGCGGCGGGTATATGGCTCCATAGAGGACAGATAGGGAATGAGCCGCCTGGGGGAGCGATCTCCCAGGCGCTGAGCGAGCGCCGCCGCGACTTCGCTTTTCCGCTCTTTCGAGACGCGGGGCAGAAGCCTCTCCAGCCGCTCAAACAGGTCGGTCTCATCGAGCGATTCGTGGACGCCGTATCGAAAGACGGCAAACGCCTCCTCGGCCACGCGCAGTTCCGGATCGTCCAGCGCCACGAGCAGCGCTTTCTGCGCCTCCGGCAGACCCAGAAGCGCCAGCAACCGCACGGCGACCAGGCGATGCTCGGCGTTCGGGTCGGCGAGCATCTGCGCGGCGGGCGCCAGCGCCGCATAAGCATCCTCGAACGCAAGAGTCCACAGCGCCAGGAAGCGCAGGTTGCTGTCTTCGTCGCACAGGGCGGCGGCCCGCGCATCCGCATCCTCCAGGAAGCGGATGACCTGCCGCAGCATCTCGTTCCCCTGGCGCACGTTGACAGTCTCCGGATTGAAGCCGAACCAGACGTAGACTGCCCGAACGGTGGCGCTGAAGCGGAGTAGGTCCTGGTCGACGATCAGGCGTAGGATTCGGCGGAACGCCTCTGGATGCGCCTCGTCGATAGTCTCCAAGATCACCTGGCGCAGCCCCTCCTGGCGCTGCGCGGCCAGCAGCATCTTCTCGACGAACTCCCACCCTTCCGGTCGGGAGGCGATCAGCAGGGCGCGGGAGACGTGGCGGCCCATCGTGCCGATCTCATGCTCGCCACGGCCCGAATCGAGCAGGATGTTAAAGACCGTCTCGCCCTCTTCGCCGCCCACCTCGATGGCGGCCGCGAAGAGGATTCCCAGCGGGTCCGCGCCCCAGCCTCGATTGAGGTAGGGTGTCCAGGCCGCATACCAGGCGACGTCCTGCTCGTAGCCCTGCGTGAGACTCAGCATCTGGATAAGCCAGTTTTTCCGGGCATCGCTCGGAACGGCTCGCGCATCGCGCACGCGGAACGCCTTACGGACGTAGCCGCTCTGATAGGGCAGGCGGGAGAAGAGCTGCCAGCCGCCCTCGACGTGCCGCTCGATGCCGGGGAACAGGCAGGCGAAAAGCGACGCCCGCTCTTCCGGCGACATCGCGACCAGCCGTTCCTGCGAGCGCCGGTGGGCCTCCTGCTGGACCAGATAGTCCTTAAAACTCTTGCCGTTGGCATCCAGCCCATACAGCGCCAGCACGATCTCCTTGAGCGGCGCGGGCAGCGTCCTGGCGCGCTCCAGGCGACGGCCTTTGCCATCCGGCTTATGGAATGCCTTCAGTCGCTCCTGCGCTTGATCGGGTTTCAGCATCTTAGCCTCCCACCAGCGCGACCAGACGGAGGAAGGTGACCTTGCTGTCCGGCTGGAGATAGATCTCGCGGTCCAGGTCCGTTTGCTGCTCCTCATCGACGAAGACGTAGTAGATGCCGTCCTCGAAAGCGAGAAGAGCTGCGTCCACGGCGGCCTGTGGATCGACCTCTTGTTGCAGGTCCCGGCCGCCCATGTCGATCTTGCCCTTCATGAGGCCGCGCGTGATGTCGGCCTGGGTCAGCGCCTGTACCAATCGCCGCTGCTCCTGCCGCTCCTGAAACGCCTTCACCTCTTCCCGCACGACCCGCGCAATGAAGGCGCGCAGGGTCAGCCGCTCGCCGCCCGTACTCTCCTCCGGCTGCAACGGAATCGCCCAATCTGTAAACAAGGGCCGCTTCTGCCCGAACACCTTGCCTTCGATCGTTATGGTCGCCATTTCCACCGTTCCTCCAATAGCCTGAAATTGGGTTGCATCTATTCTGTACACTCCATCCTGGTGCGATTTTCCGGAACGTCCGCCTCTCATTCTTCGTGCTTTTCCGGTAGAATTCCTCGTTCCAGGCCCCCACCCCTAATAGGGGTGGGGGCCTGGAACACAACGAGCTGAGGACACGTAGGTGAGTCCGTTCACACAGCACTCGATTCCAGGAAGAAAAGGAGTGTATGAGCTGGGAGGGAAGGGCGAGATGGCAACGGTAGCGATCACACAGGATAATGACATCGAAAAGGCGATTCCGAAAGCGCTGGATCACCTGCCTATCGAATCGCTGGTGCGTGGCAAGACCGTGGCAGTCAAACCGAATGAGACGTGGGCGTCGCCGACGGACAAGACAGGGGTGACGCAGCCGGATACGCTGCGCGCGACACTGCGGTATCTGAAACGCTTCGAGCCGCGCGAGCTGATCGTCAGCGGCGGCGCGGGCGCCGCAGAAACGGAGGACGTATTCCGGATCGTCGGCCTGATGGAAGTGATTGCGCAGGAAGGGGCGACCTTCTTCGACCACAACCGCCCGCCCTTCACGCCGGTCCGGCTGGAGTACGCGCCGGACAAGGACGTGGCCGGGCCGCAGCAGGAGATCATGGTCAACCCGCGCGTTCTGGAATATGAAACATTGATTTCGCTCAGCCAGTTAAAACTGCACGAGACGGCGACGGTCACCCTGGCGCTAAAGAACATCGCCATGTCGTTCCCGGCAGCGGACTACTACGGCCATCCCCGCTCCACCGAGAAACATGAGAACGCATTTTTTGATGACATGCACTCGTTCATTGCGGCGATGGCGAAGCGATTCCCCATTAAACTCGCCATCACGGTCGGCCATCCGGCGATGATCGCCACGGGTCCGCTGGGCGGCTACCCGGTCGAAACCGGCCTGGTGATCGCCAGTACCGATCCTCTGGCCGCTGACGTGGCCGGCGCGAAGCTGCTGGGATTCGGCCCGCAGGCCGTGCGGCACCTGTGGGAGGCCGGGCGCCTGGGCGTCGGAGAGACCGATAGCGACACATTCGATTACCCGGCCATGAAGCTCAAAGATGCGATCGAGGCGTTTACCCAAGCCGCTTACGGGAAGCGGCTCACTTTCGAGCACGCCTGAAATGCTGAACGGGTGAGAAAAACCTTCCCTCTTCTTGCCAAGGAGAGGGGATAGGCGCAGTCGCAGGGGTTAGGTCTCACCCGCTCACCAGGTCATCGAACCTTTGGGCTCACCCGATCAAAAAGAAGGGGAGAGGTCTATTCCATCGGGTATTTCAGGCCACATTGAGTGCGAAGAGTGTCCATCGTCCGCATGATGGAGAGTGTCTCGTCCAGCGGCATGATGTCGCTTTCCAGCTTGCCTTCCCGCAGACAGCGCATCACCTCAGCGATCTCATAGTTGAACCCGTTGCTCTCGCGGGGTAAGGCTACGTTCTCCCGCTGGCTGCCTCGGGCGACGCACATGGCCGTCGGGCACCACCAGGGACTATGAATCTGAATGCAGCCCTCCGTCCCACCGATATAGGCCGCCTGTGGCGTGTTCGTGCGGACCGCGACGAAAAGAGTCGCCAACTGCCCCTTAGGATAGCGCAGCGTCAGCGCCGCCTGCTCGTCCACGCCGGTCTCGCCGATATGCGCTTCTCCCGTGACGTGCGAGGGGGTACCGAAGATCATCGAGGCGAGCGAGATACAGTAGACGCCCACGTCGAGCAGAGCGCCGCCGCCGAGTTTGAGATTGAGGATCCGGCTTTCGATGTCCCAGCCGACGCGGAATCCGAAGTCGGCCTGGACCATGCGCGGCTCCCCGATCGTCCCATCGTCCAGCAGATCGCGAATCTTGGCCATGATGGGATAGAAGCGGGTCCACATGCCTTCCATGAGAAAGCGCTTCTTCTGGCGGGCCATAGCAATGACCTTCTCGGCCTGGGCCGCATTGAGGGTGAAAGGCTTTTCGCAGAGGACTGCCTTGCCTGCCGACAGGCACAGCATCGCGTCGTCGGCGTGCATCGGGTGCGGCGTCGCGACGTAGACAATATCCACATTCGGGTCGGCGGCCAGCTCCTCATAGCCGGCGTAGCGTCCGGGCACGGCGTACCGTTCGCCGAACTCCTGCGCCTTCTCCTTCGACCGCGAGCCGACCGCCACCAGTTGCGCGCCCGGAACGGCCTGCAGACCGATCGCGAAGTCGTTGGCGATCCGCCCCAGCCCTAAAATCCCCCATCGTACCGTATCCATTTGGCCCCCACCCCCGACCCCTCCCCCAAGTTTAGGGGAGGGGAGATTCTATTGCTCACTTGTGCCGCTGCTGCCCTCACCCCCACAATTCTGCCGGTCTTGTTACGCTCCCCAGTCACCAACCTTACGAAAATGAAAATTGGGTCAGAGGTAGAAGCTAGCTCCACCCCCTTCCCAACGAGCGTAGCGAGTGTTTTAGGGAAGGGAGCTGGGGGGTTAGGTGATTTTCACTGTCACGAAGCTGTGCGCTTTGATGGGCACGCGCAGCGTAGGCGCGCTCCAGATTGCGCTTCCGGTGATAGGCCGCTCCATCAGGTCGAGTAAGGTCGCCTGAGATAGCCCGGCAGCAAGAGCGGGCGACATCTCGACGACCGCCTCCGTATCCTGTCCGTTCAATTCTACCAGCCGCAGGACCAGCCCGCTGCCATCTTCCGCCTGCTTGAGCGCGCTCAGGACCACGTCCGGAGTCGTTACACGGGCGAAGCTGTCGCGCGGCGGCGCGTCGCCGGATTGGAGATCAGCCGGAATCAGCAGGCAAGGATGGTTCCAGGCCGCGCCGAGCCTTGTCAGGTCGGCAGGCTCAGGCGGGCTGTCGTGCAGATAGATTGAGTAGCGGACGCTGGATTGAGCGACTTCCGGCGCGTGGTCGGGATCGAACGATGAACGGACGATCCGCAGGCGCAGTTCTTTGCTCCCGGTAAGCTTCTTGGTTATTGAATGGCCGTACTTGCAGTCCTGCAGGAGGGTCATGCCCGCGTAGACCTTGTTAAGCTTGCCTTCCTTAACCTCCTTCACTACCTTGCCGCTGATATGCGCGTAGCGGAGAGTCGGGACTTCCTCGCCGGAGAAAAGGCTGCGCTCCACACTGCCGAACGGCGCTTCGTAGCGACTGGTTACATTGACCAGGCTAAACGGGAAGGTGATTACCAGGCCGGGGATGCCGCGTTCCTCGTCTCCGATCTCCCGCCAGTCGATGTCGGCAGAGAAATCCAGACGGGGTTCCAGAGCGGAGATCATCATAGAGACGCGGACGGTGCTCTGCGTGCCCGGAACCTGCAGCAGGCTTTCGACCCGGTAGCCCATCACGCCGCCCTCGCCGGGGACATTGGTGCCTTCGTTGCGCGAAGCGCCGATGACATGGAAGCGTGTTGAACGCAGTAGAAGCGGTTCATCCAGTTCATGCCCCAGTGCCCAGGCAGTCATGCCGCGCGGACGCTCGACCACATACTGCCACGCGCCGAATGGCGTCTTTCCATATCCCACTTTCATGCCGGTCCGTTTGTCTGTCAATTCCAGCAGGCCGGAGCGGTAGCGGTCCAGGCGGAAGCGCAGCAAAGGTGTCTCGAACCACTCGTTCGCAGACATCTGCACGGTGTCCTGCGCGGGCTGTGCGGTCCCTTCGGTGAGTAGATACGTGCGGTAGCCGAGCGGCGGCACGTCTTGCGCGTCAAAAGCGACCGTGAGCTTATCGTGCCCCCAGTCGCCGCCTTTGCCCAGGAAGAGGGTCGGATGTGCCTTGCCCTGCTCGTCCAGAGCAATCACGCGGGACGGCTCGAAATCGGCGTCGTAGAGTGCCACGGTCACCCGCTCGGTGCGCGGCCAGGCGCAGGGATTGTAGACGACAAATGGCCGGAAGCGTTTTCCTCCTCCGCTGGCCTGCGAATAGCCGGTCAAGCCCGCGCCGATGCCTGCCCCGGCGACGAAGGGCGTGTTGACCGTGCCCTGTTCGGCCAGCGCCCGCTCCTCCCGGCCCGCCGGCGTGTCCGGCAGCAGGGCGAGCGTATCGATGCGGGAAGCCAGCGCGCAGCCTGCCGTGCGCTTGATGGCCCCGGTGATCGCCCCGACCTCCTGGAAGAGGCCCTGCGCGTGCTCGCGGGTCTGGCGCACCCCGGAGCCGGGCAGGATGTCGTGGAACTGGTTGAAGAGCACGTTGATCCAGACTTCCCGCAACTGCTCCGTCGGGTACGGCTGTCCCCACAGCCGCGCCGAGAGCGCCGCCAGCGTCTCCGCCTCTTCTAAGTAGTTCTCCCCGTAGCGATTGCCGCGCTTGGTGGCGCTCTGCGAGGTATAGCAGCCGGTGAACTCGAAGTTCAGCTCGTGGTCCAGGACAGGAATCGGCTTGCCGGACGCGGCGCTCTCTTTTTCGATGGCCTGGAAATAGCGCGTGGCCGTGCTGAAGACGATCTGGGGATAGATGGGCCACTCCCGCAAGGAAAGATAATAGTCGATCTCCGTTCGTGTGGGACCGCCGCCGTGGTTGCCGAGGCCGTAGACATTCAGCCAATCATGCAGGCCCGTCTCCCGGACGAAGTCCGCCAGCGGCAGGGCGATGTTGTCGCCGATATTGACATAGCTGTTGTACCAGGTGCTCTCGCGGTTGACCAGCACGCGCGACCCGTCCGGTCCCTGCCAGTAGAAGAGGCGCGGACGGTCCTGGCCGATCATCGGATGCTCGAAGCCGCCGCCTGTGCGGCAGCTATAGTAGTATTTGACCGCTCCCTGCGCGAGAATGGTCGGGATCGTGACGGCGTGGCCGAAGGTGTCCGGCTCCCAGTCCACCGGCACGTCTTCCGGCTGGAGGCCGAAGCGGCGCTTGAAGTAGTCGCGGGTGTAGAGCAGATGGCGGCAGATCGACTCACCGGAGGCGATGTTTTTATCGCCCTCCACCCAGTGGACGGCGGCCACTTCCCAGCGGTCTTCCACCACGCGCTTCTGAATCTGCGCAAACAGCGCCGGATAGTAGCGCTCCATAAGCGCATAGACCGACGCCTGGCTCTGCGAATAGGTCAGCTCCGGATACTGCTCCATCAGGCTCAGGACCGAAGCGAACGTGTCATGCGTGGTCGCTACGGTCTCCGGCCAGCTCCACATCCAGTTCATGTCGATGTGGCCGTGCCCGACGCAGTGGATTTTATACTGCTTCGCCGCCCGTCCGATCGGCTCCATCTCCGCCTCGGCGGCCCGCACCGCCGCGACCAGTCCCTCCAGCCCCTGCCCCGTATCCAGCGTCTCCAGCTTCGCCTGCGCCTTCTCGATAAGTGCGTTCCATCCGGCCGTCTCGCGCTCCGGCAACGCAGCAGCGAACGACCGAGCGAACTCGATCTGCAGCTCGGCGCGGCGCAGCCAGGCGCGCGCCTGCTCGCCGGGCCGCTCGGCGAGGGCATTGAGGATGCGAGACTTCGTATCGGGGGGCACGGTCATCAGAATCTCCTTACGTTTCGTGGGGAAATAGTTCGTCAAGAACTCCGCTCGCTCCTTCCCTTTGGAGTTAAGGGGGTATACTTTATGCCGAAGGAAGGGATGCCGGAATGGCCGTTACGATCAAGCTGAATGAAAAGCTGGTGCAGTGGTCGGGAGGCACGGCAGAGGCGACCGTGACGGCGGCGACCGTGCGCGAAGCCCTGCTCCAGTTGGCCCGCCAGCAGCCGGCCCTGGCGACCCGCCTCTTCAACTGTGACGGCGAGCTTCGGACCCTCTTCCGCTTCACGCGCAATGGGGAGCCGGTCACGCTGGATACCCCGCTTCACGACGGCGACACGCTGCTACTCGAGCTCGCATAAGCGTAAACAAGAGGGAAAAGGGAAAAGATCAAAGGGAAAAGTAAAATACCACAGCCTTCTTTTCCCTTTTCCCTTCCATCTTTTCCCTCTCTGAAGGAGACATAGCCATGACGCAACAGACATCGGGCTACGCGCACCCAGAGGTGCTGGTCGATACGGAGTTTGTCGCCAGTCATCTCAACGATCCGAACATCCGATTAGTAGAGGTAGACGTGGACACCCTCGCCTACGAGCAGGGCCACATTCCCGGCGCGGTCGGCTGGAACTGGCAGACGCAACTGGAAGACACCGTGCGGCGGGACATTCCCACGCGCGAGAACTTCGAGAAGCTGTGCTCCGAATCGGGCATCGGCAACGACACGCGCGTCATTCTCTACGGAGACAACAACAACTGGTTTGCCGCCTTCGCCTTCTGGATCTTCCAGATGTTTGGGCATGAGAACGTGCAGTTGCTCAATGGGGGCCGCAAGAAGTGGGAGGCGGAGGGCCGTCCCATGACCAAAGAGGTCCCTCACTATCCACCCACGCAGTACCGCGCCAAAGACCCGGATTTCCGGCTGCGCGCCTTCTATCCGGAGGTGCGCGAGCGAGTCGGCAAGCAGAACGTCGGCCTGGTGGACGTGCGATCGCCGCAGGAGTTCACCGGCGAGATCCTGGCCCCGCCCGGCCTGTCCGAGACGGCGCAACGCGGCGGCCATATCCCCGGCGCGGCCAATATCCCCTGGGGCCAAGCCGTGGCGGAAGACGGCACTTTCAAGCCGGTCGAGGCACTGCGCCAGCTTTATGAAGGCAAAGGCATCACGCCGGACAAAGAGATCATCGCCTACTGCCGCATCGGTGAGCGCTCCTCCCATACCTGGTTCGCGCTCAAATATCTGCTCGGCTATCCGAACGTGCGCAACTACGACGGCTCCTGGACCGAATGGGGCAGCGTTATCGGGGCGCCCATCGAGAAGTAGCCCATTTCGAGCATGACGGGCGATACGGAACAGACCGGGAACAAAAACCGGCTCGTTTCCGTCCGTTTTGCAAAGCACATTATTCCGAGGTTCCGGCCGTCCAGATGCGGCCTACCTGGTCTGCATACAGCAGAGGGGAAGTGCTACCCGAAAAGAGAGTGGCCATAGGATCGCTTTTGAGCATCCTATGGCCATTTTCCTAAGCGCGATGGACGAAGGTCCTTCGCTGTGAGGCGCTATCGCGCCGGGCATACTGCGCACACGCTTCCCCGGAAAGGGCGTGTTCTCAATCCACTCCTTTTAGGGAAGCGATCGGCGTAAGGGTATAGGCGATGCGCGCCAAGCCTGCATCGACGACTGCTCCGATGACCTCCACGGCGGGCTTGTAGCAGTACGGATTCTCGTCGATCGGTACGTCGCCGCCCGCGTTGACCATGACGTTGAGACCTTTCATGTACTGGTTGATCTCTTTCTGCCGGAACTGGCGTCTGGCTGCGCTCCGGGACATGCGCCGTCCGCATCCGTGGTTGACCGAATAGAGGCTCTTCTCGGCTCCCGGCTCTGCATAAAGGATGTAACTGCTGTCGCCCATGCTGCCGGGGATCAGGATCGGGTGTCCGGTTGTCTCCCACTTGGTGCCCTTGAGCATAGGATGCCCCGCGGGAAAAGCCCGCGTCGCCCCTTTGCGATGCACCCATCCCTTGCCGTGGCCGGGAATCTCCTCTTCCTGCGCCAGGTTGTGACTGATCTCATAGACCAGCTCCGGCTCCTCGCCGAAGACCTCCTCGAAGATCCGGCCGACGTTGCGCCAGATGAACAGGCGATTGGCGATGGCGAAGTTCGCGCCTGCCGCCACGGCGTTTTTGTAGCCTTTGTAGAGGGGCGTGTCAGGCTCGAAATAGACCGCTTCCGCGCCGCCTCGCACATCGACCCCACGCTGCGTGAGATAGTCCTTGCCTTCCTTGATGAAGTGGCTGGCTAATCCGTGCCCGAATCCGCGCGACCCGGTATGGACCATGACCCAGAGATGGTCTTCCTGGTCGTGCTGCAGCTCGATGAAGTGGTTGCCGCCCCCAAGACTGCCGAGCTGCCCGATACCGCGCTCGACGGGCTTTTCCGGCAGGTTCCAGTCGTCATCGACGGGGATGTAGTCCCGCTCGGAGTTCTCTCGCGACACGTCGTTCAGGGCGTTGGCGCCGTGGCGGACGATCTCCTCGAACTTGCGGCGCGGGAAGGAGATGCCGCTTCCCTTGCCGGTGCCCATACCCACGCTCTGCAAAACACGCTCGGAGAACCGCTGACGCAAGGTCTGGTCGTAGCCCTTGCCCTTGCTGACGGTGGAGCGAAAGGCCATCATACCACAGTTGTGAACGAACACGCCTGCCTCCAGAGCGAAGTTGCCGTATTCGGGCACGGTCAGGCAATAGACATCAGCCAGTTCTGTCAAAGGCTCTATAGAGACTACTTTGTGGTTATAGCCGTGCTGGATTTCTGGAGTTCGCGCCGTCTGGCTATAACGTGTAGCAGGATGATCTACTCTCGCATAGCCATCCGCATCCTGAAAATAATTGAAAGGCATCAAGGATGTGCCAAAATCCAGGGTGTCTGCACGCCGGTACTGACCATTCCTGAGCATAAACTCATGGTCAGGCGTACAAACCACTTGAGCTCCATTGTCCAAAGTCACTCTAACCAACGGAGCGTTTGTGCGTGTCTTTTTAGCGGCAGCTTTTGCCACCTGAACCCGCTGATTGGCGTCAATCGCATAGACAAGGATTTCCTCGCCTCTTTCGGCCAGCTCCTGGATAGGATAAGACTTGCCGTCAACAAGAGGGATGAGCGTGTCCCCTCGGAAACAGCCAATGTCAAAACCGACCGGAGCCTGGCATAAGGTGCCGTTAGTCTTCATGACACAGCCGACGGGGACGACATAGCCCGTGTGGACGTCGGGGGTGATGACGACCTCTTCCACGCCGGGAAACTGGGTCGCGGCGACGATCTGAGGATAGATGTCCTCTTCGCTCTCCTCAAAAAGCTTTTCCGAGAGAAACAGGCGCACAGGGACTTTGACGCTGTGTGTCATCTCGTAGTAGTGTCCCTCCTCATTCCACTGGCAGGACCCTTTCAAGCTCATTCGCTTGCTCCTTCGCGTTCTTGTCTCATTTTCTTCCTATATCGAATCCGATACGATTTTCGGAAAGAGAGGTTCGTTCCGATACCTAGACAGGGTGGAGCGTGGAAAAGTGACAGGTACAATACTAGACAAGCGGATGCGGAGCGAAAAGAGAGGCGGGATGCTATGTACGATCTGATTTTACACGGAGGGCGGGTGATCGATCCGGCGCAGGAGCGGGACGGCGTGTTCGATGTGGCTCTGGCGGGCGGGCGCGTGACCGCCGTGGAGACGGAGATCCCCCGTGGGCAGGCGGCGCGGGAGATCGACTGCGCCGGCAAGATCGTCACGCCCGGCCTCATTGACATGCATGCCCACGGTTACTGGGGCGCTACGATGATCGGCATCCAGCCCGACCCGCTCTGCAGCCGCACCGGCGTCACTACCTTTGTGGATACCGGCAGCGCCGGCGCGGACAACTTCCTGGGCTTTCGCCACTTCATCATCGAGCGCTCGCGCGTGCGAATCGTGTCTCTACTGCATGTTTGCAGCATCGGCCTGGTCAATCAGGGCGTCGGGGAGCTGCTGGACAACCGCTACGTCAATATCGAGCGGGTGGTACAGACAGTGGAAGCGCACCGTGACCTGATCGCGGGCGTCAAGATTCGCCTGGGAGACTGGGTTTCCGGCACGAATACGGAGGCCGGTTTTGCGGCGGCCTGTGAAGCGCGCGACGCTGTCGGGCTGCCCCTGATGGTCCACGCGGTCGGCCAGCCGGTCCCGCTGGGTTACGTCCTGGATCGTCTGAACCCCGGCGACATCCTCACCCACTGCTTCAACGGTCATGACAACGGCATTCTTGGACCGCTTGGCCCGAAGCGGCCGGACTGGCTGGACGATGGCCGCCCGAAGACGGTCCTTCCGGAGGCGTGGGCGGCGCGGGATCGGGGCGTTTTGTTCGACGTGGGGCATGGGCTGGGATCGTTCTCCTGGGAGGTTGCCCGACGGGCCGTGGAGCAGGGCTTTCTGCCGGACACCATCGGCACGGACGTCTATTCTATGAACATCAATGGACCGGTCTACGACCTGCCCACGACCGTGACTAAATTCCTGGCGCTGGGCGTGCCGCTGCCGGACGTGATCCGCCGCGTGACCGCCAATGCGGTAAAAGCCTTGGCCCATCATCCCCGCTGTGCTGGCATCGGGACCCTCGCGACCGGCGCTCCTGCCGACGTGGCCGTGCTGGAGATCGAGGAAGGCACCTTCCCCCTGACCGATTCCCAGAAGCAGACTCGCACGCATAACTGCCGCCTCGTTGCCTGCCACACCATTCAGGGTGGCGACATCATCAGTATGTGAATTATGTCTGTCTTGATGCTGACACATGGTCCGTACTATTGCACTTCCCGCTTGAAGAACAAATATCAATCGAAGATAAAATCGTACATACAAGCTACGTCGTATCTGACGAGCAGCAGTGTATGCTGGCTCAGCAGGTCCTGCCTGCGTACACTGAATTGGATTGCTCCACTTATGATTAAATAGTGGATAGGGAGCCCTCTCAAACAAGAGGGCAGGCGATGGTCGGTAAAACGTTGTTCTTTCCCAAAGAAGATATTCAATTCAGGATTTGACCACCGGCTCTGAATTGGCATTGATGATCTTCAGAGCCTCTTTGGTCATCGATAGCATTTCACCCAGGTCTAAAATTTCCGTATCTCCTGGATGCAGGCTTAAAAACTCTGCCCGGATTTTTTGCGCGGCTTCTATTTCCGGAAGCGTCCTTGCGGCATATATCTTGGCGACCACTTCTTCTCGCTTCATTTCAATCCTCTCATAGCAGAGGCGATCCGTACCAGCATGCGCACCGCTGGTTCCTGGCGGTTAGCCTCTATCGCCCATTGTACCACGGTATCTTCCCTGTCCGCCAGAGGTGTCCTTAGCAGGTTCAGATAGAAATCCTCCGCCGCCTTGCCGGTTTCCGCGCGAATGGTTTCCAAAAAGGCGATATAGTCCTGATAAGATATACGGGCCGTTGCTTGGATGGGTATGTTTAAAGAACCTGCCAGACGCGGTGTCAAGAGCCGGGTCATCTGTTCCACAACTCCTTCCTCGTATCCGCGAAATCGCAGATAGGCCGACGGCGTTAACCCCATACTCGCGGCGTGCATACATTCATGGATCAGTGTCCCGATGAGGTCCTTCCTGCGCAATGCATATTGATGGATCAGGATAGAGCAATCCCATTCCTTCTTAGCCAAGAATACTGGCTGAATAAGCAAATCTACTTCTTCACTAATAGCGATCTGCCCATTCCAGCGCGAGCGTAATCCGGAATACTGCTCGACTGCAGAAGTGATAGCCTCGACCTGGCGCCGTACTTTGCGTAGCGTTCGTCTCACGGCCTCCATAATAGAGACTAAACGGCACTGCTGTCAATCCATAGGACGCGGTAGACGAGGCGCGAATCGCGGCGGTTCGGGCGCTCGGTGCGGCCGGAGATCGGAAAACCCCAGTGCGCCAGTTGCTCCTCCACAGACGGCTCGACGCGGGTGTCGTCCCGCTCTTCGCCGTAGGTCCCGATAATGAGGCGACCGCCCGGCGCGACCACATCCCGAAGCAGCCGCGCGACAAAGTCGCTCTGCCGCCGAAGAGGGACATACTCCAGCCCTGTACGGACAAAATCGAAGCGCATCGGCGGCTGCCAGTCGATCGCATTGCCCACGTAGATGCGGTCGGCCCAATGGGGCAGGCGGCGGCGGGCCAGAGCGGCCAGCTCCGGGGCGATGTCCAGGCCGAACATCTCGACCGCAAGCCCTTTTTCCTGCGTCCACCGCGCCATGCACTCCATCAGGAAGCCGCTGGCGCAGCCGACGTCCAGAAAGGTCCCGTTTCTATCGACGGCATCGGCGATCAGGCTGCGGGCGTACTCCCAACTGGCTTCGTCGCCCAGCTTGCCGGACTGTCCCCACGGCGTCTCCGCGGCCAGATAGGCTGGCGTGATGACCGCCTGCATCTCCCGATACCAGTCCTCCTCCGTGATCTCGTCGGCAGCCAGGGCGGCCTCCAGCCGCTCCACGAGCGGGTAGGCTTTGTTTTTGGAAATCTCGATCGGCTCTTGCGACAACGCGTTCCTCCTAGGTGGGGCGCACATCTACGTGGAGCGTGTCTCCGTGGCGGACCACATGCGTGTTCATTTCGCGTGAAAGGGCGATGATCCGGGAGCAGATTTCGTCCAGCTCCGGATTCACCGCAAGGTCCACCTCGCTGTACTTGAGATGTACGGGGACCATTCGCAGCGCCTGCACGGCCGTTCCTTCGATCTCGGCGAAGAAAATCAACGACTGGTCGTTGCGCAGGAGCGGATCGGTGGCGTAATCGTCGAGGAAGTCGCCGGTATCGTAGAGAATCGGCTTGCCTTTATAGATCTCGACGCCCTGGAAGACGTGCGCCGAATGTCCGTAGACCAGGTCCACGCCTCTATTGAGCGCGCCGTGGACAAACTGACGGAAATGCTCCGGCGGGCGCAGGCGCATGTTCGGCCCCCAGTGCAGCGAGAGGATCACGAGCTGCGCGCCCGCCGCACGCGCCCTTTCGACCCCCTGCTCCACGATGGAGAAGGTCTCCGGGTCCGGCCGGATGTCGATATGGCTGATGCCCGCCGTATCCGGGGTCGCCGCCCATTCCGGGATGTTGTCCGAGAAGGCGATCATGCCGATCTGCAGTCCGTCTGCCGCGACGACAGCCGGCCTGCGCGCCGCCGTCAGATCGATCCCCGCGCCGGCATAGGCGATTCCGGCCGCATCCAGTGCCCGCAGCGTGTCCAGCAGGCCCGCCTCGCCGAAGTCGAGCGTGTGATTGTTCGCCAGGGAGACCAGACGCACGCCGGCCGCAAGCAGGATGTCTATGCCCTCGGGCGGCGTCCGAAAATGGTAGACTTTGGGCGGGTGTGTCCACGGCGTCGCGTGTGTCGTGATGGCGCATTCCAGATTGGCCAGCGCCAGACCCGCTTCGCGCAGCAGGGGGAGCGTATTGCCCCAGAAGCCCTCCGGTGACCGGTATCCGATCTCCCCCGCCACCCCTCGTCCCAGCATCACATCTCCGACCATTGCCAACTGCATCGTGACATCTCCCGATTCCATCGCCTGTAGGAGCGTCAGGGGTTCTTTCCTGACGCCGATGGGGCCTTTGGTGGAATAGATGGAACCACTAAAAGGACGTATGCTGAAGGGAAAGAGTTCGCAGGAGAGGAACGCACCGGGAGAAGGGGTAGGGGAGGCCAAAGAATAAACGGTCGCGCCTTCGATGGGCGCGACCGTCTGGAAGCGGATCAGTTGCCGGTCACGCCGGGAATATAGCCACCATGCGCGCCGCTGTTGAAGTTGCACTGGACGGCAAAGTTGCCGGTGGGGATCGTGATGGTGTTGCCTTTACCGTCGATGATCGAGCCGGTGGTCAGCACCGAATAGGCGCCTCCGTTCGGACACATCGGTACCTGAGTCAGGTCCGGCTCCAGGGTCGTAGAGACGGCTCCGGCAAAGGTGGAGTAGTTGGGCAGGATCTTTTTGACCCGCGCGGCCTGCACCGCATCGGCAATCGTCTCCAGATTATGCCGGCAGGTCTTCTTCTGGCTATCCGCCAGCGCGTCCAGATAGAGGGGCAGGGCTACGTCCATTAAGACGGCGATAATAAAGACCACCGTCAGCAGTTCGACGAGGGTGAAGCCGGCGCTCTTCCGGCGGCGGGCTCTTATGTTGCGGCGATGGGACATACGTTCAATCCTTTGCGGTTGCCGTCTTGGTCTGTGTGTCGCAGGAATACATCTCTCCTTATTTTTGTCCGAAAGGCACTGTAAGTTTAGGGTAATTTGCCGGAAGCGCAAAGACGGGGGAGTTAGGTCTCTTCTTACCTGGGTCCGGCAGATCGATCCCGATGGGCATGCTGTTAAAACGGCAGGTCGGTACAGCGCAGAACGTGCGCCTCTTTCGGACGGGCCAGGGTCGCCGCGTACCGGCCGCGCAGGCCAAAGCCCAGACACCCACGCAGGCGCGCCAGCGATTTGTAGTAGTCGGCATACGGCCAGCCGGTGCCGCCATTCCACAGCTCGAAGCTCGCCAGCGCCTCGCAATACGGATCGAACACCTCGGTCGTATCGAGATAGATGTCGGGCTCGTAGCCCTCCATGTCCTCCCAATTCTCCGAATAGAAAATGCGCGAGATCCTATGCGCCGGATCGGCGCGCTCTATTCGGGGCAAGGCCGCGTAAAAATAGGCGTCGAGAGCGATGCGGTGGGCATTGCGATGGTCCTTATGGATAGAGTTGGCCCAGTGGGTGATCAGGATGTCGGGCTTGAGCACGCGGATGATGTCGGCGACCTCGAAAATGATCTCCTCGGTCACCGGCAGGGTGGCATCGCCATAGGACAGCACCCGGCTCTCCGCGCCCAGCAGGCGCGCGCACTGCTCGGCTTCCGCGATCTTCTGGCGCGCGTATTCTTCCGCGCCTAATTTCGGATGGCCTTTTTCACCGGGCGTCAGGCTCAAAATGGTCGCCTTATGTCCCGCGCGCGTATATTTGGCGATCACCATGCCGGCGCTCAGCTCCTGATCCGCCGCGTGCGCTCCCAGTGTTAGAATGTGAAGCGTCCTCTCGCTCATCTCCTGTCTCCTCTCCTTCGGACCTGTGCTATTTTGCCCCATTTTGGCCTGTTCGCGCGAATCGGGCAGGAGTAAGTGTAGGGTGGAGGGTATAGAGCAGACGGAGGAAGGAGACAGCCATGCCGACGGTCACGATCCGGCCTTTTCGCGCAAAGGACCTCAGCCCTGTTGTCGCCCTCTGGAACCGGTGCCTATTTAAAGACCCGATCACCGAGGAGCGATTCTGGAGGCTCTTTCTGCTCGACGCCAACTTCGACGCGGAAGGCGCTCTGGTCGCCGAGGCTGAGGGCGCTATCGTCGGGTTCCTGCAGGCGATCGTGCGCAAATATCCGCTCGGCAGCCTCGGCGTGCAGCCGCAGACCGGCTGGATCACCGCGTTTTTCGTCCATCCCGATCGGCGGCAGCAGAGAATCGGCACGCGTCTATTGGAGGCCGGGCTGGACTTCCTGCGCGGCAAGGGACGGTCGGAGGCGCTGTGCAACGGCTACGCGCCCTACTACATTTTTCCCGGCGTGGATGTGGACTACCGCGAGGGACTGGCCTTTCTGGAGGCGCACGGCTTCACGTGCGTTGGCGAGCCGGTGGCGATGGGAATGCCGCTGGAAGGGGTGCGGATGCCGGAGCCGGTGCGCGCGCGCTATGCGGCCCTGCAGCAAGAGGGTTATGAAGTGCGAATGTTTGCGCGGGAGGATACGCTGCCCCTGCTCGCGTTTGCCGAGGCCCACTTTCCTCAATGGCAGCCCAGTCTGCGGGAGGGCCTGCAGCACGACAATAGGGAGATCATCCTCGCGACGCAAGGCGGGGAGATCGCCGGCTTCGCGCAGTGGCAAAACCCGCACAACGACCCGCCCGCCGGAGCGCCGTGCCGTTTCGGTCCTTTCGGCGTCCGGGACGATCTGCGCAGCCGGGGTATCGGCGCAGTCCTCTTCTACACGCTCATCGAGCGGGTCACCGGCAATGGCGCGCGCTACCTATGGTTTGGTTGGGCCGGTGGCCGGAACCTGAGCTTTTACGAGCGGGCGGGGTGTCATATAACGCGCCGTTTCCGGCTCTATAAACGCCGTCTATAGACCCTTCCGTCAAGCTCCATTCGTTTCTAATCTTGCTGATTGGCGCGCAAAAGTTGTTGCGGATCGACGCTGGCCGCTCCCTCGGTCGGACGCAGCAGCATTTCGGACGCCGCGTGGATGGCGTGAGAGCCGCGCAGCAGCGTCTGCTGATTCTGCTCCTGATCTCTGCGCGCGGCCAGGGCGGAGAGGCAGGCATCCGCCTCTTCATAGATGCGCGTCTCCTTCACCGCAATGCCTTCTCCCTTTAGCTTTTGCACGTAGGGAATGGCGCTGCTGTCTCCTATCTGTTCCAGCGCCTGCAGGAGGAGCATTATAAAATCGACTTCCTCTTCCCGCGCCGCTCGCAAAAGATGCGCGGCCAGGCATTGGCGCTGCTCCGCGTTGAGCCGGTACGCGTCGGAGGCACGCAGAGTAGGCAGCAATCTCGTTAGCGCCTTTCGAGCCATCTGCCGTACTTCTTTATCCGGGACCTCTAACGCTTCCGCCCACGCCCCGACGGCACGGATGTCGTCGAGCTTCTCCAGTTTCCGGGCGGCCCTCTTGTAACTCTCTGAGACCGCCATAGCGCCCATGATGCCCATCACCCCGAAGAAGGCAAAGAAAGCGCCGTTAAACTGACCGAAAACTTTCCACATGGTGAGCAGTAGAGCGAAGATAAAGATCGTATAGAGAACAGCAAACGCAGGCAGAATCCGGCTCAGACGCTTGCGGTTGCGGTTTTCCCGTTCCAGGATTGCCAGGAGGGTATCGATGTCCTCTACTCCTGTCTGCCTTAAGTCCCGCTTGCGGACGAAACGTGTCTTGCTTTTCGGTATGGACGCCGATGGCGTCTCCGTCTCTTCATTGTGCTGCTGGTTGAGCATACTTATCCCTCTTCATTCCCTGTCGGAACGCGTAAAAGCTGTTGCGGATCGGTTTCTTGCGTCTCACCTGCAGAACGGAGCAATGTTTCGGCAGCAGCGCCAGCCAGATCGGCAGAGCGGAGAAGCGTCTGCCTGGTGCTTTCCTGACGAGTGCGCTCTTGCAAGTAGGGCAGGCAGTCTATGGCTGCCTGCCGGACTTCCGGAGACCATTCTGCCGCGCCTTCTCCTGCTGCCAGCCGCTCCACGTAAGGGATAGCCTCGCTATCGCCCACCTGTTCGAGAGCCTTCAAAATGGCGATTTTCAGCCAGATTTGCCTCGTGCCGGAGAGGGCGTAATAGAGGCAATGGCGTTGATCTGTATTCAGCAGATCGGCGTCCGTTGCACGCAAACGAGGCAGTAAGGAGATCAATGCCCTTTCGGCGGCAAAGCGGATATCCTGTTCGAGCGATGCCAATTCCTCTGCCAGCGGCCCAACGACACGCACGTCGTCCCATTCGATCAGTTTCCGAGTGATGTATTGTTGTGCTTCGGATTTCTTTTCGACTTCGCTCTTCAAGGTGAGCCCTACCAGCATCATAACAAAGATTGCAATAAACAGGACCGGCTGATTGATACGGAAGGCAATAAAGAGCACGCCGATATATACCGGCAAGAGGCAGAGAGAATAGCGGACGCGGCGTTTCCGCTTCCGCTTCTCCTCTGCCAGAAAGGCCAACAGGGAATCAAGCGTCTCCGCTTCTTGAAGAGGAGTTTCCATCGTCTGCGCTCTCCCAACGAGCGATCTGGATGAGGTTGGTATGGAACGTCGAGCCGGCGCCCATGTCGGTCAGTCGGTCGGAAGTCAGGGCATTGACGTTGGCATGGTCGGGACTGTCCCGGCGCCACCATAGAGACGGAGACCACGCGACACCCGGCTTCACGTTTTCGCTGACAACCGCCATAAGCTTTGCTTTGCCGCGCCGGTTCCAGACGCGCAGCCAGTCGCCGTCGGCGATGCCGCGCGCCTGCGCGTCCTGGGGATTGATCCAGATGCGCGGCGCTTTCTCGCTCTTCTGCAGGGAGGGCAGGTTAGAGAAGGTGGAGTTGAGGAAATGGTGCGCGGCGGGCGAGAGCAGGTTGATGGGGAACGCGGCGGCCAGCTCCGGATCGGCCTCGGCGCTCTCGGCGGGCGGCTCGTAAGACGGCAGCGGGTCGTAGCCGTCCTGGGCGGCGCGCTCCGAGTAAAGCTCGATCTTGCCGGAAGGAGTCTTGAACCCTTTGCCGTCCGCATAGGGGACATACGGATCGGTCGGCGTTTTGAGCTTGGAAAAGCCGTGTTCGAGCAGATAGTCGTAGGTGATGCCTTCCAGCATCGGGTGGTCGGTGTCCAGCGCGGCGCGCAGGATGTCCTCCGCCGTCTCGTCGAAGGCCGGATCGGTATAGCCCATCGCCCTCGCCAGGGCATTTTGCACCTCGATGTTCGGCCGCGCCTCGCCGAGCGGCGGGATGGCGGGTTGGCAGAGGTTGAGGTAGAGATGCCCGTAGGGACGGATCATATCCAGATGTTCGAGCTGCGTTGTGGCGGGCAGCACGATGTCGGCGTAGCGGGCCGTATCGGTCAGCATCTGCTCGTGGACAACTGTGAACAGGTCCTCACGCCGCAGCCCCTCGCGGACCCGGTTGCCGTTGGGCGCGACGGCGGCCGGATTGGAGTTGTAGACGAAGAGCGAGCGGACCGGCGGATCGGTGGTCTCCAGGAGCGCCTTGCCGAGCTCATTCATGTTGATGGCCCGTGGAAGGGGACGGCCCCGCTTCACCGGCGACTCGTCGTCCGGGGAGTGGAGCAGGTCGGGCCGCTTCACCGCGTGCCAGTTGAGCGGGAAGTGGGCGCTGGCGGAGAGCAGCAGGCCGCTGGAGGGCTTGCCCCACGCCCCGATGACCGCCGGCAGGCAGAGGATGGCGCGGATCATGCCGCCGCCGTTGCCGGTGCGGGAGAGGCCGTAGCCCAGGCGGATGGCCGAGGGCGTCTCCGTGGCGTAGCGGCGGGCCAGCGTGACGATCTCCTCGCGGCCCAACCCGGTAATCTCTTCCACGCGCTCCGGCGGGTATTCGGCGCAACGCTCGCGAAACGCGCGCCAGCCGACCGTATGCGCCTCCAGGAACGCTTCGTCGTGCAACCCCTCGGCAAAAATGACGTGCGCCATGCCGAGCGCCAGGGCCGCGTCCGTGCCGGGCTTCGGCTGAATGAACCAGTCGGCGGCGTTGGCGGTGCGCGTGCGGTAGGGATCGATCACCACGAAGGTCGCGCCTTTGGCCTGCGCCTCGCGCACGATCGGCATCATGTGGACGTTGGTGCTGCTGAGGTTGGTGCCCCACGCGATGATGAACTTGCTGTCGACGAAGCTTTCCGGGTCGATGCCGCCGGTCCAGCCGTTGACATAGCCGTAGCCAGCCTCCGCCGCCGCCGAGCAGATGTTGCGCAGCAGGCGGCTGGCGCCCATGCGGCTCCAGAGACGGGCGTCGCAGGCGCTCATATTGACCACGCCCATCGTCCCGGCGTAGGAGTAGGGCAGGATGGCCTCCGGCCCGCTCTCGGCGACGATCGTCTTCCAGCGCCCGGCGATCTCCGCGATGGCCTCGTCCCAGGAGATGCGCGTGAACTGTCCCTCGCCCTTGGGCCCGACGCGGCGCAGAGGATGGAGCACGCGGTCCGGACTGTACACCCGCTCCTCGTAGTAGGCCACTTTCCGGCACAGATTGCCCCGCGTGAACGGGTTCTCCGGATTGCCCTCCACCCGTATCAGCCGCTCTCCCTCCACAACCGCCAGCATGGAGCAGGTATCCGGGCAGTCGTGTGGACAGGCGGTTTTCACGATTTGGAGCGAGCGTAACGGTTCCGAAACGGACATGATCGGGCCTCCGGCACTTCCTGACAGCAAGATGCCTCAGTATAGCCCGCCGCCCGCCACGTTGTCAAAAAGACTGGACAAAAACGCCCTGTTCCGTTAATATGGAGAGACGGATTTCCGCGAACGGATTTTGGACAGGAGCGAAACATGGGAGAGACTGTAAATGATGACGACCTCCAGCCCGCGAATCACGGTTCACTGCATCGGTAATGCCCATATCGACCCGGTCTGGCGGTGGACATGGCAGGAAGGCTATACGGAAGTCCTCTCCACTTGCCGCGCCGCCCTCGATCGCCTGCGGGAGACGGAGGATTTCGTCTTCAGCCGGGGGCAGGCCGCCACCTATGCCTGGATCGAGGAGGCTGACCCGGAACTGTTCGCCGAAATCCGCCGCTATGCCGCTGAGGGACGCTGGCACGTCGTTAACGGCTGGTGGGAGCAGCCGGACGCCAACATTCCCTGCGGGGAGTCCTACGTGCGCCATGCGCTCTATGGAAAACGCTACTTCCGCGAGAAGCTGGGCGTGGACGTGACCGTGGGATGGAACGTGGACACCTTCGGCCACAACGCGGGCCTGCCGCAAATCCTTGCCAAAAGCGGCTACCGGACCTACTGCTTCTTCCGGCCGGGCCGGCACGAGAAAGAGCTGCCGGGTCCCTACTTCTGGTGGGAAGGGCCGGACGGCAGCCGCATTCTAGCCCTCCGCCCTCCGGTCGGTCACTACGGCACCGGCGGCGGCAGCATGGCCGACCAGATCCGCCAGAGCGCGGAGAAGGCCCGCGAGATGGGCCTGGAGCACTCCATTCTCTTCTACGGCGTGGGCAACCATGGGGGCGGACCGACCAAAGAAAACATCGCCAGCATCCGCGCGCTGCAGGAGGACCCCGCCGAGCCGAACGCCATCTTTAGCACCGTCGAGGCGTTCGTTGCCGCGATTGCCGATAAGACGCAAGCATTTCCGACCGTACGGGACGACCTGCAGCACCACGCGCCCGGCTGCTACACCACGCATTCGGGCATCAAGCGCCTCAACCGGCAGGCCGAAAACCGTCTTCTGCGCGCCGAGCGCTGGTGCGCCCTGGTAAGTCTGGCTCTCGGCCAGCCCTATCCGGCAGGCCTATTCGCCCACGCCTGGAAACGGCTGCTGTTCGAGCAGTTCCACGATATTCTGGCCGGAACCAGCCTACCCGCCGCCTACGACGACGCCCAGGAGCATATCGGGGAGGCGTGCGCCATCGCCGCACGCCTGGAGAACGCCGCCCTGCAGGCCCTCGCCGCGCATATCGATACCACCGTCGATGCCACCGAGCCGCCCACTGTCGGCCAGGGACGGCCTATTCTGCTGTTCAACCCGTCCTCCTGGGAGCGCACCGACCGGGCAACGGTCCAGTGGGGCTGGCGCGGGCAGGAGGAGGGCCGTCTGGTGGACGAAGCCGGCCGGGAAGTCCCCTTTCAGTTCACCCAGCCGGACATCTTCGGCGGCGGCAGCCGAATCTATTTCGAGGCGACGGTTCCCGCCAACGGCTTCCGCGTCTATCGCTTGCTGCCCGGCCCACCGGCCCCATCCTCCTCAGAGGCAGCGCTGCAGGCTGGCGAGACCTGGCTGGAGAACGCGCGCTGGCGGCTGGAATTCGATCCCCAGGACGGGCATCTGGCGCGGCTCTACGATAAAGTCCATGACGTGGAGGTGGTGAGCGGTCCAGCCTGCGCGCTGCGCGTCATGAACGATCCGGGGGACACCTGGGGCCATAACATTCCTTCCTGGCGCGACGAGGTCGGACAGCTCGGCAGCGCGCGATTTAAGGTCGTGGAGAACGGCCCGGCCCTGGCGACCCTGCGTATCGAGACGCGCTGGCAGAACTCCACCGCCCGGCAGGAGTTCACGCTCTATCGCCACTCCCCACGCATCGACGTGGCGCTGACGGTAGACTGGCATGAGAAGCATAAGATGCTCAAGCTCTCGGTCCCGGTCGCCATCCAGGACGGCACGCTCACCTACGACGCGCCCTACAGTGCCATCGTCCGCGAGGCGAACGGCCTGGAAGACCCCGGCCAGGCGTGGATCGATCTTTCCGGCGCCGCTTCCACCCGCTCCGGCGCCGCACTCCCCTATGGCATCTCCCTGCTCAACGACGGCAAATACGGCTTCGACTGCCTGGGCGGCGACCTGCGCATGAGCCTGCTCCGCTCGCCGATCTTCTGCTTCCACGACCCGGCGAAGGTGGAAGCAGGCCGGGACTATCTCTACATGGATCAGGGACCTCAGACGCTCCATTACGCCCTTTTGCCGCATACCGGCGACTGGCGGGAGGGCGATACGGTCCGGCAGGCGCACGCGCTCAACAACCCGCTTGGGTACTTGTTCCAGTATCCCCACAAAGGGGGGTGGGGCGCGACGGGATCGCTGCTTGCGGTCGCGCCGGAAAACGTGATCGCGGCGGCCTTGAAGGGCGCGGAGGAGGGGCCGGACACTATCCTGCGCCTGTTCGAGACGCAGGGCCGCCCCGCGCAGGTGACCGTCACGCTGCCGGACAGGCGTCGCATCGAGCTTGCTATGGCTCCCTGGGAGCTAAAAACGGTGCGGATTGCGCCGGATGGCGCCCTCCGCGAGGTCAATCTGCTTGAAGAGTGAGCCTGCCGGCCCGATACAGCCCGCATGCCGTCACGGCATCTAAAGTGCCCACAGAGGAGAGGGGAGGGAGAGGCTAGGGGGAAATGGCATGGAGAGCATATTCCCCGGCCCTCTTGATCGCCTCGTCGCCAACGTCCAGGCCGTAGTCGATGAGCGTGATGCCGTAACAAAGAGCGCGGAAGCGTGCCCGGTCCCAGGTAGCCGCATCGATCGGGCCGTAGGCTTCGCGGAAAGGAGGACGGGCCGCAGGCGGCAGAAAGCTGAAGGCGATCATGAGGTCGAGAGCCGGATCGCCCAGGTGGACGTCTCCCCAATCGATCACGCCGCAGAGCTGGTGGCCTTCATTCACCAGCAGATGGCGCGCATAGAGGTCGCCATGCACCCAGCAGAGCGGCTTTTCCCAGAGCGGCGTGGCCGCCAATCGGTCCAGAATCGTGACCAGCGATTCGCTCTTCTTCTCTTCCAGGTATCCCGCGATTCGGTTCAGGCGCTCCTTCGCTTTGGCCGTCCGGAATGGCAGATCAGCACGGCGGATGTCGTCGCGCGGCGCCCATGCCAGCGTTTCTATATCGACCGGGATGCCGTGCAGCGCCGCCAAAAACCGGGCCAGGGGCTGCGCATTTTGCGCCCGCTCTTCCTCCGACCAGTCCCGTAAGCAGGCGGTCGTCCCCGGTATATACGCATAGCCGGCGAAGGGATACGGATACGCTCCCTGCGGCCTGCCGGGGAAAAGGGGAACGGGGATCGGCAGAGGCAACGCGGGAGCGAGCCGCGGCAGAACCTTCTCCTCACGCGCAATCAGCGCGGCGGCGATTTTCCGGCGTGGAAAGCGGAAGACATAGCGTTCGTTGACCCGAAAGGCGGCGTTGTCCCAGCCAACTCCCATCGCCTGAAGGCGCGCGGGAGCCAGTTGGGGAAACTGCGTCGCGATGAGATCGGCGGCTTCTTCTTCGGAAAGCTCGGTATCCGCCTCCCAGGTCCTCGACGGCGCGTTACCGGTCATGCAGCACGCGTTCCTCTACGGCAGGATCGTCCCGCTCGACCGAGGCTCTCCGGCGCGCCTGGATATAGTCGGGATCCTTGGGGTCTTTGGCCTTCTCCGGGTCGAAGACGCGATGGGCGATCGGCACGTGGACGTAGGGCGTGAAGTCCGGCTGCGTGGTGAAGCAATCCGAGAAATCATTCGCCAGCGCGTCCACCATGCTCAACGGCGGCAGGCCGAGGATTTCATAGAGCGTGCGGTGGAAGCTGACGATGGTGGTGTGCCGGTGGGAGACGTAATGATGCCTGGCCCAGGGGCTGATGACCAATAGCACGCTCCGCTGCGCGTCGATATGGTCGTTCTCGCTGCCGGCGTCGTCCTGGGTGACGAAGATAGCCATATTCTTCCAGTACTTCGTATGCGAGAGAAACTCCACGATCCTTCCCAATGCCAGATCGTTATCGGCCATCCAGGAGGCCACGTAGGGATAGCCGTGTTTGGGATCCGGGTCGGAGCCGTGGTCATTGCAGAGCGCGATGTAGATAAAATGCGGCAGATCCTGGTTGCCGTTGAGGAATAGCTTCCGCACATCCTGGGCGAACCAGTAGGCGCGGTACTGGTCGGGGATGTTCATGTTGAAGATGGGAAAGTCCCGGCACGTGTTGTCGTAGAGCGCCTTCTCCATGGGCATGTTGATGACCTCCCGCGCGCCGGTCTTATGTTCGTCCGCATCCTCGCCGACGCCCGCGAACTCGAAGCCTTCGCCATAGTTGCGGAAGGGGATATGGTGGCGGGCTAGATTATCCCACATCGTGCCTGCCTCCGGATAGTCTTCGGGAGCAATAGAGCCGTTCCCGCCGAAGGAGGCGCGCCGGCCCGGCGCCGTTGAGTTGAGAATGAAGTTCCAGCGCAATGTGTAGGTCATCTGGCAGAAGTTATTGGGCTTGACGCCGACCAGCCAGCGGTGTCCCACGCCGGAGGCTTCCGGCTCGACGTAGTAGTTATCGCTGACGGTGAACTGGCGCGCCAGGGCGTTGTGGTTGGTCATCACCGGCACGTTGTGGAGCGTGGGCTGGCCGGGTGCGGAGATCGTCTGGCGCAGGCCCCAGCGGAGCAGGGCCGGATCGCTGTTGGCGCCGGGAACGTGGTCGAAGATGGTATCGAAGGTGTGATTCTCCTTGGCGATGAAGACCACGTACTGAATCTGCGGCGAAGTAACGCCCGACATGGTGGGAATGAGCGGGGAGCTCATGGCCGCTCGGTCCGCGCTGTGGTCCACAATACCGTTATAAGCCAGGGTATCGGCAGTCATTTTGGCCAGTGCGGCGCTTGAGGGCACGTCCAGGATGCAGAGCGCGCCCTGGCCGTTGGCGTCGTCGGTGCCCAGGAACGGGTCGTCCGGCAGGTTCTTGATGCCTCTGGGGCCGAAGCCGAAGCCGCGGAAGCAGACGCAGAACAGCTTCTTGCCATCTTTGCTGACGGCGACGCGGTAGGGATACCAGGCAGTGGGAATATGGCCGAGCACGCGGCCCGTATCGGTCTCGATGACCCCGATGGCATTGATGCCCGATTCGGCCACGTAGAGCCGGTGACCGTCGGGCGAGACGGCCATGCCGGACGGTCCAACGCCGCGCAGCTTCGCCACCAGCGGCGAGGGGCGGATGGGCGTCCACATGACGCGCTTGCCGGTGGGGAGATCGATACCTTCCACGATGTCGTTATTGCCATCGGAGATGTAGAGCCGGCGGCCATGCATGACGAGATAGTTCGGGCCGCTGCCGCCGACCGTTGCCCCGCTATCGGTAGGCGTGCCCACGAGCAGGCCGGTCTTGCGGCGGCTGACGACCTGCGGACGCGTGGGATCGCTCACATCGACGCCCCAGACAGAGAAGGATTCGGGTCCGTTGGGATCGCCCAGACCGGCAATGTGGCGGCCTTCCATATCCACGCCGTTTCGCGCCTCCGCGCTAGGGAAACCGAACGGAGGAAAGCTGAGGCCGCGCGGATCGAAGCCAGC
>DASRCN010000071.1:0-8655 GCA_035653075.1 Chthonomonadaceae bacterium | reverse complement strand
CTGGCTAAGGCGGCACTGCATAACTTCTGTATCTGGCTTAATCGAAAGCTAGGTCGGCCGAACTTGGCGTTTGCCGACCTGATCGACTGGTGAAGGGCCGGCTATTTCACAGCAAGCGTTTCAATGCCCGGATAAGAAGCCTGCAGGTTTCCGTACAGGCTCTTAGGGTGCTTGCTGTGCCCTAACGCCCCTACAGGCTGCGCCCTGGTCGGTGAGGAAAGCAGATGACGATTCAGAAAGAAAACGCGCGCCGGAAAGCCGGCAGGCGGCGAGAGCCGCATCCCACTTCAGACAAAGACGGCTTCCTGACGGAGGCGATCCATCTCCTGGGCAGCCGGCGCCTGGAGGAGAGCCTGGCGGCCGAGCGGAAGCTGGAGCGGATGGGAGTCGAAGCCATCAAGCCGCTCGTGACGGTCTTGCAGGCAGAGATTCGAAGCCGAAGACGCCGCCGGGCGGTCAGTCTGCTGGGATTGACGCTGGCGGTCGCCGGGTTCGTGGCCGGAATGACCCGGCTGCGCGTGGGCGATACGACCTGGATGCTGGGGACCACGCTGGGCTATGTCGCATGCTGCCTCCTGCTGGGAAGTCTGGCGCAGGCGACCCGTCGGGAGCGGAGCGCGACCCGCCTGCTGCGCCGCGTCGACGACGTGCGCGCCATCGCGCCCCTGCTCGAAGCGCTCCGGTTCCCTCCCCGCGAGGTGACCCAGACGGTTCTGATCCGGTTGTTGCGGCGGCTGCGCGCGGACGACCGGGACCTGCTGGACGGACCGCCGCGCTCACATCTGCATGGGGCGCTGAAGCAGGCGGCCCGCCGGCTTTTCGGACCCTGCTTCAGCATAGGCTATATCGTGGCCGTACTGAAGGCTCTGGAGCAGATCGGAGACGCGGCGGCCCTGCCGTACGTCGAGTTCCTGGCATTCTCCGCCCGGCAGCCGGATATCCGGATCGCCGCGCAGGAGTGCCTGCCGTTCCTGCGAGCGCGCGCGGAACAGACCGGGCAGACTCTGCTCCGCCCCACCGATATAGACACCGCGGATACCCTCCTGCGCTCCACCGGAAACCTTAGCGACCCGCTTCCCTCCCATCTCCTCCGCCCGCTGAAAAGCTGACAGGCTGAGAAAGGCCCCACAACCTTCCCAATAACAGAGGAGGGGAGAGTTCAACTCAAATCTCCCCCTCTCCTTCTTAAGGAGAGGGGGAGGGTCGCCGAGCCGTCGAGGCGACGTTGGCGATTGGAAAGGGGTGAGATCTCTGGGGTGAGGTCAAAGCGAGGTCAGCAGGTTTTTATCCCCAGAACCTGGAACCTGTCCCCGATAACCGGATAAGGAGGATGCCATGCAAGCGCTGATCGAAGAGAAACTGGCGCAGGCGAAAAGACTGGTGGCGGAATCGGGCGTGGACGTGTGGCTGACCTTCGTGCGTGAAATCGCGGAGGGAGGCGATCTCGTGCTGCCTTTCCTGGTCGAGGGCGGGCTGACCTGGCAGAGTGCCCTGATGGTCACCGCCCAGGGTCATTGCGTCGCCGTCGTGGGCAACTACGACGCCGAGCCGTTAGCGGCAGCGGGGCACTGGCAAGAGATCGTTCCCTACGTGCAGGGTATCCGCGCGCCCCTGGTGGAGACGCTGGAGCGGCTGGTCCCGGACACGGGCCGCAAGCCGCGCATCGCCGTCAACTTCTCGGTCAACGACGACAAGGCGGACGGACTCTCGCACGGTATGTACTTGCTCCTGGAAACCTATCTGCAGGGCACCCGCTTTGCCGGCGGCCTGGAGTCCGCCGAGGCGATCGCCATGGCGCTGCGCGGACGAAAGACTCCGGACGAGGTGCGGCGCATCCGCGCGGCGATCGCGGAGACCGACCGGCTCATAACCGAGATCGGCGACTTTGCCCGCGTAGGCCAGAGTGAGCGGCAGGTCTACGATTTCGTGCATGGGCGCATCGCCGCGCGGGGATTAGGATACGCCTGGGACCCGACCGGCGATCCCATCGTCAACACCGGGCCAGACTCCATGATCGGCCACGGCGTGCCTTCCTCCACCATCACCATTGCGCCCGGTCATATTCTGCATATCGATCTGGGCGTGGTCAAAGAGGATTACAGCTCCGATATGCAGCGCTGCTGGTACGTGCCGCAGCCACAAGAGTCGGGACTGCCGGAAGATGTGCGCAGGGCCGTAGCGGCCGTCACCGGCGCCATTTCTGCCGGGGCAGAGGCGCTGCGGCCCGGCACTCCCGGCTGGCAGGTAGACGCGGCGGCGCGAAGCTTCCTCACGTCGGCAGGCTACCCGGAATACCTGCACGCGCTCGGCCACCAGGTGGGACGCCTGGCCCACGATGGCGGCGGGATCCTGGGACCGCGCTGGGAGCGGTACGGACGCACCCCGGAAATGCCGGTCGAGCCGGGCCAGGTCTACACGCTGGAGCTGGGCGTGATCCTGGAGGGACGCGGCTATCTGGGCTTCGAGGAGATGGTCCAGGTCACCGACGCGGGGTGTCTCTGGCTGACCGAGCGCCAGCGCGATCTGCCGCTGCTGCGGGAATGAGCGGTCGCCTGCGGCGTTCCGCGTTCCGCCTCCGGAAAATGGCGGAACATTTCCGGAAGGCCCGGCGTCAACCGATTGAAAAGTCGGCAAGAAAGTTCGCCCGCTTTTTTTTATACCCAAACGGACTTAGACCTTGCGCAGGGAAGCCTCTTTGCAGTACAATAGGACTATCTACCTCGCTGCTTCTACGTATTTTCAAGCGACATAGCCGCCGTGCCGTCCCTCTAGAGGCTGCGCTGTGTCGCGGGGGCTGCCCAAAGCCTCCTTCTGACGAAACCGAAGCCAGGAAGCATGGCGTCCTGACGCGCCTGTATCGGAGCAAGACAATCCTGAGCGGATCGCCAGGAGGCGGCCCGCGCTGAGCTATCGGCACACCCGTGCCCGAACCGGCTCGGCGATCGAAGGATACAGAAAGGGGAAGGCCTTGATGCCGGATCAACGAGAACGTTCCAGGCCCGGTGACCTGGACGCCCTGAAAGGACTTGCGCCACCAAACCGCTTGCCGCGCCTCCCGCGGCCCCTGATCGCTTCTCCCCGCGTCGAGCGGCTGGACCCTCTCCCGCTCATCGAGCGCTGTAAGGCCGGAGACCGCGCCGCCTGGGACGAGCTGATCCGCCGCTACGAGGGCCTCATCTACAGTTTCGCACGCTCGCTTTGCCACAATACCGCCGATGCCAGCGACGTCGCCGCGCACGTCTTGCTGCGCCTGTACCAGAGCCTGCATACCTTCCGCAATGGCGCGCCGTTCAAATCGTGGCTCTTCCGAATCGTCCGCAATACTTATATTGATGTGTGCGTGCGCGACAGCGAGAACGGGCATCTGAGCCTGGATGCCGGCTCCAGCCGCGATGGAGAATCGTCTCCAGGCCGAGAAGTGGTAGACCCGTCGCCCACTCCGGAGACCATCTGCCTGGAGCGCGAGATGGTGGAGCGGCTGGCCGAAGGCATCCATCATCTGCCGGCTTATCAGCGGCAGGTCCTGGACCTGTATGCGCGGGGCCGCTCCTACGAAGAGATCGCGCAGGCCACCGGCGTCTCGATGGGGACGGTCAAATCCCGGCTGAACCGCGCGCGGCGTACTCTGCACGAGCGGCTGGAGTGTTGACAGCCCCTATTTCAAGCAGCGCGCCCGGACAAGAAACATCTTGTCCGGGCGTTTTGCGTTTTTAGAGCCGATTTGACTCTCTCTTTCATAGCAAACTCAACTTTTTTCTATGAAAACCGGGAACATTCGTTTTTTATGCCCGTATAAGCTCCAGCCTGGCGACACCCAAGCGCCGGGCCGTATCCGCGATCCGCTTCCGTGATCCCGTTGCGGATTCAAGGAAGAGAAGAGGCCGGGAGGACGGCGGCGTCTCTCCCATACCGGATGTTTTCCACACGAATTCATCATAACGGAAAGGATAGAAGGATGCCAGGAACGAGCAGACGCGGCTTTGCCGCGATGGACGCACAGAAGCAGCGCGAGATCGCCAGCAAGGGTGGCAGGGCCGCGCACCAGGCCGGGCGCGCCCATGAATTCACTTCCGATGAGGCTCGGGAAGCTGGGCGCAAAGGCGGCGAGGCCGTCAGCCGCAACCGGGAGCACATGGCACGGATCGGGAGGGAAGGTGGCGAGGCCCGCAGCAACCGCCGTCGTGTCCGATAGTACGCGCGGAAGGGCCGCGGACCCGTTGCTCCGCTCCTACCCGCTCGCATAAGACAGGTTCCACGATGCGCCTGTCTTCTTACCACCCGCTCGCAAGCGAGCGGGTGGTTTGCATTTAGCCGTGCAGCAGGAGAACGGCAGCGGTCTGGCCGGGGGTAAGACCGGAGGAATCTTCGGGAATGACGAGCAGGGAGTTGGCCCCCAGCATGGAGTGGAGGATACCGGATACCTGCGCGCCGGTAGGGCGGGTGAGGAAACGGCCGCCCTCGGCGGTGGTGACGGCGCGCACGAATTCGCGCCGGCCGGGAACGTGCGCGACCGGCTCGGTAACCACAGCCTGCACCACCGGTCGTTTCAGGTCCTCTTCCTGACGCCCGGCCATCTTTCCCAGAGCTGGCCGCACGAACAGCTCGAACGTGACCAGAGCCGAGACCGGATTGCCGGGCAATCCAAAGAAGAGGATCTCGCCGATGCTTCCAAAGGCCAGCGGCTTGCCCGGCTTCATCGCCACCCGCCACAGCTCCAGCCGGCCCAGCCGCTCCAGGGCGGGCTTGATGAAGTCCCGGTCGCCGACGGAGACGCCTCCGGCGCTGACGATGGCGTCCGCGCCGGCTTCCACGCACTGGCGAAGCGCGGCTTCCGTGGCGTCCAGATCGTCAGAGATATGGAGTCGGGTGCGGACCTCTGCGCCGGCCTCGCGGACCAGCGCCGCCAGCGCGTAGCCGTTGCTGTTGCGTATCTTACCGGGCGGCGGCGCGACGCCCTCTTCGATGTCCACGACTTCGTCGCCGGTAGAGAGGACGGCCACGCGCGCCGGACGGAAGGTGGGCACGGTCGCGCGGCCCATCGTCGCCAGCATGGCGATCTCGGCGGCGTGAATAAGTGTGCCTGCCCTTAGCACGACACTGCCTGGCGTCACGTCTTCGCCGGCGTACCGGACGTGCTGGCCGGGCTGCGCCGCTTGCAGGATTTCGATGCTCTCCCCGGCAGATCGCGTGTCCTCGACCATGACGATGGCATCCGCGCCGGGCGGCACGGGCGCGCCGGTCATGATGCGCGCCGCCGTACCAGGCAGGACCGGCTTCGTAGCAAGCGCTCCCGCTGGCACTTCGGGCAGCGTCCGCAGGCGGACTGGGGATTCCGGACGCGCGCCCGTGATATCGGCGGCGCGCACGGCATAGCCATCGACCGCCGAATTATCGAAAGGCGGCACGGCGATGTCGGCGGCGACATCCTCCGCCAGCACCCGCCCTAGCGAATCGAGCAGCGCGACCCGCGCGACCGGCAGCCGCTTTACCCGCCCCAGGATCGCCTCTAACGCCTCCTCTACCGTCCGCATGATCGTCCTCGCTTCCCCCTCGAACTCAATACGCTATACGTCTTCCTGTCGTTCTTCCGCGATGCTGGCGCGCAATAACTGAGCCGGAGGGATACTGGCGTTAGCAAAGTCAGGCCGGAGCAGCGAATTCGCCGCCGGATCGGCATTGCTGGAAGCCCGCAAGAGAGTAGCGGCAGCATGCTCCTGCTCGGCGCACTGCTGCAGAAAAGGCAGGCAGGTTTGAGCCGCTTCCTGGACACGCACATCGTGCGCGGTCTTGCTTTTCCCACCGATCAATTTTTCAACGTATGGCAGCGCGTCACCATTGCCTATCTGCTCCAGCGCCTGCAGAACGGTCACTACGAAAACGGCATTCGAGGATTGTATCGCTGTGTAAAGAGAAGTACGCTGAATAGGTGTGAGCAGAGCACTATCGGAGCTTTTCAAGCGCGGAAGGAGACTGATCAGAGCCGTTTCGATCTCTTTTCGAATATCAGGCAATTGGTTTCGGGCTTCCAGCAGAGGACC
The DNA here is from genome assembly GCA_035653075.1 of Chthonomonadaceae bacterium. GTDB lineage: Bacteria > Armatimonadota > Chthonomonadetes > Chthonomonadales > Chthonomonadaceae > DASRCN01. The sequence continues at coordinate 2,617 of DASRCN010000071.1, read as the reverse complement.
GACTATACGCAGATCATCAAATTCCGACAACATCCGAGCTACGCTCTTATGTCGGTCGGGGACGATGGCCAGAAACAAACTGAAACTACTGAGGAGTTGCACCCACCATCCTGTGCGAAGATATCGGGGAAGAGCATCAAACCAGAAGATTATCATCGCAAGATCGATAAGCACGGCTGCAATCAGCAGGATAACGACCCGTCGGTGCAGGCGGAGTCGCCTGCGGCGCTTATGCGCTTCCTCCTCAAGCAGGATCAGTAACAGATCGATGGCCTTTCCACCTATCTGCTGGATGGCGCGCCGGGCCTGATTGCTTTCTGCGAAATCGGGACTGCTTAGAAGACGGACAAGCCGGCGGAACCGTCTAAGCTCTTCTTCCTGTTCTCGATTCTCTTGTTTCATAGAAAACATCCGGCCTCAATAAGGGTGCAGTCACTATAACACAGGAGCGGCCCGGCGTCAATTGGAAACGACCGCAAAGTGCGGTCTGATCTATTGGCTGTAACGACCTGGCGGTCAAGTTTCGGAGCGGTCGAGCCATTTGGATGCGGGACGGTCGGGATGATAACTCGCGAGGGCATCTAAAAGCTCTTCGACCTCCGTATGCACCAGAACAAGGCGGTGATGTTCGGGCCGCAGGAATCCTTCCGCAAGCGCATGATCGAACATAGCCAGCAGCGGGTCGAAGTAACCTTCCACATTGAGGAGACCACAGGGCTTGGAATGGATGCCTAACTGCGCCCAGGTAAGCACCTCGATAAACTCCTCGAAGGTGCCGTAGCCGCCGGGCAAAGCCACAAAGGCGTCGGCACGCGCCGCCATCTCCGCTTTGCGCGCGTGCATAGAGCCGACCACGCGCAGATCGCTCAGCCCGGCATGCGCCAGCTCTTTGTCCACGAGTGCCTGGGGAATGATTCCCACGACCGTGCCCCCGGCGGCCAGAGCCGCGTCCGCGACAGCGCCCATCAGGCCGACATTGCCGCCGCCATAAATCAGTCCCATACCCCGCCGCGCGAGCGCGGTGCCAAGATCCGTGGCGCACCGTCGATAGACCGGACGCAGGCCAGCATTCGAGCCGCAAAAGACGCAAAGATTCTTGAGCGCCATTCTTTATCCTATCTTCAGAACCTGCACGGAAACCATATATTTCTTAGCCCTTCCGCCCGCAGGACGGTTGTCCGCCTCCTTAAAGTCCCCCTCTCCTTACGAAGGAGAGGGGTCAGGGGGTGAGGTCCGCCCGTAAGGGCGGTTGGCCGCGTAGCGGCCTGCCAGACGGGTCGTGAACGACCCGGCTAAATGGCCCGGCTATGATTCCATACAGGCGCTAAGAAAGATCGTGCAGAGAGCCGTCCGTGACGAAGCGCTCGATGGCGCTGGCGATCAGCGGGGCGACCGGCACGATCCGCAGGGCCGGCCAGTCGCGATAAGGCACGGCGACCGTATCGGTCACGTAGATCTCCCGTACCTCGTTGCGGCTGAGCTTCTTACGGGCCTCGCCGAGCAGCAAGCCGTGGGTGGCCGCCAGCCGGATGTCGGGCCGCGCCCCGGCCTCCAGCAGCGCCTGCACGCTCTCGGCCATCGTGCCTCCCGTCGAGATCATGTCATCCACCAGAAGGCAGGAGCGGTCGCGCACATCCCCGACGATATGCGTGACGTGCGTCTCGGAGCCGCTGACGCGCTCCTTGTGCAGCACGATCACCGGCAGGCCGAGCCGCCTTGCGTAGTCCGTCGCCATCTTCACGCGCCCGGCATCCGGCGCCACCACGACCGTGTTCTCCGGCAGATGCGCTCGCATCGCCTCGCACAACAGCCCCGCCGCCGACAGGCTATCGACCGGCAGATCGAAAAATCCCTCGATCTGCGGCGTATGGGGATCGACGAGCAGCAGGTGGTCTACCCCGACGGCCTGGAGGCAGGTCGCGACCATGCTGGCAGCGATAGGCTCGCGGCCGTTGCGCCGGTCGGAGCGCCCGTAACCATAGTAGGGCAGGATGGCGATGATCTCGGCGGCATCGGCGCGCCGGCAAGCGTCCACGAACGCCAGCAGCTCGACAAGATGCGTGTCCACCGGCGGCGCGGTCGGCTGGAGGATAAAGACCGGCTTGTGGCGCACGGACTGAAACAACTGCACGTGGACCTCGCCATCGGGAAAGCGCTCGACCTGGACATCTCCCAGAGCGATCCCCAGGCCCTGCGCGATGGCCTCGGCCAGCGCGGGATTGGCAGTCCCCGCGCATAGAACAAAATCATTCATGATACGCGTTAGTTCGTCAGCCGCCGCCTCCGTTCCTTGCACCCCTTTTCTTTTTGGAGTACGGCAGCTCGCCGCCTTCCGTAAAATTCCCCCTCTGCTTACGAAGGAGAGGGGATAGGCACAGCCGCGGGGGTGAGGTTTTCTCCCCTCTCCTTTTGAAGGAGAGGGGCGGGGTGCGGGGCCGTTACCCCGCACCGATGGCGATTGGACAGGGGTGAGGTCTTTCCGTCCGCAGGACGGTTGTCCGAAGGACCCCTAGACGGGTATTTCAACGCTTGCTGTGAAATAGCCGGCCCTTCACCAGTCGATCAGGTCGGCAAACGCCAAGTTCGGCCGACCTAGCTTTCGATTAAGCCAGATACA
>DASRCN010000070.1:0-44658 GCA_035653075.1 Chthonomonadaceae bacterium | reverse complement strand
TTTAGCCGTCCTCGCCGGTTAAGCAAGGATTATGAGTTCGATCCCGAAAGCAGCCAGGCGATGTTGCGATGGGCATCGCTCAGGCGCATGGTGCGCCATCTGACCAAGCCTGATACCTAATTTTCGGACAGGCTCTTAGAGTATAGATTCCAATCGTAAAAAAATACAGGCGCGGGGCCATTCCTAATAAATTCACAAACTTTATTGCCAGAACCATACGGCAGGGTCTCAGGCGCAGCGTACCGGGGCGCGGTTCTCCGGGGTTTTCTCCTCCAGATAGGGCATGCGGCTCATGGTCAGATACAGGTCCTCCCATTCGGGCAGGAATGCGATCAAGCCGAGCGATTCGAGATAGGCATGATCGATGGGAGGCGCAACCCCGATCAAGCTTTCCGGCGCAGCCGCCATCTCCAGGCAGTTGGCGACATGGACGGCCGTCAGCGGGCCGAACTCCTGCCGGCCACTGTCCGCCGGGCGATGATGGAAGGCCAGCGCCTCGATGATCGAATCGGGCAGCCCCCACAGGCCCATCAGGTAAGCGCCGACTTCAGCATGCGTGACCCCCAGGAGCGACCTTTCCGCGGCGGCCAGGGTGATTCTTTCCTGACCGGCCTCTGCCTGGACCTTCCGATAAGCCGGTCCGAGATTGGCGGCGAGAACCAGTTGGCCCACGTCGTGCAGCAGTCCGGCCGTGAAGGCGTCGTCGATCTGATGGCGGTCTTTTGTCTGTGCGATAGAGATCTTTTTGGCCAGCCTGCCGACCGCCAGACTGTGACGCCAGAGCGACTCCAGGAAGCGAGGATCGGTTTGCGCTTTCTGGTCCCATTGCGAGAAGACGTGGAAGGAGAGCACAAGCGCGCGGATCGTGTCCAGACCCAGCAAGATGACGGCCTGGGCGGGATTTGAGACCCTGCGGGGCAGTCCGAAAAAGGCGGAGTTGACCAATTGCAGGATCTTCGCCGTCATCGCCACATCCTTGCCGATGATGTCCCCGACGGCGCGGATGGAGGCGTCCGGCAACTGGATCGTCTGGAGCATCTCCGTGTAGAGAGACGGCAGGATAGGCAGCGTGTCCATACGAGTGACGAGTTTTTGGAGGGGCGGATTGGCCATCAGATCGCGCAGGGCGCACGCCCGCGCGATGGTGGACTTGAGGGTGTCGGCATCACAGGGCTTGGAGAGAAACTGGTGGGTCGGCCCCACGCTGCGCAGCAGGTCCTCCTGAGCCGCATGTCCGGAGAGCATGATGCGCACCATGTGCGGGTGGCGCTTCATCACTTCGGTCAGCAGCTCCACCCCGTTCATGCCCGGCATACGCATGTCGGTCACAATGACGTGAAAGTATTCTCGCCGCAGCAGATCCAGCGCCGCGTGGCCGCCGTTCACGAACTGCATCTCCCACTCATGACGCAGGACGTGGAGCATGCGCTGCAGCCCCTGGAGAACATTGACTTCATCATCGACAAACAGAATCCGTTTTTTGCTCATGCGTTTTCGTGCTCACGGGCGGCCGTGAAAGGAGTCATTCGAAATTCTAAAATAGGGAATCGTCCTATTGCGAAATTATCATCGGCGGATAGGGCGCGAGAGAGTATCAGGGATTCTCCGTAATTTGCGGCTTGAAATTACAGGAAATCCCGTATGGGGGAAGCGTGCTGCCGCGCCAATAATGGGAGCGTAGACAAGCCGTGCCACCCATCCCGGCTCTTCAAGCGGAAGGGGGCTTGCCAGACACTACCTCTTGCAAAGCCATTCGCGGTATGGGAGGGCCACGCCTCGAGTCAGGAGGCGATCCAGGGTGATAAAGTTGCTAAACGAAGACCAGACGTGGAACCTGGAATTGACGATGGAGGAGGCGCTTGGCCTGCTGAATCTGTTGCTATTGAGCCCCGAAGAATGGACGGTGGCGCAGGGATCCGCCGTGCAGAAGCTAAGCGAGTTCTGCCGGCAGAGCTTGCGGGAAACCGAGCGAGAATCGATTTGCCTTTGAGCGCGCTGCGTTTTCGGGCCGGATTTCACGCCCCCCGCTTTCCTCATTGAAGGAAAGTGGGCGTATGTACCGGGCCTGGGAACGGTCCGACCGGCGGGCCGTCCGCCAGCCGAGCGAGTGGGCGCTTGCGCCTGGCTCGCGAAGAACTGCCCTGGTGGGCGGCATTTCCGCCGGAACGATTGCAAAGAAAAACCCTCCTGCCGGGCAAACCGGCAGGAGGATTTGTTCGTGTAAAGCCTTCCTGTACGGGAGGCTGTTTGCGATCGGAGCGATCAGTGGCTGTTGCGCACCTGCTGCGTGGCCTCTGCCGTCGTCATGCCGCCGAGCCGGTCCCGCATGAATTCGAGCGCCTTCTCCAACTGCAGGTCGTCTTTCGTATCCGTGGGTCCCTGCCATTTCGGCGACTGCTTGACTTCGATATTCGGCAGCACGCCGCCGGTGTTGGGGATCTTGTTCCCTTCCTCGTCTTCCTGGAAGTTCAGATCGTAATGCGAGGGCGGGAAGTAGAGCGCCGTCGTCAGGCGCAGCGCGGAATCGTCGTCCAGCGGGAAGAGCGTCTGCACCTTGCCTTTGCCGAAGGTGCGCGCGCCGATCAGGGTACCCACGCCGTAGTCTTTGATGGCGGCCGAGACGATCTCGGAGGCGGAGGCGCTATTCTCATCGACGAGCACGACGAGCGGGACGCGCTTGTAGGCATCGTCCTCTTCCCGCAGCGTCTTGGGCTGCTCTTTGTTCGGCCCCTCATGGATGTAGACGACCACGTTCTTGAGGTCCGGGCGCTCGTCCTGCGGGATGAAGACGCTGGCAACGTCGATCGCCACGTCGAGCAGGCCGCCGGGGTTGCCGCGCAGGTCGAAGATCAGGCCGCGCATTCCCTTGCTGTTGAGGTCGGTGAAGGCATGGTTCATCTGATCGATGCTCTTCTCGTTGAACTCCTTGAGCGCGAGATAGCCGATCTTATGCTCCGGGTCGATCATGGAGTATTTGACTACCGGCGGCTCGACCCGCGCGCGGGTGATGGCGAACTCCAGGGTCTGCTTGCCGCGCAGGATGCCCAGATGGACCACGGTGCCGTGCTTGCCTTTGATCATGTTGACCACGTCGTCGATGTCTTTTCCGATGACCGGCTTGCCATCGACACGGGTGATGATGTCCCCGGACTTGATGCCCACCTTCTCTGCCGGCCCGCCCTCGATGGGCTCTTCGACCTTGACCGGGCTGGTGGGGGAGAACCCCTGCTGCAGCATGGCGCCGATACCTTCGTAGTCGCCTTTGGTCATGGCCTGCATCTGCATCCACTGCGAGGGATCGAGGAAGCTGGTGAACTGGTCGTGCAGGCTGCCCAGCATGCCGCGGATCGCCTCATAGGTCAACTGCCGGGTCTTTTTGGTATCGACATTCGCGCCATAGTAGTTGTCTTTGAGCAGGGCCAGCGCCGCTTTATAGTTGGCAACCGGGTCTGCCGCCTGATCGGACGCATCGCCGCCGGAGGTGTAGGCATCGCCCTGATTCTGCCCCAGCGCGCCCGCACGGAGGAGAGGCAGAGACACGGTGTAGCGGGTGTGATGGCTGCGGTCCGGCCAGATGTCGTTGCTGGCGTAGCCGACGATCACGGAGGTGGAGATCAGCGCGATGATGGCGGGGGCGATGCTCATGCGCGACCAGAAGGAAGCTTTCGATGGCGTGACTTTCATAGTGGCTTTCCGGTTCTTAGGAGTTGAGCGCGGCCAGCGCGCGGTCGAGCGCCGGATCGCTTCCGGCGGCGCCGGTCGTTGCGGCGGCGATGTCCGGCTGGATGCCTTTGCTGAGATCCACTCCCTCGGCAGTGAGCAGATGGGCGTTGGTCATCTCGATGCCGCCGCCGTTATTCAAGACAGTGAACAACTGCAACACATCATCGCCGAAGGTATGCGTGCCGATGACTTTGGCCTTGCCGGCGTCATGAAGCGCCGCCGCGACCATCTCGGACAGGTTGGCCGTGCCCTGATCGACCAGCACCACCAGCGGCACGTGGATGCGATTGGCGGACGGCGAGACCGTCAAGGGCTCTTTGACGGTGGGCTTGCGCTGAAGGGTCGCCACGTCGCCGCCGGGAGTGAGCAGGGCGATCAACTGGCGCGCGGCGGCATAGCCATCGACGCCGGTTTTGGAGTCGGCGCGCACGCCGCCGGGGTTGTCCCGCAGATCGACGACGAGGCCCCGGATATCGGTGGCCTGCTTGCCAATCGCGTCCTGAAACTCGCGAGCCGCCTTTGGATTGAACTGGCGCACGCGCAGGTAGCCGATGTGGTTTCCGAGGACCCGATAGGCGACCGGATCGACGTCGGTGATGGCGGTGGTCAATTCGGCCTTGATCGGGGCGGGCTGTCCGGGGCGCTCGGCGGTGATCTTGAGCGACTTGCCTTCCCCGACGACGAGCTGGTTCAGCGCCTTCGAGAGCGTGATACCCTGCCGGAACTTATCGTTGATCTTTTCCATCTCCGCGGTTTTTTCCGCGTCGGTCCTGGGTGATGGCTCGTTGCTGATCCGCTCGTAATCGACCATGAGCGAGTAGTCGATGACCCAATGACCATTGATATCGACGATACGGTCGCCGGACTGCAGGCCGGCCTTCTCTGCCGGGCTGCCGGGCATGACGTCGACAAGGACCAGATCGTGATAGTCGATCCCGTTTTTCTTGCTGGGGACGATATCCACGACCGCGCCGATACCGTGGAAGCGGCCGTTAAGCGCGTCCTCGCGGGCGCGTCGCAGGCCTGGCTCCAGGTAGCTCGTTTTGGGGTCATCCAGGGAGGCGAGCATGCGGGCGAGCGCGCCGTTGGTCAGGCGGCCGGTATCGTCGCCGCCGCCCAGGACGAACTCATGCTCGACGTGATCCAGGACGTTCTCATAGATATCTGAGGGCGGCACGTTCGTATCGGCGTTCTGATCTTCCTCGCCGCTGTCGCCTGCGCCATTGCTGGCGACGGAGAGCAGGCCGGCGAGCGGGCGCGAGCGCGCATGGCGTCCAAGATGTGTGTCCGCTCCGAGAGTACGGCCCCAGACGAAGCCTCCGTATATGGCAGCGATCACGAGCGCCAGAGCGAACGGTCGCAGAAGAGACTTGATCACGATTTTCCTCCGAAATTCCCATACAATCCCACTGCCGGGGCGCAGCCGGCAAGTTGCGCGCCTACACTGAGATTATCGGCAGAGATGGTGCATTATACCAAAGCCGCTTCTCAGTGTCAAACCGAAGTGTACGACTGGATGCATTCCCCTGGTTTATTATACGTGTTAACCGGCGCTTCTGCATCCGTTTTTATGGAAGGGGCTTGCCGTGTGTCTCCGGGGCGAGCGCGAGGCCGAGCAAGCCGAAACCGTAGACGCAGGCGATAATGCCGGCGGCGGCGCGCAGGCCGGCGGTTTCGTCTATTGGACTGGCGTAAGCGCGCGCCAGGTTCCCTAACATAAAGGGCGCGAAGGCGGCGAGCAGCCGGGCGCCGTTGTAGCAGAGTCCGATTCCCGTGGCGCGCAGGCGGGTGGGGAAGAGCTCGGGAAAGTAGATGGCATAGGCCGAGAAGGGCGCCAGGCAGCAGAATCCGAGCGGCACGGCCAGCAGATAGGCGGACAGGAGGGAATGCAGACCCCAGAAGGTGGCCTGCACCGCCGCGAAGGCCAGCACGAAGAAGAGGAGCAGAGCCGGGCGACGGCCCACGCGCTGGGTGAGGAGCGCATAGGCGAACATGCCGCCGAAAGCGCCCACCTGCTGCACCAGGGAGACTTTGCTGCGGTAGGCCTGCAGGATGGCGCCGATGGCGGCAGCCCGATGGCCGGGAGGCAGGGAGAGAATTTCCGGGGAACGGGTGACGATGGGCTTGAGGGCCGATCCGACCAGATCGGGCAGGAAGAAGGCCACGCCCCAGACGCCGCCGATGCCGGCCAGCGCCAGCAGGACCCCGGCCAGCGTGTTTCGGCGGAGAGTCGGGTCGCCGAACAGCTCCCGAAGGTCGCCCAGCTTCTGGTTCGCGCCTTCCTGCGCGGCGGAGCGCTGCGCCTGCCGCCATCGCTCCGGCTCCCGCACGGTGCGGCGTATCCAGAGGACCAGCAGCGCCGGCAGGATGCCTACGGCATAGGCCCAGCGCCAACTGACCGCGCTCAGGGCCAGCGTCACCAGGGAGGCGATAATGTTGCCGATGGCGGAGGCGGCCTGGATGGTCCCCAGAGCCATCGGACGGGAGCGTTCCGGCCACACTTCGGCCACCAGGGCGGTACCGGCGGCGAACTCGCCGCCCACGCCCAGGGCGGTCAGGAACCGGCACAGCGCGTACTGCCAGGGCGTCTGCGCCAGGCCGTTCAGCCCGGTAAAGAGCGCGTAGATGCAGATGGTGAGCGCCATCGTGCGCACCCGGCCGAGGCGGTCGCCCAGGATGCCGAAGACGAAGCCGCCGGCTGCCCATCCGATCAGGAAGATGGCTGTGACCCAGGCACCCCACTGCTTGGCGGTCTGATCCAATAGGGCCGGGGCGACATGGCCCCGCAGCAGATCGGTGACCGAGATCTGGCGCACCACATTGAAGAGGTGCTGGTCCATGGTATCGAACATCCAGCCCAGCGCGGCGACGGCCAGCACCAGCCAGGCGTAGCGAGGGATGTCCTGATACCAGCGGCGTGTCTCCTGCGCGTCCTGAGCGCGGACGACGGCCGCTTCGGCGGTCTCGACGGCGGGCGGGAGGCTGGGGTCGGTCATTTCTTGGCGCGGGCCTGCCGCACTTCGCGCGCATAGCTGCGCTTGGCGACGCGGGAAAGCAGGTCCGGCGACAGCGCATTGAGCACGAAGACGGCGCGAATGCCGGGAAAGGGCAGGATTTCGGGTTTCGGACGCCGGGCGGCGGCACAGCGCAGGATGCTCTGGGCGACCATCTCCGGGGTCAGCACGACGCCGGACGGCTGGCTGCGCTCGCCGCGCATGTTGTCGAAGAAGCGGGTCCGCACGGAGATAGGCAGGATCTCGGTGACGGCGATGCCATAGACGGCGGCTTCGATGCGCAGCGCCTGGGTATAGGCGTGGACGGCGCCCTTGGTGGCGGAGTAGGCGCTGATGGTCGGTCCGCCGAAGCGGGCCGCCGCCGAGGAGACGTTGATAATGTGGCCGCGCCCGCGCGGCGCCATCGCGGCGAGCGCCTGCTTGCAGAGGGAGGCCAGCGCGAAGAAGTTGACCTCGAAGAGGAAGCGCATCTCCTGGAGGGAGGTGTCCAGGATTTCGGCGCCCATGCCGACGCCCGCATTGTTGACCAGAATATCCAGTGGCCCGATCTGCTTCTCCACGCGGGCGATCAGACCCTCGACCTGCTCCGGGCAGGCAAGGTCCACGACGAAGGCCGCCGCCTTCCCGCCCTGATTCCGAATCGATTTCGCGACCTCTTCTAGCTCCTCTTTCCGCTCGGAGACGATGGCGACGCTCGCCCCGGCGGCGGCGAAGGTGCGGGCGGCGACCTCGCCGATGCCGGAAGAGGCTCCGGTGATCAGCACGCGGCGGCCCTTCAAAGGCTTCTTCACGCTCGGTTTCCTCCTGTCTCCAGTCGCCACGTCACGGTCTGGCCGGGCGGCAGAAGACCTTCCTCTGCGGGCGCCCGCTCCTCCTCCGAGAGCACGCGGACCGGCTCCCTAAGAAGCAGATGCTCCGAGAGTTTGAGTACCGGCCGGACCGGCGAAGTTCCATAATTGACGGCGCTGAAGAGAAGCGCCTGCCCGTCTTCACTTTGACGGAGCGTGGTAGGAAAGAGCGCTTCCGGCTCGGTGCGGAAAAAGGCGTGAGATTTGGGCAGCGGGCCGGCGTGCAAGCCCGTCTGTACGGCGCGTAGGGGCGCTTTGGAACTCTCCTCGTCCTGCCGGGCACGCACGCCGGCCCACTCGCCTTCGGCCTCAAGCCGGCATTCGGCGGGGAGAACGACGGGCGGGAAGACGACCGGCGCCTCCGGCGTGAGGAAAAAGGTCTGGTAGCCGAAGGCCGGGACAGCGGCGGGAAAACGCACGTGCCACCGCGCGACCACCGGGCCGGCAGGATCGTGCTGCGGCATCACGGAGCAGGGAGCGGCATCGGCCTGCGCGCCGCGAACGGCGACCTTTCCTTCGGGCGGCGCACTCTCCGCCGGTAGGGAGACGACGATCTCGACCTCTTCCGTGCGCGGCCAGGCGAGCGGATTGAAGACGATCAGGGCGCAGAGCGGATCGGGCGCAAGGGGCTTGACGGGCTTCGTCGGGTCGGTGGTCGAGGGGGAGAGAGGAACCGTGGTGTCGATCTGCCCGGCAATCGCGGCCAGGCTCTCCTGCACGATCTGCTCGCAAATCTCCAGGGCTGCGGTGGGGGTAGTATGCAGCAGGCGTTGCCGGAGCACGTCCAGAGCGGCTGTAGGGTACGGCCTGCCGAGCCGCCAGGCGATGGCGGCATAAGGCTCTGCATAACGCTCCAGCAGTATCTCGCCGGCAGGCACAGCGGGCGGGGGCATAGACGGGCCATTCTCCTTGCGTTCACTTGGGGCACCGCCTGTTTCGGCATTCGCTAGCCAAGTTCCTGCCCGATTCGTCGTCCGGTCAGGATCGCGTCGTTCCTGGCGGTCGCCCCTCTATTGAGAGCAGGAGCGGTAGCGGAGCCTTTGCCAGGCATGAGAAAAATGAGAGAAAATGGGAGGTTTTTGAGGGGTTGCTTTTCGTGTTGTTATTTATAGAAATTTAAGATAGGTGTTTGGCATCTGCCCGTCTACCGTTACGATAACACGCTGTGCAGCAAACGTCAAGGAATTTTTTAGCCGGGCAATGAATTACCCGTCTGGGGGTCCTTCGGACAACCGTCCTGCGGACGGAAAAGCTTTAGATGTTCCTGGCGGCTTTGGATTTGGAGCAGGAAGCAAAGGAACAGGCACGGACAATTCTCGGACAACTGAGCAGCCCGGTTGCTGGCGAGCGCGAGGCGGCAGTACAGGCCCTTCAGAACGGTCCTGCGATCCTCTATAGCATGGATGCCCTACAGGAGCAGCCTCAGCAGATGGCGTCCTGGCAGAAGCGGTGGGCCTGGACATTCCGCAGCATATCGATAGCCATCTCTACCATCCTCTTCCTTGTCTATTGATTCACGCTTCGCGATCGAATCAGTATGGATTCAGGCCTGGTGACGTGTTTGGTCTTCTTTGTGCCGGCTCTTATTATGGAACTCATCGCCAGGGCTTACTTCGATACCAAGATCGAAGATGCCGGGCTATAGAGGCCGTCCGATAGACCGACGACAACGGTTTGCGTTTCCGTACGCGTAAAGAGGCAGAGCGCTTGATGAGATGATCCAGCTGGCCTTATCTTAACGAAACGTAGTTGCAAGCGCGTTCGTAGTTAAGGTGTTACGAGCGGGAGTTTTCGCCCGTTCGTGGGATCGAGAGGAGGGACTGTGCCGTGAAAAGTCTGCTTATGCTGATTATCGCGATCATCGCTATCGTGGTGGTCTGGAACCTCGTCATGCACCTGGTAGGGTTCGTGCTGGCGCTCGCTATCAAGCTCGCCCTGATCGCCGCGCTCTGTTATATCGTGTACCTGATCTTCAAGTCGCTTACCACCGCGAAGGAGCGAGCGTAACTTTTCTTGCTGTCGCGCCTTCCGGAAAAAATGTCCGGAGGACACCCGGCGCGTAAGCGCCTCACAGCGAAGGACTTTAGTCCATCGTGCTTTTCAGCGAATGAGGAGGACGGGAGCGGCGACGCTTTCGGCCTCTTCCTCCGGGACCAGGATGGGGACGGTCGGCACGTTATTGAGCGCCGCGCTGTAGGCCAGGTCGTCCCCAAAGCCGCTGTCGGCCAGCTTGAGCGCGTGCCGGCACTCCATCCAACTGCGCAGCAGGTTCGGCTCGGATTGCCAGAGCCGCCGCGCCGCCACGGCGGAGTCGGCCTGCTCCGGCATCTCCCAGGCGCCTGCCTGGGCCGTGATCGCCTCCACTAATATCCCCGCCACCGTAGCGTCTTCCAGCGTAAATTCCGTTTCCGTACCCGCGCAGACAATGACAATATCCGATTCGGTTTCGCGGGCCGCATTCCAGGCCGCCTGCGCGACCGTCCTGCGGTTGACCGCCGCGCCGATCAGCACGCGTCGGGCGCCGGAAACGGCGGCCAGCGCCTTCGTGCCGTTGGTGGTGGAGAGGATGGCCGGCTTGCCGGTGAGGTCCAGGGAGGCGAACTCGACCGGCGAGTTGCCGTAGTCGAAGTCGGGGACCTTCAGGCCGCCAGTCTCGCCGCAGAGCAGATAGCCGCGCTCGCGGGCGAAGCGGCGCGCGGTCTCGTGGGAGGCGGCGACATAGACGCGCGGGCAGCCGCGCGCAAAAAGCGTCGCGATGACGGTCGTCGCCCGCAGCACATCCACGACGACGCAGACGGCCTCCGACACATCCCCGGCGAATTCCGGCAGAAACGCGACCCGGATTTGCATGGCACTGGCCTCGCTACGCTCGGCAGGGAAAAGATGGAAGGGAAAAGGGAAAAGTAAAAGACCGCTTCCGCTTCCTTCTTTTCCCTGTTGTTAGGTGGCCGGGGAGGGCGCTTGCGTTTCGCGCGGAGAGCCGGAGCGTTCCAGCCGTTTCATCTCTCGGCGGAAGGCGTCTGCATTGGCCGGCTGCCAGACCCAGATCCGGACGGTCTTGATGTCGCCCCGACTGGCTGCGATAGCTGAGAGCATGAGCTGGGCGGTGATGTCGGCGGTCGCCTTGCGCTGCTCCGGCGTGATCCAGGAAGGATGCGTCAGCAGGTTCTCGGTCATGTCGGGAAAGACGACCGAGCGGACCCCGCGCTCCTGGAGAAGCTGCATGGCCCGCCGGACTGCCTGCCCGATCAGTTGAGGGCTGGTCCGCTTGACCTGGTCGAAGATGACGGCCAGCGCCGTGAACTTAAACCGGTAGCGCGCCCCGGTGCCCACGAACGCCTCGCCGGGCGGCAGCGGCGCGACCGCGTTGGCCTCGTACTGGATCAGATCGGCCCCATAGTCGCGGGCGATCTTGGCGACGCCGAACACCATCTTCAGATCGGGCGCGACCGGCACGATGATCGCGTCGGAGCGCATGAAGTGGGGGAACTTGCGCTCGGCTACCCACAGCTCGACGGTCAAATCCGCTGTCTTGACCGTCTCCACCGGCTTGATGAAGGGAAACATACGCGTCGAAGCATCCTCCCGAACGGTTCAACTGAGAAGGGGAACGATTTCAGTACGCAAAATTATAGCATATCTCCCGAAAAGCCTGAAGGAGCCGAACGAACATCGTGAGACATACAGCCAAAACGGCCGAGCTTTGCTCTTTATTGGCCGCGCAGAGTGGTGTGGAAAATGCCATTCACTGCGCCACCGTGCTCTCGGCCCATGCGCCCTACTACTATTCGGTCAGCGGGCCGTTGGAGATCGAGGAGACGCGCGAGACTTATCGGCGCCGGGCGGCGGCTTTGCACGATGGCATCGAGGGACTGGAGACGCTTGCGGCGGCCCTGGACAGGGCGCGCGAGGAGAAGGTGAGCGTCCACTGGATCGTGGCGGAAACGGAATGGTTTCTGGCCGTCACCGATTCGGAGACGGCGTCCCTGCTAGGGATCGTCCACGGAGTTTCCGAGCAGGTATACGCGCAGTATCGGCGCTATGTCGATCTGGCGGAGCCGGGAGATAAGCTGCACGACGAGCTGATGGGCGCCTTCGCGCATGAATCGGAAGCCTGGGCGAACGAGCGTATCGAGCGGGTCGAGACACAACTGCAATTTCACCGGTTTCCGGCTCCGCGGCTGCGCGTGGAAATTCTCTGGGTCGATATGATGACCGCCTTCACGGCACCCGGCCGCTACATCTATATCAGCCGGGAGCTGCTGCAGTGTCTGGCCACTGATGACGCCGCCGCATTCGTGATCGCTCATGAAATCGCGCATCACGACCTCGGCCATATCGATCCCTTCACCGGCCAGATGAAGGCGCTGGCGCATCTTCCCGGCGGCCTGCTGATCGCCTCGCTGATCTGGCTGATCGAAGAACGCCTGCACAGCCCAGAAAGGGAGATGAAAGCGGATGCCGCCGCCCTGGACCTGTGTTTGCGGGCCGGATACGAGAGCCGAAAATGCCTGGCGGTGTTCGACGTCCTGGAAGCTCATGCGCTAGATATGGGTGATATCGACATCGTCTACGGCCCGCCTGGCGTCGAAGAGGCCTCCGAGCAGGGCATCCACAACTGGCTGACACAGTACCGGCAATGGCGCTGGCAGCGTGGGCGCGGGTATCTTTCTATCCGGGATCGCAAGGAGGCGCTGGAGGCCCGGCTGGCAAGTCCATCAGGCTGAAATTCCGACAGGCATCCATATCAGGCTTGTTTCGGCTCGAAGCGCAGGCGGATTCTCTCTCCATCAGGAGTAGGCGAGCAGATCACCCGCACCTCATAATCCTTGTTCTCTACGCGATGATGGAGGGGAAAAGAACCTTCCTGCAGTCTATTCCGCTCATCGACATCCAGGGTCATGCACATGTCCTTGTAGCGGGCCGCTATGGGCTCTTGGAGAGATCTGGGCAGGCGTACGACCTCCTCGGGCGTGCCAGCGTCTAGGAAGCGGACGCTAACCCCCTCGCCGTCCGGCACGAAAGTGACTTCCTGGGATTGCCGAAGGAGCGCCCAGCTCATGATCGCTCGCGTGACTTCGAAAATGGGATGGGGGTCGCGGTAGCGCGCATTCGGATGGAATTGACGGATTTCCCGCTCGCGTGGGTCGCCTGCGGCGAATTCGGCAAGCGCTTTGGCGATATTTTCGTTGACACGCGCCAGAAACTCCGAATCTTTGGAGGGGCGCGCTTCCTGCAGGCTGTCTTTTACCATAGCGAGCATCCTTTCTTTCAGGTGGCTTCGGGAGGCGTGTAAGCGGCTTTTGACGGTAGTCACCGGGATTTCCAGGAAGGCCGCGATCTCTCGATGCGAATAGGCGCCCATGTAGAACAGGAGGATCACCTCGCGCTCGTTGGCGGGCAGCGATGCGATCACTTCCCAAACCTCCGCCGCCATCGCCTGCTGCTGCGCGACCTCGGCAGGGTCCGGAACCGGTGCGACCAGCCGTTCCGCGATCTCCAGGGGCACCAGGCGCACCTGCTTGCCACGCGTACGCCGGTCGCAGTGCTTAAATACGATCCGACGAAACCAGCCGACGAACGCCTCCGGCGCACGCAGGGCCGTTAGGTCCCGGTAGGCTTCGACAAAGGCGTCTTGAGCGGCATCCTGGGCCAGATGGAAATCGCCTAGCAGCGACAGGGCGTAGCTCACGGCCATGTCTTGTAGCTGCCGGACGATCTCATTGTAAGCCTCCCAGTCGCCATTTTGGGCGCGGACGACCTGTGTGAATAATCCCTGTCTATCCATATGCGAAGCACCTTGATTCGCCTCTTATACTATGGCCCGATTTCGCGACGAAAGGTTGGCGATGTAGGTGGCGCAACGGGGAAGACGTTCTCGACGTAGAAGGCATATGCGCGCTCGCAGGTCTCCTTGCTTTGCGCTTTAGGAGCGCGGGTGGCACGGCTTTTGGAAGAGGGAAGAGAGAAGAGGAAGGCTGTAGATGGCTGTGCTGGCAACTGTCGTGGGAGCGCTTTTGCTCCTGATCGTGCTCTGGGACGCTTTCGAGACTGTAGTGCTGCCGCGCACGGTGACACGGCGGCTGCGTCTGGCCCGGCTTTTCTATTTCTATCTGGGTAAGTTTTGGAAGCTCGTCGTACGACCGCTTGCCGGCGGACGCTGGGAAGCCTTTTTGGGGGCGTTTGGACCGCTGTCGCTCATTCTGCTTCTGATCTTCTGGGCGCTCTGCCTGATCCTCAGCTTCGCCCTCATTCAGTGGGGAATCGGCGCTCCGCTGATAGCGCCGGAGCCACATCCCGGCTTCGGCAGCTATCTTTATATGAGTGGCACGACCTTTTTCACGCTGGGTTATGGGGATGTGACACCCAGGACGCCCCTATCGCGCACGCTCGCGGTGGGGGAGGCAGGCGTCGGGTTCGGCTTCCTGGCCATCGTCATCGGCTATCTGCCGGTGATCTATCAGTCGTTCTCCCGCAGGGAGGTCGGCATCTCCCTGCTGGATGCGCGGGCCAGCTCACCTCCGACGGCGACGGAGCTGCTGCGCCGTCATGCCGAGGCGGGATGTATGGAGGCGCTGACGCGGCTGCTTTATGAGTGGGAGCGCTGGGCCTCCGACCTGCTGGAGAGCCATCTGTCCTATCCCGTGCTGGTCTACTACCGCTCGCAGCACGACCGCGAATCCTGGCTGGCGGCGCTGACCACGATTCTGGACACCTGCGCGCTCGTCAGTATGGGGTTCGAGGAGGATGCGGCCTGGCAGAAGCCGCTCTTATGGCAGGCGCAGCTCACATTCGCTATGGCCCGACACGCGGTGGTCGATCTTGCCCTGATCCTATCTACCGATCCGGCGGCGCCGGAGGTAGACCGCCTGCCCCCCGAGGATTTTGCGCTCGTGCGTCAAATCCTGCAGTCGGCAGGTATCCCTCTGGCCGATGGCGCGACGGAGAAACGGCTGGCAAAGCTCAGGGGGCAATACGAGCCGTATATAAACGGGCTGTCCAGGGGCCTCCATCTGGAGCTGCCGCCCTGGATTCCGCCCACGGCCACGGTTGATAACTGGCAGACGAGCGCCTGGGGGCACTTCACGTAAGCCGAATGGAAAAATCTACGAGGCGCGGCCGGCCCTCCCCCGCCGAACCGGTCAGCCAGCTCCGATACGTCTCTATCGTGGAGTGCGGTGAGCCGCTGGTGGACTTTTTGCAGCTCTGCCCGGATCTGCTGCTGGATCGGCCCCGCTTCCGCTACCGGCGCGAGACTTTGCTGCGACAGACCGTCGCGGAGCGGCTGTGCCGGGCGGAGCGGTCCCTGCCGAAGGGGTACCGGCTGGCGATCGTGGAGGGCTGGCGCCCGCCACACATTCAGCGGCGGATGTATCGCGCGCTCTGGAACCGCTTTCGGCAGGAGCATCCGGACTGGTCGGACGTGCAGTTGAAGCGGGTGGTCAATCGGTTCAGCGCCCCGCTAAACGACCGGGTCCCGCCTCCGCACACCACCGGCGGCGCGGTCGATCTCATGCTGGCCGATACCACCGGGAAGGTTTTGGACCTCAGCAGCCCCTACGATGCGTTCGACGCCCGCAGCTACCCTTTCGACGCGCCGGGCCTTTCCGAGACCGCCCGCAGCCACCGCGACATTCTGGCCGAATCGCTGCTCTCCGCCGGGCTGACCAACTACCCAAGCGAGTTCTGGCACTGGAGCTACGGCGATCAGGGTTGGGCGTATCGTTCCTCAAGCCCCCATGCTATCTATGGCGCCATCACACCGCCAGGCTATCAACCCGATCCCGCCGACGACATCGACGCGCCGCTTGAGTTTCTTCCGAATTCGTAGCGGGTGTTTCGAGATGCAGGACTGGAGTTCAGAAGATGAGGGCTTATGCGGTCGTATACGAGCAAGCGTCCAGGACCGCTTTTACGAACAGCCGGATGGGCCGGCTTCAGCGGAAATGTCACTTCTGCGGCTGGATGTCGAGCAGGCGCTGCGTCGCCTGCCCTGCGACCAATCCCATGCCATCGCCCTGTTCTATCTGGGCGGCATCTCGATCCGCGAGATCGCCCGACGTACCGGCCGTCCCGAAGGGACCATCAAGTCCTGGCTGCTTTCCGGCCGCCGGCAGCTCGCTATCGACTTAAAGGAGTATGCCCCTATGCAACCGACCGAATGGACCGCCGCACTCGTCAGCACGGACTTGGAACCGGCTGCGCTGCGGGCCCTGTCCGATGCGCTTCGATCCGCAGGATACAGCCAGGTAAATCACCTCTCTAAATACCTGGAGCTTGCTCGCCTGGAAGAGACAGGCGAGGGAGACGCAAAAGAGTTCCATCTGCCGGGCCCGTTGAGAGCGACTCGCTTGATCGTTCTGGACGAGAGGATCGGAGGCCATTCCGCCTTCGAGCTTTTTCCGATCCTCCGCGCTGCTGCCGAAGGCAAAGAGATGGCTGCCTGCATTCTGCTCGATCCAGCCGAGGAGCAGGACAGCCGCGCCAGGGTCCTATCCGCCTGGGCGTCGGGGTTCGATCTGTGTCTTACCAAGCCGGTGAAGCCCAAAGAGTTCGAGCGCTTTGCAAAAATAATCCGGGAGAGATTGGCCGCTTAAAGCAGAGTCCTTGTCTTTTTATGCTGGCAAGTACGTACCTCACCTAGCGATCGTGCTTGCATGGCTCACCTTGAGGGAATGGATATAAAATACCCGTGCGGCGAGATGGCACGGATCATATGCGGGACGGGCGCTCGCGTTCGGTAGCGGATTCCAGCAGGGTGAGGGTCTGCGCGCCGGCGTCCAGGCGGGCGCGGACGCCGAGAGGGAGCGTGAGGGGATTTGGCTCGTGGCCGAAGGGGAAGCCGGCGAGCGTTGGCTTGCCCAGCGGGCCGAATATCTCCTTCCAGAGGGTTTCGGGGGTATTGCGCGGGGGATCGGCCTCCTTCTTCTGCCAGTGGGTAATGGTCCCGATGACGAAACCCGCCGCTTCGTCGAGCAGGCCGGCGTTACGGAGCTGGATCAGGTCGCGATCGGCGCGGTAAATGGCCTCGTTAATGTCTTCGATCAGGACGATCTTGTCGCGAAAGTCCGGCGCAAAATCGGACCCGCAGGCGTGCGCCAGCAGGCTGAGGCAGCCGCCTGCCGTCTCCCCTTCTACCTGACCCGGCACGACCGTCTGTAAGGCCGCGCCTTCCGTGGGAAGCGTGCCGAGCGGAACGGGGTCTTCCAGCATTCGCCAGAGCAGGCGGGAAGAGATTTCGTCGAGCTTGGGCAGGCTGGTCACGTTAGGGCCATAAAGCGTCACCAGGCCGGCTTTGCGCGCCAGCCCGGCGTGCAGGCTGGTGATGTCGCTGTAGCCGAGGAAGAGCTTGGGGTGGGAAGCGATCTGGTCCCAGTTTAGCCGGGAAAGCAGTCGCATCGAGCCGTAGCCGCCCCGCGCGCAGATCACGGCAGCGATGTCCTCGCGTGCGAACAGGGTCTCGATGTCGGCGGCACGCTCCTCGTCAGTGCCGGCCAGATAGTCGTTTTTAGGGGTGGTCGCCAGGACGCTCTCCCCCACGACGACGCGGTAGCCGCGCTCCTCCAGCACGGCGATTCCCTTCTGCAGCTCATCCGCCGGGACCGGACTGGACGGCGCGACGATACCGATGCCGTCGCCCGGATAGAGCGGAGATGGTTTGCGCATATTCCCTCCTGAAATACCCCTATATGGTACCCGCATTGTCGAACCAGAAGGGCCTCCGAAGGCAGGAGGGGGACGCTTCCTCGGAAGAACACGCGGCGCTCCTGAAGGCAGCCCGGCAAAAACAGCTTTTCAACCGCAGCGAAATCTGATAAAATACGAACAGCTTGCTTTCTGCCGGCAGCTTAGAGCGCAATATCGCTCCCGACCTCCTTTTCGAGAGGCTGATGGTGAAACCATCTAGAGAGAATCTATCTCCGCATGTATCTGCCGCTTCCGAGGCAACAGCGCCGCTCACGTTCCTTTTCACGGATATTGAGGGCAGTACCCGGCTCTGGGAACTCTATCCGGAGCAGATGCATGCGGCCCTCGCCCGCCATGATGCCGTGCTGAAAGGCGCTATCGAAACCCATAACGGCGTGGTGTTCAAGACCATGGGCGATGCCTGCTGCGCGGTCTTCCAGGCGATGGAGGATGCGCTGGCTGCCAGCGTGAAAGCCCAGCAGGCGCTTCAGGCGCAGACATGGGCGGGGATGGAAGCCATTCGGGTACGGATGGCACTGCATACGGGGGTTGCCCGCGAGCGCAATGGAGACTATTACGGATTACCGCTCCATCGGGTGGCGCGTCTGCTGGCCATCGGATATGGAGGGCAGGTGCTCGTTTCCGACGCGGCCTATCGTGTGGGGGTGGACCAACTGCCCGCGGGAGCCGGCTTTAAGGATTTAGGGCTTCATCGGCTCAAGGACCTTCAGCAGCCGGAACACATCTGGCAACTCCTTTTGCCGGGCCTGCCCGCCGACTTTCCTCCCCTTCGCTCCTTGCAGGCTTCTGCGGCCAACCTGCCGGTGCAGCGGACCTCCTTCATCGGAAGAGAGCAAGAGATGGAGGAGGTCCGGAGCCTGCTGCAGCGGACGCGCCTGCTGACGTTGATCGGCGCCGGAGGCTGTGGCAAGACCCGTCTGGCCTTGCAGGTCGCGGCAGAGCTGGGAGAGCAGTATACGGAGGGCGTCCGGCTGGTGGAACTGGCTTCCCTCGCGGATCCGGCGCTGGTGGCACAGGCGACGGCCTCGGCGTTGGGGCTGCGGGAAGAACCTGGCAAGGCGCTGCTCGAGACGCTCTGCGACTATCTGTATTCCAGGCGGTTGCTGTTGCTGCTGGACAACTGCGAGCATCTGCTCGCTGCTTGCGCGGAGTTGGCAGAGACACTCCTGCGCGCCTGCCCGGATCTTTGCCTCCTGGCGACCAGTCGCGAGGCTCTGCGGCTGGCGGGCGAGCAGGTCTACCGTGTACCCTCCTTGATGGCGCCCGATCCGGCGCATCTGCCCGGCGAAGAAAAAGATCTGGCGGCGATCCTGCTGGAATACGATGCCTGTCGCCTCTTCCTGGAGCGGGCCCAACTCCAAAAGCCCGATTTCGCGCTGACGACTCGCAATGCGCCTGTCGTGGCGTCCGTATGCCATCGCCTGGACGGGATACCGCTGGCCCTCGAGCTGGCCGCCGCGCGGATCGGCCCCCTTTCCGTCCAGGAGATTCATTCCCGTCTGGACCATCGTTTCCGTCTGTTGATCGGCGGCAGCCGCACGGCCTTGCCACGGCACCAGACCTTGCAAGCCGCTCTGGACTGGAGCTATGACTTACTGACAGAACCGGAGCGGTGGCTGCTAGGAAGGCTTAGCGTGTTTGCCGGTGGGTGGACCCTGGAAGCGGCGGAACAGGTGACAGGGCTGGATAGGCTGGACCTGCTGACCTCTCTGGTGGAGAAATCTCTTGTGCTCGCCGAGGAGCGGGAGGGCAAGAGCCGCTATCGCTTGCTGGAGACCATACGAGAGTACGCGAAGGAAAAGCTGCAGCAAGCCGGGGAGGAGAAGCCGTGGCGCGACCGGCATCTGGAGTTCTATTCGAATCTGGCGGAAGAGGCCACGAACGGCTTGAAAGGCGCAGCACAGCTCGAATGGCTGGATCGGCTGGAGGCCGAACACGATAACCTGCGAGCCGCGCTGGAATGGAGCCGGAGCGAAGCGGACCTGGCAGAGAAAAACGTCCAGTTAGCCGGCGCCTTATGGCGTTTCTGGGAGATGCGCGGCCATATCCATGAAGGCCGGTCCCAACTGCAGCGCGCGCTGGAGCAGGGGGGAGCCGCCGAGCCGACATGGGCGCGCGCCCGGGCATTGGGAGGGGCCGGATCGCTCGCGCAGGACCAGAGCGACTATGAAGCCGCCCGAACGCTCTGCGAACAGAGTCTGGCCGTCAGCCGCGCTTTGGGGGACGAGAAGAGCCTTGTCGACTCGCTTGGCTGTCTGGGAGCCGTTTTTATCGTTTTGGACGATGCCGAAGCGGCGCGGGCCTGCTTTGAGGAGTGCCTGACGTTGAGCCGCAAGCTGGGGGACGCGTGGAGTATCGCCACAGCACTGCTCAATGCGGGTCTGGCCGCGTATGCGCTGCGAGACTATAAGACGGCCAGGGGGCTGTACGAGGAGAGTCTGGCTCTGCATCAGGAACTGGAGAATACGTATGGCATCGCCACGGCGCTCGGCACGCTGGGCAACGTCGCCTATATACAAGGGGACTATGCCGCCGCGAGGAGGTTTCAGGAGAGGAGCCTGGCGATCCGAAGAGAGATGGGGGATAAACGGGGCATTGCCGCAGCGCTCAATAACCTGGGAATCACCTTCTGCGAGCAGGGCGACTTTGAAACCTCCCGGCCGCTCTTCGAGGAGTGTCTGGCGCTCAAGCGGGAGCTAGGGCAGAAGTATGGGGTCGCCGGCGCGATCAGTAGTCTCGGCCTGATCGCCCATAAACGGGGAGATCTGAAGACAGCCAGGACATTGTATGAAGAGAGTCTGGCTCTGCGACGGAAGTACGGAGACCGATGGGGGACCGCCTATTCGCTTGGCTGTCTGAGCAACCTTGTAGAAGACCTGGGCGATCTTCGAGCCGCCCGGAGGCTGCGTCAGGAGAGCATGGCGCTCTATCGGGAGATCTGGGCCACGCGGGAGATGGCGAAAACGCTGGTCGCTTTTGGGCGTCTGGAGATGCGGGAGAACCGTCCGGAGCGGGCGGTCCGGCTGTGGGGAGCGGCCAAAACGGCCCGCGAGGGGTTTCACATGGTCATGACGCCTGTGGAACTGGAAGAGTGTGGTCGCTACGAAGCGGCTGCGCGTGCGGCCCTCGATACGGACGCTTTTGCGACGGCATGGGCGGAGGGCGAGGCGATGCCGATAGAACGGGCGATCGAAGTTGCGATGTGGGAGCCGCCAGGGTAGCGGGCGCCTTCGCGGCGGCAGGCGCGTCGTCCGTCAGGATAGGAAAGGCGATCACCATCCGTAGCGTTCGGGTCCCCAATCCCGCTGGATGGTCTCCTGCTTTAAGAGGATCAGTTTGCGGCTGGGCACATCTTCATACAGAACGATTCCGGGTCCGACACAGCTATAAGCCCCGATCTTGACGCCCGGCTGGGTAATGACGTTGACGCCGGTGCGGGAGTAGTCGCCGAAATAGGTGGCGTTCGCCCCCATGCGGGGCATCTCGCGCCGTCCGCCGATGCGATGGATGGTCGCGGCATCGTCGAAGCGGAGGGTGCCGCAGACGGTCGCCGCGCCGATGTCCACCGCCAGGCCGAGCACGCCGGAAATCTCCGAGTAGTGATAGATATAGGAGCGGTCCAGCATGACGCCGTCGAACTCAGCGCCGTGCCCGACGACGCACTCCCGGCCAATGACCGAGCCGCCCCCGACCAGGCAGTAGTCGCTGACGCGGCTGCCTTCTCCGACAACGACAGGCGAGTTCAGGATAGCGCCGTTGAGGAGGCGCGCGTCGGCTCCGATCCAGGCCGGACCGTGCAGAACGACCCGCTTGCCGATAGTGGCATTTGGCCCCACGACGACCGGCCCTTCGATCTCCGCTCCATCCGAAATCTTTGCGCTCGGGTCGATGGCGTCCGTCTTCCCAGATTGGCAGACCATCTGCTGCAGGACGGCTTCCGTCGCCTCCAGAACGTGCCAGGGCTTATCCACGTCGACGCAAGGATGGGCTGCCACCAGGGCTGCCACGTCCTGGCCCTCATCGGCCATCGTGGCGAGAACGTCTGCCAACTCGGCTTCGGGACCGGGCATCGCGCCAACCTGCACATGGGTCATGGGACCGTTGGCGGCGCGCAGATACGGCCAGGCGGCCGGGCCGAGCGCGTAGACGCCCGCCATGCGGTGCGAGGCGTCGCGTCCATGCCCTTCCACGCCGGACAGCGCGCTTCCGCCGGCTGCGCGTGGATGGCCTGGGCTGAGGCCGATCCAGTCCTGCGGGCGATCGCCCTCCAGCGGCGTGCAGAGGGCGACCGCATCGGCCTGACTGTCCCTGTGCAGTTGCCAGACGGCACGCAGATCCTCCGTCGCCACGACGATGTCTCCATAGACGACAAAGGCATGCTCCTTTCCCCAGGTCGCTCCGACGACTTCCAGGGCCGCTCGCGCGGCGGCTGCCGTCCCAACCTCGGTGGCGGGCGGACGCACCCAGACCACATTCTCCTCGCCGAGAGGCCGCAATGCCGCCCGCACCGAGCTCGCCTCCACATCGACGACCACGACCAGGCGCGCAAAACCGATCTCGCGCAACTGCCGGGCTAATCGTAAGACCAGCGGCTCGTTGGCGATGGGAAACGCGCACTTGTTGCGGACTTCGCTGAACGGCCAGAACTTGCGCCCGGCGCCCGCCGCCAGCAAAACCGCGACGGGGGTTGCCTTTTTCACCTTGTGGACTCCTTTTTGATGGGCCGTTCTCGCCTGGCATTTGAGCCGGGCAATGAATTACCCGTCTGGGGGTCCTTCGGACAACCGTCCTGCGGACGGAAAAGCTTGGAAACCAAAGTCCCCCTCGCTCCTTGTGCGAGAGGGGCCAGGGAGTGAGGGGTATTTCAGGCGACGACGGGTAGAGGAATGAAGGTCCGCTCGCGTCGATCCGGCTCGGAAACCGGTTCCGGCGGCACTTCGTGGTAGAGACTGTCGCGCTCGATCGGGATGCGGCCCGCTTCCTCGATCATTTTGACCATCTGGCGGCGCGTCAGCACCTGACTTTTGTTGCCCTGCTCGCCGTCCTTGTAGGTGATCTCGTATTCATGAACCGTGCCGTCTACGTCGTCGGCGCCGTACCAGAGCGCCAGTTGGGTTATCTGCGGCGTGTTCATGATCCAGAACGATTTGATATGGGCGAAGTTGTCGAGGATCAGGCGGGCGGCGGCGATGTTGCGCAGGTCGTCGTAGCCGGTGGGATGAGGGATGTGCTCCAGATCGGTGCCTTCCGGATGGAACGAGAGCGGCGTGATGGTGACGAAATGGCCGGTCTCATCCTGCAGCGCGCGCAGTTGGATCAGATGGTCGGCGCGCTCCTCGATCGTCTCAATATGGCCGTAGAGCATGGTCGCGTACTGGGTCAGCCCGACGCGGGCGGCGGCGCGGGCGACCTCCATCCACTCGTTGCCGTCGATCTTGCGGTCGAACAGTTCTTGATGCACCCGGTCTGAAAGAATTTCGATGCCGCCACCCGGCAGCGAGTCTAATCCGGCGGCCATCAGCTCGCGCAGCACGTCCTCCAGCGGCTTTTTGGCGACCCGCTGGATCTCCACCAGCTCGACCGCCGTGAACGCCTTGATATGCACGTTCGGGCGCACCGCTTTGACGGTGCGCAGCAGGTCCAGATAGTAGGAGTAGGGCAGGCGCGGGTTGATGCCCCCGACCATGTGGACTTCCGTGATCGGCACGTCGATGTGGGCCAGCAGCCGGCGGCGGACCTCTTCCATATCCATCTCGTAGGGCGCCGGACCGCCTTTTTTGGCGTAGAAGGAGCAGAACTTGCAGAACTTGTTGCAGATGTTGGTGTAGTTGATGTGCTGGTTGCGGACGTAGTAGGCGCGGTCGCCGTGCATCCGTTCCCGCACGATATTGGCCAGATAGCCGACAGCGGATAGATCGGGGGTTCGGTAGAGGCGTACCGCATCCTCGTAGCTCAGCCGCTCTCCGGTTTGGACTTTCTCATATATATCTATCAGGTCACGGCCAACATAACGCTCTGCGCGCCGGCGCGCCAGGTTCTTCTGCTCCTCACTTGCGACTGCCATCCGGGACGGCCTCCTACGGTTTATATTTCTTTACCTGTTTTTAGTATACCCGAACCATTCTCCATGCACCGGGCCGATAAACGACCCGGCATCAAAAACGAGCGTCCTCACGGACGCACCCAGCCTCCTTTATGATTCCCCTCTCCTTCGTAAGGAGAGGGGGTAGGGGGTGAGGTTTCCTGCCGGGGCGTTTATCGGCCCGGCATGCTCAACCTTCCATACAGTTCCGGGCGGCGCCCTCCGACGGGATCGAGCTCGAAGACGCCGGGCGAGAAGACCATCTTCTTCTGGCGGGAGAGGCGCGGGTCGATCTCGGCGGAAAGGATCGTCTCGGAGACGCCGTCCGCTTCCTGTAGGATACGACCACCAGGGTCCACTATCTGGCTGCGTCCGATGAAGCGCGTGCCCTGCTCGACGCCGACGCGGTTGCAGGCGGCGAGATAGACGCGGTTCTCCATTGCGCGGGCACGGGTCAGGAAATCCGGCGAGCTCTCTGCGCCTTCCGGCCAGTTGGTGGGGACGACGATCACGTCGGCACCGTCGAGCGCCAGCGAGCGCGCCGCTTCCGGGAAGCGCATATCGTAGCAAATGAGAATGCCGATTCGCGCAAAGGGCAGCGGGATGACCGGCAGCGCGTCGCCACTGGCGACGAAGCGGTCGATACCGAGCACCGGCAGGTGGCACTTGCGGTAGTTGGCGATGAGGCCGCCCGGTCCGGCAACAAAGGCGCTGTTGTAGATGGCGTTGGTGGCCGGGTCGCGCTCCAGCAGGCCGACGATGGCATAGGTGTCGTGCCGGCGGCACGCCTCCATGACCGCTTCGCTGGTTTCGCCGGGCACCGTCTCGGCGGCGGGCAGGGCTTCCTCGGCGCTCTCGTAGACGTAGCCGGAGAGGGCGCATTCCGGAAAGACCGTCAGCTCCGCGCCTGCGGCTGCGGTCTCGGCCAGCCGCTCTAAAATCACGCGGCGGTTGGCGGCGCGGTCGCCGCGCTGGGGGTCCATCTGCACGACCGCCACCCGGAAGGGGCGGATATTCTCGTCACTACTAAATTGAGTCACTGACCTGGTTCCTCCGTATAGGCGCGGAAGCCGCGCACCATCAATCCGCGCTGGTTCTCTTTCTTTGCCTCGGCGGCGCGCGTCTCGGCCTCCGCGCGGTTGGCGGCGGTCGTCGCCGAGACGGTCACGAAATCGTCGGCGCGGCGGTAGCGATGAATAAAGACCGGGCGCGGCTGCGTCGAATGATTCTCCTGCGAGCCGTGGATGGTCCGCACGTGGAAGAAGATCGAATCGCCTGCCTGACCGGTGATCGGCAGCGCCCGCTCCCAGGGCCACTCGTCGGGATCGAGGCCCAGATGCGAGAAGGTGTCGATATGCCGCAGCGTGCCCGCCCGGTGCGAGCCGGGCACGACGTGGAGCGCGCCGTTCGTCAAATCCGTATCCACCACATAATTTAGAACGCCGACCGGACCCTCAAAGCGGTGCTCGAAGTAGGCAGAATCCTGATGTAGGTGCTTGGGGTGGCCGCCCACCGGCTCTTTGTAAAGACATTGCCCGTTAATGAACAACTCGATGTTCGGTCCGAGGATCGCTTCGACGAGATCGACCGTCTTTTTATCGAAGGCGGAGTGAAAGAAGGCGGCGCTGGTGAAGTAGCTGATGCCCAACACCATGATCTGCTTGTCGCGGGCGTAGTGGGGTGGGGCGGGCAGGAAAAGGGTACCGTCCGGCGTGACCCAGCCTTCCGTTACCTGCTTTGCCCGGTCCAGCAGCGCGATGGCCTGCGCGGCGGACGTCTCGATGTCGCGGGAGATATCCGGCACATAGGAGCGCATCAGGCCGCGCACGACCAAACAGCCGTGCTCCTGGTAGATAGCGGCGGCGCGCGGCACGTCCAGATCGTCCGCAAACACCTCGATATCCTGAGCGCTCACCGATGAGGGAGAAAGCGTCGTCATAGCGGCCCTCCGATAGATCAAGGCACAGGAACGCCCCGCGCCGCGACCCAGAGCTTGTACCAGTCCTCGCGCGAAAGCGAGATGTCCGCCGCGGCGGCAGCCTCGCGAATATGTTCGGGATTGTTGGAGCCGACCAGGGGAATGATCTTCGCCGGGTGCGCCAGGAGCCAGGCCAGCGCCAGTTTCCCCGGCAGCGCCCCGCCGTATTTCGGGCTTAACTCCTGCAGGGCTTGCAGGGTCCGTTTTGCCCCCTCATTCTCCTTGACATCGCGCCGACCGGTCAGCAATCCCCATGCCAGCGGGCTATAGGCCAGCGGCGTGATCCCCAGCTCCAGGCATTGGTCCAGGACCCCATCCCCGGCGTCCGCTCCGGCCAGCGTGCCGGTCGCCCGTCCGCCCGCTGCGCCTTCGTAGATCGGATCCAGCCGCAGCAGCGAAAGCGAGATCTGGTTGGAGACGATCGGCGCTTTCAGATACTTCTTAAGCGCCAGCACCTGATGCGGATAGTAGTTCGAGACACCGATCGTCCTCACCAGTCCCGAATCGACCAGCTCATCCAGCACGGCGGCGGTCTCGGCGGGATGGCTCAGCGGGTCCGGACGGTGCAGTTGGTAGAGATCGACGTAGTCGATGCCCATACGGTCGAGCGAGCCGCGAATGCTCTTGCGGATATGCTCCGGGGAGTGATCGTAATAGCCGGAGCGAATGCCGACCTTCGTGGCGATGAAGATGCGCTCACGGCTGCCCGGCACGGCGGCCAGGCAGTCTTTGAAGATCGATTCGCAGGCCGTTCCGCCGTAGATGTCGGCATGGTCGTAGAACGTGATGCCTGCGTCTATGGCGGCCTCGAACGCCGCGATCGCCCGGCGGCGGTTCTCCGGGCCGACCTCCGCCGGGTTCCAGGTCCCTGCCAGCCCCATGCAGCCGAGCGCGATCCGCGAGACCGGAACGCCGTCCGGCCCGAATGGTTGGGTGGGTAACGTTTGGCTCATCTCCTCTGCTTTCTTCTGAATCCGAATCCGTGAAGCCGCGCGCTGATCTACTTCTACACGTTAAAGGCGGGAACCTGCCTGGCCTGAAAAAAGCGGAGCCTTGCTTGCCGTTCGGCAAGCAAGGCTCCGCTTTTTTCACTCACTGACCGCCCCCGATTCCGGCAACGGAGCTATCCCTTCACCGCTCCCGTTGTCAGACCGGCTACAAACTCCTTCTGAAGCAGGAGGAAGAGGACCACCACCGGGAGGATGCTCAAAAGGGTGCCGGCCATGAGCATGCCGTAGGACTGCTGGTACATGCCGACCATCTGGTTCAGGGCGATCGGCAGGGTGAACCTCTTGCTCGTGTGCAGGAGGATCTGCGGCCAGAGGAAGCTGTTCCACGAGCCCAGAAAGCTGATGAGGCAGAAGGCTCCGGTCATCGGCCTGGAGATCGGCATCACGATATTCAGGTAGGTCCGGAATTCGGAGCACCCGTCGATCCGTGCGGCGTCCAGCAGGTCGTCGGGGATCTGGAGCATCGACTGGCGGAAGAGGAAGATGCCGAAGACGGAAATCGCGCCCGGCACGATCAGCCCCAGGTAGCTATCGACGAGGCGCAATCGGCACAACAACTCGTAGAGCGGGGCCATCGTCACCTGGCCGGGAATCATGACCGTGGCCAGCATGATGACCATCACCAGCGACTTGCCCCTGAAATCATATTTCGCGAGCGCAAAGCCTGCCAGGGAGGAGAACAAGAGCTGCACGACCACGATGCTTGACGAGATGAAGAGACTGTTGATGACGTATCGGCCGAAATCGGGGACCTTCGTAGCCAGATCGACGAAATTCTGCGCCGATAGACGCGGCCCGAAGAAGGTGTAGTGGAAGAGGTCGTCGGGCTTTTTCAGCGCTGCGGCCACCAGCCAGACGAGCGGCACGAGCGTGAGCGCCGAAAAGGCCGTGAGCGCCAGGAGGACCGCAAGCCTCCCGGCGATCACCGCCGACCGGCGTCTCGCCCCCGTCCTGTGGCGCGGTCGCCGCTGCTTGATCTCCCAGATCACGCGCTCGCGCCTTTCCACACGCCGGTCACACGCATCTGGATCAGGCTGACGATCAGGATTCCCAGCGCAAGCGTCCAGCCCACCGCCGAGGCATACCCCAGGTCGCCGGTGATATAGCCGTTCTGATACAGGTACATCACGATCGTGAGCCCGGATTTGTCCGGTCCGGCGGACTGCTGGAGCATCGTGTAGGGCAGCTCGAACAGTTGGAGGGACCCGATGGTCGCCATCACCAGCACGTAGACCGCCACCGGCTTGATGCCCGGGAGCGTCACGGCGAGGAACTGCTGCCAGCCATTGGCGCCATCCACCATCGCTGCCTCGTAGAGCTGCCGGTCCACCGCCTGCAGCGCCGCGAGGAAGTAGATCATGTTAAAGCCGACGTACATCCAGAGCGACGCCAGCACGAGCGCCGGCATCACCAGCCGCGCGTCGCCCAGCCACTTGGTATCCAGCGGGAAGCCCGCGTGGACAGCATGGATCGCGTGGTTGACCAGCCCATACTGGGGCACGTAGAGCACCATGAAGATGACGCCGACAAACACCTGTCCCACGAGCTGCGGCGAAAAGAAGGCGAGCCGGAACCAGTTGCGCCCCTTGAGCCACTTCTGGCTGAGCAGAATAGCCAGCCCGAGCGCCAGAGGCAACTGCAGAAAGACGGTCCAGAACGTATAGACCGCCGTATTGCGCACGGCGACCCCGAAGTCGGGATCGGAGAAAAGGAACCGGTAGTTCGACAGCCCGACGAAGACATGGTCGCGCGGCCCGTTGGTCACGTAGAGCGAAAGCAGGATCGACTTGACGAGCGGGTAGAGCCCGAAGACCGCGAACAGGATCAGGAACGGCGATACGAAGAGGTAGGGCGCCAACCGCTGTTGGAATCGGAAGGTCCTTCGCGCCGCGCCTCCGGGCAGAGGTGTGCTTCCGTCCGCCCGCCTCCGTCCGATCTTAAACGTGGTCAATAGGGGTTCCTCGCCATCTGGCGGCGCACTTCCTCGGCGCTCTGCTTGAGGCGCCGCCTGCAGAACGCTTTGAAGCCCGCGTCTCCGGATGCATTGTACTGCTGTACGCAGGCCACCAGCGCCTCGCTCAGCTTGTTCTTCGCCAGCTCCAGAAAGGGACTCGCATACTGCGGCAGCACGTGCGGCGCCAGGGTCGAATAGATCCGTCCGAGCCGCTGCCCGGACCAGTAGGCTTTGGGCGCCTGGATGGCCGGATCGTTCCAGAGGTCGCGCTTCGGCGGCAGGATGTTCGACTTCTGGTACCGGTCCGCGAGCTTCTCGCGGCTGTAGTAGAGCTGCATCGCCAGCTCCCACGCGAGATCCGGATGCGCGCACCGCTTCGTGATGCCCATCATGGTGCCGCCCCAGGTGGAGGTGCGCCGGCCGCCTTGTCTCACGGCCGGGAGCGGCATGAGCGCCATCTTGCCGGACATGTGCGCGATGTCGTTCTCATAGGTCCGGCTCCGCCAGTCCGGCGTAATAAGGCTGAGCAGGTACCCCTGCTCTACTGCCTGCGTGAGCACCTGTCCGCCTCCCAGATCGTTGCCGATCCTGCGCGATCCGGCGACCAGAGGAACGTACCAGGCCAGGGTCTCCACAGCCTTCTCGTTGTCCAGCGTACAGTGGCCGTTCGCGTCGAAAAAGCCGCCTCCCCGCTGGAACAGAAGCAGTTCCAACTGGCCCTCCGACGTATCGCTAAGCTCGATCAGATAACGGGGATTTGCGCCCGTCGTCCGGGTCACGCGCCGGCCGACCGCGATGAAGTCGTCCCACGTCCGGATACGGTCCGGCTGGATTCCCAGCCTCTCGAACGCCTCGCGGTTGTAGGCGAGCGCGACCGGGTGGACGTCGTGCGGAAGGCCGAAGATCCGGCCCTGCTTGGTGTAGGGCGCAAAGCGGGCGCGAACGAGCTGGTCCCACAGGCCCGAACGGTGGATCCGGTCGGTAAGGTCGAGAAAGCCCACCTCCTTCAGCGGGCCGCGGAAGAACGTGCCGGCGTTGGTGATCTCGATCTCGCACATATCCGGCACGTCTACTCCGGCGACCATCGCGGCCTGCAGCCTGGCGGCCAGGCCGTTATTGGAGACGAGCTGCACGTCTACCGTGACGCCTGGATGCTTCGCGAGAAAGGCAGGCAGCACGTTCTGATAGTTTTCATAGTGCTCCTTGCTGAATACCCAGAGGGTGAGCGTCGCCTTGCGGCCGCCCACAGGATCCTCGGCGAGCCATAAGCCGGAGAGGAGCGCCACCACCAGGAGGGCGAGCGCCGCGCTGCCGAAAGGGAACCGGCTCATCGCCGCGCCGATCTCCTCGCGGCCCGCCCGGCCTGCAGCACGGCAAAGAAGGCCGGCTTGGGGCACCCCTGCCGGTCGAAGAGCAAAGGATAGTCCGTTCGCCCCCATATCGGGAAATTGTTGAGCCAGGAGTCGCCGTCGTGGGGTCCCCAGAGCGTGACGCGCCCGATCACGTCCCGGTGCCGCAGGAACATCTCGAAAGCCTGCCGGTAGCGCTCGGCTTGCCGGAGGGCGACCGGCTCGGGCAACCCCGCAGGATAGGGATCCAGCGCGGCGCGCTGTTCCGGTGTCATCAGTTGACGAAAGCCCACGTCCGCTCCCTGGTACCGGGTCGGCAGCACGCCGATATCCAGCTCGGTGACCATCACTTTCAGGCCGAGCGTCGCGAACTGCTGGATGGAGTCCTCGACTTCGGACAGGTCCGGGCTGTCCAGCCGCCAATGGCACTGGATCCCGACGGCGTCGATCGGCGCCTTCTGTTCCAGCAGCGAGCGCAGCAGGCGAAGCGCTTTGGGCCGCTTATAGGCGCGCTTGATGTTGTAGTCGTTGTAAATGAGGAGGGCATGCGGATCGGCGGCGTGGGCCGCCCGGAACGCATCCGCGATGTACTCCTCGCCGATCGCCTTCAGCCAGGGAGTGGGCCGAAGGAATTCGCCCGGCGCGTCGCTGATCGCCTCGTTGACCACGTCCCACTGCTTGACGCGACCCCGGAAGTGGCCGACGACCGCCGCGATATGGCTTCGCATGCGGGCCAGCGCCAACTCCCGGCTCGGCGGCAGGCCATCGGGACCCTTGAAGAACCAGGCCGGCGTCTGCGAGTGCCAGACCAGCGTATGGCCGATCGGCGTGGCGCCGCATCGCTGCGCGATCTCGACCATCCGATCTCCCTGCGCGAACGTGAAGCGGCCCTCTTCCGGCTGGGTGAAGTCCGGCTTCATGCTGTTGCCGCAGGTGAAGGCGTCAAAGTGGGTCGTCGCGATCTGCACGTCCAACGGCGCCCTCCCTTCGAGGGCCGGGACGTCGAGCGCCGTGCCGATCAAGAACTTCCCACGGTAGGCCGACTTGAGCGGAGGAACCTCCGCACTGCGAGGCGTGGCATCGACCGTGCCGCAAGGCGCGTCCACCGCGAGCGCCGCGATCACCGCGAGGGAAGCGGCTAGACCCGATGACATTTAATTCTCTGGGAGGTTTCCAGCGCCTCGATCCAACGGATTCCCCCGGCGACGAGGATGCCTTCTTCTCGAAAGGAGCAAACCTGCTCCCGGTTTAACGGCATCGGTGAATCTCTCCTCCGGGTGACTCAGCGCCGGATGCTCATATCCACGTTCTGATGCGCGAGAAGGCTTTGCTTTGCCGCCGCCTTGGCCTCTTCGGGCATGTGCGTGTTCTCATCGATACTCTTGAGTGCCTTCGCCAGCGCCGCGGCTTTGTCTGCCTTTTGCGCCGCCGGGCTTTCGTCCGTATGGGCGGAGCATCCGAGCAAGAGGACAGACAGGCCCAGCGCGATGGGCAGGAGCTTGAACCCCGGCCTCCACATGGTAGCACCTCCTAACAAGCCTGCACGGAAAGATGCGGGTTGAGAGTGCAAAGCGGATCGCCTGTGTTTTCAGATCTCTGCACTCTCAACGCCTGGGTCGAAGGGATCAGTAGGGCGCGCTTGTCGCCGGTCCCACGCCGGTAACGCCGGGGAAGATGTTGGTATACCAGTTGACGCGGCCATGCGGGAACGCTTTGGCATGACCATCACTGAGGGTCATGTTGGTCGTGTTAAGATGGCGATAGCGCGGGTAGAGGCCGCAGCCGTTCCACGCGCCACCGGCAAACCCCTGAACCGGGTAGTCGCAGTCGTGCGGCTCGCCCGTGGGATTGTTCTTCCCCGTCTGGTCCAGATCATAATGCGGCCCGAAGTGGGTTTGCTGGCCGTTGACGGGCGCGACATAGTCCGTCCAGGCCCATTCGGCGGACTCGAAGTAGATGTAGCCCCACCCCACGTCGTTGTGGCCTTTCTCCGCCAGCAGGACGGTATCGGCAGGGGTCTGTAGGGTCGCGAGAGAGGTGGTGGGTGGGTTATAGTTGGCGTTCCAGCAGGTGTTGCCATCACTGGAAATGCTCATGTTGATGCCGTACTCCCCGCTCTCGTTGTCGGGAAACGAAGGGCAGTGGTAAATGCCGCCCTGGCCATAATAGTTGTTGTTGCCGCCGAGCTGGCCATTCTTAATGTACGGGTACACGACATCCGGCCACTCGTGCTGGTGACCGCCGCAGGTCGGCCCGTCGTCGAAATAGTCCGCAATCGGGAATCTCTCGTCATAGTCCTCCACGTACATCATCATGCCGAGTCCGATCTGCTTCTGGTTGGACAGGCAGCTTATGGCGCGGGCCTTTTCACGGGCCTGGGCGAAGACGGGGAAGAGAATGGCTGCCAGGATCGCGATAATGGCGATTACCACGAGCAGCTCGATCAAGGTGAACGCAGCGTTGGCGTTCGCTCTGCGGTGAATCATGATTTCCTCCCTTAAGGATGTGGATACTTCGTTGGATTGCTGTCAGGGTAAGTCCTGGAGAGTGCCTGGCGCCGGCTGCTTTGCAGCGCGCCTTTCCTGGAAGACAGTTGAGTCGCCTCACCTCCTATCCGCCTGTGAAATCGAATCTGCTGCAGATTGTATTGCAACTAGCGCAAATAAGGCAGTTTAACGCCAGTCATAATTTCCTATCTCCTCTCGAGAGCGCCGCGCTGCCACGAACGATCAGCTCCGTTTCGGTGGCGCGGTCGATTCGCGCACGACGAGCTGTTCGGGCAGCCGGATCGTGGAGGGCGAGGACGGCTCCGGAGATTCCAGCAGATCCAGCAGGAGCTCTCCGCCGCGCTGCCCCATCCTCTCTCCCTGCGGCGCGACGACCGTCAGGGTGGGGACCACCTCCGCCACGGGAAATTCATCGTTGAAGCAGATCAGGCTGAAGTCCTGGGGTATCCGTAACCCCAACTGGTGGGCCGCCGCCATGACGCGGAGGGCGACCACATGATCGTAGGCAAGGATGGCCGTCGCATCCTGATCGAGGATCATAGTCCGGACCCGATCGGTAAGGTTGTCTTCATTCGGGATCACGTCGTGCCCGGCAGGCGGCGTAACCCCGTGTTCGCGCATAGTGGCGCAGTAGCTGTCGTGCCGCTCCACCACGCTATAGTGCTGCAGATGACGGTGCGTGGCGTTGGCGTACGCGATCCGTCGATGCCCTAATTTCCAGAGATGGTCGAGCGCCGTACGGACGCCTGCGGCCTCGTCGCAGAGCACGGCAGAGCGGCCTTCGATATGCTCGTTCACGCAGACGAAGGGCTGGCCGCTCTTGGCGAGGCGCCGGAGCGTCGACGCCGGGGGCGATTGGAGCACGATGGCCCCATCGAAGCGCCACGAGGAGTTCGAGGGCGCATTCTGTTCGCCGAAATCGCTCATGGCGTAGAAGATGCCGTAATGGCGCGGCTGGAGCGCGCTCACGATTCCGCGCATCAGCTCGGGCGTGATGCCACCCCACATGCCGACGTAGGAGGAGCCGAAAACCGCGATCACGTGTGTGCTGGCGTGGCGCAGGCTGCGCGCGGCGAGATTGGGAGCGTAGCCCATTTCCCGAGCTGTGTTGAGGACGCGCTGGCGAGTCTTCTCGGCGATGGGAACGCCGGACTTGTTGTTCAACACCCGCGATACGGTCGTATGCGAGATGTTGAGCCTTCTGGCGATATCCATGATCGTCGCTGCCATCGATTTGCCTTGCGCCGCCTCTACCGGGTAGTTTCACGTGAACATGTGAACGTGAACATTATAGCGAGGTTCTGCGTGGTTGTCAATAGGGAATTTTTCTCAATGCGTTCAGACCCATACTAACCGGCCAACCTGAGCCTTCCTATGTTTTATCTGGCACCCGCTTCCTTTTGGAAGCAGATACCGTAATATGGAAGAGAGAAGGGGCCGGAGAGAATGAAAGAGGTTTGAGCATGGATCTTTAATGAAGAAACAGAGCAAGAAAAAACGAACTGAACCGCAAAGTGACAGGAGAATACTGAGTGGAGCAGGCTTTCTCCTCGCCGGACGGCCTGCATTCTTCGGCGTACTTCAAATGTGATCGCAGAAGACGCTCGCGACTATATGGAGCCAGCACTCATAGGCCGGACAATACTTCATCCACGTCTTCGGGCAAGGCGTCATTAGCATCCTCGGCGGCTTGAGTTAGGCTGCGTTCAGTTACCAACGTCTCACCATCCACTGCGACGTACAACTCCTGCGCGGTCATCTTAAGGACCAACTCCGGCAATTCGTCCCCATTGGCTGGCATAGCCTGCAGCAACGAGTTGATAGGCTCATGGACGTACGTTTCGAGGAAGCGGCTCATGACAACACCAGCAAGGCTGTTGAAATGTTGCCATGCGTCGTCGCCGACGTAAACCTCCCCACCGTTTTCTTGGAAGGCGCGACTCAACTCGGACAGTTTTGTGTTGGGCGTGGGATCTAAAACGACCAGCACCGGGATATGCCCGCTGGCTTTGCAGTCGCCGGGGAAGTCAAGCTCTTCACTCCATCGTCCTTGACCGGATGCGGCGATCGTGACCCGAAGTTTCACCTCGTACGCCTTCAGGTCGGGCCTGATACAGTCCACCTGCCTTCCTTTGCGGGGGTCCGAGCTTCGCTTTATTGGGCTTTTCGACGCGCTGACAGGCGTACCTCCGATAGACGCAGCAATAATGGGCTCGAAGACGTATCCTGTTTCCTGCGCCGCACGGTTATCGATGTCGTAAATCCATTTCCGCCACAGCAGGAAGTCGGCCAGACCCTTAGGTGTCAGTGTTCCGTATTGGAGTAGACTGCGTGGCCCTACCTGGTCAATCGTTGGAATCGGCTGTGTTCGCAAGATGGCCTCGTACTTCAGTCGCGCTTTGTGAAGTGTTGCAAGGCAGCCGAAATATGATGCAGCGTCTGGGACCAGGCTGACCAGTTTTTCAAACAAGGGAAGGAACGGTGTGTCTGGCAGCACCAACCCGCTGAGGGGGTGAGTCGAGAAGAACGGCAGGACATCGGGAAGAGGGTCAGAAAACTCGCCTTCTAGTCCCAAATCCCTAATTATGACAGCCACAAGATAGGAGCATACTTCTTCTGAAAGTGCTACTCCGATGGCTCCCCCTCCAACCGAGCGAGCCTTGGCTACGATTGTGCTTTGTGCAGCAGTTAGAGCCATAATGCTTGCTGATCTCCAGTATTGACGTCAAGCCTGAATTGCGATCTCACCAGTGCTATCACCTGTCTTAGTGCAGGGCTGGCGCCTTCCGCGATGGTGGGCACGAACGACAGCAACGCTCCTATCCGATCTCCGGGGTTAGCCTTATGCAAGTCGGCAACAAGCGACGATGCGATTCGGTGCGCGAGAACCGGGGGCACGGCATTTCCAATTAGCATTGCCTGTTGAGCGATAGTCCCACAGAATGTGAAGTTGTCCGGGAATGTCTGTATCCTTGCGCACTCACGAATGGTCAAATTGCGATTTTCCACTGGATGGATAAACTCAGTCAGAGCAC
This sequence comes from Chthonomonadaceae bacterium, assembly GCA_035653075.1. Classification (GTDB taxonomy): domain Bacteria; phylum Armatimonadota; class Chthonomonadetes; order Chthonomonadales; family Chthonomonadaceae; genus DASRCN01. The sequence continues at coordinate 9,450 of DASRCN010000070.1, read as the reverse complement.
CCCCTGTAATGGCCTTCGAGGGTTCAGCGGCAACAAGCCGTCTCATGCCGGAAGGTGCGCCACCTCTTCGTTCCGTAGGAGTACCATCCTTGACACGCCGAAAAGCCCGCCGTTGATAACTGGGGTGCCACAGTTCTACTGGAAGGTCCCGCATCCGCTCTCCTTGCTTCAGTGCGGTGGCTCTTCGCAAATCGATTCCCTCGAGCGGCCTATAGAAGTGTCCCGGCACTTCCCCTGGTGGAACTGTGGTCGCAGGAGGGAGGCCCTCTAATGCGTCCGCAAGTGTAGGCGTGCGAGTAAGGTTCTTGCCTGTGACTCGATACGCACCTGGTGCTCCATGCGCCGCGTGCGAAGGTTCCGGGAAGCAGGGTTCCCATCCCAGACCGCCTATCGCAATGACTCTCTTGCGGTGTTGAGGTACCCCGTAGTTGGCAGCATTAACCTTGCGGAGGTGGATTCGATAACCCGACTCAACAAGCGGGGATAACAGGTCGAGCAAGTACCGGCCGCCCTCCGCTGTAAGAAAACCCTCGACGTTTTCGAATACGAAAGCAGTTGGTTGAGAGCGGACAACTATCTCTGCGAAGCATCCAACCAGGCTATTCCGATGGTCACCCTTCCTTCGCAGCCCAGCCGAGGAGAACCCTTGACAGGGTGGACCCCCAACGATTATGGTTGAGGCAGGCACAGCGATATCCGGTGTAATCAAAGTGCAGCTCACATTGCCGTCAATGTTTGCAGCGTGGGTACTGACTGCTGCGGGGCTACTGTCGAGTGCGTGAACGAGACGGAAGCCGGCTTGTTGGAAACCTAAAGATAGCCCTCCGGCTCCGCAGAAGAGATCGATAAAACTATATTGGGTGGATGCCACAGAAACAGGTTGTTCCATTTATGGACTCGACAAGGGATGGACAGCAAGTCTCATGCCGATGGGAACGAGCGATAGGTATCTGCTGATAGTTAAAGATTAACTGGGCAATTCCTCCTGGATTAATGCAACAGGCAGGCCATATGCGTAGAGGAAACAGCTGGCACTCCTTCAGGCAGAGCTGCCTTACTTGAGAATTGAACGCTTATAAAGATAGCTGATCGTTTCGATACCGAGGACGATTTAGCCACTGACTGATGGGTCATCTCTGGGCATCGTGGGCGCACGTAGCCGATGTCAGAGCAGCCTGTCATCGATCTCCTTCAGCGAGCAGGTGCTAAGGAATAGCTGGGGCACGAGGCTGAAAATGGATGCCTGCCTTGAATAGTCCTCTCTTGCTCCTGGCAGTTTTGGTGGCTGGCTTGATATGATCGGTCTACGCTACTATGCAAAGACGAGATTTTTATTGACAGCCGCGCCTGCGTCGCGTATAATATAGAGGTCACCCAACGAGGAGAATTTCTTTCCATGTCGTTTCGCACGGGGACAACTCTATACGACCTGCTGCCGACGTGGCACGCCCAGCGCTGTGTTGGCGTGCCTCCTTTGGTATAGGCCGTATTGTGACTCTTTTACCCCCGTGCATCTGGCAGATTCTCGAACGGAAGACGTAGCCCTTATAGATTGCAAGCGTTCCCGCGGCATGATTCCACGCTGCGCTGCAAACGAATGGTGGCCCACCGCTGACCCGCTCTGCCGGTTCGCGGTGGGCTTTTCCATGTGATGGCAGTGGCAGCCGCGACCTTCTAACCTCACCCCCGCCCCCTCTTCTTCGTAAGGAGAGGGGAGAAAACCTCACCCCTAACCCCTCTCCTTCGTAAGGAGAGGGGGAGATTGAGGTAAGGTCGGGCTGCCGTGGGAGATTTAGATCATGAGCCTGCTGGTAGTAAATAATCTGGAAAAATCGTTCGGTGGCGATACCATCCTGACGGGAGTCAGCTTCCGCCTGGCCTGGCGGCAGAAGCTGGGACTGGTCGGGCGCAACGGCAGCGGCAAGACGACCCTGCTGCGCCTGCTGACCGGCCAGCAGACGCCGGACAAGGGATCGATTTCGTATGCGCGCGGCATCCGCGCCGGCTATCTGCGCCAGGAAGACGCCGTCGATCCTAATAAGACCGTTTTGCAGGAAGCGGAGGCCGCCTTCGCGCACGTCCTGGAGATGGAGCGTCGGCTGCGCGAGGTCGAGCACGAGATGGCCGCCGCCTCCACGGACGAGGCGCTGGAGCGCATCATGGAGGAGTACGGTGTCCTGCACGACCGCTTCGAGGCGATGGGCGGCTACGACAATCTGCGCGACATTCCGGCAGTTTTGAAGAAGCTTGGATTCGGGCCGAGCGACCTGCATAAGCTGTGCGGCAAGCTGTCCGGCGGCGAGAAGACGCGGCTGGCGATCGCGCGCCTGCTGCTCTCCGGACCCGATATCCTCTTCCTCGACGAGCCGACCAACCACCTCGACATCGAGGCGACCGAGTGGCTGGAAGGGTTCCTGCGCGATTTCGGCGGCGCCCTCGTGCTGGTCTCGCACGACCGCTACTTCCTGGACCGCGTCGCGACCACTATCGCCGAGATCGAGAACACGCGCCTGACCCTCTACCACGGCAACTTTTCCTCCTTCTGGACGCAGAAGCAGGCCAACCGCCAGCGGCAGGCCGAGCTCTACGAGCGGGAGCAGCGGGAGATCGCGCGCCTGAACGAGTTCTTCGAGAAGTGGAAGAACACGCCCTCGAAGCGCTCCCAGGCCGTCATGCGGCTGCGGTGGGCGGAGCGGATCCGGGCGCAGGGAACGGAGAAGCCGCCGCCGCCCGGCAAGACCGCCAAACTGGGGATCAAGCCCACACAGACCAGCGGCAACGAGGTGGTCATCCTGGACGGGGTGAGCAAGCAGTACGGCAGCCGCGTACTGTTCGAGGACGTGACGGCGCTGATCCGCCGGGGCGAGCGCGTGGGCATCGTGGGACCCAACGGCGCGGGCAAGTCCACGCTCATCAAGATCCTGCTCGGCCGCGAGACGCCGACCGCCGGCATGGCGCGGCTGGGCGCCAGCGTGACCATCGGCTACTTCGCCCAGGACACGAGCGACCTCGACCTGGAGGCGACGGTGCTGGAGAACATGCTGGACGTGGCGGAGATGTCGCCCACGGAGGCGCGCACGCACCTGGGCCGCTTCCTCTTTACCGGCGATGACGTGTTCCGCCCGACACACCTGCTCTCCGGCGGCGAGAAGAACAAGCTCGTCCTGGCGCAGTTGACCTACCTGCGTCCGAACCTGCTCATCCTCGACGAGCCGACCAACCATCTGGATCTGGACTCGCGGGAGGCGCTGGCTTCTATGCTGCGCGAGTACAACGGCACGCTCCTGCTCATCTCGCACGACCGCTATCTGCTCGATCAGGTGACGAACCGCACGCTGGAGATCGCGGACGGCCACGCCACCTTCTTCGACGGCCCTTACGGCGAGTACCGGGCGAAGAAGCTGGCCGGTCAACTGCGCGCCGCCCCGAAACCGGCCCGGAACGGGGCCGGGGAGAAGGAGGGCGGCAACGGGCAGAAGAGCGTTCTGGAGACGCTGCTCTCCCAGCGGCCCACGCCTGCCGTCTCCGTGCCCACCGGCCTGAACTTCCACCAGTTATCCAAGGAGCGGCAGCGGGCGCAGAACCAGGTGGCGGCGGCGGAGCGGAAAGTCGAGTCCCTGGAGACCCGCCTGCGGGAGATCGAGGAGATTCTTTCGCGCCCGGCTCCGACCGACAATGTCGTGGCGCTCTCGCAGGAGCATGGCGGCATCCAGGCAGCCCTGGCGGAGGCAATGACCGCCTGGGAGAACGCCGTGGCCTATGCCGAAGCTCTCGGAGCGAAATAGAATGCGCGATGGAATGCCTGCACGAAGGACTTTGGTCCATCGGCCCTTGCGTGCGCAGAAAACAGGGAACCCTGGAAGCGGCCCCGTCGTCTTACAGATGTAAAGACAACCGATACCGAGAAAGCGATGCTGATAACCCGATCGGGTTATCGCACACAATAGAATAGAGTACGCCGGAGGGGCCAGGTGAGTCGCTCCGGAGTTTAGACCAGGAGCGTCTTTAGGGTGTTTTTCAAGGACACCATATCGACGCTCTTTCACATAATCTTTCTTTGAATTCGGAACGAAATATCGCTCACAACTGAATAACGGCTCTATCGGCTCCGCCGACACGACAATGACATACCGGCACAATCGAATATCGATATCTCAACTGAATAAGATCACGGGCGGGCAGAAAGCAATATCCTTTCTGCCCGCCTTTTTGTTCGGCATCAGGCCCAGAATAATGAAAAGGAAGAGCGCCATGCGAATTCTGTCCAGAGGGTCTCATCCGGTCAGCAGCACGCGGGCGCTGTGGGCCGGGAGGGTCAGCGAAGTCACCGGGCGGGTTGTCAGGCGACCGGTCACGTGGCCGTCCGCGCCTACCGGGCCACCGCCCTGCGCCTCGACGAGGCGGAACGTGCCGCCGAGTTTGGGGATGGTGACCGGCTGCGTACCGGGATTGACCAGCACCATGCCATCGGCATAGTCGCGGCGATATACGCCCCAGGCGCTGTCCCAGTAGCCGGCAACGTCCTGCTTCGGCTCTGCCAGGTACGGACCCAGAGCGACTTCGTATTCCGGATACCATTCCAGGCTGCTCTTCTGGAACATATTCAGATAGGAGTGCCGGCCCTTCGTCAGCAGGAACGATCCCACGACGAACCAGCGATGATCGGCATTCGCTCCCGCAATTCCCGTCTGGCAGAGCAGGATCTTGTCCTGCTCTGCCAGTTTCAGGAGACGGCTCATCTGCAGCTTCCAATCGGCTTCGGTATAGTATCGACCCGGCCCGGCGGCGCAGAAACCCTCATTCATGCCGCCGTCGCCGACGGCCAGATCGGTCACGTGATCCCAGGTAGTCACCAGGCCGCCGAGGTTGGGTAGATAATAGAAATGCTCCGGCTGGCGATGGAATCCGGCGGCGCAGAAGGCGCCGTACCGGTTGAGCTGGGGCAGCCAATCGCGCTTATTGCGGTCTACGTCCGTAAACAGAGGGGTGGGAGGCTGAAGCTGGTTCATCAGGATGTCCTGCGTATAGCTATCGGCGAAGCAACCGTCATCCTCGTTGTCGCGCATCCGCTTGAGCGCGGTCTGCAGCCAGTAGTCGGGAAAACCGGTGCGCGGCCAGTCTCCGTTGAAGCGGATGTCCATCACGTACCAGTCCCAGGCGAGCTGCCGGAGCCGATGGCCGCTTGAGTCGTGCAGAAACCAGGATTCGTGGCGCGTCACCAGCGGGAAATCGTTCGTCCACTGGTCGCCGTCCAGAAACACGGCCGGGCCTGCGCCGACCGCCAACTGGTAGTGGAGCATGAGGAAATGCGGGTTCAGCCGCCGCATCCGCCGTATCCACGTGCGCGTCATCTTCTGGCTGCCCACGTAGTGGGTCGCCGCAAACCGCATCTGCGCCTCCGTCATCTGCGAGGGGAACTGGTCCGCATAGATGAGGATGCCGTTGCGCGAGTCGGGAAAACGCCGTACCGCCGTCCCTATCTGCGCGTTCGCAATGGATGGCAGCAGAAAGAACAGTAGCATAATCATCAGCTTTATCATGTGTATTATGTATCCGATTCAGGGACATCGCCATAAGCGAGAGTGTCTGGCAGTCACCGGCACAACGGACTGAGGGCCTACCAGCCGCCAATGTAACGGCCAATATCGCAGCAGGTAGCGTCCGATCCAGCGCATTTTCCGGACGCCGCCAGGTCCTGCATGAATGCGACCTGTCGAGGGGTCCAGACAGCAAATGGCACCGGCATCCACATCAAGATCGCCGCTGCCCTCGCCACGGAATGCCAGGCGAGAGTTGCCTGGTGACCACTGGAAATCGAAAGCTCCATCGTAAGTTTGGAGTATGTTCTGATTTGCAATCAGCTTCGACTGCTCTCCAGCCCGCCAGATGAAGATTCGGAAGAGGTCTCGCGTAATGTGCTGAAATCCTGAGCTTCTTTGAATGTAGATACGATTATCCTGCACAATGAAAGCAAGTGCCCGGTGGTCACGTGACCAGCCCATGAATGGACGTTCCAGCCAGGCATGCAGGAATGTGCGCTGCCAGACAAGTCGATGGCTGTGACGATTGTAAAGCCGGACAATCTCCGTGTCACCGCGCCATGTCGCTGTTAGGCGGTAGGGTGATATGTTAATAACACGGGTCTGCGCGTTCGCGACGGAAGTCAGCAGCACTAGCAGAATGGAAATCAGCGTTTGCATGGAAATCATCGAAATTTCCAGACCTGTGGTTGCTTCTGCTTCGACTGCACGTCCGTAGCCTTTACGCCCTGCCGGGCGGTTGTCCGAAGGACCAACAGACGGGTCGTGTACTCCCCGGCGAAGAAGCGGGCAGTTAAAACTGCGGCAACAAGGGCCCGAAGTCCCCTCCGGGGACTAGCACGCTAGCTTTTCTGTCCGACGATTATGATCCAGGACTTCATGTCAGGCGGTCCTTCACTGTAATTTCGCCAGCTCAGCTTTCAGGTGGTCGATGCCGTCGATTCGGGTGGGGCAGATGCCGTTGAGGTAGGCCAGATAGACGCTGACGAAGTCGCCGAAGTAGATCAGATGGAACATGCGGGCGAGCAGCGACCGGCCTTCCGCCCAGACTTCATGCACGTCGGCTTCGGTGGCGATAAGCTCTTTGGTCACCTCCACGCGGCGCGCGATGCGGGGCGAGACGGCCGCCTCCTGCGGATCGCGCAGGAAGACGACAGACCAGTTCTTCGCCTGCCGCTGCGCCAGCGTCCAGGCCAGGATCTCGTTGTGGTTCTGCTCCGGCAGCACGTTGGCGAATGCGGCCTCTTTGGCATTCTCGTTGATCTGCGACTTCCAGCGATAGGCCACCGTGCCGCGATAGCCCTGCGAGCCGTAAATGACGGGCAGCTTTTCATAGAGGGCGACGGCCAGTCGCTTGGCCGGATTCTGCGCCGCCGGCACGTCGGGACCAAGCGTGACCGCCATCCGCTCCAGGTGCGCCAGTGTCTCCGCAATCTCATCGCTCAAGTCGCGGTCGAGCAGGCCGTAGCGGGCCAGGCAGGCGATCAGCGGGAAAAAGAGATAGCCGGTGGCGGAGCGCGGCGGCTGGCCGCCGGGGACGATGGCGATGGGCACGCCATCCGCGACCGCCAGGGCGCCGAGTTTTCCGCCACCGGTGATGACCGCTCGCGGCGCGCCCTCCGCTTTCGCCTCGGTGTAGGCGGTCAGGGTCTCCTCCGTGTTGCCGGAATAGGAGAGCGCCACGACCAGAGTCTCCGGGCCGACGTAGCGCGGCAGGGAGTAGTCGCGGTTGACGATCAGCGGCACGATCCCGTACTCGTCCATCAGGCAGCGCGCCAGATCGCCGCCGATGGCGGAGCCGCCCAGGCCGGTGACGACGACCTGCCGGATCGCCGCGGGGCCGCCCGGCTCCTTCCACGCTTGCTGGCCGATGGCGTACGCCTCGCGGCACTGCTGGGGAAACGCCAGGACCAATCCCATCATATTGTGAGGGTCCAGGGATCGGCGTTTCGGCGGATCGTGCAGGGTATCGAGCAGCGGGTGGTGATCCAGGGTCATAGTAGAAAGACTCCAACCTGACAGTTGCAGTCCCTGGAGGGGACTTGGGGCCTTGGTTGCCGCAGTTTTAACTGCCCGCAAATAGAACGGTCATGAAAAGAAGGGCAAGGAAAAAGGCAAAAGCCGCAGGACGGCATTTTGCCTTTTTCGGAAGGGTAATGGCGTGAGCCGGTTATTGGGCCACGTTTCCATCCTCACCCGGCTTTCGGGTCGGGCGCCACTTATTCGGCCACAAACGGGACCATCGCCAGATGGCGCGCTCGTTTGATGGCGTCGGTGACCATGCGCTGATGATGCGCGCAGGTGCCGGTCGTGCGCCGGGGAACGATCTTACCGCGCTCGGAGATGAGCTTGGTGCGATAGCGTCCCAGGATCATCTGCTTGTAGTCGATGTTGGTTGCCTTCTCAACGCAGAACATACAGACTTTGCGCCGCGGCTTGCGAAATTTCTTCGCGCTTGATTTGCGGGGCGAACCGGTCATGGTTCTGTGGGTCCTTTCCGTGATGCGCGGAGGGCAACCGGCGTGTTATTCGTCCGCGAAGGGATCGGATTCGTCCAGGTCGTCATCCGGAGGCGGCGCGGGTGCGGAAGCGCGTTTGCCTCCGGCCGCTGCTGCAACGGGAGTGCGCTCCGGCGCTGCCTCATGCGCCTCGCCTTCCGGCGCCCCTTCTCCGTCGGGACGCCGCTCCAGAGTATCGATGTTATCGGCTACGATCTCGACCACGCTCCGCTTGCTGCCGTCCTGCGCTACCCAGGAACGGGTCTGCAGGCGGCCATCCACGGAGATCAAGCGGCCCTTGGTCAGATAGTTGGCGGCGAACTCGGCGGTGCGCCGCCAGGCGACAACATTGAAAAAGTCGACGTCGTAATCGCCGGTTTCGTTCTTGGTGAAACGCTGTACGGCGATACCCATCTGCGTGACAGCTACTCCCTGCGGAGTATACTTCATCTCCGGATCGCGGGTGAGACGTCCGATCAAGACGACACGGTTTAACATTTCCGATTCTCCTTCCCCTGATGCCCGCCTTCTGTTGGCGGACAACGGTTCTCATGCTTGGTGGTGTGAATAACGACGCCGATTGCGCCGCCCGATAAGAGCTACTCCAAAGGGCGCGGCCAAAGCGGAAAAACGCTGTCTGCCGCGCCGCGAACTATTCTTCGTCCGGGTCCTGTCGCACGATGAGATGCCGCATGATCTCGTCGCTGATGCGGAAGATACGATCCAGCTCCTTGGGCACAGCCGCGTCGGACTGGAACTGCATCAGGACGTAGATGCCTTCGCGTTTCTTGTTGATCTCGTAGGCCAGTGGGCGCCGCCCTTTTTCCCACTTGCCGGTCTCGCCGACTTCGCCGCCCCCGTCGGTGACGATCTTCTTGTATCTGTCGATGATCGGCTCCAGGCCCTCATCGGGCGTGTCGGGGTCGACGATGTACATCGCCTCGTAATGGCGCATAGGTTTTCACCTCCCCTCGGTCGGAATGGCGTCCCCGGCGGTTCGACCCTATCGGTCGAGAAGGACGCCTCTGGCTCCGGTCTGCCCCGGAGCGGGAAGGACACGGTCGCCGCGCATTGACGCTCCGGCGACCCGGATGCAGGCTAGTCCCGCATCCGAATAGTGTCAATTTGTCTCCTTAGTTTACCCCAATTTGGACGATTATGCAAGCATCCGTATTGCATCACGAAACTTTCCACCCGGTCGGGATCGTTGCCTCATCTAAAAAGTACACCCACTTTACCCCCCTAGACACCGAGAGGCCGTAGGAAATAATGGTACTTATAGACTTGACGCACCTGGAGGTAAGAATGGTTAGCCGTGAAATGGTTATAGGGGGAACCGTCTACGCATTGGGATACGCGGACGGCTCCCCTACGACCGATGAAGTTATGGAGCATGTCCGGCAGATAGCCGA
>DASRCN010000069.1:0-20303 GCA_035653075.1 Chthonomonadaceae bacterium | reverse complement strand
CCCGTCTTCTGGCTAAGGCGGCACTGCATAACTTCTGTATCTGGCTTAATCGAAAGCTAGGTCGGCCGAACTTGGCGTTTGCCGACCTGATCGACTGGTGAAGGGCCGGCTATTTCACAGCAAGCGTTTCAATGCCCGTCTGGAGGGCCTTCGGACAACCGTCCTGCGGACGGAAACGCTTTTGATATTCGTGAGCTTATCGACGTTTACGTACAGGCTGTTAGATCGGGCGGGGAAGGTTTTGCGATAATTTTACGTTTTTGTTACGCTGCTGGAACGCCTGCAGGTTACAATGATACTGAGATCCATCCCAACCTAATGAGAACAGGACCATGTCGACAGAGCCCTGGCGTATCGAATTGTTCGGAGGACTGAAATTAGCCCGGCAAGGCGAGCGCGTTGTTCCCCGTTTCGAGACTCGAAAAGTCTCCGCCCTGCTGGCCTGTTTGTGCCTGCCTGCCGGCAAGGCGCATCCGCGAGAGATTCTGGCCGAGCTGCTCTGGCCCGGCGAGGATTGGGAGGCCACCCGGAGCCGGCTGCGCCAGACGCTCTCCTGTCTGCGCCGCCATCTGGAGCCGCCCGGCACGCCGGAAGGCAGCCTCTTGATGGCCGACCATTTCCAGGTGTGGCTCGCTCCGAATCAGATCACGACGGATGTGGCCGAGTTCGAGGCAGCGCTGCGCTCCGCGTCCCAGGCTTCCGAGCCGTCCGAGCGTATCCGGCTCCTGAGCCGCGCCGTCGAACTGTATGGCGACGATCTGCTTCCCGGCTACTACGAGGATCGGATCCTCCAGGAGCGGGAGCGGCTGGCGGAAATCTATCGCGGCGCCCTGGGTCAGCTCGCCAACGCGCTTTCCGAGGCGGGCGACCTGCCGGGCGCCATCGAGGCGGCCCGCCGGGTGGTGCAGCAAGACCCCTTACGGGAAGAGGCGCACGGTCACCTGATGCGCCTGCTGGCCTCCGCCGGAAACACCGCGGACGTGCTCCGCCAATATCGCGAGATGGAGCGCACGCTGCGGGATGATCTGGGCATCACCCCCTCGGCCGCAACACGCGCGCTGTTGGCGCAACTGCAGACCGGTCCGAGCGCCGCTCCCGGAGGGATGGAGGCTCCCGCGTCCTCTCCGCTGGAGCCGCTTCTCGCCCGCCTGAAGTTGGAGCCGGAGGGTGGGGCGGTACCGCTGGATTCGCCTTTCTATGTGGTCCGGCCCACGGATGCGGCGTTCCAGGCCGCCATTGCCCGAGGCGACAGCCTGGTGCTGGTAAAGGGATCGCGCCAGGTCGGTAAGACCAGTCTGCTGGCGCGCGGTCTTCAGCAGGCGCGGGACGCCGGGGCCTGCGTGGTGATGACGGACCTGCAGAAGCTGATTCCGGAACAGATGGAAACGGCGGCCGCGCTCTTCGAGACGTTCGCGGTGATGATGATCGACCAGCTCGATCTCGACCTCACGCTCGAAGCGGTCTGGAACCCCCGCCGTGGCTGGAACGTGAACTTCGATCGGTTCCTGCGCCGGGAGGTGCTGGGGCGTCTCTCCGCGCCGTTGGTCTGGGGGCTGGACGAAGTCGACCGGCTGTTCAGCTATCCCTTCAGCGCGGTGGTTTTCGGGCTGTTCCGCTCCTGGCACAACGAGCGCTCCCTCAATCCGGAGGGGCCGTGGGGCCGGCTGACATTAGCCATCGCCTACGCCACCGAAGCGCACTTGTTCATTACCGATCTGAACCAGTCACCGTTTAATGTCGGCACGCGGCTGGCTCTGGAGGACTTCACCCGAGGCGAGGTGGAGGAGCTGAACCGCCGCTATGGTTCCCCGCTGGAAAGTCCGGAGAAGATCGATCGCTACTGCGGGCTTGTCGGGGGACATCCCTATCTGGTCCGACGCGGCTTACAGTGCATGGCGGTCGATGGCGTGTCTCTGGACGCTCTGGAAGCCGGTGCCGGACGCGAAGACGGGGTTTTCGGGGATCACCTCCGACGTCTGCTGGCGGCGCTGACCCAGGATGCCGCACTGTGCGAGGCCGTGAGGCCCGTTTTGAGAGGGCAACCCTGCTCGGATGCAGAGTGTTTCTACCGGCTGCGTAGCGCCGGCGTGCTGGTCGGCGCCGGGCTGCCGGAGGCCCGTCCCCGTTGCGGGCTGTATCGCAGCTACCTGGAGAGCCGCCTGCAATGATCCGCCAGCCGGTTCCCTTCTACATCACGGGGGGCACGCTGCCCCGCGACGCGCCCTCCTATATCGAGCGGCAGGCCGATGCCGATCTGCTGGAAGGGCTGCGACAGGGGCAGTTCTGTTATATTTTGACGTCCCGGCAGATGGGCAAATCCTCGCTCATGGTCCGCACCGCCGCGCGCCTGCGGGAAGAAGGCGTCGCCGTCGCCGTTCTGGACCTGACCGCCGTCGGCCAGAATCTGGCGCCCGATCAGTGGTACGATGGCCTGCTCAACCTCCTGGCCCGCGCGCTGGACCTGGAAGACGAAATGGAGGATTTCTGGTTCGCGCACGAGCGGCTTAGCCCTCTGCAGCGGTGGATGCTCGGTTTAGAAAAGGTCGTGCTCCAGAAAATCCCCGGCCCGGTGGTCCTATTTGTGGACGAGATCGACGCCGTGCGCTCGCTGCCGTTTTCCGCGGATGAGTTTTTCGCCGCCATCCGGGAGTGCTACAACCGCCGGGTGGAAGATCCGAATTTCCAACGCCTCTCCTTCTGCCTGCTGGGGGTCGCTTCGCCTTCGGACCTGATCCGCGACACGCGCAACACGCCGTTCAACATCGGGCGCCGCATCGAGCTGACCGATTTCACGCTCAAGGAGGCGGCGCCGCTGGCGGCTGGGATGATCCGAGGCGGAGAGGCGGCCTCGCTGCCGTCCAGCGACCCGGCGGCGCAGCATCTGCTCTCTCTCGTGCTTTTCTGGACGGGCGGGCATCCTTACCTGACGCAACGGCTCTGTCAGGCGGTCGCCGAGGCCCTTCTGAAAGACGATCCTCGGACGCCGGACGGGGAGATCGTCGACCGGCTGTGCGAGACGCTGTTTCTGGCTGCCGGCGCGCGGGAGCGCGACGATAATTTGATCTTCGTGCGCGAGCGGCTGCTGCGCTCGGAGGCCGACCTGGCCGGCTTGCTCGACCTGTATGGAAAGGTCCTGCGCGGCAGGCCGGTGCAGGATGATGAGACCAAGCCGCTCGTCAGCATTGTAAAGTTATCTGGCGTCGTCCGCGCCAGGGCGGGATTTCTGGCCGTTCGCAACCGGATTTACGAGCGGGTCTTCGACAAGGCATGGATCGCCGAGAACATGCCGGACGCCGAGCTGCGAAGGCAGAAGACGGCCTACCGGCGGGGGGTCTTGCGGGCGACTTCCGGCGCCGCGATTCTGCTCGTCCTGCTGGGCGGACTGATCGGGATGGGGCTGATGAGCCGCCGCGCGCTGCAGGACGCTGCGGCGGCGCGGCAGATGGCCGCTCTGCGCGAGGCTTCCCGGCAGCAGGCGGTCCAGGAGGCCCAACAGGCCTCGGACCTTGCCCGCAGCGAGAAGGCGATCGCCGCGCTCTCCCAACAGGCGGAGAAACGGGAGCGTTCCCTGCGCCGGCAGGCGGAAGAGGCGCGCACGCATGCCGAGCAGGAGCGCGAGCGGACTTTCGCGCAGCAGCAGATCGCGCAGGAGAGGGAGGCCGAGGCGAACCGACAGCGCATGCGGGCCGAGCGGCTGGAAGGCCAGCTCCAGCAGCGTTCCTACCTGGATCAAGCCCGCGCCCTGCGCACGAGCGACCAGATAGGACAGCGATTCGCCAGCCTGGCCGCTCTGGCGAAGGCGGCGCCCCTGCATCCTTCGCCAGCAATGCGCCTGCAGCTGCGCAACGAAGCTATCTCCGACATGAGCGTGCCGGTGGATCTGCAGGTTGAGAAGCACTGGTCCGGGCTACAGAGATTTCCTATCATCGACGTCGATTCCGAACGCGGGCGCTACTTCCGCCTCGCCTCTCACGGCGACATTCAAATCCGACGAATCGCAGACGATCGCCTTCTGAAGACGCTGTCTGGCTCCGGCGTTTCCTACTGGATCATGGGTCATCGCAGCCCGGATGGGCGCTACATCACCCTCACCCGTATGGACCGGACTTTTGTCGTATGGGACTGCCTACGGGGCAAGCTCTTCCTGACATTATCAGGCAACGGTCTTCAAGAACAATCCGCCGATTTCAGCGCGGACGGGCGTTGGGCGGCCGTTGGGTTTCCGGATGGCTCGATCCGGCTGCTCACGCTGCCGGCAAGACGGGAGATCAAACGTTTCCAGCCGGCGCTTGCCCCCGGCAACCTGCGTCTATCCCCCGATGGCCGCCTGCTTGCCGTCGGCAATTACAGAACGACAGGAGTCCAGGTGCTGGATCTGGAACACGGGGGCGCCTTTGCCATTCCCACGCCGCACGGCACGAATGACCTCGCCTGGCAGCCCGATGGCCACATGCTGGCCATCGGCTGCCGGGACCATAACATCTATCTGATCGACCCGCAGACACACCAGACGGTGTTCACGCTGGAAGGGCACTCGAACGAGCCGAACCATATCGCTTTCAACGCCGACGGAACGCTCCTGGCCAGCTCCAGTTGGGACGGTACCCTGCGGTTGTGGGACCCACGGACCGGAAAGCCGTTGCTTGTCAATCCGGTTCTGGCATCCGATCTGCTGCATTTCAGCCGGGATGGCCGGCGATTAGTCGGGGGAAGCAATGCCGGATGCTGGCTATGGAAGGTGGCCGGCAATCAGGAATACCGCTTGCTGAACGCGCGCCGGACTCATACGCATGCCGGGAGCGTAGATTTTAGCCCGGATGGGCGCCTGCTGGCCTCGGCGGATGAGGAGGGCGTCCAACTCTGGGATGTAGCACAGGCCCGCCCCCTTGCCCGCCTCCACGTAGGAGATTGCACGCAAACCGCCTTCAGCCGCGATGGAGCGCGCCTGATCACCAGTGGCGACAACGAGTTCTATTCCTGGCCCGTCACCGGCGACCGGAAGGCAGATACGCTGCGGATCGGTCCCCCTCAAAATCTGGCCACCTGGACGCCGATCGGCGCCGGAGATTTTTGCCAGAGCCGGAATGGGCGGATTCTGGCGGCCATCCACCAGGAAAGCCACGCGCATGTTCTTACTGCCGACAGGCTGGATCCGGTTGTGCTAAAGTCGCAAAACTACCGGATGCACTTTATCGCGATCAGTCCGGATGGCCGGTGGATCGCCACCAGTCCGTGGCAGGGACCCAGCCAGGTGAAAATCTGGGAGGCGCGCACCGGCAAACTGGCGCAGGAGCGGCCCGCTCCGTTTTTCACCCGGCTTACCTTCAGCCCGGATGGCCGCTGGCTCGTGGGGGGCGGAGCGGATTATCGTTTCTGGGAGGCCGGCACGTGGCGGCCCGGTCCGGTCCTTCCCCGTTCGCCTGGCAGCAACCCCCCGGCACCGCTGGACTTCACCCGCGATGGCAAGCTCCTGGCTATCGCCCCCTCTGCCACACAGGTGCGCCTGGTGGATACGGCCACCATGCAGGAGATCGCCTCTCTGGAAGCGCCTGGCGCATCCGTCGTCCTCTGGCTATGCTTCAGCCCGGATGGCTCGAAGTTGGCCGTGGTCTGGGAGGATGGCAGAATCGGTCTGTGGGACCTGCGTCGTATTCGCCAGCGGCTTGCAACGCTGGGCCTGGACTGGAACCTGCCGCCCTATGCGCCTCCGAGCCAGGAGACAGAGACGGGTGCGCCGCGCGTGGAAGTGATTGCCGGCGATGTGACGGCACAGCAGTACCGCGATCAAATCGCCGACGCCATCGCGCAGATCAAGGCGCATCCGAACGATGTGGATAGCCTGAACGGCCTCGCCTGGCTCTATGTCAGCGCGCCGGAGGGCGTGCGGAACCCGGCAAAGGCGCTGCCGCTCATCCGGAAATCCCTGCAGCTCAAGCCCGGAGAGGCGAGCCATCTCAATACGCTGGGCATCGTCTATTACCGCCTCGGACAGTATGCGCAGGCTCTCGGCCCCTTGAACGACTCCCTCAAAGCGGGCAGCGACGGGGGAGATGCGTACAATCTGTTCTTCCTGGCGATGAGTTATGCAAAGCTGGGCGACCCGGCAAAAGCCCGCGACTGCTACGATCAGGCGGTGCGCTGGGTAGACGCGCATCCGAAGATTTCCTCCACCTGGAAGACAGAGCTGCAATCCTTTCAGGCAGAAGCGCAGGCCCTTCTGAGCCGGCGCTGAGACGACCATTCCGGCGAGCGCTCGTGTCCATTCTAGACAAGCGGCTGAAGCAAAACGATCATTCCAGGAGGCCGCCACGGGCGGCGATCATGGCGGCTTCCGTGCGGTCGTTGGCGTTGAGCTTGGCCAGGATGGAAGAGATGTGGTTTTTGATGGTCTTTTCGGAGACGAACAGGCTCTCGGCGATCTCGCGATTGCGCTTGCCGGTCGCCAGCTCCTTCAGGACTTCGATTTCGCGGGTGGTCAGCTCGGAGAACAGTTTCAGGTCGGCGGCGCGCTGCGTGCTGATCCGGTTGAACTCGGCCAGGACCCGCGCGGCGATGGAGGGATGCAGCACGCCGTCGCCGTGCGCGATGGCGCGTATGGCGGCCACCGAGTCTTCGGGCGGGCTGTCTTTGAGGACGTAGCCGAGCGCCCCGGCCTTGATGGCCTGGAAGACGTTGGCGTCGTCATGGTAGATGGTCAGGATGCAGACTCCGACGCGCGGCATCTCCTGCTTGACCCGTTGGGTCAGCGCGATGCCGTCCATTTTGGGCATGTTGATGTCCGTCAAGAGCACGTCCGGCATCTTCTCACGTATGACCCGCAGCGCCTGCTCGCCGTCTGCTGCCTGTCCGACGACCTCGATATCCTCCTCCAGGGCCAACAAGCGCGCGAGCGCCTCCCTGGTCAGCCGCTCATCCTCTGCGACCACCACCCGGATCTTCTCCATGTTTCCTCTCCTTGCCGCCTCCCCCGCCTGGCAATTCGCGCCCTCTCTTTTTTATTCCTGCAATGTCTGCACTAATAGGCTCCCACCTCCCGAAGTCTCCCAAATTTGGGGTGGGGACCACTTTCCAGCATATTTGCCGAAGGATGATCCCAAAACGAGGCGAAAAAAGGAACAAATGCTTGCGTGCCCTCGTCTTGGATACGTCTAACATGTTCCCGGGTGAATCTCGGAAGCAAATACGAGAAGGGCACCATAGGCACTAATCCGCGCGAGGAGCCGTTCCGAAACGAGGAGACAACCGATGACCCTGCCGCTCCTTCCGAGCTTTTTCCTTGCAGGCTTTGAATGCTCGACCCCTATCAATCAGAACCTTTCCCGAATCGATGAACTCGCACTGACCCAGCACGACCGCTATGTCCGGGAGGACTACCGGATGCTGCGCGAGACCGGCATCTATTCGGCGCGGGATGGCGTGCGCTGGCCGCTCGTCGATCGGCGCGGACGTCTGGATTTCTCGTCGGCGCTGCCGTTTCTGAAGGCGGCGGAAGCAGAAGGGATCACGGTCATCTGGGACCTGTTCCATTACGGTTACCCGGAGGACCTGGACCCCTTTACGGAAGAGTTTATCGACCGCTTTGCCGCCTACTGCTACGCCTTCGCCCGCCTGGTGGCTCGACGCTGCCTCGGAACGCCGTTCTACACGCCGGTCAACGAGATCAGCTATTTCTCCTGGGCGGGGGGAGACCAGGGACGGTTTGCGCCGCACCAGCAGGGGCGCGGGCCGGAGCTGAAGCGCCAGCTGACACGCGCTGCCATCGCGGGCATGAACGCCATCCTCGCCGTCGAGCCGAACGCGCGCTTTGTGCATTGCGATCCGCTGGTGCGCGTGGTCGCCCCGCATGACGCGCCTCATCTAGCGGGCGAGGCCGAGTACTTCAACCATCACTACGTGCATGAAGCCTGGGATATGCTGGGCGGTATCAAGGAACCGGAGTTGGGCGGCAGCCCGCGCCACCTGGACATCATCGGCGTCAACTACTACGGCATCAATCAGTGGGAGCATACGCGCCCGGAGAACGTTCTCGCCCCGGACGATCCTCGCCGCATGCCCTTCTCGGAACTGCTGTACCAGCTCCACGAGCGCTATGGCAAGCCGATCATCATTACAGAAACGGGCAGTCATGGCGACTACCGGGCGTCCTGGCTGCGCGACATCGGCCAGGAGTGCCTGCGCGCCATCCGCAAGGGCGTGGACCTGCATGGGCTCTGCCTCTATCCGGTCATCGATATGTTCGACTGGCACGCCCTTTGTGACCCGCTGCCGCTGGGCATGGGCCTCTGGGAGCTCTGCCAGGAGGGCGCCTGCTGGGTCCGGACGCCGCACGCGCCCACCTTTACCGAGCTGCGCCGCCTCCAGAACCGGGTGGCCCGGCTTCTGCCTTCCCTGCAGATCGAGATGACACTAAAAACTGACCTGGTGAACGGGTGAAAAGTGACGCGACGCAGAGGGGAATCTTATCCCGCTTTGGCGGGCTTTGTGTCTTAGCGCCGGGTTTTAACCCGGTGGAGAAGGGTCTTAACCCCGTGTGGTAAATCGCATGTCTGGCCGCCATTCGATACTAGCTCTGCCCTCCACAGCGCCGGACGCGACCGACTTCCTCTGGGCGACCGGCATCGAAGACACTTTCATCTCCCGCCCGGATCCTCGCACCAAACGCATTCTCGACGAGTACGCGCTGACCCAGCACTATACCCACTGGAAAGAGGATTTGGAGCTCATCGCCTCGCTCGGCGTGCCCGCGACGCGCTACGGTATTCCCTGGTATCGTGTCGAGCCGCGCGCAGGAGAGTTCGATTGGTCCTGGACCGACCCCGTCCTGGAGACACTGGTCAACACGCACGGCGTCGAGCCGATCATCGATCTGATGCACTACGGCACGCCCGAATGGCTTGCCGGCTCCTTCCAGAACCCGGACTATCCGGCCCGCGTCGCCGAGTACGCCCGCGCCTTCGCCAGACACTATCAGGGCCTTTGTTACTGGTACACGCCGCTCAACGAGCCGCGCGTCAACGCCTGGTACGCGGGGCGCCTGGGCTGGTGGCCGCCCTACGGCCACTCCTGGAAGAGTTTTGCCGCCGTGCTGGTCGCCGCCGCACGGGGAATCGTGGAGACGCAACGCGCCGTGGCGCAAGTCGAGCCGGAAGCCGTCTTCGTCCACGTAGACGCCACCGACCTTTATAAGACCGCTGACGCCACCCTCGTCGAGGAGACGACACTGCGACAGGAGCTGGTCTTCTGCGCGCTGGATCTGGTGCAGGGGAAGGTGGAGGACGCGCATCCGCTGCACGGCTGGCTGCGGACGCACGGCATTCCGGTCGAGACCCTCGATTGGTTCTTACACAACAACGTCCGGCCCGACATCATCGGCTATAACATGTACCCCATGTACAGTGAGAAGCATGTGCGCCGGGGGAAGGGTGGGGGAATCGAAGTCAAGATAAAGAAATGCTGGGTGGAAACGTTCGTGGAGCTGACGCGCATGTACGCGCGGCGCTACGGGCTGCCGGTGATGTGTACCGAGACAGCCAGCAATGGCCCGCCCGCGCGGAGGATACGCTGGATCGAGGATACCGTACAGGCGGTCAACAACCTGCGCGCAGAGGGGGTTCCGGTGGTCGGATACACTTACTGGCCGCTCTTCTCTCTTGTCGCCTGGCCCTACCAGCGCAGCCATCTGCCGCTGGAGAACTACCTGATCGACATGGGCCTGTGGAACCTGCGCCCCGATCCGCAGGACGCTTCTAAACTGCGGCGTATCCCGACCCAAGCCGTCGAGGCGTACCGCCGCGTCGTCCGCGAACCCGTTGAAAAGCTGAGGGGGTGAACGCCGCTTCCGCCTTTAAGCTCTCTCCGTGTAGTCCCCTTCCTTCTGCGCCCGCATCTCTTTGAGCATGTAGTTGGCCGCCAGGAAGAAGCAGATGGCCGAAGGGGCGAGGGCGACGATCCAGCTCAGCGGCCAGAAGATACCCAGAGGCACATAAAACAGCATCAGGAGCCAGAAGCCCCAGGCGGCCAGGGTAAAGGCGTTCTTCGCGTTGCGCCCGCGGCATTTCCCCGCAACCCAAAACATCCCAAACCCGGCCAATACAGGCCATAGAAAACCGATCAGCCCTCCCATAAAGCTTCTCTCCTTGCTCGTTCTTGCCGCCCGCAGCCGGATGACCGGTAGAGCATCGACGACGACATCACTCTCTATACGAATATAATCTGTGCCAGGTGTCAGGCTCGAAAAAGGATTTCGCGGTCCCGGCAAATATCTCCTTCCTGTCACAATGCCGGTAGAGAGGACGTAACCAGAAGAGCGAGCATAGGGACCGAAGCGTCGAACGGAAACTTTTCCGGCGGCGCTGCGTACCTGTGTGCGAAAACTACCCTCGCGGGCAGTCCTCAGCGCCCGAAAGCCCGCGCGACGTCCGGACGACCGGCTTACCCCTCCCCGGCGGCCGTCCGCACATCCCTTGAAGGAGGTTTAGGAATGAAATCGCGTAAGCATGTCCTGCTTGCCGGACTGGGCTTGATCGGCGCTTTGGCGCTGGCGCTGACCGGCTGCGGAGGCAACAACAGCATCGGTCCCAGCGGCAACGCAACCAGCAATGTGCGTTTCTTCAATGCCCTCGCCGGGATTAATAGTGTTACCATCACGCAAAGAAATCCCTCCGCCACCCCGCTGGTGTCCAAGATAAATTATGGGCAGACTACAGGCTACTTCCTGGCTCCTGCGGGCAATAACATTCAGACGTATGCGCTGCAGCCCGGCACGCAAACAGTGCTTGCCTCGGGCGGTGTCACCATGTACACGCATAACACAGGTACCAATGTCGGCACCTCTACCATTATACCAGCCGGTGTAGTGGGGCAAAACTCCCCGTACAATCCGCAGGTGTTTCAGTTCCAGGATGCGTGGCCGAGCCAATCTGCGATCCCGGCAAATCAAGTCGCGATACGCTTCATCAATGTCGCGCCCGGCTCTCCCGCGCTTACCCTCAACAACAGCGTTTCGGGGAATCTGACGCAACTTACGGGTCTGACGGCCATAACGTATGGTCATAGCTCTACGGCCACAGCCTATGTAGATGAACCGAGCGGCCCCTATAACTTCGTCGTAACCGATACCGCCGGGCACATACTAGGCTCTCAATCCGTTACGCTCAGTACGGGTACCGCCTACACAGTCATCGTCTACGGCACCTATCCGCCTGCTTCCGGCTCCCAGCTCAGCCTTTATGTGCTGACGGATACGAATAACCTGTAAGGCATTCCGAACCGGAGGGATAATACTGGATAGGAGGCGGGGCGCGCGATTGGCGCGCCCCGGCTTTTGTTTGGCTTCCGGAAGTGGGTGGCGGAAACAGAGCGCGATCGGCGGGAGAAAAAGTTGAAACATCCTTCCTGCTCGTCTGTCTCATCCAACAGAACGAGGCTCGATTCCGGCAGGACTCCGACAAGAGGGCCAGCCTGCCGTTTGAGGAACGGACGATGGGAAGAGAATTCGATCCGAAGAACGCTCCGCGGAACGAAGAGAGCTTTGCGAGCGGTCCCAGAGGTCAGGGAGACGACGAGGCGATCTGGCGCTTGCTCAATGTCTACGCCGATGGGGAGGCAACGCCGGAAGAAGCGGCGCAGGTCGAGGCGCTGCTGCGCGCCGATCCGGCCCGCTACCAGGATATGGCTTTCCTGCGCCTGACCGCCGAGAGCGCCCGATCGCTGACCGAGGTCGAGCCGCCGGAGACGCTGCGTCAGGCGATCTTCGCCGCGACGATCTACCGTCCGACGCTGGCGCAGCGCGTGGCTGCCGGATGGAACGCCCTGTGCCGTACGCTGGCCTCTCCTGCCGGTCGCACGGCGCTGCCTGCCGGGGCCCTGGCCGCCGCCGGAATCGCAGCCCTGATTCTTCTGCCGCGCCCGGCGGCGCATCTTCGGGCGCAGATCGCCTCGTTGCCGGACCGGCAGAACGGCGCGCTTCTCCCCGCGCTGCCGAATCGGCGTGAGGCCGCCAACCGTCTGCGCGCCTTCCAGAAGCCTTCCGAACTGGCTCTGGTCTCGCCGGGCGTGCTCGGCACGCAGGAGCTCGTGAGCGCCGTTGTCGCTTCGCTGCAGAGCGCGACCGCGGCGCGGCCCGTTCCGGAAAAAGCCGAGCGCCTTCGCAGGATTTCCAATAGGACGGCTCACGGCGCCGGGGAGTTGTCTGACGGTATAAAGCTGCCGCGCGTGGAAAACGTAGCCCTGCGTCCGGCCGTCGAGAAAAAGGCTTCCGCTCCATCGCCGCCGTCTGGCGCGCAGGATCAACAGAGCATGCAAGTCGCCACCTACGCTTTCCAGCCCGGCATGGATACGCGCGACCAGCACCTGGGCGCGAAAATGGAGACGGACGCGGGCACGCTGGGCGGTCCGGACGTGCGCGTCAGCAGCACGGATACGGCCTCCTCCCGACCGGACGCCAGCCCGCCTCCGCAGACGCCGCGCGTTCACTGGGGGCACTTGATCGTCTCGGAGCTGCCCCCAAGCCCCAGTCCCTCTCTGGCCGAGATGAAGCGAGGGCATATGGCCGCCACCCTGGGCTACGATCGGGAGACGCTCGAACATATCGAGCGGCATCAGGCAGCCGTCTCCGTGATCGGAAGCCGATTTTAACGACGTGCTCCTGTTTCCACGGAAAATCGGGAACAAACGGATTTAGTAGACCCGTTATTCATCCGGTGGAAGGCACAATATAATGGCGGTAAGGCGGCATAAAGGCGAAGTCAGGCCGGGAGGCCTGAGAGAACGAAGCAGCGCGCGGCGGATTCTATCGGCCGCGCTGCCCTTCGCATTAGTAGCCGGATTTGCCGATATCCCCCTCGACGCGCACGCGGACAACACCATCACCTTCTCCACGCCACGGCTGACCGGCTTGGATGGACCGTTCTCGAAGGGAATCCTGGGCCTCGGCGCTGCCCCAACGGCGACCACCCCCTCCAGCAATTCCCCCGGCGCGCCCTGTCTGGAAATCCTGCAGGGCAACGGCACCGGGGCCGGTTATGTGCTCACCCACGGCAATATCCTGCCGCAGACGGTCAGTATCCATGCCGGCGGCGACATGCTCCTGCCGAACCGCGACTACTGGCTCGACCCCCTCAACGGCACGCTCTTTTTCGCCCGGCCCATGCCGCATACCGATCGGATCAGCGTCTCCTACCGCTATATCGAGGGGCAGGATGCGCAGCGCCAGCCGATGGGCGTTCCCACGCTTCAGTTCGGCATGGGGCATTCGGCGATGGTCGGCCTGTTCTATGGCATGACGCCCGGCAACGGCTCCGGCTTCGACATCTCGACCTACGGACTGGCTCTCAATAGCCATTTCGACGCGGGCAGCCTCTCAGACTACAAGGGCCTGGCCTATTTCAGCCACTCCCAGCGCAACACCAACCTCGTCGCCAACCTGTCTCCCTCCGGGCAGACCGCGAAAGCGCCGCCGAAGACCGATCCCGGCAGCGACCACCTGATCGTCCAGGACCTGAACGTTCGCTCCGGCGCCTGGCAAGCGCACGCCGATTATCAGGACGTGGGCAAGCAGTTCGCCGGCTTCTCCGCCCTCAAGCTCAGCTATGCCGGCAACAAGTCCATGCTCGACCAGTTGACGCAGTTGGAGAGTGAGAAAGGGGTGAAGCGGCTCGGCTTCGGCTTCGCCTACCAGCCGGTTTCCAGCGATGGAGGCGGCGTTCCGGGCGGGCTCTCCTTCGACTGGAGCCAGATCCGCGACGGCAAAGGCGCCATCACGCAGCAGGCCGTCGGGTACCGCTCCAGCGCGTTCCACGTCGACTATTCCACGCTCGACGTCGGCCAGACGTTCGCGCAGTTCAGCGGGCTGCGGGAGTCGGACCACGATCAGTGGGCGAAGGAGAAGGGAATTCATAGCCAGGAGCTTGGCCTGGGCTTTAACTTCGCCCTGGGCGGCAGGAGCAAGCTGTCCGGCGCGCCGCAGATCGGCGGGTTGGATTTTGTCTCGCAGCGCTTTGCGGATAAGGATGGCGGCCTGCAGCGCACGGTCTGGAGCCTGGACGCCGGCCGCTTCCACTTCCTGGACGTGAGCCGGCATGGCGACGCGGCCTTCAACCGCCTGGGGGACCTGGCGGATAAGGACAAGACCGCGCTGGCCCTCGACCTCTACCGTCAGTACGATCCGCGCGCTTCCGCCGAGCAGGTGGCCGCTGCCGACAAGGCGCAGGTGGCGCGAGAGACGGGTTTCTCGCGCAACGCCCTGGCCGCCGAGATGGCGCTGGGCAAGACCGGCAGCCTGGCCTTCTCCGATCTGCGCGTCGAAGACACCTCGAAAAAAGGCGTGGACGATGCCGGGTTCCAGCGAGAGAGCTTCCTGCTGGACACGCCCAGCCTCGACCTGACCTACGTGCGCCGCCAGACCGGCGCCGGCTTCAGCCGGCTGGGGGACCTGGCCGACATCGAGAAGAGCAATCTCGCCCTCGACATCCTCCATCAGTTCGATCCGAGCGCGACGCTCAGTCAGGTGACACAGAAGGAGCGCGATCAGGCGGCTACAGAGGCCGGGCTGGAGCGCGATTATCTGGGTGGACGCTGGCAGATCGGCAAGGTGGGTACGCTGGCCTTCGGCGACTTCAGCATCTACGATACGCCAGCGGGACAGAATGCGCGACGCGACAAGAATGCGATCCGCCGGGAGGCGCTGTCGTTCTTCGGCCGCAATCTGCAGGTCACCTGGCTGCAGCAGTCCATCGCCGATTCGTTCTCCCGCCTGACGAGCTTATGCGACGTGGAGCGCGCCCAGTTCGGCAACGAGCATGGCCTGGCCCGCCAGCAGTTGGACCTGACCTGGCAGCCCAATAAGACCACGAAGATCGGCTTCAGCCGCCTGAGTGTCGGCAGCACGCCGGACGCGGTCGGGTCCGCCTTAGCCGCCGCGCAGAAGAACGGACAGGACCTGCAGGCTGCCGCCCGCGCCCTCGCCGCGCGACTGCAGCGCGAGACCTTTACCCTGGACACCAGAGGGCTGAGCCTCACCGCCCACTTCGCCGATACCGGCAAGGGCTTCACGCGCGGCGCCGACCTGGCCCTGCCCGCCGCCGATCAGAACAGTATCCGCGCGGAGGAGGGCTATCGGCGCAGCGACGTCACGCTCCATTTTGCCATGCTCAAGGGGCTGACCGTCGATTCGACCACCTACGACGCGGTGGACGCTTTAGACCAACTCCGCCACGACACTTACAAGCAGAACCTCCAATACACGACGGGGCGCGGACTCCAGCTTGCCTACACCGCCGACGGCGACGTGGCGACCGCCGACAATAAGGCGAACGGCCTGGTCCACAGCCACCTCGCTCTCGATCAGAGCTTCGGCAAGGGGCTGCAGTTGGACCTCTATCAGGACGATTCGACCACCTACAATAACGGTGTGGTGAGCAAGGCTGCCCACGCGCAGGACCTGCACTTCCAGACGGCGCAGAATCAGCCCAACGCCCTCCTTTTCGACGACCAGCACATCTCTTACCAGGACGGCACGTTTCAGGATACGGTCAACGTGAACATCCACGCCAAGCCCGGCAAGGTGTTTGCCTTCGACTACGCCAAGCAGCAGATCGACAGCGACGTCCCGAACGATCCTTCGGCCAACACGGACACCTTCGATTTCGAGTTGGAGGCCACCAAACAGTTCGCCATGACCGGCTCCGTCTCCCAGCATGAGAGCGCCGACAAGCAGAACTCGGACACCGTCTCTTTGGGCATGAAGGGGCAGCCGCTCAAGGACGTGGCCGTCAATGCCAGCCTCAATGAAGTCCATCAGGACGCCAAGAACACCAAAGACGTGGCCGACGTGGCGCTTTCCAATCCGAAACCGTTCACGCTCGGCCCGATCCAGGAGCTGACGATCTCGGCGCGGTACGCCTCCCTCAACGACCAGCACAAGCTGCAGAACGAGACGATGACCGGTCGGGCGACCTGGAAGCTCTGGAAGAACGAGTTCCTGCTCGACTACGGCGGCCTGACGCCGAAGTACGGGCAGACCACCATCACGCGCACGTACTCGTTCCTCACCGATCCGAACCCGAAGAAGTGGTTCCACGCCGGCTTCCTCTACAAAGATCGCTCTCTGTTTACCGGCGAGGAGCAGTTGATCCGCCGCTTCACGGTCGATGCGCGTCTGTCCAAGACCCTGCAGTTCTGCTATCTTTTCGGGACGCTGCCGGAGGACGAGAAAGGCAACGTCCTCCCCCAGACGACGGCGAACGTGTCTCTCAAAAACACGATTCTGTCGGGCTTGAGCTGGGAGCTTTTCTATCGCTCCCAGGACAACGCGGCCACAAAGATCCTGACTCGCTCGCTCGGACTAGGCCTGGAAGGCAATGTCAGCCGCCTGGGCAAGCTCCGCTTCGCCTACAGCCTCGACGCTAACGGCACTCCCACGACTTACGACCACTCCCACCATTTCCTCCTGGGCTACAGCCAGCAGTTCGACGCCGACCACCTGCTCAATCTCTCCGTCGAGTTCCGCACGCACGACAGCCTGGGCCTGACGCAGGAAATCACCACCAACCTCGACTTCCGCACCATTTTTTAATACTCCGCCGCTCCGCAGTGGCTTGGGGGAACATCGCCTCGCGCTCCCGTCAACAGGCGGAAGGAGATCGCCGAGTCCTTTTGCGGGCAGTTAAAACTGCGGCAACCAAATCCCGAAGTCCCCTTCGGGGACTGGCATTCATAGGGATCTCCCTCTTCCTGTAGGTGAGAGGGAAACGGGCGCGGACACTTAAAAAATCGGGAACATTGAGTACGGATTCGACGAATGTGCTCCGCCAGGTTTCTCTGGCAACTTCTGTCGGCTCGGCCCTTGCCACGTCATTGAAGGCAGGGGCCGTTTTTTCATGAGGCTCGGCCGCCTACCTAGCGTGGGTGGACGATTCCTTCGCGCAACTTTGGCGGTAAATAAACGTAAGCTAATAGGTTTTAAGATCGCTATGCCGCCAGGCGGCTGTAGGAGAAAGGGAGAGCCATCATGAGCGAGGAGACGGTCCGGCCCGCCGGAGACGTGGCGCCGGTCGGAGGGCAGCAGACGCAGAACGGAGAGGTCGGCGGCCAGCACCGGCTGGGACGGGAAGATACCGGGCGCCTGCTCGGCACGACGGGCGCGGATGACACGCAGGCAGACCTGAATCAGAGCGTAGGGGGCGGTCTCCCCGGTCCGGGGCTGGCCGGAATAGGCCCGATGGGCGCGCAGGCAGATACGGAGGCTCCGAACCGAAGTGGCGGGCCGGGCCAGGACAATACGGCCGGGCAAAGAGAAATCGCCTCCGTGCCGAATGCGGATATCGAATCGCTTGGAGCGGACGACGCCACCGATCCCGGAGCGATCGACATAGGGCCGGAAGGCCTTCGGGGACAGGCGGACGCCACGGATTGGGGCGGCGCGCCAGGCGCCGGCAAGACGGGGAGCGGCCTTAATGCGGAAGACTCCGGCGGTAGAGACTCTGGCGGCTAACGCAAGCACGGACTCGCCTTTCCATCCGCAGGACGGTTGTCCGAAGGACCGTCCGCAGGTTCAATAGGGACCCGCAGGCGGGTACTTCCGTGCCCGGCTATGGAGAAACCGATGATCGAAATGAGCTTAGAGGCGGAACATCGTCCCTGGCCGCTTCCGGAAGGGCCGTGGATCATGTCGCAGGACTGGCGGAGCCTGCTGTTCGCGCACTGGCCGCTGCCGGTCGAGGCGCTGCGTCCGTTCGTGCCAGCCGCGCTGCCGTTGGACCTATTCGACGGCCACGCCTGGCTGGGCATCATGCCTTTTCGGATCACCGGCGCCACCGTGCGCTTTGTGCCGCCCGTTCCCTGGGTCTCCGACTTCGCCGAGCTCAACGTTCGCACCTACGTCACGCTCGAAGACAAGCCCGGCGTCTACTTCTTCAGCCTGGATGCCGCCAGCGCGCTGGCGGTGGCCGCCGCGCGCCAGTTCTTCCATCTGCCCTACTACGAGGCGAGTATGGAAGTCCGCCACGAGGGCGGATGGGTCCAGTATAGCAGCTATCGGATCGATTCCAAGGAAGCCCCCGCCGATCTGGTGGGACGGTACCGGCCTGCCGGCGACGTGTTCCATGCCCGGAAGGGCAGCCTCGAATACTTCCTGGCCGAGCGCTACTGCCTGTATACCCTGGACGAGAGCGGTCAAGTCTATCGCGGCGAGATTCATCATCCGCCGTGGCCGCTGCAGCCAGCGGAGGCCGAGCTCACACAGAACACGATGGCTCAGGCGCAGGGAATCTGCCTGCCGGACAGCCCGCCGCTGCTGCATTTCGCCATCTACCAGCCGACGCTGATCTGGCCTCTGGAGCCGGTGCAGATTTAGACCTCACTCCCATAGACCTCACCCCCTCCTCACCACGGGCCTTCCTCCGCGTAGGACGGCGCTTCGACATGGCGTGTCCACGCAGCGTAGCGCCTACGCTCCGTATCGGCCCTGCCTCTCCTTCGTAAGCAGAGGGGGAGATTCTATAGGGGTGCCGGGTCACGCGGAATGATCGCGCAGCTCTCGGCTCTTGGCGCGAAGTGTTTGGGCGCAGTGGCGCAAGACTTCCCCGAATCGCTCATAGCCATCACGGACCTGCAGAATATGGGTCTGCTGCGCTTTCGCTTCGATGGAGATAGCCTCTTTCTCCATGTCGGTGGCGATGCTATCCAGATAATCGGCGCCGCTGTGCAAGACGGCGGTGTGGGTGGTGTGTTGTTCTTCCACAATATCCTCTTTTCACGTTCGGCTGGAAGTGGCAGCCGGCTTCCCCGGCAGGGCATCCAGGCGCGATACGATATCGGCCAGGATCAGGTCTTGATGCGCGAGGTGCTCCATGAGGACCCGGATCTCCTCTTCGGCCTTCTGGTTGCACTCGAAATCGCATTGCGCCGCATAGCGGTCTTTCTCGTTCTGCCGGTTCTGGCTCATCATGACGATCGGACCGGTGTAGGCGGCCTGGAAGCTCAGCACGAGGTTGAGCAGGATGAAGGGATAAGGGTCGAATGCCTTGTCCTTCCAGTGATGGTAGAGATACACGTTGGCAGCCATCCAGGCCACCAGAAGAAGCGATTGCAGGATGATGAAAGGCCAGCCACCGAGCGTAGAGGCCACCCTGTCGGCGACACGCTGTCCGAAAGTCAATCTATCGTGAAAGTCCTGATGGGCATTTTTGACCGGTGGGTGATCGTGTTTGTAAAGCGCGGCCGGGCCGAGCGGTAGGTTGGATTTGCTTACCGTGTTACTCATGTCTCTCTTTACTCCTTGTCAGCGCAGGTCGAAGGGATGGCTGCTGTTGAGAAAAAGCCGATTCCGGCTGCAGGTACCAGGGCACGTTGATGACCACGACCCGCTGATGGCCCCGCAGATAGAGCAGTACCTTCAGCACGGTCGCCCGCTGGTTGTGGAGCAGGTATTCGTACCAGTGCGTCTCGGCGAGCTCCGGAATGACCACAGCCACGATCCGGTTCGGGTTCTCGGTGAGGACCTGGTCGACGTAGTCCAGCAGCGGCGTGAACAGCCTGCGGTACGGGGAAGGCAGGACCACCAACTGCGGCGGATTCAACCCCGCCTGGCGGGCTGGCGCTTCGACTTCCCGCGCCCACAGCGCCCGCAGCGGCTTTTCCGCTTCCTCCGGCTGCAGAGCCACGTGTACGGCGATCACGTCCGGCGAGAGGCGCAGGCCGAAGCGGAGCGCTCGCTCCGTCAGAATGTCCCAGCCTTTGATCGGCACGATCACGATCGGCGGGTCGTTGTTGCGGAGATCGAGCGGGTGGGGGCAGCGGATCTGCTTCTTCACGTAGTCGTAGTGCCGCCGCACGCGGGCGAACAGAAAGAGCATGCCGGGAATGAGCACCAGAGTGATCCAGGCCCCCTCCACGAACTTGGCGACCAGAATGACGATCAGGGCGGCGGCCGTGGCGACGGCTCCGACCGCGTTGACGGCCATGGATAGGCCGGTCCGGGGACCCGGATGGCGCTTCCAGTGCATCACCATGCCGGCCTGGGACAGCGTAAAGGCGCCGAAAGCGCCCACCGCGAACAGAGGGATCAGGCGGTCGGTGATGCCGCGAAAGACGATGAGCAGCGCCCCGGCAAAGACGGCCAGGATCACGATACCATACGAATAGACCAGCCGCCGCCCGACGTTGGCGAAGGCATGCGGCAGGAAGTCGTCTTCCGCGATCAGGCGGCAGAGGCGGGGAAAGCCCGCGAAGCTGGTGTTTGCCGACAGCGCCAGGACCGTCAGCACGCTGCCGATGGTGACGTAGTATAAGACGCCACGGCCCAT
>DASRCN010000068.1:0-61047 GCA_035653075.1 Chthonomonadaceae bacterium | reverse complement strand
GCTCATCGAGTTGCTGGTAGTAGTGCTGATCCTGGCTATCTTGATGGCCGTGGCTCTGCCCCTCTACCTCTCCGCCGTGGCCGACAGCCAGAAGAAGACCTGCCGCGCCAACATGCAGACTATCGCCAATGCCGTCCAGGCTGCCCGCGTCAAGAACGTGTCGGCTAACTACAATAGCTTTGCCGGAGCGGTCTCGACCACCTTAGAGCCGGACCTGCAGTCGGTGCCGATCTGTCCGAATGGGGGCACCTACTCGGTGATCACCACGGGCACCTGCAACGATGCCAACGGCAACTCGGTCACCATTCCGGCCAACAGCTTCGGAGTGACCTGCACCTTCAGCACTCACGGCGGGTTTATCCCCGGCGCTATGTCCAACTAAGTTCGCCCTATCTGAGTTACCCTACAGACCGGCCGCCTTTTGAAGGCGGCCGGTTTTCTGTTTGAGCCGGGCAATGAATTACTCGTCTCTAAGGCGGCTACGCCGCCAACCATCCTGCCGGACGGAAAGGCTCCTCATTCATTCACCCATCACCCACTTTTCCTCAAAAACGGCGTGCCGAATGACGGTGCGTTTGTGGGACGTGAACACGACATGAATCTGCCCGTCTGAAGTTTGGATGGCATAGGGATAGCCGTAATCGAACGGCCCCTCAGCGATATTGCGCCGGTACGGCCAGGTCCGGTCGCCATCGAGAGAGAGGGCGGCAGCCAGGGGCGTGCGCGCGTTCATGCTGTCATTGAAGACGAGCAGCAGGGAGCCGCTGGAGAGCTTGAGAAAGTCGATAGCGGCGTTGGGGTTGGGAAAGGCGGTATCGACCCCTTCGCTCCAGTTATAGCCCCCGTCCCGCGACTCCGAGCGGATCACATAGCCATCGGTCACCGGCTCGTAGCCGCCGCCGCGCCGGCAGTAGGCGATCAGGTAGTCCGAAGTCATCTGCACGACCGCCGGCTGGATATTGGCCTTCGCGGACCGGATGACGCCGCCAGGCTGCCAGGTCTTTCGCGCCGGATCGAAGCGCAGGAAACGCGAGCAGCTCTCGGCGCCCACCCATTCCGGATCGTTCCCCGTTTCAGAGTAGATCGGCAGCAGGTATTCTCCTGTGTCCAGCACGATCGGGCGTCCGCGCGCCATCGTGCCTTCCTCTTCCGTAATCACGAAGCTATCGGACCAGGTCTCCCCGCCGTCCGCCGAGACTTTGGCCTGAATGCGCGACGTAGACCACGTATCGTCCCACCGCACGACGTAGAAGAGCCATACCAGACCGTCGGGGGCTTGCCAGATGACTCCGTTGCCCACCGACCGGAAGGGATCGCGCGCCAGCAGACAGGGAGCGGTCCACCGGCTCTCGTCCTTGCGCAGCCGCGCGCCGAACACGCCGGTATCGACGGCATACTCGTCCTGGCCGCCATAATAGACCAGGAACAGGTCGCCGTTGGCCAGCTCGGTCAGCGAGGCCGGATGCTTGTAGGGTCCGGTCGGCGTTTCCGGCCCGAAGACGCGCTCGATCTGCATGACATTCAATCCGTTTCGATCATCGCTTTCACGACTCCGGAATCCGGCTCCAGCAGCCGGGGGAACTGCTCCGGCAGCGCGGCCAGCGGCAGGCGATGCGTGATCCAGGGCGAGGTGTCCATGCGGCCTCCTTCCATCAGCCGGATGATCGCCTGGAAGGCTTCTGCGCTGTTGCGGCTGGCCAGAAGGGTGATCTCGCGGCGATGGAAAAGCGGGTCTTCCACGGAGAAGGAGCCTTGCGCCAGGCCCACCATCACGACTCGCCCGCCGGGTCCGCACAGATTCAGGCTGGCGCCCATCGACTCCAGGCTTCCGGTCGCATCGAATACGCAATGCGCTAACTCAGGGCCGGTGAGCGCCTCGACGGCCGCCACAACGTCTCCCGTCGCCTCCACGGTATACTCGACGCCCAGACGCCGGCAGAACGCCAGACGGGAAGGAATCCGGTCGATGGCGATCACCTGCGCTCCCGCCACGAGCGCGAACTGCATCACCGCCAGCCCGATAGGTCCCGCGCCGACGACCACGACCCATTCTCCTTCAGCCGGTCCGCCGCGCTCTACCGCATGATAACCGATGCCTAGCGTCTCGATCAAAGCCAGCTGCTCCAGCGACAGGCTTCGACTGGCGTGCAGCCGCGTTACCGGCACACACAGCCACTCCTGCATGCCGCCGTCCCGATGGACGCCCAGGACCTCCAGGCGAGCGCAGCAGTTATACCGGCCTGTTCGGCAGGGCCGGCACGTTCCACACGCCACATACGGCTCGATGGCGACGCGGTCTCCCACTTCAAGACCGCGCTCGTTAGGGCCGATCTCGACGATCTCGCCGGACAGCTCGTGCCCCAGCACGCGCGGATAGGAAAAGAACGGCTGGCGTCCCCGAAACGCGTGCAGGTCCGTTCCACATACCCCGATCCGCCGGACGCGCACCAGCGCCTCCTCAGCGTTGCGCTCCGGCATGGGGACCGTCCGCACCGCAAAACAACCTGGCTCCTGCAGCACCGCCTGCAGCATGCTTTCCTCCTTTAGCCCCCACCCCTCAGTTGTTCTCCGGCCGTCCACTCGGCCAGGTCATGTTCTGGACCGGCTTCAAAATCGCCTGGACCTCCGCCAATAGCTCCGGATCGGGCGGGGAGTCGCTCCAGGCGACGTTCTTACGCAAGTTCTCAGAACTGGCCGTGCCGACCAGCGTCGTGGCGATGGCGGGATGCGCGACGGCAAACTGCAAGGCCAGTTGGGCGATGTCGGTCCCACGAGCGCGGCAGTGCGCTGCCGCCTGCCGGCAAACCGCTTTAAGCGCTTCCGGCGCGGGATGCCAGTCCGGCGTTCCACGCTCCGTCAGCAGGCACATCGAGAGGGGCGAGGCATTGATGATCCCTACCTGCTTCTCTTGCAGAAAGGGAATCAACCCGTCGAGGGCGGTGTCGTTCAGGGAGTAGCGGCAGTAGGAAAGGATGGTATCCACGGCGGTCCGCTCCAGCACCGCGCGGAAAATCTTCAGCGGATAGCCCGTGATCCCGATGAAGCGCGCCTTGCCCTGCGTCTGCAAACGTCGCAGGGCCGGTATGGTTTCCTCGACCACCTGATCGAGCGATCCGAACTCGATGTCGTGACACTGAATAAGATCGATTGTCTCCACGCCGAGCCGCTTCAGGCTCTCGTCCACGCTGGCGGTGACTCGACCGGCGGAGAAGTCAAAACGATCCTCGCCATAACGCCCGACCTTGGTCGCCAGCGTGTAGGCATCTCGCGGAATGCTCTTCAGGGCTTTTCCCAGTACGGTTTCCGCCTTCGTCAGGCCGTAGTAAGGAGACACGTCGATGAAGTTGATGCCCAGATCGATGGCGGTGTGGACGGTGCGAATGCCCTCCGATTCATCGATCGGCCGGAAGACGCTGCCCAGCGGCGAGGCGCCATAACTGAGCACGGACACTAGCAACCCGGTTTTGCCGAGGGGACGCGTGCGCATGAGGTGAAAGCGGTTCTCCTGACTTGTGTAGGCTTGCTGTGCTACGCTTATCCCCCTTCGGCAAGAAAACCTCCTTATGAGGTACAATAAATTGTGAAAAAGTGAACATTCTACGGGGCGAGGGAGTCTTTCCCACGCGCTTGAGATAAGAGAGGAAAAGAAAATGGCCCGAACGGTAACGGAAATCAGTCTGCACGATTCGGCCATGCCGACCTATGGACCGAGTGGTATGCCGGTCCAGCTTGCGAAGCTGGAAGAGCTGGTCAACTGGGCGCGGCGCAACAGCCTCTGGCCGCTTACGTTCGGACTGGCCTGCTGCGCCATCGAGATGATGGCCGCCGTCTCTTCGCGGTTCGACCTGAGCCGCTTCGGAGCGGAGGTGTTCCGCGCCTCTCCACGCCAGGCGGACGTCATGATCGTGGCGGGCCGCGTCTCGACCAAGATGGGACCGGTCCTGCGCCAGATCTACGACCAGATGCCCAACCCCAAATGGGTCATCAGTATGGGCGCCTGCGCCTCGACGGGCGGCGTCTACAATAACTACGCCATCATCCAGGGCGTGGATCAGATCGTGCCCGTAGACATCTACGTGCCCGGCTGTCCGCCCAGCCCGGACGCGCTAATCTACGGTATCTTGAAGCTGCAGGAGAAGATCAAGTCGGGCAGCTCCGGCAAGCTGATCGAGCTGAAGCCGCTGGCGGAAAAGCCGGTGGTCAATGTCATGGCCGCCAAGACGTCGAGGAGTTAGACCGTGGGATTTCTTTCGAGCACTGTGAATGGCGCGAAGGCGCTGGCGACCGGCATGGGCATCACGATGCGCCACTATGCCGAGCAGCAGTTCAAGCTCCAGCCGACCGAGACCGTGCAGTATCCCGAACAGCGGCGCGAGCAGTTTCCGCGCACCCGCTGGCGCCACTGGCTGACCCGCTACGACAACGGCCTGGAGAAGTGCATCGGCTGCAGCCTCTGCGCGGGCGCCTGCCCCGCCCGCTGCATCTACGTGCAGGCCGCCGAGAACACTGACGAGCAGCGTTTCTCGCCGGGCGAGCGCTACGCGGCCAAATATGAGATCAACATGCTCCGCTGCATCTTCTGCGGCTACTGCCAGGACGCCTGCCCGACCGGCGCTATCGTCTTGCGCAAGGACTTCGAGCTGGCGGACTATACGCGGGCGGACCAGCTCTACACCAAAGAGATGCTGCTGGAGCCGGCTCCGCTCACTACGACGATTCCCATATCGGCTATCGGCACGATCGACCGCACGGAAACACCTGCGGCCGGATAAGCCGGGCAAGGAAGTATCCGTCTGGAGGGCCTTCGGCCGACCGTCCTGCCGGACGGATTCCGTTTTGGAAGTTGAGTCTTTGCAGGAGAGACTGCGTGCCTTTGTGGCTGGAGTTGCGACTAGACGAGCAGGTCTTGCAGATGCGGGACTTTGACGAGGGCGCGCAGATCGCCCGCGTCGAGCAGCTCCAGAAAATAGGAGACAGGCGGACCGGTAAGCAGGTGCAGCAGGCGCCGGGAATCGGCCTCGGGCAGAGGGCGCAGGCCGTCCAGATGGGTCTCTCCGACCTGCAGCAGCTTTTCATATTGATAAAATGTCAGGCCCCAGGCCGCCGACATCGAGAGATCGGTATGAATCAGGATCATATCGTTCAGAGAAATGGACCGGGCAAAATGCTCGTCGAACGTCTCGAACGTCACCTCCAGCACATCTTCATCCTGCTCGTAGATCAACTCGAAAGAGGGCATACCTATCCTCTCAGGCCGGGTTATTCCCGCCGTTTGCGCGGAGTAGTGTAGCACAGCGAAAACGAGGCTGTCAAATACAACCAGCGTACTCGAAGAGGAGTCTAACCCGATTCTTCGGTGGTAAGGAGGCTGCGCATCCTGGCATTGCCCACTTCCAACGTGGTGGCATCGTCGGCGCGGAGGGTAACGTGCCCGAGCTTGCGGCCGGGACGCGGGCTCTTGCCATAGAGGTGCAGGTGCGCGTGCGAGATGGATAGAAGGGCCTCACGGTCCGGCAGCGTGCCGATCAAGTTCCACATGGCGCTGTGGCCGAGGGCAGCCGTCTCGCCGAGCGGCAGGCCCAGAATGGCCCGCAGATGGTTTTCAAACTGGCTGGTCTCGGCTCCCTCAATGGTCCAGTGCCCGGAGTTATGCACGCGCGGCGCCATCTCGTTCGCCAGCAGCCGGCCTTTCTCCTCGAACAGCTCGATAGCCAGGACGCCCACGTAATCGAGGGTTTCCAGAACGCGCATCGCGATTCTTTGGGCCTCTGCCTGGAGCGCGTCCATCAGGCCGGGGGCCGGCGCCAGCGACAGCCGCAAAATCCCTCCGGCGTGATGGTTCTCCACCAGCGGATAGAAGGCCGTCTCTCCGCTGCGTCCCCGCACGGCCAGCACGGAGACTTCCCGCTCGAAGGAAACGAAGCCTTCCAGCAGAAGCGGCCGGCCTCCCAGCGTCTGCCAGGCCGCATCTATGTCCGCCTCCGCGCGCAGCACGAACTGTCCTTTGCCGTCGTAGCCGAACCGGCGCGTTTTCAGAACAGCCGGCAGCCCGATCTGCCCGGCGGCGCGCTCTAAATCCTCCCGGCTGTCCACCGCCGCAAAGGGAGGGACTGGAATGCCGAGCTGCTGGAAGAGAGTCTTTTCGCGCAGGCGGTCCTGAGCCGTTTCCAACGCTTGCGGCAGCGGATAGACCGGCACGCGCTCCGCCAGCCACCGGGCGGATTCCACGGGAACGTTCTCGAACTCATACGTCACCACATCCAGCCCGGCGGCGAACGTCTCCATCGTTTGGGAATCCTCATAATCGCCGGCGATCTGGGGCGCCAGTTGTCCGGCAGGCGAATCCGGTGTAGGATCGAGAAAGCGGAAGCGCAGGCCGAGCGGAGTGCCTGCCAGGGCGAGCATACGGCCCAACTGGCCGGCGCCCAGGATGCCGAGGGTGGTCACGCCGTCTCCCGTGGATCGGGATTCGCGAGGACGGCCTGCGTCTGATTGGCGCGGTAACGATGCAGCGCCTCGCGGAACTGCGGATGCTTGTTGGCGAGGATAGCGGTGGCGAGCAGCGCGGCATTGATGGCGCCCGCCCGCCCGATGGCGAGCGTACCCACCGGAATGCCGGCGGGCATCTGCACGATGGAGAGCAGCGAGTCCATGCCCTTGAGGGCGTGCGATTCGACCGGGACGCCCAGCACCGGAAGCGCGGTCTTGGAAGCGGCCATTCCCGGCAGGTGGGCCGCGCCTCCCGCGCCCGCGATGATCACTTCCAGGCCCCGGCTCTCCGCCGTGCCGGCGTACTCGAAAAGCAGGTCCGGCGTGCGGTGCGCCGAGACGACGCGCACCTCATACGGGACCGACAACGATTCCAGCGTCTGCGCCGCATGCTGCATCGTCTCCCAGTCCGACTTGGACCCCATAATCACGCCGACCAGCGGCTGCATCTGTCCTTCTCCCCTTCTCGTCCCCTCTGCCTCGTATAAAAGTATAGCATGAAGGCGTAAGCGAACAGCCCCTACCCTTTGCCGGGCCGATA
Source organism: Chthonomonadaceae bacterium (assembly GCA_035653075.1). GTDB lineage: Bacteria > Armatimonadota > Chthonomonadetes > Chthonomonadales > Chthonomonadaceae > DASRCN01. The sequence goes on along the minus strand of DASRCN010000068.1, from coordinate 54,017 downwards.
AACGACCCGGCATCAAAAACGAGCGTCCTCACGGACGCATCCGAATTCCCCCTCTCCTTCGTAAGGAGAGGGGGCAGGGGTGAGGTTTGGGTAAGGTCCGCCCGCAGGACGGTTGTTAGAAGGAGTCCCAGACGGGTCTTTCAAGGCCCGGCGAAACGGGGATGAATGGTCACGGTGTTCAGGTACAATAGCGCAAAAGGAGGATGTTAAAGTGGGCGCCATTGAGGAAGCGTTGCGGGCTAACGACTACTATGCCATGACTTTTTCCCTGCGCTTCGTGCCCTCGGAGCCGGCGCGGAAGTTGGCCGTGGTGGCCTGCATGGATGCCCGGATGAATATTGAGAACATTCTGGGACTACGCGCAGGCGATGCGCATATCCTGCGCAATGCCGGCGGCATCGTCACCGAAGATGTCCTGCGCTCGCTGATTATCTCCCACCATCTGCTGGGAACGCAGGAGATCATGATCCTGCATCACACCGACTGCGGAATGCTCCGCTTTACCGATGCGGCGCTTCGCGCGCGACTGGAAGCGGAAACGGGAGTTGCCGCGACCACGCCGGCGCAGTTCTATGCGTTCGAGGATTTGGAAGCGGACCTGCGCAAGCAGATCGCCACGGTCCGCCAGCATCCCTGGATCTCGGCGTCGGTTCCGGTGCGCGGCTTCGTCTATGATGTAAGCACGGGCCGCCTGAAGGAAGTCGCTGCAGAGCCGTCCGGCGAAGGCGCAGACTCATAGAAAAGCCCTCCGCAGAACGCGGAGGGCTTTTCCATTTACTGCTGCGCTATTTTCTAAAGAAGGCGATCACTGGGTATTGCGCAGGCGCGCAATATAGAGTTCCATCAGCACTTCTTCCGTCTCCCGCTCGTTCAGCCAATCCCAGTAGAAGGGATGGTTCATGAGCATCTCCAGATTCAGCACCCGGCGGCCATTGGGTCCGTTCGGAGCGGGCAGCGGCAGCGAGTCCCGATTATAGGCCGCTTCCACTTCCAATACGATCGTCTGCCGTCTCTGATTCTGATCGCCCTGATGTCTCTCGTCCGTTGCCATAGTACCCCTCCCGCTCCGAGACCAAGCCCTAGCGCCTCGGGGTGTGCGTGCGTATGGTAAATCGTACTTCGATTCTCGATTATCGGTAGTCCCCATCCATTTCTTGGGGTCTTTCCTACCGGCTTTTTCTTGATTGGACGGCAGGAAGGAGGGATGGGTTCTGTTATTTTGGCGCGGCCCCGTTGACAGGCGGCCCGCCCTTCCACTAAAATAGTAGACAGCGCAGCCGATGCTGCCGATGGAATTTCGCATGCCCGAACCGGCCTCCGTCTCCGAAGTCGCCGCCCCTCCCGACGCGCTGATCCGCATGGAGCACATCACCAGGCGGTTCCCCGGCGTGCTGGCCAACGCCGATGTGCATCTGTATGTACGGCCGGGCGCCTTTCACGCCCTCATCGGCGAGAACGGTGCCGGCAAATCCACTCTCCTCAATATTCTTTACGGTCGCTACCGTCCGGATGACGGCCAGATTTTTCTGGCGGGCCAAGATATTACGAATTTGCTGCAGAGTCCGGCGGATGCCATCCGGCTGGGGCTGGGGCTTGTCAGCCAGCACTACGCGCTCATTCCGGCCTTATCGGTGTTAGAGAACATCGTTCTCGGCGCGGAGCCGATTGCGGCCGGTGGCCTTCTCGATCGCAGGCGCGCCGTCCAGCGTATCCGCGACCTCGCCGGACGGCTGGGTCTAGGGGACCTGGATCTCGGCGTTCGCGCTGAACGGCTCTCCGTGGCTGCCCAGCAGAAGATCGAAATTCTCAAGGCGCTCTATCGCGGCGCACGCATCCTGTTGCTGGACGAGCCGACGGCGACACTGGCGCCCCAGGAAGCCGATTCGCTCTTCGCGCTGCTGCAGGCGCTGGTGCGGGAGGGCGCTACGATTCTCTTTGTCACGCATAAGCTGCGCGAAGTCATGGCTCACAGCGACGCCGTGACGGTCTTGCGCGCCGGACGCAATGCCGGGGACTTCGTCACCCGCGACACCGATGCGCAGACGCTGCTCCGGTGCATGATCGGCGCCGGCGGACAGGGCGCCGTGGACTTGAGCGCCCCCCTGTCCGGAGGCTCTCAATTTAATGACGATTCTTCCCGGCTCTCTCATTCCGATTCACCGGCAAGCGCCGCCGATGTCACCCATTTACCCTCTTCCTCGGCTCCCCTGCTGCAAATCGAGAACCTGACCGTGCGCAACGCCCGCCGCGCGGTAGCCGTACGGAACGCCTCGCTGGAGGTCGGCGCGGGCGAGATCGTCGGCGTGGCCGGAGTGGACGGCAGCGGACAGCGGGAGCTGGCCGAGGCGATCGTCGGGCTGCGCCGCGCAGAGTCCGGACGGATAGTGCTGGAGGGAGTCGATCTGACGCATCGAAGTGTGGGCCAGCGGCGACGGCGCGGCGTGGCTTACATCCCGGAGGACCGCCATCGCGCCGGCCTGATTTTGGACTTTAATATCGCAGAGAACTTTCTTTTGGGACATGAGCATCAGCCGGAATGGGGGGGCGGTGTCGTGCTGGCAGCGCGCACGCTGCGCGCCCGCGCTTCCGATATGATCTCCCACTATTCCGTGCGCGTCGGCCCCCAGGAAGCCCTGACCCCGGCGCGCAACCTCTCGGGCGGCAACCAGCAGAAAGTCGTGGTCGCGAGGGCTATGGAGGGCGACCCGCGCCTGCTGGTCGCCTGCCAGCCCACGCGTGGGCTGGACGTGGAGGCGTCCCGCTTCGTCTACCGGGTCCTGCAGGAGGCAAAAACACGCGGGCTGGGAGTGCTGCTCTTCTCGCTCGATCTGGATGAGGTTCTGCACGTGTCCGACCGGATCGCGGTCCTGTTCAACGGGCGGCTGGCCGGCATTCTTTCCCGCGGCGAGGCGACGCCGGAGCGGCTCGGCGCGCTGATGACCGGCGCCGCCGGCAGTAAGGCCCCGTCATGAATCGAACGGTGCTGGGCAATATCCTGCGCCCCCTCTTGAGCGTGCTGGCCGGCCTGCTGCTGGCCGGTATCCTCATCCAGGCTTCCGGTTATAATGTGCCCGCCGCCTACAGCGCCCTGTGGACCGGCGCGACCGGCCTTCGTTCGGCTACCGGGACCCCCTCGCCGACCACGCTCTTCTTCCATCTCGGCGGATGGAGCGGCGCGCTCAACCTGTTCGTCCTGGCGCAGTCGCTGGCGCGGGTCACTCCCCTGCTCTTGACGGGACTGGCGGTGGCGCTTGGACTGCGCGCCGGGCTGTTCAACATCGGGGCGCAGGGCCAGATGACCTGTGGGGCGCTGGCCGCCGCGATCGCCGGCCAGGCCGGCGGCGCCCTCACGGGCACGCCTTCCCTCCTTAAAATCGGCCTGATCCTGCTGCTCGGCGGGGCGGCAGGCGCGCTCTGGGGCGCTCTCTCCGGGCTGCTCAAGGCAGCGCGCGGCGTCCATGAGGTTCTCTCGACCATCATGCTCAACTATATCGCCGCCAATCTCGCCGGCTACCTGGTCACCCATAGTCTCAAAGACCCCCACAGCATGGCCGCGCAGACGGGCCGGATCGCCCCTTCTACCTGGCTGCCGCCGCTGGTGCCGGGCAGCAACCTGACGGCAGGACTGTTTCTCGCCCTTATCGCCGTCCTGCTCTACGCCTTCCTGATGCGCCGCACCGCGCTGGGATACGAGATCCGCGCCGTGGGCTTGGGCGCAGAGGCGGCGCAGGCGGCAGGCACCCCCGTCGGCCGTACGCTCGTGACGACGCTGGCGCTCTCCGGCGCGCTGGCCGGCCTGGCAGGGGCCATTGAGGTGTTAGGCATCCACCATCGGTACGTGCAGGGCATCGAGGGCACCTACGGCTTCGATGGCATCGCGGTGGCGCTGCTAGGCAATCTGCAGGCGGGCGGAGTGGCGGCGGCAGCGCTCTTTTTCGGCGCGCTGGCAAACGGAGCCACGTTCATGCAGTTGCAGACGGACGTGCCGGACTCGGTCGCGGTCGTGGTGCAGGCGGTCGTGATCCTGTTTGCAGGCGTGCGCTATGCGCGCGTATGGTGGCGCCGGCAGAAGCCGCAACCGGCGGAAGAGGCCGTCTCGGAAGAAAGGCAGCGCGACTATGCCCCCCTCTGACGCCGGCCATTCCGCCTGGATGCTGGCCCTGTTCTGGGCCACCCTCTATAGCGCCACGCCGCTCGTGCTCGCAGCCCTCGGCGGGGTGCTTTCGGAGCGGTCCGGCGTGGTCAACATCGCTCTGGAGGGCCTGATCCTGGCGGGTGCCTTCGTAGGGGTCTGGGCCGGGCAGTCCTCCGCGCTGGTCGGGCTGCTGGCGGCGCTTTCTGCCGGCGCGCTGCTTGGCCTGCTCCACGCCTTCTTAACGCAAAAGACGCGCATGGACCATGTCGTCAGCGGGCTGGGCATCAATCTGCTGGTGCTGGGCGCGACACGCTATCTGGCGCTGCGCCTGTTCCCCAACGGCCTGCATATTGCGGGCCTCTCGCCCGCGCTGTTCCTTACGCTGGCGATTCTGCTGCCCTTCGTAGTCTTCCTGTTCCTGACGCGCTCGCGGTTCGGCCTGCGCCTGCGCGCCGTCGGGGAGAATCCGGAGAGAGCGCGGATGGCCGGCGTCGCGCCCGGTCCCCCTCGCTTCGCCGCCGTCACGCTCTCCGGCGTGCTCGGCGCGCTGGCCGGGGCCTATCTCTCGATGGCCGATGCCCACACCTTCTCCAGCAACATGTCGGCGGGAAAAGGCTATATCGCCCTGGCGGCCGTCATCTTCGGCAAATGGAATCCGCTGGGCGCGGCAGCGGGCGCGCTCTTCTTCGGCTTCTTCTACGCCCTGCAGACCCAGCTTCAGATCAGCGGCATCCCGCTCCGGTGGCTGGGTATCGAGTGGAATAGCCCCTACCTGCTCGACTCGCTGCCCTACCTGATGACCCTGGCCGCGCTGGCCGGCGTGGTCGGACGCGCCATCCCGCCGGCCTCCCTGGGCCGCGAGACTTCCGAATAAGGACCTTGAAACGATGATCATACTAGGTATCGATCCCGGCACGGCGACGACTGGCTACGGCATCGTCGAGAAGCAGGGCAATAACATCACCCACGTTACGCATGGGACCATCCTGACCGAGAAGACGGCGGAGATGCAGGACCGTCTCCTGTCCATCTATACCCAGCTCAACCGCCTCCTGGACGTGCATGAGCCGGACGTGGTCGTCACCGAGCGGCTGTTCTTCAGCAACAACGTCACCACAGCCCTGCAGGTCGGGCGGACCATCGGCGTGGTGCTGCTGGCGGCGGCGCAACGCGGCCTGCCCTGGATCGAATATCGTCCGATGGAAGTCAAGATGGCGGTGGTGGGTTACGGCGCGGCGGACAAGAAGCAGGTGCAGTATATGGTCACGCAGTTGCTCCATTTAGACAAAATTCCCCGTCCCGACGATGCCGCCGATGCGCTCGCCATCGCCGTCTGCCACGCCCACTCCGCCCACCTGACCAACTTGCAGAAGTTGGCGCCATGATCCCAATTCCGTGTTTCTCGCGGCCCTGATCTCATTCCGTTTGCTCGGGGTTGGTCGGGCGACTGAAGTTATAGACAGCAAAAGGCCAGGGGATAGAAATGTTTCCCCTGGCCGCAATCATGTTTGCCTTACAGCTCCTGAATGAGATGTGCCCTCGATCAGAAGCAATCAGCTAGGCTGCATAGGTGCGATTGCCGGTAAACAGGTTCCACAGGAACAGGATCACCGCTGCCACGATCAGAATGTGGATGATCGCGCCTACATGCCACACGAGCCACCCCAGCAGCCATAAGACTACCAGGACCGCTACAATCGCCCATAGAATCCCTGCCATTGTCTTTCCTCCATATCTCGGTGCGGCCTCTATGCTCAATTGAAGCCGCGCTCCTGAAAACAGTGGTTGTCATCCTTATAGGTAATAACAGGTCTGTTCGCGCTTCCCAACGGAATATATCGTAAGCCGCCTTCCCGGGAGGCATCTTGCATCCGACCGGTGATGAGTTGACGCATAGGGTGTCAAAAAGGTTCCGCAAACCGTGCAAAGACTGAGGGGTAATCATCCCCTCAGCTTTTTCTGGCGGGCGACCTGCGATTCGTAGAGGCGCGCGAGGAAATCGTAGAGGACCAATTCCTGCATGCGCTGTGCGCCCCGCAGCAGGCGGTTCATCTGCATGTGGATCAGACTTGGCAGCAGTTCCGCGCGGGAGACGGTCAGGCGGCCGGCTTGCTCGGCGGCGGTCCATTGAGTGATGATCGGCGTCAGCCGCTCCGAGCGCCGGTGCAGCGCGGCGAGTCCGGCGGCCAGCGGACTGGCCGCATCGTTGGCTGGATCGAGCAGCCCTTCTAACGACCGGCGCTCCTCGCGGAACCGGTCTCCAAGCTGGCGCTCCAGGTTCGTGTCGGCCCGGAACTCGCGGGCAAATCCCTGCCGGGCCTGCTTCATCAGCGCCCAGCGCTGTTCCAGGTCAAGACCGAAATCCGCCAGCAGCAGATCGGCGCCGCGCAGGGCCAGCCGCCAACGCTCTTCCAGGCCTGCATCGCCTGGCGTCAGGGCCCTCAGAATCTCCAGGGCCGCCTCGCTGTCCGCCCAGAACATCCGCTCCGCCAGCGGGATACCCTCCGGCCCGCCATAACGCTCCACTTCCCGTTCGTACGTATCGAATTGGAGCCGCCAGGCACGCCCCTCCTCCACTAAAGGAAGCAGGACCGCCTGGAGGGCAGGCAGGACGTGCGCCCGCAGGCTTTCCGGAGTGCCCTGGAAGCGCACGCGCAGGTGGGGTTCAGGATCTGCGTAGCGGAGGAAGAACCAGACATCCGCGGCACCCTCGGCCAGCAGCCCTTTGGCAAGCGGCGCAATCGCCTCCCGTAAGATCGCGTCGGCCGTTGCGGTACCGGAATAGAGTTTGGCATAGAGCCAGTCGGAGCCGGGCGGCAGGGTACGTGGCAGGGGGACTGGGGTAACCACTGTTGATTCCTGCGCCGTGCGACGCCGGGAAGGAAGCGGGCCTATCTCCGTGGAAGACGCCTCACCTGCCGGACGGCGCAGGAAGGGAACGACCAGCTCATGCACGAAGCGGCCTTCCGGTCCGTGCGCGCAGAGCCGGTCCGATGCCGGGAACGGCTCGACCAGCGCGGCTTCCTCACGCCCCGCCACCGCGGCCAGGAACGCCTCGACGCTGAACACGTTGTCCAGGTCCACCGGCAGCGTGTTATCGGCGTCGGCCAGCAGCAGACGCCGGGGCAGACGCCGCTCCGCACGCCAGCCCTGAACCGCCGCGAACCGTTCCCCACCTTTAAGCTTGTTCAGCCGCTGCAGCTCCTCTTTGCGGACCCGCCAGCGGGCGCGAGAAAGCACCAGTCGCCCCGCGCGCACCTGCGGCAGGAACGGGGCGCTCTCCAGCGCGCCCCAGCTCCACGTCACCCCGGACGTGACCGCCTGCTCCTGCAGCGAACAGAGGAAGCGGTAGACCCCCAGGCTGCGCGCGGTATAATTGTGGGCGGTGGTCAGGCGCGGAATGACCTCGCAGTCAAGCCGCTCCGAGCACAGGACGATGCGTCCCTCTCGCACGGAAACACGCAAGTCCTCGATGGGTATCTGCTGCTCCGGTGGGGCGCCGGAGGCGCCCAGATAGACGATCTCCCGCTCGCGCAGGACCGGCCGGCAGAGGACGTTGCCGATGCGCCCTTCCGGCAGATGCACGATCTCGGCAAAGACCGCTTCGGGATGCAGCGCCTCTTCCGTCCGAAGCTGCTGCTCGACCAGGCGGCGCAGCTCCGGGTCGGCATGACAGAAGCGTCCGAGCAGGCGCGCGCCGGAAGGGCCGAATCCCACGTCGAAGCTCACCTGGAAATCGCCGCGCGCCAGCGCCTCCTCCGATTCGGCGGCCAGGGAGGCCATGACCGCGAAGGAGTCGGGCAGAGGCTCCGCCGGCTCCTTGCCCGCCATCGCCTCCACATCCTGCGGCTCTAGAACGATCTCCGGCGCGCCCGATGCCAGCGCCGCCGCGAGCTTTTCGAGCAGAATGCGCTCGCGGGCGCCCCAGCGTGCCGTCTCCTCCGTCTTTGTCGGGAACGCCAGCCCTTTGAGCAGCGGCGCCGCCTCCGCAGACGACCCGCCGCCGGCGCCGGGCAGGCCGACGCCCACCTCCTCGTCCAGCGCCTCCAACAGCGGCACCTCCCGGCCTTCGTACCGTGCGGTGAACGCCTCCTGGAACTTCGTTAACAAATCTTCCCGGAAGCGCCCGGCCAGACGGTGCAGCAGTTGCGCGCCGCGCAGAATCTCCGCGACCGGCTCCGCGCCCAGCGTGATCTTAGAAGCGGGCTTGACCATGTCTACCTGGAACAGGCGAGGCAACTCCACCTTCGCCGGCAGGGTTTCCAGCATCTCCGCAATGGCGCGGTAGCGCGCCGGAGGCAGACCCAATCCGGCGGCATCCATGCCGGCCAATTCCGCGCGAACCTGATTCAGGATTGCGGCAGCCGGCTGCGTTTCCGGATACGCTTCCCACTGCGCGATGAGGGGATGGATCGGCTCCGGGCCGGTCACCGGCGGCGCGATCTCCGGCACGAGGATCTGGCTGTCGATCAGTTCCTCGACATAGGCTTCCGCCTCTTCCCACGTAATATCATCCTCTACCAGCGGCGCAGCCAACGCTGCAAGCGTTGCGCCCTGCCGCGCGCGGGCAAGCGTGGCCTCCAGGTAGTCGGTCGCCTCCACCGCGACCAGATGGTAAGTGCGCGCCTTGTCCTCCAGGCGGGTCTCGACGTAACGCAGGCGTCCGGCAGCGGTGTAAAGACTGGTATTGGGGAAGTAGCGCATCACGCGCCGCACATCGGGGTCTTGTCCGAGCGCATCGGTCAGAGCACAGAGGTAGTCCATGTCCAGCCGGGTGTGGCGCTGGTAGCGGGCGCGGCCGGGCAGACGCAGGCGGGTTTCCTTGCCTATCGTGCCGACGGACGCGCCGGCAAAGAGGCCGAAGGGAGTGGCGCGGCCCGCCATGCGGGCAAAATAGCGCGTCAGCGCGCGCTCGGCCCGCTGTCCCTTCTCGCTTTCTGGCTCACGCATCCAGAGCGAGATGGCAGCGTCAAGGTCCGGCGAGGCGACGAAGATCGCCTCACGCACTTCCGGGCGCGCCAGGGCAGCACACAGCCGCTCCCGCAGCCGCTCGCGATCCGCAGCGAGAACGGATTCCAGCCGGGCCGGATCGTCGCACGCCTGCGGCGCCTCCAGTCCCTCGCTCCAGACCTCGAACTCCTCAAAAGGCAGCAGGGGCGTGCGCAGCACGAAAAACCCTGCCGCCTCTAGATCTTTCTCTCTATCCATTTCCTGTACCGACTGTCAGGTTGCAGAGAATAAACCACTCGCTTCGCTAGAGCGAAGCGAGTGGGTGGTTCATTTTCGAGAGATTACGGTCAGGCGACTCGCTTTGGGCCGGAGAGCAAAAGCATGCGGTCCCAGGCCGGCTCGATCGGCGTGATGGCTGCCAGGAGGGCCAGCGCCACGCCGGCCGCGCCGGTGAGCAGGCCGGGATCGGCTTCCCAGCGCAGGGCATCGTCCGGGCCGGGCAGCCAGGCGGGATAGCCGGCCACGGCCATTCCCGGCTGCCGCATCTGCAGGGCACGCTCCAGCCAGTACCGGGCGGCAGCGCCGAGACGCGGCTCCCCGGTCGCCTGGTAGAGCCGGTTGAAAAGATGGCCCAGGCCGGCGGCGCCGTGGCAGAGGCCCGCGTCCTGCACCCCGGCCTCTGAGACCGGTCGTTGCGCTGCGCGGCAGGCGACCTCCAGAGCTTCTGCTTCCCAGTCCTCCCGCCCGGCGCCGCGCGCTGCCAGCAGCAGCGTGACGGCGACGCCGGGATCCCCATAGCACCACGCCGACCGCGAGGCTTCCAGAGGGATACCCGGCCCGACCCACGAGGGAAAACTGCCGCCCGAATCGGGAGGCAGCTTCTGGCGCAGCAGCCAGGCCACCGCCACCTCCAGCAGCGGCTGCGCCCGCTCACGCGCGATGCCCGCATGACACGCGATGCCCAGCAGCCCGATGACGCCCGGCACGCCGTGCGCGAGCCCCAGATTGTAGTAGCCGGCCGGACAGAGCTTCCGCTGCCACCCCGGCAGACGCTGGGCCGGGGTGAACCAGGCCGCGCCCTCGTCACTACGTTCTGCGGCCTCCTCCAGGCGGGCGATGACCTGCTCCAGGCAGGCTGCCGCCGAGGGACGCGGCAGCCGCTCCGCCGCGTAGACGCCTATGCCGACCAGGCCGTTGATAAGATCGTACTCGCTCCGCCAGGAAGACTGGCCCAGGTAGTCCAGCAGCGCCGCATCGATCTCTTCGCCGGCATCCTCTTCGTCTTCTTCCGTCTCCTGCAGATGGGCTACCGCCCAGGCGATGCCGGTAAAGCCACTGTAGAGATTGGGCGGCATCGGCAGCGTGCTGAGGGCGACGATCCCGTCCTCCAGAAACCGCGCCGCCGTCTCGGCTGCCTCGCCGTCGAAGCCTGCTTGAGCGAGATAGGCAAAGAGGACCGCCAGGCCCGTCCGCCCGCCTGCCAGCGAGACCTCCTCCAGCCGCTGCCGGTCCGGAAGGGACGCCTCCATCGGCAGGGAGTAAGCCGGCGGCGGGTCACGCAGCTCCTGCGCGATTTCCAGAAGGATCGCCTTAGCGCACGCAGCCAAATCCCCCTCCAAAAGAGGCTGCCAGGCCACCGTAACGGCATTCGACTTCGCGTTTCCTTGCGTCATCATGTTGCGATCTTTCCTGCTCTTACTCGATCCGGATTTCCTATTCAACAGCTCCGGCGCGATTCCTTCCGCCTGCTAGCCCGGCCAATGGCTCGAAATCTTTCTTCGTTTGATTGTATAATGATTTCTGTTGGCGCAAGGCCACCTCGATACTCCCCGGAGGACAAGCATGACCGCTCCCGTGTTAACGACCGAGATACCCGGCCTGAAACGCTTTACGACCGGTAAGGTGCGCGACGTCTACGATCTGGGCGACACCCTGCTCCTGGTCGCTACAGACCGCATCTCCGCCTTCGACGTGGTCATGCCCAACGGCATCCCGGACAAAGGCCGAGTCCTCACGCAGCTCTCCCGGTTCTGGTTCCGGCGCTTGCGCCCGCTGGTCTCCACCCACACGATTACCTTCGATACCTTCTTCATTACCGACCGGCTCGCTGAGGCGGGCGCCACCGTGACGCCGGAGATTCGGACGATGCTGGCCGGGCGCTCCATGCTGGCCGTCAAGGCGAAAGCGTTTCCGGTGGAGTGCGTGGTGCGCGGCTACCTGGCCGGCTCGCTGTGGAAGGAGTACCGGCAGGCAGGCGGAGAGCGGGAGCCGGTCACGCTGCACGGCATTGCCCTGCCGGCAGGCCTGCGGGAGTCCGACCGGCTGCCCCAGCCCATCTTTACCCCGGCAACCAAGGCCGCCAGCGGCCACGACGAGAATATCAGCCTGGAGGAAGCCGCGCGGGTCGTCGGCGAGGAGACCGCCCGCGATCTGGCAGAAACCAGCATCACTCTCTATACGGCCGCCGCCGCCCACGCTCGACGTCACGGCATCATCATTGCCGACACCAAGTTCGAGTTCGGCCTGCACGCCGGCGCGCTCACCCTGATCGACGAAGTGCTGACGCCCGATTCCTCGCGCTTCTGGGACGAGGAGATCTACATGCCCGGCCGCCCGCAGCCTTCCTACGATAAACAGTATGTGCGCGATTGGCTGGAAGCTTCCGGCTGGAACAAAGAGCCGCCCGCGCCCACACTCCCCGACGACGTGGTCGCCCGCACGGCGGAGAAATACCGGGAAGCCTACCGCCGCATCGTCGGCCATCCCCTTCCCTACGAGAACGCGCTGCCGGCCGATCCTCTGAAGGCATAGCCGCAAGCACGAAAAAGGAAGCCGAATGTGGGGAACATCTTGTCTTTTATGACGTAGGGGTAAGTTAGCCTATGGTGAGTCGATCTTCATGCCGGATAGCACGCCCCACAATCAGGATCCGTCCCTGGAAGAACGCTTTCGCCAAGCCGAGGAGCGCCTGCGCCTGGTCCTGGAAAGCGTGCGAGACTACGCCATCTTCACCCTGGACAAGGACAACCGCGTGACTTCCTGGAATGCGGGCGCCCAGCATATCCTCGGCTATGAAGCCCAGGAGATCCTCGGACAGTCCGGCAGTCTCTTGTTTACGCCTGAGGATCGCGAGCGTGGGGAACCTGAAAAAGAACTGCGCACAGCGGAAGCAGAGGGACGTGCAGAGGACGAGCGCTGGCATATGCGCAAGGACGGCAGCCGTTTCTGGGCCTCGGGCGTGATGACGGCTTTGCGCGATGGAGAGCTGCATGGTTTTGTCAAAATCATGCGGGATATGACGGAGCGCAAGCAGGCGGAGGAGGAACGAGCGCGCCAGCAGGCCTACATTGCCGAGCAGGAGCGCCGCGCCAGCGTTCTACAGGAACGCAACCGTATCGCCCTGGATATCCACGATAGCCTGGCCCAGGGCTTTGCCGGCATCGCCATGCAGTTGGAAGTGGCGGAGAACGCCCTGGAGCAATCCCGCAAGGCGATCGTCCAGGCCCGCGATATCGCGCGCCAGAGTCTGGGGGACGCCCGCCGTTCCATCCGTGCCCTGCGACCGGAGGGTCTGGAAGGTCGCGCTCTGGCCGAAGCGCTGGCGCATCTTGTCGAGCAGACCCGTTTTGCGCAAACGGCCCGAACGGACTTTGCGCTCGCCGGGACGCCTTATGCCCTGCCCTCCGAGATAGAAGTCGAGTTGCTGCGTATTGCCCAGGAAGCGCTGACCAATGCGCAGAAACATGCGCAGGCAACCCACATACAGATCACGCTGACCTTCGCGTCCGATCAGGTCCGGTTGAGCATCCAGGATAACGGGATTGGCTTCGATACGACGCAGGAAGGCGCCAATAGCCGTTACGGACTGCCGGGAATGCGTGAGCGCGCGGAGCGTATCGGGGGTCGCCTGACGATGACCAGCCAGCCCGGACAGGGCGCTCTGATCACCGTCATCGTTCCTATTCCCGAATCGGCGCTTCCATCTCCTGAAGTATGACTAGTAACAAATCCATTCGCATTTTAATCGCAGACGACCATCCGGTGGTGCGCGCCGGGCTGGCGGCCATGATCTCCAGCCAGCCGGACATGGAGGTCATCGGTCAGGCGTGCAACGGCCAGGAAGCGATCGACTTCTTTCGCAGCCATTCCCCGGACGTCGCGCTGATCGACTGGCGGATGCCCCAGATAAGCGGCTGGCAGGCCACCGCGACCATCTGCCGTGAATTCCCCAACGCCCACATCATCGTGTTGACTACCTACGACGATCACGAAGACATCTACCGCGCCATTCAGGCCGGCGCCCATGCCTATCTGCTCAAGGATATTCCAGGGGAAGAGCTCTTCCGCACGATACGTCAGGTACATTCCGGGCAGATCTGTCTTCCTGCCGAGATGGCCGCCAAGCTCGCGCAGCGCCTGCGCTGCCAGGAATTGACGGCGCGCGAGCTGGAAGTGCTGCAATTGATGGCTGCCGGACAGAGCAACCAGGAGATCGGCCAGACCTTATACATTACCGAAGCGACGGTCAAGGGACACGTCAGCAGTATTCTCACAAAGTTGGACGCTAGCGATCGCACCCAGGCCGTCACAGAAGGTCTCCGGCGAGGCATTATTCGGCTTTAACGAACCCACAGCCACGTATTTTTATAACTTTCGCTTACCTTCATACCCTCCTCAAGTAGGGTTTGCCAGCCAGTCTAAAGGCTACGGTCAAAATAGCCCCCCAGGACGGTGACATTCGGCCGGTGAAAACGATATATTGGCTGGTAAGGGGAGTCCGCCAGCTTTTCCCGAGAATCGGGCTCCCCCATGCATCGACGCAGATAGCACAAGGGGCAGCCATGACGCTGGAACGACAACGCAAGACGATTCAAGACCGATCCATCTCCCTCCAACAACACGCACGCCATCTTTGCGACCGGGCCTTAGAGACGATCGCGCGCTCGAAGCGATCCTGCCGGGAGTGCGCTCAAAGACGACAGCGTCTCCAGGCTCTCCACTATTCTCCATCAACGCCGGCACGCTCATTAAGGACGCCCGCTACGCCCCGACTCCCGCGAACAGAACGCCTGGCGGATAATGCTCTGATAGAACGCTGCAAAGCCAACGATCCTGAAGCCTGGAAGGTGTTGATCGACCGTTACCAGGAGCGGATCTATGGCTATGCGCACTCCCTGTGCGGCAATGATGCCGACGCCGGCGACATCACTGCCGAAGTTCTGATTCGCGTGTATCAGAACATTCAGTCGTACCGCCAGGATGCGACTTCCTTCCGCGCCTGGGCGCTGCGGATCACGCGGAACACCTATGTGGATGTCTGTATTCGCAATCGCGATCACGGACATTTGAGTCTGTCTGCGCCCCTGCACCCCGACGACGCAGACTGGACCCATCAGATCAAAGATCGAAGTCCCTCTCCGGAGGCTATCTGTCTTGAGAAAGAAAGCGTGCATAGGCTGATGGAAGGCATTCGCTACCTCCCCGACTATCAACGCGAGGTCCTGACGTTATTCGTTCAAGGGCGGACGTACGAACAGATCATGGCGCAGACCGGGCTTTCCATGGGGACCGTCAAGTCGCGATTGAACCGCGCCCGCAAAATGCTTTCCGAGCGCTGCCTTCCTGAAAGTCAGGATCACGGATCACACCGATGGCCCGAAGAGACAGGGATACGGTCCTTCTCACTCGGTCTAAGCGATCGATAGCGCAAATTCTAGCGAGAAGGGTTTTTATCCCAGGTCACCTGCCCGGCGTTCGGGCCGCTCGCATACGCGCGAATTCTAGCGAGAAGGGTTTTTATCCGTGTCCTCCGTGAGATCCGTGCTATCCGTGATTCAGATATTTATTTAGCCAGGCGAGGTTGCGCTGCAGACGGTCCACGCGCAGGCTGGGCGGGCCGCCGCGCGAGAGGCCGTGTGAGGTCTCCGCCGGATAGCGCACGAACTCGACGGGCTTGCGCTGCAGCCGCAGCGCCGCGAACAGCTCCTCCGCCTGGCCGATGTCGCAGCGCAGGTCGCCGTCGCTGTGGATGAGCAGGAGGGGAGTCTTGATGTTGCCGGCGTAGGCCAGCGGCGAGCAGCGCCACAGGTCGGCGGGATCCTCCCAGGCGTTGCCCTGGAAGTAGACGCCGTGCCGCCAGGGAAAGTCGGACGTGCCGCTCATGCTGTGCAGGTTCGCCACGAGGCGGTCGGCAATAGCGCACGCAAAGCGGTCTGTATGGCCGACGGCCCAGGCCGTCATGTAGCCGCCGTAGGAGCCGCCCATGATCGCCATGCGGTCCTTGTCCACAAAAGGCAGGTTGGCTGCATAATCGGCGGCGGCCATAATGTCCCGGAAATCCGCCCCACCCCAATCGCCTTTGATCGCCTTCGTGTGCGCCTCCCCATAGCCCTTGCTGCCCCGCAGGTTGGTGAACAGGACCACGTAGCCCTCCGCAGCCAGGAACTGCATCTCATGAAAGAGGGTATTGCCGTACTGCGCGTGCGGGCCGCCGTGAACATAGAGGACCAGCGGAACCTTTTTGGTGGGATCGAATCCGGCGGGCCGGAGCAGCCAGCCGTGGACCTGCCCTCCTTCCCCGTTGGGAATGGTGACCGGCTCCGGCTTTTCCACCTGCGCCTCTTCCAGCCAGGCCTGATTGAGCTGCGTGCGCTGCTGCAGCGGCAGCGGGCCGGTCGGCGTTTCGAGCACGCCCGCAAAAACCTCCATCGGAGTCGTGGGCGTCGCCAGCGTGACGGCGACGGTGCGTCCGTCCGGCGCGACGCTGAAGCCGCCCATCTCGCGCCCGCTTTCGGTCAACGCGACCGGATCGCCGCCCTCAGCGTTGACGACGTAGAGCTTCGTGTCCCCGAAGGTGCTGATAGCGAAGAAGAGACGCCGGCTGTCGGGTGACCAGACGATCTCGCTGCCGACGTCATGCACGTCGGAGAGCGTGAGGTGGCCGACGGCCAGGTCCGTGTGGCCGGTCAGGTCGCGGGCCGTGTCGCCGCCTTCGGCGGGAAGGAGCAGAAGCCGGTCGTTATTGGTGCCCCACTGGTCGTCGGGATCGGGATTGCCGGCGTAGGCGAAAGTGCGGCCGTCCGGCGACCAGGTCAATCCCCCTTTTGGCCCGAAAGGAGACGGGATTCGTTTCATCTCGCCCCCTGCCGCCGGAAGGGTCCAGATGTCCTCATGGGCCGGTTCCACGTCCGTGTACTCGCGGCGGTCGGAGAGGAAGGCGAGGGTCTGGCTGTCCGGTGACCAGACCGGGGCCTGGCAGTCGTAGTCGCCGGTCGTCAGTTGGCGCGCTTCGCCGGTGCTCACGTCGGTGACCCAGACCTGCCAATAAGAATGATCGTAGTAGCCGAATCCGTCCAGACGATAGAAAAGGCGGATGTGCCGGCGCGGCGGCGAAGGCAGCTCCTTCTTATGGCGCTCCTCGGCCACCTCTTTGCGGTAGGCTTCCGGCGTGGCGCGGAACAGGAAGGCGATTTTCGAGCCGTCCGGCGACCAGCGAATGGCTTGGATGCCCCCGTCTTCCAGCTTCGTCATGGCCTGCGCTTCGCCGCCGTCCGCCGGAATGAGATAGATCTGGCTCTTGGGCTTCTGGCGGTCGGAGAGAAAGGCGATCCACTTCCCGTCCGGCGACCAGCGCGGGCTGCTGTCGCTAAACTCCCCGCCGGTGAAGCGGCGCGGCTCGCCGTCCTGGGTCGGGACCAGCCAGATTTCGCCCCGATACTTGTCCTTTTCAGCATCGATATGGCGCACCACGCAGGCAATGCGCGCCCCGTCCGGCGCGATCTGCGGATCGCTCACCAGCCGGATCAGCTTGAAATCCTCTGCGGTTATCTTGCGAGACATCGCGGCCTATTCTCCTTAACAAGAGCATTCCCTTTGCCTTTGTGGAGGTCATTTCGCGATATGCCCTCCTTTTTCCTGGCTGCCATACAGAACAGGCAAAACTGCCCGATCACAATTCGCCGGCTGGCTCCAGCGCGCAGGCAACGGCCTGCTCCAGAGTCAGAGCGGCGCCTATGTCGAAGGCCGCGGAGAAACGATCGGCGCCCATAGCCGCCTGCAGATCGGCGCGCTGCCGGTCGGCCTGGGCCTGCTCCTCCGGCGAGAGGGAGATGCCAAGCGATTCGCGATGGGCCTGCACGGCGCCGAACAGCCGTGCCGCCCGCTCTTCCTGCCCCTGCATCTGCGCCAGCCTTCCCAGCGCTTCCAGCGCCGCGATCGTCTCCCGCTTTTCTCCTCGCTCGCGGCGGATCAGAAGACACTCTTTGAGATAAGACAGGGCTGCCGCGTAATCGCCTTCTTTACCGGCCAGCGGTCCCAGCCCAAGAAGCAGCTCGGCAACGGCATTGTTATCTCCTATCTCCCGCCGCAGTGCCAGGCTTTCTTCTTGCAGCGCGCGGGCCGAAGCCGTGCGCCCCTGCTCCTCCTCCACGAGCGCCAGACTGGCAAGCGAAGTGGCGATTCCCCGCTGCTCTCCCAATTGGCGATAGAGATCCAGACATTCGGCAGCCAGGGCACGCGCCCGAGGATAGTCCTTCTCGGCGCGCGCCAGCTCGGCCAGGGCATCCAGCACGATCGCGATCCGCCAGGAATCGCCTGCCAGCCGGCGCAGCATCAGACTCTCTTCCAGAAGCAGGCGCGCGGCAGCATAGTCCCCTTGATCCAGAACGACTTTGCCCAGGTTGCTCAGCGCTACTGCGATCTTATCCGGCATACCCGATTCGCGTCGCAATGCCAGGCTCTGTTCGAGCAGCGACCGGGCCAGCCGATAGTCCCCATAGCGGCGCGCCAGCGTGCCGAAGTTGCTCAGGGTGGCGGCAACAGCCTCTCTATCGTCCAGCTTTCGATTGATGCTCAACCCCTCTTCATAGCAGGCGAAGGCGGTTACATAGTCGCCCTGGTAGCTGATGGCAAGGCCCAGATCATTGAGCGCCGAGGCGATATCGGGTTCGCGCTCCCATGTCCGATAGAGGGCCAGACGCTCCCCGAACAGGTCGCGCGCGGCGGCGTAATCTCCCTGGTAGAACGCCAGGAATCCAGCGCTTTTGAGCGCCGGCGCGCGCACCTCCGAAAGCTCCTGCGATTCCGCCTTCGCCAGGAGCGCGGTGAAGCGCACCCTTCCCTCTCTCAAATGACCGTGCCTGATCCAGAAATCCGCCAGCGCGCGCGCCAGAAGCAATCCGGCCTGCACGTCGTTTCCAAGCATACACCACTCCAGGGCCGCCCGCGCATTATCGTGTTCTAGATCCAACTGCGCCAATACCCCCGCCTGCTCCGCTCCCTTCAGTCTTGCCTGCGCCTCCTGGGCTAGCTGCAGACACCAATCCAGATGCCGTTTCCTTACCGGCTCTTCTTCTCCGCTTTCCTGCAGCTTTTCCAGAGCATACTGGCGGATCGTCTCCAGCATCCGATACCGGCCGTATCCTGCCTGCTCCTCAAACACCACCAGGCTCTTCTCTACCAGGCTCGTCAGAAGGTCTAGGACTTCCCATTCCTGAATCGCCCCCTCGCCCCTTGTGGCAGAGGGGATCAGGGAGTGAGGGGTAAGGGCACAAACCGTCTCCACCGCTTCCAGACAGAAACCACCCACAAACACCGATAGACGCCAGAGCAGCACCCGTTCCTTCTCACTCAGCAGTTGATACGACCAGTCCAACAGGGCCCGCAGCGTCTGCTGCCTCGGCAATGCCGTGCGACTGCCCCCGGTCAACAGAGCGAACCGGTCGTCCAGACGCCGGGCGATCTGCTCGACGGGCATGGCTTTGACCCGCGCCGCCGCCAATTCGATGGCTAGGGGCAGACCATCCAGACGCTGACAGGCCGAGGCCAGGGCGGGGGCATTGGCCTCCGTGAGCGCAAAGGCCGGCTGATGGAAGCGTGCCCGCTCCACGAACAGGCGCACCGCCTCATACTGGAGCAGGCTGGACAGGGAAGGCAGCTTATCCGGATCGGGCAAGGAAAGGGAAGGCACCCGAAAGCATAGCTCCCCGGCAATACCCAGGGCTTCCCGGCTGGTGGCTAAAAGCGATAGATGCGGGCAAGCCTTCAAGAGAGTTTCGGCCAGTTGGGCGCAGGCTTCGATCAGATGCTCGCAGTTATCCAGGAGGAGTAGGAGCTTCTGCGGCGCAAGCGCGGCGCACACGCTCTGCAGGAGAGGCCGTCCCGGCTCTTCCGGAATGGCTAAGGCCTGTGCGACGGCCTGCGCCACGAGGCTCGCATCGGTCAGGGGAGCCAGATCCACCATCCAGGCGCCATCCGGAAAGCGCGGCTGCAGATGCGCGGCTACCTGAAGCGCCAGCCGGGTCTTGCCGGCGCCGCCAGGGCCGGTAAGGGTCAAGAGGCGAGTCTGCTGCATCGACGCTTCGATCTGCTGCAGCTCTCGCTCCCGACCGATGAAGGAGGTCAGCGGCATCTGCAGATTGGTGGGGATGACCTCAGAGGGGCGGTAACGCCCGGTCCGGCTGCCAGGGCCGGCAGGCACGCGCGCGCTTTCCTCGGCCTCCAGCGGTCGCGAGGTCGTCTCCCCGCTCCGCAGTTGTTCGGCCAGACTCTGAAGGGCGCGGGAAGGCGTGGTCCCCAGCGCCTCCTGAAGCGTCGCCTCCAGTTCTTTGTACTGGCGCAGCGCTTCGGACGGCCTTCTGGCGGCCACATAGAGGCGCATCAGGTCATAGTGCGAAGCCTCCCGCAGAGGATCGGCCTCCACCGCCTTGCGCGCCGCCTCGATCGCTCCCAAAAGGTCGCCGGTCTTGGCTCGTGCCAGCGCCAGCCGGCTTAAGGCGCTGCGGTACGTCTCGGCCAGCCGCTCCCGCTCCGGTGCAATCCATTCTTCATAGTAGCCGGCCAGCAGCTCGCCGGTATAGAGCGCGACCGCCTCTTCGAGAAGGGACACCTGCGTTGCCGGCGTGTCTGCCTGAGAGGCAGAGCGCAACGTTGTCTCAAAATGGGAAACGTCGCTGGTGAAGAGGCTGGGATCGAGGCGCGCTTGCATGCGGTCGGCCAGGAGCAGGCTTTGCGAGGACTCGTCCTCCGTTCCCAGGCAGCGACGCAGGGCGGAAAGCGCCTGTTTGAGCCGGTTTCGGGTGGCTTCGGGCTCTTCGTCGGGCCACAGCTTCTCGGCCAGGATCTCGCGGGAGTGCGCTCGCTGGGGAAAGAGGGCCAGATAGGCCAGCAAGGCGGCGGTCTTGCGGGTCTCGAAGCGGGCCTGAGAGCCGCCTTTATGGCGGACCTGAAACCCACCGAAAAGCTGGATATGCCAGAGGATGTCCATAAGCTATCCGCACGGCTTCCCGCTGATCGCTCAGGGGGCTTCGAGCAAGCAAGCGTCTGAAAGTTACGATATCGCCGGAAAGTCCAGCGAGGTATGGGCGGGCCGCAATTGGTCTTTTATTGTACCGCAGACAGACGAGACCCGGCAAATAAATCGCGGCGGACGTTCCCGACCGAATCTGGAACGGAAACGGGCCGACAAACGTCGAATGAGTAAGCCAGCATACAATCCGGCGAGCATTTGTTTTGGAACGAAATGAGGAGCGAGCCATGACGACATCACCGGAACCGGAGATCGCCTCACCGCCATCGGAAACACCGGCCCCCCCGCAGGCCGTTCGTCGGGCGCATCCCCGCTCAAAACTGCTGATCGCGGGCCTGGTCCTCCTTCTGCTGCTCATCGCATTCGGCGGTTGGGCCTACTATGCGACACGGCCTTATCCGGCCGCCGTCACCCAGCGGGATATTGTCGCCACCATCACTCTCTCCGGCGCGGCGGTCGCGCCGCCCTCCGCACAGGCCATCCTTCTGCCACCCTATCACGCGCCCGTCGACAAAGTGCTCTCCAGCGTGGGCGCCCATGTCCGGCGCGGTGACGTGCTGGTGCGGCTGGCGCTGTCTTCCGTGCAGGAAGCTTACCGCCAGGCCCGGCAGAACGAGAAGGATGCGGAGACCGCCTACGCCAACGCCGCCCGTCAGTATGAAGACTCCATCCGAGCGGCCCGAAAGCAGTTGGCGGACGCCCGCCGCGCGGCCGTAGCGGCTCGTCAGACCGCCTCCCCGCCCGCCACATCTTCGGATACGAATGCCCCTCCGAGCGATGAGCCTTCCTCGACCGACCAGAGCACGACGGACCAGACGACCACGACCGATCTGGCGACGGGCACCGACCCGTCTCAGGCGATGGCGCAGGTACAGGCTGCCCAGCAGACGCTCCAGCAGGCGATTGCGGACCGGGACGCCGGGCTGGCTCCCTACCGGCAGCAGCTCGATGCGGCGCGGCAGGCGCTTGCGGATGCCCGCTCCGGCGAGCGGCTGGCCCTGATCCGCGCGCCGATTTCGGGCACGGTGCTGGAGCTGAACGCGGTGCCGGGCCAGTCGATCGGGTCCGATGCGAAGACACCGGTGGCTGTCATCGTCAACCTGAAAGACCTGCAGGTCCAGGCGAGCATGGATGCCAAGCAGGGAGCGAACGTGAAACCGGGTCTGCCGGCCGCGCTGGCTTTTGCGGGCCTTCCGGACCAAAATTATGCCGGCACCGTAGGACGACTCACCACCCAGATGGTCACCAAAGCTGGCGGGCTGATCAAGGAGCAGCGCTACGTCGCCCTCATCGACTTCGACAACGACCAGAAGCGCGTCAAGCCCGGCGCGGCGGCGACGGTCTCCATCAAGCTGGGCGCCGCGAAACATGTCTTAGCCGTTCCTAACGACGCCGTCCAGACCGACGCGGCAGGCCGCACATTCGTCAAGGCGCTGCGCAACGGGCAGTGGCAGGTCGTCTACGTGCAGGCCGGCCTGAGCGACGGCCAGTTCACGCAGATCAAATCCGGCCTGAAGAAAGATGAGACGATCGAAGTCCAGCCCAAGCTCGGCGAGAAACTCAAGCTGCCATAAACCTCTCTTGGAAAATCACACGCATGGATATTCTGCTGCAACTGATGGCGAGTTCCAGCCTGGCGGCCTTCGCGGGCCTGCGCGCCTGGTTTCCGCTGCTGGTTCTGGGCCTCCTGGCGCGAGATGGTTACGCCCACATCAACCCGGACTTCCAGGCTCTGACCACCACACCTGTGCTGATCGGACTGGGCGTCCTGACCATCCTGGAGTTTCTGGGCGATAAAGTCATCGCGGTGGATCACTTTCTGGACGCCGTAGGAACCCTATTGCGCCCGCTCTCCGGTGCGGTGCTGGCTTCGGCGACATTGACTGGCCTGGACCCAACTACCTCTGTAATAATCGGCAGCCTGCTGGGCGGGAGCACGGCGTTCACGGTCCACACGGGAAAGGCGGTTACCCGTGCGAAGGCTAGCCTGCTCGCGCCCCTGCATCTAGGCACGGGCAATGTCGCGCTTTCCTTTACCGAAGATATTATCTCGGCCGGCGGCGCCTGGCTGGTGTTCCATCATCCCGTCTTCGCCTTCATCCTGGCCGTGTTCCTGGTCCTGCTGGCGCTCCTGCTGATCGTCTTCGCCATCCGGACCGGCACGAAGATATTCCACTTCCTGACCGGCCGCCGCGTCCCGCCGGCAGCGACCTCTTAAGCGGACTTCTAGGTCCCATCGCGACACCTATGCAGAGCGACCCAACGCAGGGAGGATATGCATGGCAATCACTTACACTCTGAACCTGGAGGGCGTGGACTGGCAGGAAATGAAGGAGCGGGTAGCCGAGGACGACTTCGACAACGGGCGCACCCCGGAGCAGTTGCAACAGTCCTTCCGGAATAGCCACTCCGCCTGCATCGCCTACGCCAATGGCCGCATCATCGGGACTGCCCGCGTCCTCTCCGACGGCGTCTGCAACGCCTACCTCGTGGACGTCTGGACCTACACGCCGTTCCGCCGCCAGGGTGTCGCCCGAACCATGATCGAAACGCTGCTGGAACGACTGCCCGGACAGCACGTCTACCTCCAGACCGACGATGCCACGGAGTTCTACAAAAAGCTCGGCTTTACCGAGCGCCCTACCGGCATGGAAATCGTTGTCGGCCAGTGGCTTGTTAACGAGCCATAAAATGATCTCTATGCTGCAAAATCAGCAACATAAATTGGCAAAAAGAGGATTCCTGGCCTGGATACTCGAATACCTATTTTGTATTACGGATGACCGCCCATCGGCTGAAGGACAGTGAATAGGCCGCTCCAGCGATTTGCCTGTCTGGTAGCCACCGGATACCGGATAAGGTAAGGATTGAAGATCATAATGTGACATATTTCACACAAAGGCTGTGGCGAAATTCACTTCTCAATTGCCACCAAACCTGCTAGAATCAAGACGGAATTGCCCAACACGGAAGGACGAACCGGAGATAGAGGCATACGCCTGTTCCCCTTATCCAGTTCGATGATTAATATCCATGTCAGAATCAGATGTGCCTAGAAAAATAGAAAATTTAGATTGGGAATTGATCGTTGAGCGGATACATTCCGGGCAATGTGTGCCGTTCCTTGGCGCGGCCGTAAATGCCAGCAGAGACGGCTACCTGGGGTTGGAATTGGCCAACGGCGTAACAAAACAATTGGTCGAAGATCTGTTTGGCATTCAGATCGATAGTTTGGAGGATTGCGCGAAGGTAAGTATCAGCCCTGGCCTAGGTGAAACGTTGAAGGAGCATTTGCAACGTCAGCTAAATAATTATCCTGACCTTTCTTACCCGAGAATATACGACCTATCGCGAGTGGCCTTTCATGTCTACCGGAAGGTGGGGGAGGACAAGAGATTCATGGAACTTCTCCAAAGGATACTTCCTGACCAGAAACGCCAGCCTTCCAAGTTGCTTCGCGTATTAGCCCGCCTCCCGGTCAAATTAATCGTTACCACGAATTATGACCGCCTGATGGAACGAGCCTTGATGGAAGCTTCTTTTATAAGGCCGGATATGACACAAAATCCAGTCGCCCAATTGCTTCAACAGGTTCCTCCTGGTCCGTTTTTGCAGAAACAGTTGTCTAAAACCTCTCTAGCTGTTTTGGAAAAAGATCCTTCCTCAAAAGAGGCTGGACAAGTGGCAGCCAAACTGCTGAATGATATCAAGGATCCTGTAGATCTGATTACCAGTTTAGCGGATTGGAATAACCCTATTTCCGTTTTCTTAATGGAGCGATTCCAACACTATACCCGC
Source organism: Chthonomonadaceae bacterium (assembly GCA_035653075.1). GTDB lineage: Bacteria > Armatimonadota > Chthonomonadetes > Chthonomonadales > Chthonomonadaceae > DASRCN01. Next base: position 29,829 of record DASRCN010000068.1, on the reverse strand, counting down.
GCATTGATCGAGGGTTTTGGGAAAGATATTTCCCCATCTCATACCCTGATCTTGCGGGTGATTATCAATCTCAACCGTATTATTTCTGAGGTGCGGCTTTACGAGCAGGAGGTGTTTAAGTCGCTTATCGACCAGAACCTGAATATCAAAGAGCAGATTGAAATGGTGCCTGAAGCTGAGGATCAAATCTCCGTCCATCCAATGGAGCGAAAAGCCCGTATTTACCGTATCAATCGAACTCTTCTGGAGCTTGCTTATCCAAATGCGCTCGATGCCATAGATAAAGACTCTTTCATTGTTCTTGAGCAGCCGATCAACGGGTTTAAGAGTACAGAACTTAAGGAGTACGATAACCTTCTCTCAGAGCATGAAGGGACCATCGTATACAAAATTCATGGCGGATTTTGCGATGTAGAACCACCAGGTGGATATCCGCCTGTCGTCATTACTGAAGAAGACTACATTCAATTTTTAACAGTCATGGGGAATCCAAAGGAGAATATTCCTCGCCTGCTACAAGAAAAGCTACCAGATAGTACCCTTCTGTTCTTGGGCTATGGTCTTGAGGATTGGGACTTCCGAACTCTCTATAAATCATGGATTGAGCAGCTCCCCAAAAATATGCAACGAAAATCCTTCGCTATTCGACTTAATCCGCCGAAATACTGGGTTGATTTCTGGAAAGAAAAGAAGGTAACGATCTATGATATGGATTTATATGAGTTTGCAAAGGAACTAGAGATCCGCTATAAAGCTTATCGGGCCAGCCATCCTATAGGTCGAGAAGGGAGGTAAGAGATTGGCTGAAACCCCGTATAAATTTCTCGACCAATACAATTCAGAGGATTCTGATATATTCTTTGGCCGGGAAAAAGAGATCCGGATTCTACAGTCCGACATCGTAATCAGCCGCCTAGTAGTGCTCTTTGCTCGAACGGGCACGGGTAAAACCTCGCTTATCGACGCCGGCGTACGGCCGCGATTGAATAAACGTGGCTACAAGACACTTCTTATCCGTGTCCATCGTAATCCATCCGACTCTGCACAGAAGGGATTCGATCAGAACAGGCAGATCCTTGGCCCTTTACCGGAAGCTTTGCGGGCGCAGCCATTAGAGGTCAAACTGGCGGAACAGTTGAAATACCTGGCCGATCATTCCGATCGATCCATCGTCCTTTTCTTCGATCAATTCGAGGAGTTTTTCATCTATTATTTTCGCGATCATCCCGAGCAAGCACGCCGGTTCATTTCTGACCTGGCTAAGACCATTCAAGATCCGGACCTTGGCGTGCATATCGTTCTGTCCATGCGGGAAGAGTTCTTCCATGAACTGAATCTATTTCGGGACTATATTCCGACCATTTTTCATAATGAATCGAATCTGCGTCTGCGCTGGTTTAATGAAGTTCAGGCTCGTGAGGCGATCGTAAAACCGGCCGGTGAGTTCGATACGATCATTGAGGAAGAAGCTGTCGATCAAATCATATCTGACCTGAAAGACCCCAAAGAAGAAGAGATGATCGAGCCGGCACAACTCCAGATCGTCTGTGATACCCTGTGGCGCCACAGAAAAGATGGCCGCATAACCCTAAAGGATTATCGGGAACTCGGTCGGGACAGAGGAGAAACTCCGATCGCGCAGCAAGTGCTCTATCAGCGGCTGGAGGAAGTCTTCGAGAATATTCATACCGAGAATGGAGAGGAACTGCTCCTGTTGGAAACGCTCCTGCCCCTCCTCAAAACACAAAAAAATACGAAAAACTTATGGGAATTTCAGCTTCTTCTGGAAGCTTTGAAAAACGACTCTTCCTTGGGTCCGCTGGCCGGAAACCTGGAAACGAAGCTACGCGATCTCCTCAGAACGATGGAGCAATCCAGGATGATCCGAACGATCGAGCGCGGAGATCAGATGCTGATCGAATTGGCGCATGATTATCTGGTCGAGGGCCTGGATACTATTGCCGAGAGGGTCCGAGGAATATGGCCTCGTAAGGTCTGCAGGCAAGCATGGGATCGTTACCGACAAAGTAACCAGTTGGCTACGCCCTATGAATTGGACATTATCTCAACGGTTCCCGATAAATTAAGGGCTACTACCGATCAGATCGAATTTCTATTTCGTTCTTCTTTGGAAGCAGGAAACGATATGCTTCTCTGGTTTGATCAGGCCAACAAAGCCGGTATCGATGTCTGGAAAATAATCGAGAAGCGTATCCAGAACACCGATCCAACCCCGGCTTACAAAGTCGCGCGCTTGCTCGGACAGTTGGCATCGGACAAGGCTCTGCAAGAACTGGAGCATTTACTGAAGCGGAACGAACTGGCCTTATCGGCCATTGAGGCGCTCGCGGATGTTCCTCGGCCTGAGGTGGTAGATCTGTTAGCTAAGAATTTGAATCACCCTCGGTGGAGGGAACGGACACTGGAAGAACTGGAGTCGCTGACGCGATCCAATAATGCTGAGGTTGCTGCACGTGCATCTGATATCCTGCTTAATAAGCTTGAGGTGCGACGGGAGATCAAATCGCTCAAAGCAGCCTCCCAAGAAGACAGAGAAGTCGCAACGCGTGATGTCATTTCTCCGGAAATTATGGATGGCCTATCGAAGGGGAGAGTAGTTCCTTTTCTTGGAATGGATCTATGGCCGGACCATCCTACCTACGAGCCGTGGCAAGCAGGAATCTCAACTTCGCCGCCGAGCGTCGCCCAGTTATCACAACTCTTAATACAACTGAGTGATTTTCCGGCAGAGAACGACCGCTCAGACATCGATTTGGCCCAAGTTGCCTCTTTCTTTGCTGCAAAGGTGGGCCGTTCCAGGCTTCGCCAATGTCTGCGCGATATATATGGCCGAGATTATGCTATTCCAGCATTGCATACCCACCTGGCGGCCATGCCTGCTCCCCTGCTTCTGGTGACCACCAACTACGACGACCTGATCGAGCGGGCCTTCCATAAATTGGGCCGCCCTTTCCACCTCGTGGTCAACCCGACGGACCGAGACGATCTGATAGGCTCTGTATTATGGTGGCCGCCAAACGCACGCGAGCCTCAGGCCGTCTCTCCTAATCGGCTCTATATCGATGATCTGGAGAGCACCACCGTGATCTATAAAATGTATGGCTCGGTCAATCGCCAATCAGCCGATTATGACAGCTACGTCATTACGGAAGACGATCATGTAGATTTTCTCTATCGGATGACCGGCCAGATGGCTGTTCCTGCACAGTTCTTCAGACACTTTCGTATTCATCCATTTCTATTTATAGGTTTTGGACTGAATGATTGGATGTTCCGGGCGCTGCTAAGGAGCCTGAATCTTGGTTCCGAGCGATCGTGGGCCATCCATGCGCATCAATCCGAGCTCGAGAAGCAGCTATGGAGTACACAACAGATCAAGATCTATGAAATAGAGATCAGTGATTTTGTAACACGGCTTAACAAGGAGAACAACTAATGGACACCTCTATGTCGAATCTCCCTGCCCCATACAAAGGCTTGCAGCCCTATGCCGAGGCAGATGCACCCTATTTCTTTGGGCGCGAACAAGACCGGGCGATTATCGAGAATAACTTGATTGCCAGGCGACTAACGGTCCTATACGGCGCTAGTGGCGTTGGTAAAAGCTCTGTACTGCTGGCCGGTGTCGTGCCACATTTGCAGGCAATGCAAGATTATGCCGTCGTTGTGTTTCGTGATTGGCAGGGGGAGTTCAGGCAGGCGCTTCGAGATCGCATACGCGAGACCGTAAGCCAAGAGCTTGGTCGACCGATTAACCCGAACGATGGCCTCCCTCTAGATGAGTTTATCTATCAATGTGCCAAAGAATTGAGGGAAGGCTTGCTGTGTATTTTCGACCAGTTCGAGGAGTATTTTCTGTATCATCCAACCGGTCAGGGTTTTGACTCGGAGTTTTTGCGGATGGTAAGTCGCAAAGATGTCAAAACGAACTTCCTGATCTCCATGCGAGAGGACAATCTCAGTAAGCTCGATCGTTTTCAAGGCGTCAATCCATTGCAAAACATGCTTCGATTGGATTACCTGGGCCGCAGTGAAGCCGAGCAAGCTATCCGTAAGCCTCTGGAGGAATATAATAAGCAACTGCCTGCCGAGCAGCCACCCATGCAAATCGAGGATACCCTGGTCGAGGATTTACTGGATCAGCTACAGAAAGAGGTCGTGGGCATAGTGCATCAGCCTGCCGAGACACGAGTCAGCGGAGCGTCCGAGCCTAAAATCGATACGCCGGTTTTACAGCTCGTCATGGTTCGCTTATGGATGGAGGCGACCCGGTCTCGCTCGCATGTGCTAAAAAGTGGAACCTTGGAAGCTCTCGGGTACGCCAAGCAGATCGTCAAAACGCATGTCGATGGAATCTTAAATGGTCTGGAAGAGACACAACGCGATATTGCCGCGCAGATATTCCGTTACCTCATTACGCCATCCGGGACGAAGCTTGCTCTCCCTGCTGCCGATCTTGCCGACTTAAGCCAACTCGATCCGAAAAAGGTCGAAAGGGTATTGCGCCAACTTAGCGCACCGGAAATCCGTTTCATACGTACAGTCTCCCTCCCCGGCCAACCGGATCGATATGAGATACTGCATGATACGCTAGCGACAGCAATTTCAGACTGGCGCATACGTTATGAAGCAATCCAGGCACAAGTACGCATCGCCAGACGACTTGTTCAGATAGTGTCCGTCTTGGCTATTTTGTTATTATTCGTGTGCAGCATAGCTGTCTACGCCGTCAGCGCCAACAATCGGGCGTCAGCCAACGAGAACAGGGCGGACCAAGAGAAAAAGAACGCCCAACAACAAGCCCACGCCGCTAGGCTGGCTGAGGCAAAGGAGATGCGAGCGCAAAATCAGGCACTCCTCCAAAAAGCAAGAGCTGACAATGAGCGTCATTTCGCCTTGAAACTGGCGGACCAACGGGCCAAAGCCCTCCAACAGGCTGAAAGTGAAAGTCACCGCGCCAACCAGGAGAGAATTCGCGCCATGCAAGCCGCAAAGAGTCTTCGCCTCTCTAACCAACAACTCGATCTTGCGGTACAAATCAATCAAAAAGAGCAGATAGCGGATGATCGCTATCAGCAAGCCACGGATCCCGCGACCAAAGATCCAACCGCCGCCTATCGACAGGCATTGAGCGCCTACAAAACCATCTATGGCATGTATGCACGCCTGCAAGATGCTCGGGAACGACAAAGAGGACAAATCTATATCTTTGCTCACATCATCGATATTTATTCTAGCCAAAACCAAAACAAGCAAGCATTGCAAGCTCTGCGTCAGGCAGCCAGACTTCACATCGACAAGGTCCCTCCGGCAGACGCCGCCAATTGGCTGCATCTGCTGGCCTTGCGATTGGATAGCCTTGATAAACCGAAAGAGGCCGTGCCCTTGCTGCTTCGAGCCATCGCGCTGCAACGAAGAAGCCATGATCCCGACTTGGCCGATACGACTGACTCCCTCGCTCTCATCGAAGCTGAGCAAGGTAACCTAACGGGAGCGGAAAAGCTCTTCCAGCAGGCTATCACCCTCTGTAAGCCTACCAATCCTCAGTTGGGCGACTACCAGCGCCATCTGGCCGCTCTGTACATCAAACAAAACAAGAATCCCCAGGCTGAAGAGCTTCTCAAACAGGCTGTTGACATTCAGGAGAAAGTCAATGCCCATGGTGCTCCTGATAGCCTGTATGCCCTGGCTGAGTTGTATATGAAGGAGAATAAAGATGATCTGGCAGCACCCTTATTAGTGCGCTCCATTCCTTTATACCGCGACAACGGGGACCCGAACCAGGCAAAAAGTACGGCACTCTTGGGGCTGATTTATATAGAGAAAAAGAAGTATGGGCAGGCGGAGCAACTCTTAGAGGAAGCGATCCAACTTTACCATGAGCATCATAGTCCCTTAGAGGCCGATTTACTTTTAGCCTTGGCGAAACTGTATCGCAGTCAGGAAGAGTTTGCTGCTGCCGAGCCACTTTTACGGCGAGCTATCGGGCTCTATAATCAAGTCGGAGATCCGAATGAAGTCAAGGCCATCACCGCTCTAGCTTTCGTTTACGTCGATCAGGATGATCCCGATAAGTTTAAGGAAGCGGAAGACCTGTTTCAGCGCGCAGTAACGCTTTACCGTAAAACCGGCAGTGCCTCCGAAGCGCCTACCTTGAATGCGCTAGCTTTGATCTACATCAAACAGAAACGGTATGCGGAAGCCGAGAAGGTCTTAGATCAAGCTCAGAACATCTATCAGAACATCAAAGTCAAAGTCCCGGTACATTTCCGCGCGCTTTTGGCGCATACGCAAGGCTTGCTCTACTTCGAGCAGGGCAAGTATGAAAAGGCAGCCCCTAGATTCCAGCAGTCGGTCGATCTTGACAGCAGTCTAGGTGGACAAAATGCTAGTCTCGCAGCTACGGATCGCGTCACCCAGGATATAGCGGAAAACAGGCACTACCTGGCAGTGATCGGCTACAAGCTGGGCATGCAAGATCAGGCGAAGAGGCAGTTTAACCAGGCTCTTACTGTCCAGCAGCAACTCCAAGATCCTTCCAGCTATCGGGAAATGGGCCAAATGTACTATGAGCAACAACAATACCCTCAGGCGGAGCAACTGTTCCAGTTGGCCATCGAGGGTTTTGAGCGCACGAACGGGACTGGAAGTGCCCAGATGGGCGCCAGTCTAGAAGACCTAGCTAAGACCTATCTGGCGGAAGGAAAGCCGGATCAGGCTGTGTCGCTATATGAGAAGTCACTGCCCATCTTTGAGAAGCAGAGCGGCGCGGATTCTTCGGATGTGGCCGACACTCTGCAAAAATATGCGAGGGCGCTCAGGAAAGCAGGTAGAGCAACCGATGCTGACAATGCGGAAGCCCAGGCGAAAGCGATACTCGCTAAGGTTACAGAGAAGAACAAGCGCTGACTGGTTATTCGATCATTTTCAGCTTAACTCGTTCCCACAAAACTGGCCGGCGCGGAAGGCTTTGCTCATCGTAGGCAACATGCTTCCACGACAAAGTGGTCGCCGGACCGGTACGCTTCGTGCCGGTAGTCTTGTGATGAAAGGCCGTCCGTGATACCGGCCACAGCGTTCCCAGCGTGTCCCGCCAGAGGTTGTAAACGGCTTCCTTCTCTTTTTCCGGATCCTATTGGGCGAATAACCATCGAACGCCTTTACAAAAATCTCCCCCTCTCCTTACGAAGGAGAGGGGAAGGTCGCCGGGCCGTTACCCGGCGACGTTTGCGATTGGAAGGGGGTGAGGTCTATCAGTGCGGAATGCCGTGCTCGTGCAGCTTTTTGTGGAGCGCGGCAATAGCCTCGTGGAACGGACGCTCCAGGAAGGCCCGATGATCGTCCTCACCGTGATGGTGCGTGACCGTCCCAGGCCGCCACTGTGGGGCGCGGCGGATATGCTGCAGGCTGCCGTCCAGCAGGGTCAGCATGTAGTGAGCGGTATCCGGGCTGAACAGGTTATAGTCGCCGCCGCAGGCCAGGTAGATGGGCGACGTATGCGCCATGATGCCGCGATGCCAGCTATCGTGATGCCTGATGGACGTGTAGCCCGGTCCCGCGCAGCGAGCGCAGAGCCAGGTCGTCCCGTCGATCTTGAGCGTGGTCCGCAGACGCAGTTCCCGCGCGCCCTTCTCGTCCTCCGCGCTGGCGACGACGCAGCATTGCTCCCCTCCCCTAAAATTCCGAAGGTTCGAGGTGGCGGCCTTCCCCTGCACGATCTGCAGCGTATGGATCGGGAAGATGCTCGTGGCGACCGCCTCCACCTCCACCGTGCCGCCGTCCCGGCCGAGCCGGAGCGTGCTGCCGATGGGCTGGCCGTCCACCGTGAAGCGCAGCAGCGGCCCGCCGGAGAGGAACGTGTTGCCGCTGCGCAGCGCCTTGCACCAGGTGTCGTAGGTGAACGGCTCGTCGGGCGGGATGTAGGCGTAGGTGCGGTAGAGTCCGACCGGCACGCCGCTGTCCATCTTGTCCGTGCCGCCGGCCAAAGGCAGCCGGTAGCCGCCGTTCAGGTAATGGTAGTACTCCAGATGGAAGAACGGATCGTGGACCAGCATTTCGACCGCATCCGCGCGGCCCGTCGCGATAAGCGCCGCCGGCTCGCCGTTGGGATTGGGCAGGTGCGGAATGACCACCGTGCCGCCCTGCGCGTGACAGGCGTCCGCCCAGTGCGACAGCGTGATCTCCAGATTGCCGCCCATCTCTGCCTCGCCGGGACCATCCGAGCACCAGGGCATGACCGGCTCCTTCAGCCCGAGCAGCGTCAGATGGCCGAGCAGATGCTGGCGGTTCTCCTGGCTAGCATAGACGATGGTCTCGCCGTCGCCCGAGGATGCCGGCTGGCCCGTGAACTCCTCGCTATTGGTGAATAGATGCCCCCACTGCGAGAGCAGTAGGTTCACCACGTCCAGGTCCTCGGCGGCGGCCTCCGTGATCGCGCCCTGCGTCGACAGGAAGTGGACGTGCGTGTCCCCGCTGAAGTAGCGCTCGGCGTTCAGATTATGCTGGCGCTGGAGGCGCAGGGTCAATTCCCGCTGGCCCGGCTTTATCTCCACGGCCGCCCGCAGCGGCGCGTACTCGTAGCCGCGCGCCACGTCCACCATCACCTGACCGCGCGGCAGCCAGCCCTGGCACTTGCCGTCGATATAGGCGTAGCTGATCTGGTCCATGCGCAGATCGCCGCCCACGTCGATGTGCCAGGTGCCCAGATTCGAGTTGACATGAGGGTGGTGGCCGTGCGGCGCGTACGGGATGCCGTCCGGCGTGCGGAAGTGGATGCGGCAGGGAATAGGCCGGCCCGTGTCGGCGTCCAGCACGGTCGTATGGACCCAGTTGCGCCCGGTATCCACCACCTCGAAGCGGACCCGCTCCGTCTCGACGGTCCCCTTTGCTTCCAGCTCGCCCCACGATGTGCTGCCCAGCGACTCCTCGCCGCGCTTGACCGTGACCGTCGCGGACGGGACCGCCGCGATCTCGACGTAGGCCGGGCTGTTGCCCGGATTCTGCTTCTCGCCCCAGCCGGCGCGCGGATCGTTCAGGAACGCCTCCGCCGCCTGCGCCGGAAGCGCGTAGGGATAGGTGGCGACGCCCCGATCCACCTCGACCGCCAGCCCGAACGGCTCGGCGGCGTCCTCCGGTTTCGGCAAGGTCAGCTTGACGGGCACCGCCGCCCCGCGCCGGAACGGGTCCTCATCGGCATGCCCCAGCGTGAGCGCCGCGATTAGGAAGCGCCGAGGTCCCGCTTCGCCGCTCGGCGTCGTCGGCAGGATCTCTACACGCTCGATAATCGCCTCCGGACGCGGATTCTCCCAGGCCCATAGGTAGTAGTCGCGCGGCCACGCCTGATACACCTCCTGCTGCCGCCCGCCCGATCCGCCCCAGTGCCCCTGGTACCGCTCCATGAGGCCGTCGTCCTTATCCGGCACGGCCAGGAACGGATGCTCGCCCCACACCACCGGTACGACCCCGATCTCGAACCGCTCCCGGATCGGCACCTCGACGCGCTCCCCATTCTCCAAAACGAATGCATAGCGCGCGATCTCGCGGCCCGGCGGATCGCCGTCGTGCAGATGGCTCTCCAGCAGCACGTGCGCAAAGATCAGCCGTCGCGCTGCCTTGCCAATGGGAATCGAGACCGGCTCCCGGCGCAACGGCGGTTCCGTCCCAAACCCCATAAAGCACGGCGCGCCCTCACCCGCTCCGATGCGGAAAGGCAGACCGTGGAACGCTTGCTCCCCTGTCGCGGGAACACGCTCCCGCTGATAGACGTCCAGCCCGGCGTTGTAGACCCCGGACAGATCGAAAGGCTCGTAATCCTGCATGGGAACTCTCCTTTCCGAAAAGAAGGAACCCTCTACTATTCGGGCCTAACCCTTCCGTCCCCTTCCCTTTCGCCCGGAGATGGAAAATCTCCGACATGCTGGCCGGGTGCTTTCAACACCCGGCAGGACAAAACAAGCGTCTTTTCAGACACTATGGCTTACAACGAAAGGGCGTCTGAAGGACGCTTGCCTTTGCCAGACAGGGGTTTTCAACCCCTGGTAAATGGGCCGGAAGGAAGGAATGCACCCTGGGAATTAGGCCAGCAGTTTTCCGTACTCGTCGAGGGGCGGCTCGCCGTAGAGAGCCAGATAGTCGGCATCGATCTGTACGGCGAAGGTGGTGATGTGGCGCACGTCGCGGGCGGCGTAGGAGTCAAGATCGGCAGCAAAGAGGTCGCTGTTCCAGGGAATCCGGACAGGTGGCTTTTGCCAGTGCGAGAACCGCGAGACATCCAGCCAGTACTCCAGCGCCTGCGCATCCTGCGCGCCGAACACCGCCAGATTGGCGTCCAGCGCGTTCAATGTGTCGTCAAAGCCGGGACCGACCTGTTCTGCATAAGGCATATCGTAGCGGCGACGGATCGGGGCGAACTCCAGAAACACGCCCGCCTCGGGCTCGATCTGAGTGGGCGGCTGGAGCGTATTGGCATAGGCTAGATGCGCCAACCGAGCTTGCGGATCCTCCCGGCGAAGCGCCTTGATCAACGCATTCTCGAAGAGCAGCGCCTGGTCGCTATCGGAGAGAGAACGACAGCGCGGACAGCGGCACCATGGCGCACCGTCATCGCCCCAGAAAAAATAACGGCCGGTCGTCGGGCGCAGCAACCGGGCGATCTTGACCGCGTTCTCGGCGGCGATCTGCAAGGCCGTCTCCGAATGGACGCACAGGTTGCAATCCCGCATGCGCGCTCCCTGCTCATTCATAGGAAATAACGCGGGATCTTTCTCGAAGAGGGAGCGGGGCAGCAGCTCGCCAATGGCGTGCAGCTCATACTCGACCTGCAGGCCGAGTGCATGGCACCGCGTCAGAAAACGCTGTCCGCCCTCCGACTCCACAAACACCGCCACCCGGCCCGGCGTCGGATGTAGCGCAATGGTGGTCAAGCCCACGGCGGCAGCGCGATCCGGCCAGGCATCCCAGGAAAGGTCCTCGGGAGTCAGGACGACACCCCGCGTCTGAAAGAAAGCAGCCATCTTACTCTCCACCTACTCGCTTTTATGCCCTTGTCGTGGTTATATCCAGGCAGCCCGCCTTTATAAAGTATAAGATGATACTGGGCTGTTGTATTGTTCTTTTTTGCCTACTATAATTATGAAAAGAATTTGAGCGAAGGGCTCAACCGGAGGATCAAATGTGGCGTGACTTAGATACCATGCGATTGACAGACGGCAAATGGCAGTTTAATAGCTACGAAATGTCAAAGAATGAGCACGATTTTGTGAACAGCATCAAGACCCGGAATATCCTATCCGTTCCCGATAGGTATATCAAGGAATTGCAATATGGTCACAACAATGGCCTTGGTAAGGTTGCAATCACTTCAAAATCCTCAAAGAAAAAGGACATGGGTTGTCGGGCTTTAGCTAATGTCCTACATAGGATAGCAAGCGACAGCGGATGGATAGAAGGCTTACCCTCTCGCATTTATATTCAGGCGAATGGGTTCTCTTTTCTGACGCGTGGCCTGCTGACACTGTGGTACCTCAGTTTACCAGCCAGGAGACAGACGATCATGCAACATTATACCTGGCATCCCGTTTCCAAGTATGTTGGAGAAGGGGCCAGTGATTATGAGAAGAGGGCTATTCAAATCATTTCTCAGAGTCTAACCTCTTATCGAAGAGTGGAACCTAAGTCGCTATGCCTTCCTGACGTCAGAAGCAAGCCGGATGGACTGTTTCTCCATCCGGCAGGCGGGGAATTGGTCATTGTCGAAGCGAAGATGAACGTACCCGATTTCTCGGATGGAATAGCGCAGCTTGTCCAATATTATGCGCAAGCATTGAGCCAAGCAAGTTATCGAAATCTCCAGCTAAGCTCATACCTGATTACATCAGGCACCGAACAGACGGAAGGCTATCGTTTCTGGCTCGATCTTGCCCGATCGCCTAAGAAATTATCCATGGTCGTGAACAACTGAGGAAAAATATAGGCGGCAATGGATTTGAACCCTTGACTTCTTCGGTGTCAACTACCGCAAGGCGAAAGCCAGCGGTTTGCACCTGTCTGCATGAAGAAACTCCTGCATACAGACCGGACGCTTCTGGCGGGTTGACTCCGCCCCAAGAAATCGGATATTGATGGCAGCGTTCTCATCAGCATGGCAGCAGTAGCCGCAGCACTTACACGTAAACCAGATTTCCTTCCGGTTCTGGTCTGAGCAATAGAAGCACTGCGAGCAGGTCTTGCTGGTGTAGGCTGGAGGGACGAAGAGAACCCTTATACCTACTAACCTGGCCTTGTAGAGGATGAACGCCTGTAGCTGGCCATACGTCCAGCTCATCTGCTCGTACCGCTGGCTCTTGGGAACCCTATCCTTCGCTCGATCCTTCATGGAAGAAAGATCCTCCATCACGATCTGCGAGTTCGTGCGTTGAGCGTGTTCCACGATACGCTGAGAGAGCTGGTGATTGAGGTTTCGGATGGTTCGCGCCTCTTTTTGCCCGATAGCTTTCACTCTTCTTCGACTGGATTTTGTATTATGATGCTGAAGGCTTCTTCGGATCGAAGCGTAGTGCTTCCTGACGGCTCTGGCTTGATTACCATAATGGCGATGGTTTTTCTTGCCGTCGTGCCAGGAGGCCAGGGTACGAATGCCCAGGTCTACGCCCAGGCTGTTTTCAGGCTCCTGTTGCTCGGTTTCCGGAATTTCCAGGGTCTGAAGCAAAAACCACTTCTTACCGTAACGCTTGAGATCAGCCTGCCCCCGGATATAAGGAAGAAGCGACTTTCGTTTCTCTCCCACCTGATAGGTAAGCTTCATTCTGCCATATACCGTCGTAAGGGAGAGGCTTTCTTCGTTGCGAGTATAGGAGAGAACGCGCTCATCATAGACAATAGCCAGATCCGAATTAAATTTTATTTGGGTGAGATCTCGCCTGTCTTCCGAATGGCAGCCTCGATTAAGTTCTTGTATCTGAGCCTTTTGAGATTTATAGGCAGCGCTGACTTCTGCGATGGCTCTGATGACCAGTTGAGCAGGCAGGGAAAAGCGATGTTTCACCTCATAATAACAGGCTTTCTGAAGATTTGACTTTGAAAAAATTTGGTTTTGGAAGGCATATACGGAAAGATAGGAGCAGGCAGAATGGTCGGCAAAAAGTGTTTGTTGAAGCGCCTGCTCCGCCTGCCCATCTATCAGTAATTTGACCTTCAGAACCAGCTTCATGCCTAAAAGTATACCAGACAAACAGATACGTTTCAAGCTTACGAACAATCTAATTACCAGCAAAATAAAACCTCCCTTGCCATTCGGCTGGGAGGGGCTTTATAAGATTTAGCTGCGAAGGTAACACAAATGGGCGGTGGAGGATTTGAACCTCCGACATCTACGGTGTGAACGTAGCGCTCTACCACTGAGCTAACCGCCCGAGCTAAAGACCACACTGCGGCAATCCTTCTTTCGGACTGCCTGCGTGTTCGTAAGCTATTGTACACCTGAAAGGAAATCGCGTCAAGTGTTCCTGCCAGGATGTTTTACTTCGCGGGAACGGGCAGAAACTTCTGGATGCGCTTGCCGTTCACTTCGGCCACGTACACGGCGCCCTGATCGTCCACGCAGAGCATGTGGGCACGACGCATTATTCCCGGCTGCGTGCCCGTGCCGCCCCACTGCGCGAGCCGGCAGCCCTGCAGGTTATAGATGCTGATGGTGTTGGCTATCCCGTCCGAGACGAAGAGCCGCTGATTGCGGGTGAGAAACAGTCCGAAGGGATGGCCGACATGCCGCCACTGGGTGATAAACCGGCCCTCCGGCGTGAAGACCTGAATGCGGTCGTTGGCGCGGTCCACCACGTAGACGCGGCCCTGGGCATCCACAGCGATCGAATGAACCAGCCGGAACTCGCCCGGCCCGGTGCCATGTTTGCCCCAAGCCCCAAGATACTTTCCCGCTGGGGAGAGCCGTACCACGCGCGCATTGCCGTAGCCGTCCGCGATATAGATGTCGCCGGAGGGCGCGAACGCGACGTCGGAAGGCTGATTGAAGTGGCGGCTGTCGCGGCCGGACCTGTTTTTGACCCCAAACGTTGCCAGCAGCCTGCCGTCCGAAGTGAACTCCATCACTCGATGATCCCCCGTATCGGTGATCCACAGATGGCCTTGCGGATCGATCCGGCAGGCATGCGGAGCGGTAAAAAAGCCCGCCCCCCAGGAGCGCAGAAAATGACCCGCCCGGTCGAAAATCAGGATCGGATGCCGGGCGCGCTGCACCACGATCACCCGGCCTGCCGCATCGACCGCGACGCTCATTACCATCCCCGTGCCGTAGTCCGGTATCCCGCGACTATGCGCCGCCGGCCAGTTGGGATCCGGACGGTAGACCACGCCCTGCGCGCTTGCGGCAGACCCCGTTCCGCAGAAGATCGTCAGAAGAAGCAAAAGAATCGGTATCATGTTGAGTAGAATACCACCAGAGATGCGTATAGGAAGATAGCGACACTCGCCGTCGCTTTGCACTTCCAACGAGCGCATTTCAGACTCTCTGACATAACGGCAACACCTGCGTACAATTTCCGGAGGAGAAATGAAACGGTATCGAGCGCCGGCTCTGCGGCTGGCTGCCTTCTCTTTGCTTGTGAGCGTCCTCGGCCTCGCGGGGGCGGGCGTGAACGCGCAGTCGTCCGGCGATACGGGACTGCTGGCCCCACCCGTCGATAAAGCCATTCGGGGCATGAGCTGGCCGGCCCTCTCGCCCGATGGGAGAACGCTCTGCTTCGTCTACCTGGGCAACCTGTGGAAAGTCCCCGTGTTCGGCGGCATTGCGACCCGGCTGACCGTGGATGAGGCCCTGGACGCCTATCCGCGCTGGTCGCCCGACGGCAAGTGGATCGCCTTCACCAGCCTGCGTACCGGCAACTTCGACATCTTCCTTATTCCTGCCGAAGGCGGCGAGGCCCGGCAGGTTACCGTCAACAGCGCCAGCGACTGGGTCAACGACTGGTCGCCCGACGGCACGAAGCTGCTGTTTTACTCCGTCCGGGATACCCGCAACTTCGCCATGTTCTCCGTCGATCTGCGCACCCTGGCCGTGAAGCGCCTCACCGACGACACCGAGCCGCTGCGCTTCGGCTCCTGGTCGCCCGACGGCACGCACATCGCCTATACGCGCGCCGGGCAGCCCTGGTGGCGGCCCTGGTACCGGGGCAGCATCGCCGCCAGCACCGTCATCGAGGATCTGGCGACCCGCAAAGCGCATACCCTGCTCAAGACCGATACCCAACAGTTCTGGCCGCGCTACACGCCGGACGGTAAGTCGGTCATCATCGACACCATCTACGGCAAAGGGGATACGCCCAACCTGTGGCGCGTGCCCGTCGATGGCGGTGAGCCGCATCAGATCACCCATTACACCAGCGACGCCGTCCGCTATCCCGATCTGGCACGCAACGGCTCCCTGCTGGCCTATCTCTGGAACGGCGATCTCTATACCTGCAAGCCGGACGGCGCCGACGCGCATCGCGTCTCTATCATCGTCCGAACGGACGATAAGACCATCAACCAGGAGAACGTCACTCTCACCAATGAGGCCACCGAGTCCGAGCTTTCCCCGGACGGCAAGCAGTTGGCTCTGGTGCTGCGCGGCAATATCTGGCTCGTGCCGGTCACCGGCGGCGACGCCACCCGCCTGACCGATGATCCTTACAACGACAGCGACATCAACTGGTCGCCCGACTCCACGAAGATCGTCCTGACCTCCGACCGGGGCAGCCAGGTGGACGTCTACACGCTGGACGTCAAGACCAAAAAGCTGACCCGGATGACCGACGATACCGCTGTCGAGACCAACCCTACTTTCTCGCCGGATAGCAAGTGGATCTCGTTTGCACGCGCCAGCGCCGATCTGAGCGGGACCGGACTCTATCTCATTCCGAGTAGTGGCGGCCCGGAGCGGCGGCTGGCCGCCGGCAACGGCAACAACGACTTCGGCAACGGAATCACTGCCCACGTCTGGTCGCCCGACAGCAAGTGGCTCGCCTTCTCGCGCATGGATCCTTATCACACACGCGATATCTGGGTGGTGCCGGCCATCGGCGGGCCGGAGGTCAACGTTACGCGCTATCCCGGCGAGAACGACAATCCGCACTTTACCCCGGATGGCCGGCGGTTGCTGTTTGTTTCGGACCGCAACGGCCCTCTCATGCTCTTCCAGGTCCCGCTGGAAACGGAAGACGATCAGGCCGCCGGGCCGCATTCCGATCCGAGCAAAGACGTTAAGATCGACTTCGACGATATCAAGGACCGCGCTATGCCGGTCACCCAACCGGTCGGCAACGTGCTGGACTATGCCCCCACGCCTGACGGCCATTCGGTCATCGTCCAGATGAGCAACAACTTCTGGAACGTGTCCATCCTGGGTGGCCCCATGCACCCCTTGGTCCCCGGAGGCGAGTTGGGCCTCAATATCCGTATGATGCCGGATGGCTCCCGATTCTTCTACATCGGCGTCAGTGGCTCGCCGCGCTCGCTGGGCGTCACCGGCGGCCCGGTCGCGGTCGTCTCTTTCAGCGCTTCGATGCTCTTCGATAAGCGCGCACAGTACCAGCAGGCGTTCGACGAGTTCTATCGCAAGTACGGCGAGGCGTTCTACGATCCGAAGATGCACGGGGCCAACTGGAAGGAATTGCATGACAAGTACGCGCCGCTGCTGCAGGCCGTGGCGACCCCCATGGAGTTTACCAACCTCCTTTCGGAGATGGTCGGCGAGGTCAACTCCTCCCACTCGGAGATCACTCCGGCCTACAAGCCGAGCGGCCCGCAGACGGCCATGCTGGGACTCTATTACGACGACAGTTATCCCGGCCCCGGCCTCAAAGTGAGCGGCGTGCTGCCCAAAGGCCCGGCGGACAAGCCGGCCTCGCACATCGATCCGGGCGACTATATCCTTAGCGTAGACGGCACGGACGTCCGGATGAGCGAGAACTTCTATAAGACGCTCCAGGACAAGGCCGGAAAGACGGTCGAATTGCTGGTCAACAGCAAGCCGACCAAGGACGGAGCGCGCACCATCAAGATCAAGCCGATCTCGCTGGCCGAGTGGTTCAACCTGGAGTATGAGGCCCGCGTGCGCCACAACCGGGAGCTGGTGGAGAAGATGTCGAACGGCCGCCTGGCCTACATTCATATCAAGGCCATGGATCAGCCTTCGCTCAAGGGGTTCGAGCGGCAACTCTGGAGCGACGCGATGGACAAGGACGGGCTGGTCCTCGACATCCGTGACAATGGCGGCGGCAATACGCACGATGCCATCCTGGATGCGCTCTCGCGGCGGATATACGGCTACACGCAGCCGCGTGACGGCCTGCGCGAGACCCTGCCGACCCGCGCCTGGAATAAGCCGATCGTGCTGCTGATCGACCAGAACTCCTACAGCGACGCGGAAATCTTCCCGGCCGGCTTCCGCTCCCTGCATCTGGGCAAGATCGTCGGCGAGCCCACGCCCGGTTACGTGATCGGCACCTACGAGGGGCATCTCATCGACGGCACGAGCTTCCGTATGCCGTCCTGGGCTTACTATACGCCGAACGGCAAAGACCTGGAGAACCTGGGGGTCCAGCCGGACATCACCGTCGAAAACCGTCCGGAGGACATCGCTGCCCATCGCGACCGGCAGTTGGAAGTCGCGGTGCAGACGCTTCTCAAAGAGCTGCCCACCCCGGTGGATAAGACCGCCCTGAAAAATTAAGAGACCTCACCCCCTGCAGGGGGTGAGGTCAGCCTTTTCGCGGTTGCCAGGCGCGTTTTGGCTCGACATCGTCCCGGTAGCCGCGCTGCTCGCTGAGGCTCACCCACAAAAGCACGAGCGATCCGACGCCGACCACGCTGCAGAAGATCAGATGGACACCCTGCATGAAGCTCGGCGCCAGGGCATCGTCGAGAGCAGGGTTGGGACTGCCGCTCAGGATGCGGCTGGATTGATATGCCTGCATTCCAATGGTGGTCCAGACTATCGTGCCCAATAGGCCGTAGAGAAACAGCGCAATATAGCTCCAGACCAGCGCCATGCGGCGGTTGTGGCTGTAGCGCGAGCAGACCATCGCCAGGAGTACGTACAGACTCCCCGACAGCAGCAGCTTGAACGCCAGCACGATCATCCACCAGCCTGTCGCGAACCACCAGTCCATCCCGGTCCACTTATCCGGAAGCAGTCCCTCCAGCTTGCCCTGCTGTGCCATCAGGAACCAGGTCGGCGGCACGAAGGAAAGGGCGACCAGCCAGACGAGCAGGGCAGAGGCGCAAAACTTGCCCAGCACCACCTGCGCGTTGCTCAGGCGCGTCAGGTAGAGGTCTTGCCAGGTCTGCTGCTCGTACTCTTTGGCGAAGGCGCCCGCCGTGAAGACCGGGGCGATCAGGGGAAGCGCGAGGATGGGCGCCCAGGACAGCGAATAAGGGCCGGGCATCACCGCCTGGGCGATCCATTGCAGCACGACTACCGCAAGGATCCAGAGCAAAACGGCCAGGAAGGGCTTCCGACGGAAGATGCTTTGGCGCATCTCATTGACGAAGACGGGGTTGAGGTTCATCCGGAGGTGTTGGTGGGATTGTCTGTGCCGGAGGTATCGGAATCCGGAGGGGGCTGCGGGGCGGCGCGACCCGCTTCCAGACGCTTGCTTCCCGTATCCAGCTCGCGCAGGGCATCGACCTGCGCGCCTTGCAGCTGCTGCCCGGTTCCGGTATCCGGCTTATTGAGATAGTCGCGCAGCAAGTCGACCGCCTGCAGCAGCAGGGCGGCTCCCTGCTGATAGTGCGCGTGCGCCGCCTCCAGACCGGCGGCAGGGGGAAGCTTGTCGAGATAGTCTGCAGCAGCTTCCGCGCGTGTCTTGACGTCCGCTGCGGAGCGAATCAGGGCGTTCGGAGAGCGATTGCCGCCGGAGGAGGCGTCCCGGTAGGTCGTCTGCATCTCTTCCAACAGATCGCGCAGCCGCGAATCCATCAAGCGCATCAGGATCACATAATCCTGCTGGTAGGTATCGACGTCCGTGGCCGGGATGAGAGTGCGGGCCTGTTGTACCTGCGCCAGACTGGCGGCGTACTGGGCCGGATCGGCGGCGGCGCGAGTGGCTAGCGCCCGCGCCAGGCGGCGATGCGGCAGCGGGCTCTTGGGATCCGTCTTGGCGGCGGCTTCGTATGCCTGGATCGCCGCGTCGAACTGGCTGTCGGCCAACTGCGCGTCGCCGAGCGCCACCTCTGCGGTAATGTCGCCTGGATCGATGCTTACCGCCTCCTGGAAGGCTTTGGTGGCGCCGGCCACGTCACCTTTAGCCAGCAGCGCATTTCCGTAAAGCACGCAGAGGGCGCCATCGTGCGGAGCCAGCGCCTGGGCACGGGCGGCTTCCGAGAGCGCGGCGTCGGGCATCTGGCGATCCAGATAGGCCTGGATCAACTGGCGGCGCAGGCTGAGATCCCGCGGCCGGTCGTTGATGGCGTGGCGCAGGGCGACGATGGCATTGGCCAGGTCGCCCGTCTGCCGATAACGCGCCGCTTCGGCTTCGTAGTCTTCGCGGGCGGCGCCGACGGCCGGCGCCGTTACGTCCGGCGTAGGCTCGATCGGGCTGCCCGGCGAGGCGTCGGTCGTGAAAACTTCAGATCGATGTGATGGCACCGTCTGCGGCCCCACTTTAGGGGGGACCGCAGCCTGCGTCTGGGGGCGCGGAGGAGACGCGGGCTTTTCCTTCTCCGTTCGGGCGATCTTCTTTTTGGATGTTGTGGAGGTGTGGGCCGGCTTTGGCGCGGCGCTTCCCGCAAGGCTCTTTTCCGCATCGGGCGGGGCGGCGGGGGTCTTTGGCTCGGGCGTATGCTTCTCCGCTTTGCCCTTCTCCCCCTCCCCGCGGACCACGTGGATATTCCGGCGCAGGCCGGCGGCCAGGTGGGAAGGAACGCCCATCCGCGCCGTGATGTCGTCCACCGTGATGGCGACCATGTCCTTGACACTCAGCCGTTTCTTGCCGGCCATCGCTTCTGCGGTGATACTGTCGATCAGCGGCGTGCGCCACGTCTGCGGGCCGGTGGCCTCCTGCAACTGCACATCCGTTTTCATGCCCTCCTTGGTGAGGGATGGACGGACAGTAAGGACATAGCGGGCGCCAATGACCCGTGCCAGACGCTGCAGCGGCTCGGACTGTAGAGGCTCCATCAAATCGGCGGCGGAAATGGCGTGCTCCAGCAGAGCACGCTTGATCAGAGGCTGGGTGGGACTATAGAGCAAAATCTCGAACTGCTGCGAGGCGCGCAGAGCCTCCCGCAGCGTCTCGACGAGTACTCCCTCCGGATCATCGCGACGAGCGGCCGGAGTGGAGCTGGAATGCGGCGGCACGAGCAGAAGTAGGGGTCTTTCCGGGCTGAGATTCGTCTGGCCGGACGGCCCAGGATTTTGGATTGACGCTTGCCGATCGACGATGGTAAAACCGATCTCTGATCGAAAATCGACAATCGACGATCGACAATTTTGTGCCGTCACACGGCAGGGAAGAATAGAAAGCGCCACCAGGCAGAGCAGCCCTCCAGGCCGGCACGGTCTCCCTTCCCGCGCATGCCGGTGGAAACGCGCCCACAGATCGAACGCCTCTTCCCCTATCCATCCGAATTGCATGCTTTGATTCCTGTATTGCACGCGCGGATGCCGGCGCGCGCCTCTTCCACTTTATGGCCCGCCTGGATCATGTGGTTGAACGCATCGATGGCTTTCTGGAAGTTCGTGACCGCAGAGGTCTTGTCGCCCCGGCTCTCGAAGCAGAGGCCCAACTGCTCGTAGATGCTCGCGCTGGCATCGGCGTTGTCGCCGGCGGCGCCCAGCGCCTGGGTGTAGACTTTGATCGCCCCCGCGTAGTCGCCTTTCATCTTCAGGCTGTTGGCGATCGCCATCTGGGAATGCACCTCTCCCTCCGAGGGCGCATCCTCGCTTGCGCCGGACTGGGATGCGCGGACACTGGCCCGGTAGCCCGAATTCTCGCCTGTTCCGCCGGCGGAAGCCTGTTTCTGACTTCCATCGGGATTCGCGGCATGGACCTGGATGAAGATATGGTCTTTGTCGTCGGTGTGGTCGGGCAGAAGAATACGGTCTTCCTCCCCTCGGCCTTTTCCCGGAGCGGCTTGCCGGAAGGACGGGAGACGCACCGGAGCGGAGGAGATCGCGTGTGTCTCGCGCAAGATTCCCCGTGATGGAGGCGGGGTACGCGGTGCCGGAGCCTGGTAGACATAGATGGGTGGATAGAGGGAGTAAGCCGGAGCGCTAGAGGTGTTCTGAGCCGGCTGGGAATGGGTCGCTGCTGCCGACTGCGAGGCGGTTTCCTTGCTTGCCAGGGAGGAGACGCTTCCATAAGCGCTCGCGCCGGGGACGAATTGTGATATGGGCGCGGCGACAACGGCATCCCGGCGCCCGTTATCCGGGGTGTGCGCGCGCATCTGCAGCGCCAGCGCGCTTCCCACCAGCAGGAGCAGGATCCCGATGCAAGCCAAAGCCAGCACGCGGGGCAGGTTTCCCGATGATGGGCGGCGGCCGGAAAAGATGATATGCGGCGTCACCGGCGCGGCCTCCTGCGCACGCAGCGCATCGAGCTGTACGCGATCGGAGATACTGTCCGGGTCGAGCTGCAGCACGCGCTCGTACGCCTGGATCGCCTGCTCCCGTTGGCCCTGGCTCGCGTAACTCTGCCCGAGCAGGGAATAGGCGGGGGCGCTTTCCCGCAGGCGCAGCGACTCTTTGCAGAGCGTGGAGGCGGTATCCAGCTCGCCCTCTCGAAAGAGCCGGTAGGCCCGCTCCAGCAGGGCGGCCTGTTCCTCCTCCGACAGCGGGCGCACGGCTTCCGCCGAGTCCGCGAGGGCTTCTTCCAGGCGCTGGCCGCACTGCTTACAAAATCGGCTGCCGGCCCCATTCTTCGTACCGCAAGCCGTACAGAACATGATCTCACCTCACGAAAGCAAGCTGATCTACTACAGGCCCGTCCATTATAGACCACAGCGCCCGTTTTGGCAAGCGCCAGACGTGAGGAATGTCCCACCAGGCGCCTGCTGCCTGATTGAGAACACTATTCGGACAGGATATGGCAGCCATACTCGAATCCGTCTGGCTGTGAAAGCGGGGAAATGATTGACAAATCGCGCGCTTGCGTCTATAATGACGCAGACAGACTCCGCAGGAAGTTCGTTTGCCGGCGCGCCAGCGCAAACCGATCAGGAAAATGGAACCGAGCCTCCGAATCCTCCGTCCATGAGACAGGAGTACTCAGGTATCCCTGGCCTGGAGACGCCATTGCGAGGCGTCCCTTCCCCGCTCACAGCCCCGGCCTTTCCTTCGCTTGGCGGAGCCTGACACTTTAGAAAGTCCTGAGACCCTATGGCCTCCACTATGTCGGATGTGCAGAAGATCGGCGTCACCCTCTCCGAGCCCGACCTGTTGATCGAACCGGGCAACGTGGCTCATCTGACGGTGACGATCACCAATCGGCAGGACACCCCGGACCGGCTCTCCCTGGAGGTCGAAGGCCTGGATATCGAGTGGTACATGATCCCCGTGCCGGCGGTCAACCTCGGCCCCGGAGAGCAGGCCACCGAGCGAATCCTTTTCAAGGTCGGGCGCGGCAGCGAGAACCGCGCCGGCTCCTATCCGTTCCTGGTACGCGTGCAGGCGCTGGAGACCGGCGCCATCGGCGTCGCGCAGGCGACACTGGTCGTCAAGCCCTTCAGCGCGCTGCAGGTCGAGATCAATCCCAAGCGCGCGGTCGCCTCATTTCTGCATCCCCTGAACATTTTCGAGGTGACCCTGGCGAACCTGGGCAACGCCGAGGAGACGCTCAACCTCTACGCCAGCGATCCCGAAGACGGCTGCGCCTACGAGTTCGATGCCGACCGGACCACCCTCAAGCCCGGCCAGTCCGAAACGGTGCCGCTATACGTGCGGCCGCGCGTCTCTTCCGCGCTCGGAGGCACGCGCCTCTATGGCTTTACGGTCTCGGCCCGCTCGACGGAGGATTCGTACGTCTCGGCCAACGCGCACGGCCAGATCGAAAAGCACGCGCTGATCTCGCCGCTGATGGGCATCTTCCTGCTGCTGCTCTGTTTCGGCGGGATCGGATGGCTGATGTTTCATCCCCGCCCGCCCCAGCCGGTCTCAATCACCTTCTTCCATGCCGAGCGCACCCATCTTACCGCCGGTCAGGACGTCAAGCTGAGCTGGGACGTATCTCCGAACTATCGGCAGATCGTCATCTACCATCGTACCGGCGCGAACGGACAGGTGATTGCTGATGGAGAGCAGCACAATGCGGCGGGCAGCATCAATGTCCAGCCCGATCCGCCGCAGACGACCTATCTGCTGGAGGTGCGCGGAGACGGCAATCAGCGGAAGGTGAGCAGTCCTGTCGTCATCGACGTGCAGCCGGCCCCGACGCCACCCAAGCCCATTTTGAAGAGCTTCCTCGCCGACCCGGCCGTGATCCATCTGGGTGAGTCGACCATGCTGAACTGGCAGGGACGGGCGCGCTTCTACATCCTCGATCCCGGCAGCATCCGGCTGGAGGCGTTCGCGCAATCTCATCAGGTAACGCCGGACCATGTCGGCGACATCGTCTATACGCTTCGCGCGTTCAACGATCCCGACGCTCCGAACCCACCGGCGAAGCAGGTCACGGTCCATGTGGCGGGCAAGGATGAGAGCATTGCGCGCATCCTCTCGTTCGACCCCCATCCGAAGGCGCCATATATCGGCGATACGGTGCGGCTGCGCTGGCGTACGCTCTATGCTCGCGGCGGCGTCCACATCGACCCGGACCACGGCGGCACGATCGGCAGCGTGCCCACTTCCGGCTACGTCGACGTCCCGATCAACGACACAACGGTCTATACCCTGACCGCTACGGACGACGCAGGCCTGCCGGTGACGAAGCGGATCACCGTCACGCCCAAACCCAAGCCGCCGCCCCCGCCGACGCCCATCCCACCGCCCAATACCAATCCCCCGACAACCCCGACGACGGGTAACAACACGCCGGCGTCTCCCACGCAAACGCCGGGCACGCCGCCTGCCGGCACCGGGACGAAGCCTTAGCCCACCCAGCCTCCTTATGATTCCCCCTCTCCTTCGTAAGGAGAGGGGGTTAGGGGGTGAGGTCTTCCTCTCTCCTTACGAAGGAGAGGCAGGGCCGCAAGGCCCGTGGTCGTGCAGGCGTGGGCTTTCACATCGTCGTATTGTGCAGGGATTGCTGATAGATGATGTAGAACCAGCCTCCTCCACTTCCCAGCCCCAGGATAGCCAGCGCAGCCGCCAGCCAGGGCGGCCCGTAGCGGATGGTCAACAGGCAAAGCGCCAGCAGGAAGCCACAAAAGCAGGCCAGCAGCCGGGCCTGGCGGGTTTCCGGCGCCTCCCGGATACGCAGCACGCCGGCCAGGTTGACCGCTCCCCACAGTCCCAGTATTGCTATACAGATCGCATAAATCACTGCCGCCACTGCGTCTCCCATCTCCCCTTGCTTTCCCCATTTCTTGATAGGGATACCTCCGTTTTCTTGCTTCGGGCGGCTGAAGTCGCCGGACCGAGCTTAAAGAGAACCGAAAGCCCGCCTACCTTCCTCCCTTTTGCAGGGTATCGCGCCAGGCGTGGTGAAATACGGATGAGATATGCCCGTGCGATCCCTGCACCGGAGGTATAAGAATGGCCGATCTGACGCAAGAGGATTTTGCCCGACTGATTACGCTCTATATTCCGGAAAGCGTGTCCGCGCTCGCCTTCTCGCCCGATGGCTCCCTGCTCGCCGTGGCGGCTGCCGACAAGGTCCACATCTATCGCGTGCCGCCGCAGGCGAAAGAGCGCGCCGCAAGCGGCGAAGGGACCTGATTCAGAACGGGCCGCGCGAAGCCGTTCCCTATTTCAGTACGCGCTTGAAGAAGGTGACGGCATCGCGAACGACTGCCGGATCGAGCAGGGCCGTGCCATGATCGCTCCCACTATAGATACGCAGCGTATGATCGCGAGATGCCAGCGCCTGGTCGATCTCCTGCGGGCCACCATCGGCGATGGAGTCGCCCCGATCGTGATAGATGACGACCGGACCGTGATACGCGTGAGCCGGCGCGAGGGCATTGAGACCGTGATAGTTGGCGCCGGGCGAGAACAGAGCCAGCCCTTTGACCTGATCGGGATGCGCGGCGGCATAGATGAGCGCGTTGTTGGCGCCATAGGAGGCGCCGGCCAGGCTGATCGGGCCTTTGTCCTTGAGGCTGGCGATGGCGGCGGCGATGTCGGGCGAAGTCGGCCAGGGCGCATCCTGGCCGGTCGGCCCCGGTCCTTCTGTCGAACGGCCCGCGCCGCGCTGGTCGATAGCCAGCGCGATGATTCCGGCCTTCTGCAGCGCCGTACAGAGCGAGCGCCAGTCCGCCGCCGATCCGCCCCGCTGGTGCAGCAGCACGACCGCGCCATGAGACTTCCCCGGCGGCGCATAAAGGTCGCCCACGACCGTCCAGCCGTCGGCGGTCTTGAGATGCACCTCTTTCACTCCGGCGCCCTTTTCCGCGTCGGAAGACGAAAGACCGGCGTGGGAGCAGCCCGTCGCCGGTCCGGCCAATGTGGCAGCCAGCAACAGCGCGGCGACCGGTAAGCGCTGCGCTCTGCGCGCGACGGGATAGACATCGATTCGGCCAGGCATGGTATTCTCCTCTTTCGTGGGCGCTGCGATCCTGCGGCGCGCACTGGCGATTGGAAGGAGCCGGAATATGCGAATCTACGATCTCTCGGTAGTCCTGCGGCCGGGCATGCCCGTCTGGCCCGGCGAAGCCGGCCCGTCGCGGGAATTGCGCGTCTCGACCGCGAAGGGCGACATCTGCAATGTGTCGCAGGTTTCCTTCGGCGCTCACACCGGCACGCACGTGGACGCGCCCTTTCACTTTATACCCGACGGCAAGACGCTGGAACAAGTGGCCGTAGACCGGCTGGCCGGTCCGGCGCGGGTGGTGGAGATCAAGGGGGAGGGAGATATTGGCGCGGGCACGCTCGACGCGCTAGTCGCCTCCGGCGCGATTCCACCGGGAACCGAGCGCATCCTGTTCAAGACACGCAATACGGCGCGCGCTCTGATGCAACAAGATTCGTTCCATAAAGACTACATCGCCCTTGCTCCGGACGGTGCTGAGTGGCTGGTCCGGCATGGGGTCAAGACGGTCGGCGTGGACTATCTCTCCGTGGAGACGTTCGAGCCGGAAGCACCGCATACGCACTGGACCCTGCTGGGCGCGGAGGTCTTCGTCATCGAGGGCCTGGATCTACGCGACGTTCCTCCAGGCGACTATACGCTCGTCTGCGGCGCGCTCAAGATCGAGCACGGAGACGGCTCGCCCGCCCGCGTCTTTCTCCTGCCTCCCTACCCGCCCGAGCGCTAAAAGGAAACTCTACTCATGAACATCGAAACCTTCAAAGCCTCGCTGGCAGAAACGTCGCCTCCCGACCTGCCGCCCGCGCTTCAGGCGCTCTGGCACGAGGCCAACGGGGATTGGAACGCTGCCCACGACCTGCTGCAAAACGACAACAGCGACGCAGGCTCCTGGGTCCACGCCTACCTGCATCGCAAAGAAGGCGACGCCGGAAACGCCGCCTACTGGTACCGCCGCGCGGGCAAGCCCGTGGCGAGCGGACCTTTAGAATCCGAGTGGGAAGCTATTACCACAAACCTGCTTGCGCAACGTTGACAACGTTCACGGCCCCGTGTCTGCGTCCGGCGCATATTTGATGGTGGTAATGACGAGGTTTTGTTTTCTGTCATTACACTGTCCGCTCACAATGACACCATTTTGGTCGTCTATCGCTACCAGCGAAGTATCCGGGCCCCAAACAGTGCCATATACCCCCTTCCAGAGGATACGGCCTGCCAGGTCGTATTTGAGGGTGACATTATCCCCCCTGATGATAGGCTCGGCTTCTTTTCCGGGGCGTCTCCCGGCGCCGGCATCCTGGGCGTAGCCGCTGACGATCACGTTGCCGGCATGGTCGAAAGCCACGTTATTGGCGTGATCGACGCCATTGGCAGTACCATTGTAAGTGTGCGCCCACAGCAGGCTGCCATTCGGGTCATATCGGAGTGTCAGATAATCCAGATTTATTAGCGGTCCCGTATGCCCGGCGACACAGACAGCGCCGGACTCGTCCACGGCCAGGGCATCCGGGGAGTCGTCCCTAAGTCTGTTATCATAAATCTGAGGGGTCCATAGCTGATTACCGTCGGCATCGTATTTTAAGGTCACAACATCGTTGCTGGTGCCGTTATTCTCAGGACCGCCGTCGTATTGCTCGCCGGTAATAGTGACGTTGCCGGAGCTATCCAGAACGATTCGGCGGGCGAAGACGTCCCCAAACCCTTTCCCGCTGTAGGTCTTTCGCCAGATCACGTCGCCATTCTGCACATACTTGATGGTCAATACGTTCGTCTTCGCTCTCACGCCAAGCAAGGTTGCGTAATTTCCCGTGACATAGACATCGCCGGCCGGACCGACGGCCATATCTACCGCCTCGGCTTCTAAATTATCTTCCGGAGGACGGTCATGCCGTACCCACATCTGCCTGCCGCGCAGGGGTTCGTACTGGACGACCTCCCATTGCTTGCGGAGCCATATCCCTCTATTCAGGTAGCGCCTGACGATGGAATACCCGGCCACATAGACAAAGCCCTGATTATCCACGCAGACCTTGACAGGCCGGTCTTCCCCATCATCGGGACTATTATAACGAGCCACCCAGAGCTGCTTACCGTCCTTATCGTACTTGATGGTCGCCCAGTCCAGACCGGAAAGCCGGGTGGTGCCGTTGCCCTTGCCGTTGTCCGAATCGCCGGTAACGTAGACATTGCCCTCTTGATCCACCGCAATAGAGCGCGCCCGGTCC
Organism: Chthonomonadaceae bacterium; assembly: GCA_035653075.1. Classification (GTDB taxonomy): domain Bacteria; phylum Armatimonadota; class Chthonomonadetes; order Chthonomonadales; family Chthonomonadaceae; genus DASRCN01. Next base: position 1,910 of record DASRCN010000068.1, on the reverse strand, counting down.
ACGTCGTTGCCCGGTCCGTTGTAGCGCCGTCGCCAGAGCAATTTGCCGTCCTTATCGTACTTGAGGGTCAGGTAGTCCACATCATGATGCAGCGTCTTCACAAAGCCGGTGATATAGATATTGCCGGCGGCATCCGTGGTCATGGCTGTGGGTTCGCAGTCGGCCTTTTCATCCGCAGCCGGTAGATAGCGCGCTACCCAGAGCAGCTTCGCATCCGGAACGAGCCAGGCCGGTTGGGGCGGCTTCTCTCTGCGGTGCAGGACAGCATATCCCAGCGCCCCCAGGAGCACAATGAGGCTAGCGGGCGCCAGAAACCGGAGCCAGGGCGCGGGAGAGAGCCGGGATGGGAGGGGAGCCGGAGCCTCCAGAAACGTGTCCAATGCATGCTCCGTGTCTTCCTGGAAGGGAAGCGACGTGAGGTGCGGCTTGCCATTGCCCCCATTTCCATTGACGGCATGCGGGACATTGGCCTGGGCGCGCTCCCGCAAGGTCTCCATCAACTGGCGAGTCGTGGGAGAAGGCTCCTCTTCAAACGCCTCCTTAAGAATGCGCTCCAATTCCTGATACTGCTTTACCACTGCTGAGGGCTGGCCCATCTCGGCATAGAGGCGCATCAAGCTGCAATGAGCCTCTTCCTTGAGGGGATCTATCGCGATAGTACGGCGAGCGTATTCCAGCGCCCGCTCCAGATCGCCTAGCTGCTCGTAGACCGAAGTCAGCGTCAGCAGGGCATGCTCGTAGAGGTGAGAGAGGCGGTGACGTTCGGTAACGAAGCATTCCTGGTAAAAGCCGGGCAGCAGGTCACCGTGATAGAGCTGGACCGCATGGGCGAGATGCAGTTCCCGTTCCTGCAGGTCCGTCGTGCGTGTCGCCACGCGTAAAGCCACTTCAAAAGCGATCACATCGGTAGTGACCCGATCCGGATCCAGGCGGATCGTTTTGCGGGTGGTGATAAGCATATCGGCCTGCTCAAAAGGCGGCTGCTCGAAACGACGGCGCAGCTCGTGCAAATAGTGGCGCATCTTGGGCTGCGCCTGTTCCGGCTCCTCTTCCGCCAACAACTGTTCTATTAACTCTTCGCGTGTAGGATTGCTCTGGAGATGCAAAGCCAGATAGGCCAGCAAGGCGCTGGGCTGCTGGGGGAGAAACTCGACCGGCTGGCTGTCTTCCCGTCCCGCATGGAAGCCACCAAGCATCGTAATATGACAGGGTTTTGATTGCATGTCGGCAGCTATTTCCACAAGATGCAACCTTTTTCTGCCTGTATCCAACAAAATCCTGCAAAAATCGGCCTCAACAGGTCCAAACGGACGATAAACGGACGGTAAGCGGACGATAGTTTGTTATCATAAGTCCCTGGATAAATGGTTCGTGCCGGCCTTGCTGCCCCTGGTAGTCCACGTCTCTAAGCTAATCTCCATCCTGTGTTGTTATGGGAGGAAGACAGTTGTCATCTTCATATCTCTCTTCTTTACTGCCGCCAAAGTCTCTTATGGGACTTGTGGCCGCCTGGCTAGTCGTTATAACAGGCCAGCCTGCATTATGCCAGACCCCTGTCTATCAGATCAACAGTGGCGGTTCCGCGAGCGGTTCCTTTACAGCCGATCAGTACTTTAATGGCGGCGATACTTTCTATATTCCAGGCCGTACCATTGACACCAGCGGAGCGATCAATCCAGCGCCGCAAGACGTCTATGATTCCATCCGTGTTAATGACCAAGGCGCTACTCCCTTTACCTATGGGAGCCCACCTGATACTTTTCCTAACTTGACGGCGGGAGCCGCTTATACCGTGCGTTTCCACTTTGCCTATCTATTAGGCGCAGATCTTTCTCCCGACCCCGGACGCAACCTGTTTAGCTTCAGCGTCAACGGCGCGACGGTGCGCTCCAACTATGACGTAGACGCGG
>DASRCN010000067.1:0-82905 GCA_035653075.1 Chthonomonadaceae bacterium | reverse complement strand
TCGGCCGAACTTGGCGTTTGCCGACCTGATCGACTGGTGAAGGGCCGGCTATTTCACAGCAAGCGTTTCAATGCCCGGCCGTAGCGGGCAGTTAAAACTGCAGCAACAAAGGCCCGAAGTCCCCTTCGGGGACTACCCCTCCTATAGAATCCCCCCTCTGCTTACGAAGGAGAGGGGGAGGGGTGCCGAACCATTGAGGCACCGATGGCGATTGGAGAGGGGGTGAGGTCCAGGCGTTTACACCTCCGGTCCGTAAACGAACCGGCCTTCGCGTTCGTCTTCCCATGTTGAGCAAATGGGCGGGTACGCACGATAAAGGAGCAAACGTGCCCAAGGATGCTCTTCGTGACGGAAGACTATTATGAGAAGTACGCCTACCTGGAAGACGAGCCGATAAGGCGTACCCCCCGCAGAGCCGCGCCTGCCTTCTCCCTGGAAGACCTCACCGACAGCCCGGAGACGGCAAGCGGCCTGCAGACCACGTACAAGCCGAGCCGCTTCGAGGCCGGCTGGCTGCTCTCCTCGCTCAGCTCCTTCTACGAGCAGGACCTCCTCTGCGATATTCTCAGCCACGTCAAAGGCGGCAAAGAGGCCAGCGTCTATTGCTGCCAACCCGGCCCGGCCGCCGGTCCCGATCTGCTGGCGGCCAAAGTCTACCGCCCTCGCCAGTTCCGCAACCTGCGCAACGACGCCATGTATCGGGAGGGGAGAGCGGTCCTGACCGGCGACGGGAAACCGGTGAAAAAAACGGACACCCGCACGATGCGCGCGATCGGCAAAAAGTCCGAGTTCGGCGTGCAGGTGCAGCATACGTCCTGGCTGATGTATGAGTTCACGGCGATGCAGAGCTTCTATGCGGCAGGCGCCGCCGTTCCCCAGCCCATCGCGGCCGGCGAGAATGCCATCCTGATGAGCTATCAGGGAGACGCGCAGCGGCCGGCCCCCGCCTTGAACGAGGTTTCTCTGGATCGGGAGGAGGCCGGAGTCCTGCTTCAGGAAGCGCTCCGGAACATCGAGGTGATGCTGCAGCAGGGCTTCATTCACGGCGACCTCTCCGCCTACAACATCCTCTATTGGGAGGGCAAGATCACGCTCATCGACTTTCCCCAGGTCACCAGCATCGAAGCCAATCGGAACGCCCGCTTTATCCTGCAGCGGGACATCTCCCGCGTCTGCGACTACTTTGCCCGCCAGGGCGCGCCCTGCGACCCGCAGGCGGTTATGGATCGTCTCTGGAGCCGGTATGGGAAAGAAGAGGCTCTTTCCACCGAGCCGTGAATGCCCCGTCCGGCCCAAACCCCCTTCCTATCGTCATCGCCTTACCCCATGCTCCGCTCTCTCCCACGCTCTCCGCGAGACACACAAGCGAGATTGCGTGTCCACGCAGCCCATCGGCTCGCATTGCCACGAAGGAAGCGGGGCCGTACGTCCATTCCTGTTTACGGCTCAGAGTACAATAGGCCAGCTCTGGCTCTCAGGGTAACTCTGGAGGAGGAGGCATGGGCGCGACTGGCTGGACCTATTGGATCCCTTATCAGTCCGATCTGGACAAGGCGCTTCGCGAGCTAAAAGAACAGGTCTTCGCTCGCGGCGAATATAACAAACCCTTCACCGCCGAGGACTATCTGGAAATCCTCGGCGAGAAGGCCGACCCCAGGCTGGCGCGCGCCTTACCCTCTCGCGCTTCTCTGACCCCGCCGCAGACGATCGGCGAGCTGCTGCGACAATGCGCGGAGAGCGGCACAGGCTCGATCCTGGACATCGAGCGCGTCGCCGCCGAGCCGCAGTTCGGCGCCATTGCGCCCCTGCCGAACGAAACCCTCCGGAACCTGTTCGGCACCGAGAAGCCAACGCAAGAGATGGTAGCGCAATGGGCCGGGCGTATCCCCACCATCGAAGAGCCGCGGCTTTACCGGCGTGAGCAGGGCATCTACGTGATAACCTACCAGGGCGGGGAGCCGAATCAGGTCTATATCGAGGGCTGCTCCGGCGATTGAAAGCGTCAACGGCAACAGCAAGAAGGGAACCTTCCTGCCGGTCGAGGAGGGCGGCGGACGATGGCGTATCGCATAATTCAGGTGGGAACAGGCGGGTTTGGCAGAGAATGGTGCCGTCAGTTCCTGCCGCCCAATATCCGGGACGGTCTGGTGGAAGTGGTCGCCGCTGTGGACATCCACCCGGAGGCGCTTCAAAATGCGCGGGAAGGATTGGGCCTGCGCGCGGATCAGTGCTATACCGACCTGAATAAAGCGCTGGAAGAAAACCGCGCCGACTTCTGCGCCATCGTCGTGCCGCCGGCCTATCACGAGCACGTCGTGGATGGCGCTCTCGCCCACGGCCTGCACATCCTCTCCGAAAAACCCATTGCCGATACCCTGGAAGCCTCCGTTCGCATCGCCGAGAAGGTCCGGCGCGCGGGCAAGAAGATGGCCGTGACCATGAGCCACCGATTCGACCAGGACAAGACCACTCTGCGCGAGGAGATCCGCTCCGGTCGCTATGGCAAAGTGGACTATCTCGTCTGCCGCTTTACCTGCGATTGCCGCCAATTCGCCAGTTGGGGCCAGTTCCGGCATGAGATTCCCGATCCCCTGATGATCGAGGGCGCCGTCCATCATCTGGATCTTCTGGCCGACCTGGCGGGCGCGCCGTGCGACACGCTCTATGCCCAGACGTGGAACCCGGCCTGGGGCGAATTTGCGGGGGACTCGCAGGGGCTGGTCGTGATGCAGATGGAGAACGGCGTGCGGGCCGTCTATGAAGGCGCGAAGACCAATGCCGTGGGGCTGAATCCGTGGGGACAGGAGTATCTCCGCGCCGAGTGCGAGCAGGCGACACTGGTTCTGAACCGCCGCCATCTGGAGCATTTCTCCTATGATTCCGCGCGCCAATGGGCGCAAGGGCGAGAAGGCGAAGGCGAGACGATCCCCCTGCGCGAGCAGCCGAAGTGGGCCAATGCCTGGCTGATCGAGAAGTTCGCCCGCTGGCTGGATGAGGGCGAGCCGATGGAGACGAACGTAGAAGCCAATCTGCAGTCGGTCGCGCTCGTCTTTGCGGCCATCCAGAGCAGCCGGACGGGGCAGCCGGTGAAAGTGCAGGAGTTATTGGCAGCGGCGCGGCAGGAGGAAAACCTATCCTGAAAATATTGAGCCTTTCTACGCGGTACGGCCTCTCGGAAGGGGCTTTTCGCGCCTCGTAAGTTACTGTCTCTTCGGAGGGTACAATAAAAGGAGCCGTAGCTGGCGACTTCCCTTTTGTGCCCCTACGCTGCTAAGGCATCTACGAACTCTACGACTAAAAGCGAGCCAGCCATGTCAAATCGGACTCGTATCAAAATCTGTGGGATCACAAATCTGGAGGACGCGCGGGCAGCGGTAGACTGCGGCGCGGACGCCCTCGGATTCATCTTTGTGCCGGGCACGCCGCGCTACGTCGGGGAAAGTCCCGGCGCGCTGCGCATTCCGCTCGTGCTGCCGCCGTTCGTCGCGAGGGTGGCCGTCTATGCCCAAGCGGCGGACGCCTTTAAGAACAGCGCCGCTAACTTCGATACCATTCAGTTCTACGGGCAGGAATGGAATCCGGACGCGCACACGGAGAAGCGGATGGTGCAGGCATTCCGGATTCGGGGCGAGGAGAGCATTGCGGAGATCGAGGCGGCGCTGGCGAAGGCCCGGCCGCACGCGCTGCTGCTGGACGCCTACCATCCGGACAAGCTCGGCGGCTCCGGCCAGGCGTTCGATTGGGAGGTGGCGAAAGAGGCGAAGGCGCGCTTCGGCCTGCCGGTCATTCTGGCGGGCGGGCTGACACCAGACAACGTCGCGGACGCTATCGCCGCCGTGCGCCCCTACGCCGTGGACGTTTCCAGCGGCGTCGAGGACCGGCCCGGCCACAAAGACCATGCCAGGCTGCAAGCCTTCTGTCGCGCCGTCCGCACGGTGGATGCTGCGTTAAAAACATAGCTCTCCCATGATTAAGTTCTATCCTGCCCACCGTTGTCTTCGGTCCTCCCCAGGTCAAGAAAACCGGATAGCCCTGAAAACGTCTCCAATGAGACGATCTAGCCCTTTCCACTACGAAGATAGGCACCCATGAGCAAACACTATCCTTCCAATCGGCCTCCGCTGCAGCCGGAGGCGTTCACGCCGCTGCCGCTGGGAAGCGTCAAGCCGCTGGGCTGGCTGCGCGATCAGTGCCGCCTCCAGGCGGAAGGGTTTACCGGCCACCTCGAGGAGTATTGGCCCGATCTCGGTCCCGACAACATGTGGCTGGGCGGCAAGTCCGAGGGCTGGGAGCGTGGGCCGTACTATCTGGACGGTCTTGTGCCGCTGGCGCACATCCTCGATGACGAACGGCTGAAGCGCATGGCCGCCCGCTGGCTCGATTCGATCCTCGCCATGCAGGACGAGTCCGGCTGGATCGGGCCGGTCCAGGCCCCGAACCGCACGGCCTACGACCCCTGGCCGGTCACGATCGTGCTGAAGGTCCTGACGCAGCACTACGAGGCGACCGGCGATCCGCGCGTCCTACCCGCCATGCTCGGCTTTGGACGCTACCTGCAGAACCACCTCGCCGAACGCCCGCTGTTCGAGTGGGGAAAGTTCCGCTGGGCCGATCTGGTCCTCAGCCTCCATTGGCTTTATAACCGTACCGGCGAGCCGTGGATTCTCGACGTGGCACAGGAGGTGGCGCGGCAGGGCTACGACTGGCGCACCCACTTCGAGCGGTTCCGCTATACCGCCAGGACCCCGCGCGAAGCGTGTACGCTGGAGACGCACGTGGTCAACAGCGCCATGGCGGTCAAAACCTGCGGAGTCTGGTGGCGCCAGTCCGGCGATGAGCGGGACCGAATGGGCGTCTACCGCACGCTGGAGATGCTGGACACCTACCACGGCCAGGCGACCGGAATCTTCACCGGAGACGAGCACTACGCGGGCAAAGACCCCTCGCAGGGCACGGAGCTGTGCGCGGTTGTGGAGATGATGTTCTCCCTGGAAGAGTTGCTGTCCATCCTCGGCGACCTGGACTTCGCCGACCGCCTCGAAAAGATCGCCTACAACGCCCTGCCAGGTGCCTTCACGCCGGATATGGGAGCGCATCAGTACGACCAGCAGGCCAACCAGGTCCTATGCACCATCGCGCCGCGCCAGTGGACCAACAACGATGACGATTCCAACATCTTCGGCCTGGAGCCCAACTTCGGCTGCTGCACCGCCAACCTGCACCAGGGCTGGCCCAAGTTCGTGAAGAGCCTCTGGATGGCGACCCCGGACGACGGCCTGGCCGCCCTCGCCTACGGTCCCTCCCAGGTCACCGCGACGGTGAGCGACGGCGCGCAGGTGACGATCCGCGAGGAGACCGAGTATCCGTTCCGCGAGACGGTCCGCTTCACCCTGGAGATGGACCACCCTACCCGTTTCCCGTTGTTGCTCCGTATCCCGGCCTGGGCGACCCAGGCCAGCGTCCAGGTCAACACGGAAGCGCCGCAACGCGCCGAGGCGGGCAGCTTTGTCCCCCTTACCCGCGCATGGCAGCCCGGCGACACGGTCACCCTCATCCTGCCGATGGCGGTCCGCCTGGAGCGGCGCTATCACAACGCCGTGACGATGCATCGCGGCCCGCTGGTCTTCTCGCTTCGGATCGGGGAGGCCTTCCGGCTGCTGCGCGGCGCGCCGCCCCGCGCCGATTGGGAAATTCTTCCCACGACCCCCTGGAACTACGGCCTGGCGCTTGACCCCGCCGCGCCCTCCTTCTCTATCCAGGAAACGCCGGTCAGCCCCATTCCTTTCGACCCGAAGGCCCCGCCGGTCGTCCTGACAACTCAAGGTCAACGGCTGCCACAGTGGACCCTGGAGCTGAACTCTGCCGGCCCCCTGCCCCAAAGTCCCGTTTCTACCGATACGCCTCTGGAACCGATCACGCTGATCCCCTACGGCAGCGCCCATCTGCGCATCACCGAATTCCCCCTGACCTGAGCCTGTACCTACCGCCAGTTTGCCGAAGATTAAACCACCCACTCGCCAGGCTCTACCTCAAGCGTGTGCCTGCTGTCAGGCTGCAGAGATTTTCACCACCCGCTCGCTTCGCTCGCTAGAGCCACAGAGCACACAGAGGAAAAGCCAATGCGAGAAAAACAAAAGAGAAAAGAAAGCAGGCTATACCAAATTAGCAAGCCATTGCCTCTTCCTCATCACGAGGGAGAGCACAGAGAAAGGCCTCTCTTCTCTAGGGTTGGTTTTTCTCTGTGTTCTCCTTGTGTGGATAGCAGCGGCACAGGCATCTCTATTTGCACCAGCCTCTTTCTTGTCTTCTTGCTTTTCTCGCATTGGCTTTTCCTCTGTGTGCTCTGTGGCTCTAGCTCGCGTAGCGAGCGGGTGGTGACATATTAAGGAGCTTAGGAATAAGGACACGCTTGGGGTAGTGCTTTGCGAGCGGGGGGTTCGATCTCTTGCAGCTTAACGGCAGGTACACGCCTGGGCGATGCAAGGAGGGGGATAAGCAATCTATCGAGAAACTATAGGCATGAAAGACTTAAAACGACGCCTTTCTCTGTTTGGAGTGGCTGGGCTCTGCGCCGTCTCCCTTGCCGTGTATGCGCAGGGCCGACAGCAGGGCCGGGTGGTCGCGCGCCCCCCCAGGTCGAAAACGGCGCCGCGTCCGATGCTGGAGGCGACCCAGACGGACATCCGGCGCATCGTCCGCGAGATCGACTCCTACTATCTCCAGGCCGCCATCCGCAAGCTGGTCTCCTTCGATACGCGCAACACGCTGTCGGTACAAGACGATCCACGGCGCGGCATCGGCGCGGCGCGGGACTGGATCCTGAGCCAGTTCCAGCAGATTCGGGCGCAGTCCGGGGGGCGGCTGGAGGTGGAGATGCAGACCTTCGAGCAGCCGGCCGGCCCGCGCATCCCGCATCCGGTGCGCATCACCAACATCGCCGCCATCCTGCCCGGCGACCTGCCCAACCTCAACAAGCGAGTGTACGTGGTCAGCGCGCACTACGATTCCAGAGCCAGCAATGCCGACGATCCCACAGCGGAGGCGCCCGGCGCGGACGACGATGGCTCCGGCGTGGCCGCCGTGCTGGAGATGGCGCGGGTGATGTCCCAATACCATTATGGAGCCTCCATCGTGTTCCTTTGCGTGGCGGGCGAGGAGCAAGGTCTGTACGGCTCGACCTACTTCGCGGACCGGGCGAAGGAGAAGGGCTGGCGGATCATGGGGATGCTCAATAACGACATCATCGGCAGCTCGCACGGCGCCAACGGCATCCACGATAATCATTCTGTGCGCGTCTTCTCCGAAGGCGTACCCTCGGAAGAGACGCCTACGGGCCTGCGCATCCTGCGCGCCGTCGGCGGCGAGAACGATTCGCCCTCGCGGGAGCTGGCCCGCTTTATCCAGGGGGTCGGCGCGCGCTACGTGCATCATTTTGACGTGAACCTGGTCTACCGGCGGGACCGCTTCCTGCGCGGCGGCGATCAGATCCCCTTCCAGGAGCGCGGCTATCCGGCCGTGCGCTTTACCGAGCCGAACGAGGACTTCCGGCACCAGCATCAGAATGTGCGCTCGGTAGGTGGCGTGCTCTACGGCGACCTGCCGCAGTTCCTGGACTTCGATTACCTGGCGCAGGTGACGCGCGTCAACGCCGCGGCCCTGGCGATGCTGGCGCTGGCGCCAGCGACGCCCCAGGAGGTCGGGATCGTCACGCGCGAGCTGACCAACGACACGGAGTTGAAGTGGGCGCCCAATACCGAGCCGGATCTGGCCGGCTACTACGTCGAGTGGCGATCGACGACCGCTCCGTCCTGGGAACGCTCGCTCTGGGTCGGCAACGTGACGCGCTACACGCTGCACGGACTTTCCAAAGACGATTACTATTTCGGGGTGCGTGCCATGAATCGCCAGGACGACTGGAGTCCGGTCGCGTTCGCGCAGCCGACCCGATAATCTCGCTTTGCAACAGAAGATGCCGGCGAAACCGCTCTCTTGAGTGCAGGGTATTGAGTGTTAGATTTAAACACCAAATACCCATGAAGGAGAGAGCCATGGCAGAGGAGGTCAGCCCCGAGTTATCCTGGGGAAGACGGGCCGTCCGGTGGATTATCCGCCCATTTCAGGTCTGGGCCCAGCTCGGTCAGCGTCCGTTCGAGTGGCTGGATCGCCTTCGAGAGCGGGACCCCTACTTACATATCGCGGTTCATGCTCTCATTATCAGTGTAGTAACGGGTCTCTGCGCCTGGGTTGAACTGGATACCCGATTCGTGATCTTCAGCCGCACGAACGGCCCTATCACCGGACCGGGACGTCTGCTTATGGGTGTGGTGCTGCTCTGCGTATCCCTGGGCTGCGCGGTCTTCGGCATTTTTTACCTGCGCCAAAGGCGACCGAAGGGACCTCATAGAGACAGATAGAGGACGAGGAGATGGGCAAGAATTTCAGCCTCTGGCGTGACCGGGTCCTGATCGTTCTCTTTATCCTGGTGGCTGCAGGGATCGGAGCCAATCGCCTCTATCGCAACCGTATGCCGGAGAGACTGCTGCAAGCGGCGCAGCATGGGGATACCGTGACCGTTGAGTCGCTGCTGAAGCAGGGGATCGATCCGAATTTAAATTTAAACGGACATACTCCCTTAACGGAGGCCGTCCGTTCCGGCTCCGGGGATACGGTCGATGCCCTGCTCCGGCATGGGGCCAGGCCGAACGATACTCTCGTGGCATATGCGCTGTTTCAGCAGCGCCCGGAGATCGCGCGCCGCCTTCTCGCTCAGGATCACTCCCTGAACGGCGAGAATTTTATGCCCACCGCTCCCTCCGGCTATACCCTGCTCATGAACCGCGCCGCAAACGGAGACGCTGAGGGCGTTCAGATGCTGCTAAAAGCGGGCGCCAACGTCAATCGTACCCTGCAAGGCTATACGGCGTTGATGGAGGCAGCCCGAATCGGCAGAAACGACATCGTCAAGATGCTGCTGCAGCGGGGCGCAGACGTCAATATGCGCGCAAACGACGGCACGACAGCCCTGCGTATAGCCATCCGGCAAAGACATCCGGACACCGCGCGCCTGCTCAAGCAAGCAGGCGCCAGCCGGTAGTCCTGTCGCGGTGAAGAAAGCGATAAAAAGTTTGCCAAAACGAAATGTACAGTTAATGGAACTGTTCAGGTAGAGGCGGTGGATCGCTGGAGTGCGAAATGCGGTAGTCTCATGCCCTCTATTCAGCAGGACGTCCTTTGCTTTCTTGCGGATTCTCCTGAAGGGCGTATTCAATGGCCTGCTCGAAGGTCATGGCCTGTCCCTGTTCCCAGGCACTCGCAAACGCCTCTTCTCCCAAAGACGCTCGTGCTGTCGCCACCTTACGGTCAACCTCTTCTTTCTCCTTCGGTGGCAAGGGCGAGCCAATCGTTTCACGCAAGACTTCTGCTGCAGCCCATAGTCTGGCGGCCATCTCGAATTGTCCCTGCCCTGCCGCAAGATCAGCCATGTCTCTCAGCGATTCGGCAATGCCAGGTTTTTCCTCTATTTTTCGTCTGATAACTAGACTCTCCTTATAAAAGCAACTTGCCTTGGCATAGTCGCCTTCCCGATAGGCCACCTCTCCCAGGTTACTGAGGGCGCTAGCAACTCCGCTCTTCCCTCCTGTCTCTTTGCTTAACGAAAGACTTTCCTCGTATAGAGCGCCTGCCGCTCCATAGTCGCCGCAGGCTTTAGCCACACCGCCAGCACCGTTTAATGCGATGGAAACGCCCCACTTGTCTCCTAGCTGCCGAAATAACGCCAAACATTCTTCATAGAACGCATGTGCGGCTGTATAGTCGCCTTGATGATATGCCACATTTCCAAGATTATTGAGCGAGATGGCAATGCTCCGCTTATCACCTAACTCCCTTTGTATCTCCAGACTTTCCTCTTGTAGCGCTCGGTCGGCTTTATAGTTGCTTTGATGATAGGCCACATTGCCCAAGTTGTTGAGCACAACAGAGATACCCCTCTTATCTCCTAGTTCCCTGAATAATGCCAGACACTCTTCATAAAAGGCCTGTCCGGCTGCATAATCACCTTGATCCATGGCCACATTCCCAAGACCGATAAGCGAGGCGGCCATATATCTCTTATCTCCTAATTCCCTTGATATCGCCAGGCTTTCCTCAAACTGAGAGCGCGCTGCGGCATAGTCTCCTTGCATCAATATCAAGCTGCCTAATCCATAAAAGGCCTTAGCCCATGCTTGTGAGCGAAAATTCCTCGCATCTTGAGATAATGCGGCTTGCAGCTGCTCTCGGCCCTCACTATAGCAGCCACGGATATACCAATACCGCCAGATGGCTCCCCAAAGCTGCACACATGGTTCGACCTTCTCCTTATCTATCGTGCAACAGTTCAATGCAGCCTGCAGGTTCTCATTCTCCTCCTGCAACCTCTCTAGCCACTCGGCTTGCTCGGCTCCTGTCAGTTTAGTCTCCGCCTCTTCGGCCAAATTCAAAAAGAAATTTAGATGACGACCGTGCCAGAGCTTTTCCTCTCTTTTCTCTCTTAGTCTCTCAGATGCATACTCTCGAATGGTTTCCAGCATGCGATAGCGACTCTTGCCTTCCCGCTCCTCGACAATTACCAGCGACTTTTCTACAAGAGAGGCCAGGATGTCCATCATCCCTTCTCGTTCGACCCGCTTGCCGGAAGAGAGCATAGCCAGGACAGAATCCTGCTCCTCTGCGCAAACGGCCTCAGCGGCTTCCAGGGTCCATCCTCCGGCAAACACACACAGCCTGGAAAGCAACAGCCTCTCTTGCTCGGTCAAAAGCTCATAGCTCCAATCCAGAGTTGCTTGCAAGGTCTGCTGTCTGGGCAGAACAGTACTACTACCGCTTATGAGCAAGCGGAACCGATGCTCTAAATGCATGCTGATCTCTTCGACCGAGAGGACACTGACTCTAGCGGCGGCCAGCTCGACAGCCAGGGGAATGCCGTCCAGACGATAACACACCGAAGCCACGACAGCCGCGTTCTGGGTTGTCAGCGCGAAGCCTGGCTTCTTCAACCCGGCTCGCTCCACGAACAGACGCGGAGCATCATATCCAGAGACGATTACAGCGAGGTCTTTCTCATTTTTGGGCAGGTGAGCAGGATATGGGGCGAACAGAGGGGGCGTCCGATAGATCTGCTCTCCCGGCACTCCCAATGCTTCCCGGCTCGTGGCAAAGATGCCCAGTTGCGGACAACCTCTCAGCAGTCTATCTGCCAACTCCGCACAGGCTGTAATCAGATGCTCGCAGTTATCCAGCAACAGAAGTACGGTCCTGGGTTGCAGATAGTCCCGTAGTGTCTCTGTTAGCGTTCTGCCTGGCTCTTCTCTCAATCCCAGGACAGTCGCCAGTTGCTGGGGTACTAAGGAAGGATCGGAAAGATCGGCCAGTTCTACCAACCATACACCGTCTGGATAAGCGCCCAGGTTCGCTTTTGTTATCTCCAGAGCCAGCCTCGTCTTGCCGCATCCGCCTGCTCCTGTCAGCGTCAGCAGCCGCGCCTGCAAGAGCAGTTCCCCGATCTCCTGCATCTCCTTCTGACGTCCGATGAAAGAAGTAGAGGCAAGAGGCAAATTCTGGTCGAAGCCCTCAAGAGATCGTTCTAGCTTCACGCCCAATCTAACCAGAGAGCTCCCCAATGCCTGCCATCTCTGTTGCAGTCCCTCTCCGAACAGTATCACCTGCTGAATATCTTCAAGAAAGAGAAGAGCAGGAGGAAGTGCCACCGGCTCCAGAACCAGGGGAACGATGGGCTTTTCCAGTTTCTGAGCAAAAACAATCTCCTTACCTACCTCTTCCGAAGCAGCCGAGGAAGCTGAAAGCATCAAGAGCACAACTTGGCAATCTTTTATGCCCTTTTCAATTTCCGGTCGCCATTGCACGCCGGCATCAATGTCGCTGGTATCCAACCAGACGGAAATACCTGCGTCTCGCAGATGCCGCACCAGTGGCAAGACCTTTCGGTTGTCTTTGCGGGCATAGCTGATAAAGATTTCTGCAGCCATATGAGCTCACCTTCGGCAGCAATTCCATGGCTGATACTATAGCAAGTTCAAGTCTGCTCGTCAAGACTTTCGAGCGTGAAATTCATCACACCCTCTTGACAATCGAGAGGTCAACCTCTACAATTGGGCTGTGCTATAAAGTACTTTCACTATCGAGCATCCTAAAGGCAAATATTGCGGCACGAAGGTAAGGAAAGAAAAGCCATGAAACCGCTATCGCGCAGTCAGGTCATCGGCGTGCTGGCGCTTTTGGGAATCCTGGTGATTATCACCGGCGTGACCGTCGTGCGGGCAATGGTCTCGGCCGCCGCGCCCGGCATTACACTCCACGACGCCTTTCCGCAGGCGCCGGCCGCGCCGCCTCCCATCCGCCCTGCCGATAGCCTCGCTTCGGCTTCGACGCGCGGCGAGATGTCTTCGGCGCCGGCCAGCGCGCCCGCGCCGGATGCTGCTCCTGCCGAAGTGGTCGTGCATGTCGCAGGGGCCGTGAAAAAGCCGGGGGTCTATCATTTAAAGCCGGGCGCGCGGGGCGAGGACGCTCTTAAAGCGGCAGGAGGACCGATGGCCGACGCCAACACAGACGCCATCAATCTGGCCGCCAGGCTCGACGACGGCATGCAGCTCTATTTCCCCACGCGCCAGGAACAGCCCACCGGAGGCGCGCCGCCGGAAACCGTTTCCACGCCGCCGGATACAGCAACCTCGACCCTCAAAAAGAGCGCCAGGTCCACCGCGCATCCGGCCCGGTCCGGCAGCCGCAGCCGGGGCGGCAGCGAGAAACCGGCCAAGCTGAGCGATCCGAGCCAGGGAACCGTGAATATCAATACGGCCAGTTCCGAGGAGCTGCAGCGGCTGCCGGGCGTCGGCCCGGCCATGGCCGAGCGCATCCTCGCCTACCGCCGGCAGAACCAGGGATTCAAGCGCGTCGAGGACCTGCTCGAAATCTCCGGCATCGGAGATAAGAAGTTTGCCAAACTACAGCCGTTTGTACGCGTGCATTGAGTTAGCGGATCGGCGGCACGAAGAAATCGAAAGCTTTTAGAAAATTCTAAGTTGCCGAGACGTGCTGTTTTAGCTCCTGGCTGCGTCATTAAAGACGAGAGCATGCCCAAAACAGGTTCTTCTACCGGCTGGCTCAGGCCCGGATAGATGGCATCCTTAGTTTTGGAAGCTCGGCTTCCTTCCCGTCCCCACTAGCATGCGCTTCTTTTAAAGAAGCGCATCGCGCAAACATTCGGTTGCCCTCTCGGGGGCAGCGGACTCTGTAAGCCGAATCCTCGCCTTTCCTTCTGTCGTTTCCAACCATAAGGCCCATCGGCACTATCGATGCGCGCAGGCCTCTGCCTTCGCGCTATGTCCGGCTTGCAGGCAGGCTGGACACAATCGTGCGACTGCGTTCGCGCCCGTCATGCTGCCTGGCGGCCGGTGTTTTTGCCGCCTCGTCGCTTTGCGGCAGCGCGCGAACCGCAGAATCGCGTCCGGCGAGCGCGCTTCCGGCGATTATACGCGTAAGCAATAATCTGCCGTCCGCGCATAATCCCAAAGGGAATGCAAGGGTTCCCGTTGCCCTGCAGGCAGGACTGCCTGCAGGGTGAGCAAGGAGAGGGTTACACGGATGAAACAGAAAAAAGGAGTCAGGGTACTATTTGCTATTATAGCAATACTACTCTCGATTTTCCCCACCATCAGCCAGGGCCAGCAGGTGCCCATGCCGTTCAATACCGCGCAGGATCAGGCGATACGCCAGAAGATGGTCGCCACCAACAACGTGTGGTTTTCTTATCTGCTGAAGTACGCTTCCGATTCGACGGGCCAGACCGGGATCGAGAACCAGGGGACAGCCGCTGCGTACGCCTATCTCTACACCGGCAATCCCAAATATGCTCAAAACGCCTGGTCGGCCATCAAACCGTATGCTGAGGCAAGAACGCTTCCCTGTGGAAACAATAACAATAGCATCCGCATCTACTTCGGGCTGTACGCCATCTGCTTCCGCATTCTCTACTCCACGCTCTCCTCATCGGACCAGCAGCTCTACATCGCCTGGATGAACGGCATCGCGCAGAGGGCGCGAACCGGTTTTTTCAGTGGAAACGCGAACGGGCTGATTGGCGAATACCTGGGGTTGTGCCTGTGGTCGCTCATCTCCGCGCCCGACAATCCCCAGGCCAGTACGATGCTTTCCGGCACCTGGGACGACAGTGGCGCCTGGAAGCCGTATGGCGGCCTGGACTACGATGCCACCCTGGGGCCTCGCGGCAGCGCCCGCAACGCCATCTACGACTATGTGACCCGCACCTGCCCGACCCCCACTTCGGGAGGCGTCTGGCTGGAGGGCACGCAGTATTTCAACGCTTCCCTCGAACCCCTCTTGCTCTATACCCTGGCCATCAATGAGATCACCGGCCAGGACCATTTCCCGGAAGTCACCGCAGCCCTGCCCCAGATCGGCCAGGCCGCAATCGGAATCCTGACCAACTCCCTGATCGACGAGTTCCAGTTCGGAGACGATGGATTCCCACATCAGCTCCACATCGCCGATACCCTCTGCACGATGACGATGCTGGCCCGCCAGTTGGAAGGCACCGGCGTTGGCGCCGAACTGCAATGGCTGGTCAACTACTGGGCCAGTCTCTATGGCTACCGAAGCTACGCCTGCCGCATGTATCTTTGCATGGATCCCTTTGCGCCCGCCACCGATTTCCGCTCGGAGACATGGCCCGTCAACGGCAGCGGCCTCTCCGTCTGGAGAAGCGGCTGGGATACGACCGGCGACAGTGTCTTCGGCGTGAACACCGACCCTATGAGTCTGGTCGATCACACGCAGCAGGATGAAGTCTTTAGAAGCTTCCGTCTGTACCGGAAAGGCGAATGGGCGCTGACGCATCCGATCACGTATGGCGGCATGGGCTGCGATGAGAACGGCAACAACACGGTCGTGGCCGGTGGGCTAGGGGTCATGTGGCAGCATGCCGCTACCGCCTGGGAGGACGGCTCCAACTACTGCTACCAGCGCAGCGAGACTTCGGGATCGCCCTATAATTCCAACTACTATACTCCGCCCCCTGCCTACATCTCCGAGCAGACGGGCAGCGTCCTCTACGTGCATGGGGTCAATAAGACGGCCGACGTGCTGATCGTGGCCGATCGGGTCAACGCCACCAATCCCATGCTGGCGGGTTCCTTCCTGAATGATTGGCGATCCTGGGATGCCGCCAATATCCAGAACGCCGAGACGAGCGTCTTTCCCTTCGGACCGCTGCAATGGACCTTGCACATGCCCATCGCCCCGGCCATCCAGAATGGCGCGATCGCCTGGAAAACGGCGGGCGGGCAGTATGTGGTGTCCCAGGAGCTGGCGCCCAGTCCCACGCAGACTGCCTTTTCCATCGTCAACGAGTCGGCGACAGATAGCCTGGGAAACTATCTCTATTTCAATTATGGAGGCGTTCCGAATACAGAGCGCAAGTACCAGGTCAGAGAGACATTCAGCGATGACAATGCCTGGCATTTCCTCCTTCATGCCCTCTGTATCTACGATAACTCAACGCCGGCGATCGGCCGGGTAGATGGCAACGGGATCAGCGGCGCGCTGGTCTGCCCCGGCAAGGAGGCGGCGACCCTGGCGGTCTTCTCCAACAACGCGGCGAGCCGGCTGGTGGAGAGCAGCTACAGCCTGAGCTTTACCATCACCGCCAGGGAAACGGACGCGTACTTGTTGGATCTGGATCCGACCTTAAGCTGGACGATCCAGATCGACGGCGGCCAGCCGTTTGCCGCTCAGTTCGGCAGTGGCGGCGTGGTACGGGCGGTGATCTCCGGGTCCGGTCAGCACACCCTGACCGTCAAGCCCTAGTCGCCGCTGCCATGAAAAAGCTCTCTGTCAAAAGGCAGAGAGCTTTTCTGATGAAACAGCAATGGCTTACGGATCGACGGTAAACGTCCGGGCGCTGGTCGCAGTGCCGTTGGGCGTGGTTACGAAGAGGGTGTAACTGCCCGTCGGAGTGGCCGCGGCGAGTTTGAATTTGACTGCTGTGGCGGTCTTACTCAGGATTGTTTGCGCGACACCGGCGATGGTAATGGCGCTGGCGCTCTCCAAATTGACGCCTCGGACGGATACGATCGTGCCTGCCGAGGCGCTGCCGGAAGTGGGACTGAAGCCCTTGATGATCGGCAGTTGGGTCGGGAGTAGATACACCGCGCCGGAGCCGTTCGCTCCGCCCGTACCGGAGATCCCATAGAGGTTGCCATCCGGCCCTTCCCGCAGCCCGCATATCGGGTTGGCGGCGTCCGTGCTCGAAGCGCCGAAACTGTAGAAGCTGTTGAAGACGCTGCCGTTCAGGCTCATTTGAAAGGCCGTGCCCCCGCCGGTCGCGCTGCCGGTGAAGTCGGGGCCGCCATAGCGAGTCGTGCCGTAGAGCAGCCCGTCGGTAGCCGGCAGCAGGGCGCTGATCGGGTCCGCGCCATCCGTGCCGTCAAAGGCATGAAGGGTATTGAAGACACCGCCGTCCCGGCTGATCTGAAAGACCGTGCCATGGCCCGTGTTGGCGCCTGTCCAACTGGGGCCGCCATCGGCGGTCGTGCCATAGAGCAGGCCATCGCTGCCTTCGATCAGGCCGGCAACCGGGTAGGCGCCGTCCGGCCCGCTGAACGTGTGCAGCGTGTTGAAGACGCGGCCATCCTGGCTGATTTGAAAGACGGTTCCTCTCCGTTGGCGCCGAAGCCCGTCGTCCCGTAGAGGTACTTGTCCGAGCCTTCCACCAGCGGACCCCACATATTTTCTCCATCCGATCCGGAGAAATAGTGCAGGACTTTAAAGGTCAGCGACCGGGTGGCGGTGGGCAGCTCGATCTTGTAGACGACACCATTCCCCAGCCCGCTTCCGATTCCACCAAAGTATGTCACGCCATACAGGTTGTTGCCGATGAGCATCACGCCGTTGGGGCCGTCGCCATCCGGGCCATGAAACTGGTAGAGGACGGTAAAGGTATCCGTTGCGGGCGAATACTCGTAGGTAACGCCGAAGCCGCCGATGGCGCCGTTCGCCGCATCGCCATACAGATTACCTTTGCCGTCGAAAACGACACCGTTCGTAGGGTTGGCGCCATCGTTGCCATTGGTGAAATTATGCAGGACGGTCAATTGGCCGGAAGGGCTGACCTCGAACAGCGTGCCATAGCCATAAAGACCACCCCCAACGGTGGTGCCGTAATAGTTGCCGTCCTTTCCTAAGGCCAGGCGACCGGTGGTATAGCTTGAATTCGCGGCGCCGCTGGCGCTATTGAAGCTGTAGAGAACGCTGTCGGTCAATTGCGCCTGCGCCGGACGAACAGACGCCAGGCCAAGCGCCAGACAGAAGATCAATAAGAACGTCAGAGCGCGATCGAGGCGGACCGCCTTGGGCCTATGCGAGAACGCACGGCTGTCAAACATGATGCTATCTCCTTTAGAGTACAACCGGACAAACTGCCGGGATGAATACCGGAATGGTCTGCAAGGCAGAAACATCCGAATCGGTGGACGCCACAGCGGTGGGCGCTATTGCGAATGAAGAGGGGCACAATAGCCCCTCGCTTTTGAAGCCATACAAACTGTTCCAGGTAATTGTATCATTTGAAATGTGATTTGTCAAAATTTGTCTTTGTGTCTGCCTGTTTATCCGTGGTGCAATGCTCTCTTTACCGTCTGTATCCCGCCTTTATCGTCGCCTGTTTCCGGGATGGGACCTGATTCCGGAGTTCCTTATTTTACGGAAGAGACAAAAACAGCCTGTTCCGTAGGACTCTCTACCGGCCCCGTAGAAAACGGAGCTGTGCTCTGGGGCATTTCGCGAGCGGTCACCCAACGCGGGTAGGCGCATAGGAAAGGGTATCTATGGCAGAAGCTCCACCCCTTACCAGGGACCTGGCCCTTCGGATCGAGCGGCGGGTTGGGGAAGGCAGTCTCCGAGCGCCCGATCAGGCGCAAGACCCCTTCCCGCAGCAGGCCGCGGAATTCGGCCGAACGATCGCCGTCAAAGCCAGAGGCGGACGTCCCCGCAATAAGGTGTTCTGCTTCGGACACGATGACATCCACCATCTCGAAGACATTCTAAGCTTCTACGCGCAGGACGACCTGGAGCCCCATTTCTACCTGGCTCCCATGGGATTTTCGCGAAAGGTCGCCCGGGCATTGACGGCGGCAGGATTCGGGCAGTGCGACTTCGAGCAGGCGCTCCTCTACGGTTTGCCGCAGGACGCGCCGGTCTCGCTGCCATCCGCCGTGACCATCGAGCCGGTCACGGCGGACAACCTGGAAGAGTTTGTCACCGCCACCGCCGACGGATTCGAATGGCACGCAGCCTGGCGGGAAGCGGCGATGCAGGGGGTGCGAACGGAGGCCGCGCCGGGCGAGCGCCGGTTTCTCGCTCGGTACGAGGGCAAGCCTGCCGGCGTTGGCGCGCTTCGGGTGGATGAGGACGGAGTCGCGCACGTGGTCGGGGGCGCCGTCGTCCCGCAATACCGGCGAAAAGGCTGCCACCTGGCGCTCGTTCACCATCGTCTCCACGTCGCCCATCAGCTAGGATGTCCCTTCGTGACGGGCGCCGCCAGCTTCAACTCGAGCAGCTTCCGCAATCAACAGCGGGCCGGCCTGCGTCTGGCCTACATCGAGAGCGAATGGACTCGACAACAACGATGAGGCAGATCGCTATCGAAAACTCATCAACTCTCATAGCCCTCCACGCCGTTGCTCAGAGAGGCCAGGAAGGTGTAAACCGTTAGGATGGCTGCCGCTTGCTCCATATATCTATCGCCAGGGAGATCGTACTCACCGCTCCGAGAAGAAACAATACCTTCCCTATGGCTTTTCGCCGGCTCGTATCCAGTTTATCCCCCAATAACAGGGCCACTCCTGCCCCAAGCATTCCACGCGTTACGGCTATCAGCCCGATCTCCGGCAATGTCAGCCTCGTCTCTTTCATTTCGTTCCTCCAGAGACAGCATGATGAAATCTCGCCCTACAAGCCGTAAGAGCGGGAAAGCCTCCTGCTTTGTTCCTGAGAAGGCGCGTGTAGCCTGTTCCATGCCTTCCCTCTACTGCCGGGAGAGGAAGGTACAGATTTTGGTGGCCAGGTCCTGCGCGGCCGGGGCGTCGTAGTTGCCCATCACAATGACCGTATAGCTTCCGTCCCAGAACATCTCCAGGTCGGAATTGATGCCCGAATTCGGGCCCCCGCCGTTATGCCCGCGCACCGATCTGCCGTTAAAAAGAGATTCCCCAAAGCCATAGCCGTACCGGCGGTCCGGACCGAAGGGAGTGTCTACCTTCCCGCTGGTGATGGTCTCGGTCAGAGCGGCATTGAGCAGCTTATGGCCGCGCAGCGCCTGCGCGAACTTGAGCAGGTCGGGCGCGGTGGAGTAGCCGCCTCCCGCCGGGTTGCCCTTCCATGGAAGGAACATCCAGTTGCTCCGGCGCGGCTCGATGCCGAACGGGTCTTCATCGTCATAACGCATGTAGCCCACCGCCAGATTCGGTACCACCTGATTCATCTCATAGGAATCGGTATCGTGCATTCCGGCCGGAGTATAGACGTGCTCGCGAATGTAGTCGAAATAGTCCTGGCCGGACACCTTTTCGATCACCGCGCCGAGCACCACGAATCCGGCGTTGCTGTAGGACCAGCCTGTCCCCGGCGCGAACAGGAGCGGCTGGTGCGCGAAAAGCGGGAAGTAGTCGGCAGGCTTGCGATATCGCTCCCGGTTCTGGAAGAATTCGGGCACGAAGATGTCCCCCAGTCCGGCGGTGTGCGTGAGCAGGTGGTGGAGGGTGATTTTGGCGGCTGTCTCCTTGTTGGGATATTCCGGCAGTACGTTCGCCAATGTGTCCTGATACGAGAGCTTGCCGGCCTGCACCAACTGCGCGATGGCCACGCTGGTAAACATCTTGTTCATCGAGCCGAGGTTGAACTTCGTATCGAGCCGGTTGGGGATGCGGTTGCCTTTCTCCTGAAATCCGTAGGCTCGGTTAAACAGGATCTTCTCTCCTTTGGCGACCAGCGCCACCCCAGAGAAGCGGTCCTCCGCCACCGCTTTCTCGACATGCTTCCTGATTTCCCGGACGATACCGGCCTCGCTTAACCTTCCCTCCGACCAGGCATCCGCCTTTTCCGCTTCGGGATCTCGGCGAGGAAGCAGGCCGAACCCGTCCAGCTTCTCCGGGTGGGCTGCATTGACGCGCAGGTAGAGTTGCGCCCAGTGGTCGCCGCGCTTGCTGCGTACGTTCATACGCAGCTCGCCGCGCATCCGCTCCGGCAGAACCTGCATGACCTCCAGGCCACCGCTCTGTTCGTAGATTCGGGTCATAAAAGTCACCTGGTCTTCCGCCGGGTAGCGCAGCAGCCCTTCCTCGGTGGTCGATGTGGTAACGAACCGCAGCATTGCGGCCCGATCGCCGCTATCGATCGCCTCCAGCAGCGCGCGGTCCAGTCGTCCTGCCGGCGTATCTGGAAGGGCCGCTGCATTATTGGCAGGCGGATCGCTTTGCGCAGCCGCCGATACCGCGCCAACGGCCAGGGCCAGGCTAGTGATAGTAGCAATAAGACCCAAGTAAAGATAGTCTCGCATCGAAAATATCTCCATTCGTCGGTGTGTACCCGGTGAACCGGGTGTGTTACTTGTAGCGAACGTCGAGAGCCCGTACGAACATTCTGTGTAAGCGACCTGATCTTGACTTTCCCGCCCGTAGGATTGCCCGAAGGTTCGAGTAGACGCCCCGCGGGCCGAAGGACCCCCAGGTGGGTAATTCCGTGCCCGGCCCACACGGGCTCAAGTAAGCGGCGGATCGGGCTTGTCCTGAAAGAGAATCCGGGCGAAGAGCAGCCGGCGGCGATCCGGAGCCGAAGGGTGCGCGCGCCAGGGCTCCAGAAACGCCTGCAGCGCCTCGACGAAGCCCTTTGTCTCTTCCGGACGCAGATAGAGCGGCTCGACCAGACAGTTCAGGAAATCCGCGCCGGGTTCGGGATCGTTCTGCTCCAGCTTCAGACGATAGCTCTCCAGCAGAGTATTGAGAAACGTCGTAAAGTGGCGCAGGCGGTCGGCGCGGTCAGCGTCGGCGACATCCTGGGGTTGCAGTCGCCCGCCGCCCTCCTGCAGAGCATAGACTTTCATCAGCGCGCCATGCACGCGGACCTCCTCGACCGCCTTCAGAACGCCCGCCTCCACCAGCAGCCGTACGTGCCGGTAGAGAGAAGGCAGGGGAATGTCCGGCAGCAGCTCCGCCATCTGCTGGGTGGTAAGCTGCCTGCCCATGAGCGCGGCGATGATGCGCGCCCGCATAGGATGGGTGATCAGGTCGGCCCTGGAAGTAGCCATGCTCCCTCCTCGCGTTCCGGCTTGCTTGCCCCTGTATTATCATTATTGATAATGATTATAGCAGAGGCTCAGAGAAATGTCAAGCGAAAATTCCTGGCGACGGAGGGAACGGAGGGATCGGTCAAAGTAGGGCCGGTCTTACCGAGGTGAGTTTTGCCTGCAGCTATCTGTCCAGCCCATTCGTAATCCATGATACGGAAAGAACGGCATCGAGATTCGCATTCCCTTGCCGTGTCCGCAAGGAGGAACCTCATGAGCACGCTCGTAACTCCCGTTCGCGAAAGCGATCATACGCTGGGTCCGGCCGACGCGCCGGTCACGCTGGTAATGTACGGCAGCTACGACTGCCCGCACTGCCGGCAGGCCATGGTCATCGTGGACGAAATCCGCGAGGCCGGCGACCCGATCCGGCTGATCTATCGCCATTTTCCGCGCGAGACCGCCCACTCCCCCTCCCAGCGCGCCGCCGAAGCCGCCGAAGCCGCGGGCAAGCAGGGCAAGTTCTGGGAGATGCATCGCCATCTGCTGCAGAACCAGGATGTTCTGGACGAAGCGAACCTGCTGGCTTACGCCACCGCGATGGGCCTGGATACCCGCCCGTTCGCCGCCGACCTGGAAAACCATACCTTCGTCGAGCGGGTCCTCGAAGACCTCCACAGCGGCGTGGCCGCCGGGGTGCGCAGCACCCCGACCTTCTTCGTCAACGGCGTCCGCCACGACGACTTCTGGGACATCGATACCCTGCGACTTGCCATCGAGAAAGCCCGGCTGCTGGCCATGCGCCCGTAAGCCCGGCCCGTTCTAAACCCTCAACAAGAGCGCCTGCCGGCTTTCCGGCAGGCGCTTTCCGGTTGTTTGCTCCCATTTGCATCATCGAACATAAAAGCTAGCGAAAATTCTTATTGACAATGCGACGGCAATCTGTTATTATGCGCGTATGATCGCCACTTTGCGGCAGCCTGTGCTGCTCAGGAGAGATGCCTATCGAGCCACTTCCCCTCTGTCACCTTCTATGCAACTGTAGTGCCGACCATCTTCGGTCTGTTCGTAACTGGGTAATACTGACCAAGTTCCCCACGTGTGGATCTAGAAAGGAACCCTACATGCACGCAGCAACCGTTCGGAGAAGTCATCGGCAAGACGCCTTCACGTTGATCGAGCTCCTCATCGCCCTGGCGGTCGTCGCCATCCTGGCCGCCGCCCTGTTCCCCGTCATCGCTCAGGCTCGCGACTATCGCAAAGTCTCCTGCCTTTCCAACGAGCGGCAGTTCTCGGAAGCCTATTTCTTGTATGCCGCCGACCACAATGGCATCGCCACCCAGACCGGCGAAAAGCTGATGGCCTATGTGGACCGCAACTCCATTCTCCCCTGCCCCAGTCATTTCCTGGCTCGCGCCAACTTCCTTCGCGTTAAAGGCGGCGGCGGTATTCAGCCTGCGGTCGTCTACGGCGACATGACCTGGCATAACGGCGCGATCATGGTGACGGCAGCCAACGCAGCCATCTTCTGGGGATCGAGCTGGCCCAGCTATTCAGGCGACAAGATCAGCGGTATGGACTCCTGGTATAACGGCTTCAATGGCAGCAACTACGCAAAGGCCTCCGATGAGTATACCGGCACGAACGGCCAGGTGACGGCCACCACCTCGTACTACGGACACTTCATCGACGGCTCGGCGGCGCCGAAACGCGCGCCTTCCGTCTCGACCATCCAGTCCGAGGTCTGCAAGGTCATCCCCGCCTCCGACCTGGTCGCGAACGGCTACTATGCCGTCTACATTGACAAGCCGCGGCCCGCCAGCGCGGGCTACTGCGCCTGGCACAGCTATGGCTCCTGCAGCGGCGTTCCCGTTCAGTTCGCCTTCTTCTTCAACCTGGACGGCGATCCCGGCTGCGATCCCGGAGACACCTCCGGCCTGCACTCGCAGGGGCTGGCGGCGCTGGCGAACGTGAGCGGCCACGAGCTCTCCGAGGCGCGCACGGATCCGCGCAATGGCGGCTGGTACGATGCCGGCAACAACGAGAATGGAGACAAATGCGCCTGGACGTTCGGGGCGCCGCTGGTCACCTTCTCCAACGGCACGCAGTGGAAGATCCAGGGCGAGTGGTCTAACGCGGCCTACAATGCCGGCACGGGCTACCCGAACAGCAGCGGCCAGTTAGGCTGCCTGTCCGGCCAGTAAGCAGTGCAAAAGCCGTGTCTGTCAGGCAGGCGTCCTTCGTCTTTGCATGGCTTTACCTCCTGCGGTTGGTAGGCTTGCAGTCGGTCAAGAGGCAGCAAGGACGCAGGAATGCTCTCCCCGGCAAGACACGGCTTTTTTAGTACTGCAACCTGTCTTCCTGCAAGAAGCGTGCCAAAAGCGATAGAAAGAAGGAGAGGGAGGCGAAATCGCCTCCCTCGCTTACTCTGCAATCAATTTGTCTCACTCTTACTCGCATTCTCTACTCGCATGTTCATTCTAACAGAAAATGCAGACGTTGGGAAGAGAATTTCGTCACATCTTGACTGTGAAATTCGTCACACCCCCCCGCGAACGGCCTCGCCGAAGCAGCGTATCAAGACTCTTTTAAGATGCGTTCGCTCCTCTTCCGAAAGCCGGTCCGCCTCCAGCGCCTCCATGACATCGGCCAGGTAGCGCTGCTCCTCCAGCCTGGAATGCGTTGAGTCGAGGTTTTGCTGCGTGGCATGCTCCTCTTCCGCCTGTCTCGTGGCAGGCAAGCGATCGTCGATCGGGCGCATGAGATCTCCTTTCGTCCTGAAAAGGCGGCGTTCCATCCCTGGGTCTGGACAGTATCATTACCGGTCTCTGCATAAAGCGTGCCAGAAGACGGTATTTTGGCGGAGGATCCCGAAAAATTTATTTTGCCTGAGCCGCCCGGCGATCAACCTGGTAGGTTTACGGGGAATGCCCTGCGTGTGAAGGACCATAATAGAAGCTAAGACAAGCCTACCCGCTGTCCTACGCGCCGGATCCAGGCCGATCCGGCGCTCTTTGCTTTATCCTGGGGTTTTCCATATCCTAGGGTATCAAAAAGTAACATTTTCGGATCGTGCCCTATTTGGGGCGGTGGAAGCGGGTCAGGTTGTTTTTGACGCTGCTCATGGGCCGCTTCTTTTCCCGCTTGAGGACCCCGATCTTGGTCAGCAGGCCGCTGATGGGATCGAAGTAGTCGTCCACCACGCGCTCTTTGAGGGGGATGATCGCGTTATCCGTGATGTGAATGTGCTCCGGGCAAACCTCCGTGCAGCATTTGGTAATGTTGCAGAATCCCACGCCCGCCTCGTGGCGCAACTGCTCGCGGCGGTTGAGGTCGTCCATCGGGTGCATCTCCAGAGCGCCGAGACGGCACATCTGGCGCGGGCCGAAGAAGCCGTCCATGCGCTGGTGGTCCCGCAGAACGTGACAGACGTTCTGGCAGAGGAAACACTCGATGCACTTGCGGAACTCCTGCACGCGGTCCACGTCCATCTGCTGCAGCACGAACGGCTTGCCCGCCACCTCCGGTTTGGGGACCAGCGGCGGGATCATGGCCGCCGTGCGGTAGTTCCACGACACGTCCGTCACCAGGTCCTTGATGAGCGGGAAGGCGCGCATCGGTCCCAGGCTGATGTCGCCGGAAGGGTACTCGTCCACGCGGGACTTGCACATCAGGCGCGGCTTGCCGTCGATCTCGGCGCTGCAGGAGCCGCATTTGGCGGCTTTGCAGTTCCAGCGGCAGGCCAGCGTGCTGTCCAGATGGGATTGTATGTAATGTACCGCATCCAGCACGACCATGCCGGGGAACGTCGGCACTTCATAGGCGATCATCTTGCCGCCTTCCGAATCGCCGCGAAAGACGCGCAGAGTTATCTTATCCATATTTATTTGATCTCCTCGAAGAGCGCTTTCAACTCCGGCGGCATCTCCTTGAGCGGTCGGGGCGCGATCTCGATGCGATCTCCCGCCTTTTTGGCGATCAGGTTCTGCTTGCCCCAATAGGCGTCGTCCCGCTCGGGAAAGTCCGTGCGCCACTGCGCGCCCCGGCTCTCCTTGCGCTCCAGGGCGCAGCGGACGATGATCTCGGACGTGACGAGCATGAACCGCACGTCGCGGGCGGCGTGCCAGCCGGGATTGAAGAGGCGGTCGCCGGGCACGCTGATGTGCTGCGCCCGTTGCTGCAGCTCCTGAATCTTCTCCAGCGCCTCCAGAAGCCCCGGCTCCGTACGCGCGATCATGGCGTTCTTCTGCATCGTCTCCTGCAACTCCTGATGGATCGCATACGGGCTTTCGCCGCCCTTCGTTCCTAGCGGAGCGAGCAGGACATCCGCCTCGGCCTCGATCTGTTTGGGATCGATCTGGCCGTGCGAGACCGTTTTGGCATAGGCAGCGGCGCCTTCGCCAGCGCGCTTGCCGAAGACCAGGATGTCCGAGAGCGAGTTGCCGCCCAGCCGGTTCGCGCCGTGCAGGCTGGCCGCCACCTCGCCCGCGGCAAACAGGCCGGGCACGCTGGTCGCGCAGGTCTCCGGCTCGACCCAGACGCCGCCCATCGTGTAGTGGATGGTCGGATAGACCTCCATCGGCTGCTTGGTGATGTCGATCTCGCCGAGGGCATGGAACTGCTCGTACATGCTGGGTAGCTTGCGCTTGATGTAGTCCTCGCCGCGATGGGAGACGTCCAGGTAGACGCCGCCATGCTCGCTGCCCCGGCCGGCCTCGACCTCTTTATAGATGCTGCGGGAGACCACGTCGCGGGGAAGCAGCTCCGGCGGGCGGCGATTGTTCTTTTTATCGTCCAGCCAGCGGGCGGCCTCCTCCTCCGACTCGGCGAACTGGCCGGCATAGAGGGCCGGCATGTACTCCGGCTTGAACATGAACCGCTCGCCCTTGTTGTTGCGCAGGATGCCGCCTTCGCCGCGCACGCCTTCAGTGACCAGGATGCCGCGCATTCCGGGCGGCCAGATCATGCCGGTCGGATGGAACTGGACCATCTCCATGTCGATCAGGTCCGCGCCCGCCTCATACGCCATCTGCAGGCCGTCGCCCGTTCCTTCCCAGGAGTTGGAGGTGTACTTGTACATGCGTCCCCAGCCGCCGGTCGCCATCACAGCCGCTTTGGCCTTGATGAGCACGAACTGGCCCGTCTCGCGGTAGTAGCCGAACGCGCCGACGACCCGGTCGCCCTCTTTGAGGAGCCGCGTGAGCGTGACCTCCATGAGGACGTCCATGCCGACTCCGACCGCCTTATCCTGCACGGTGCGGATCAGCTCTAGCCCGGTGCGGTCGCCGACGTGGTTCAGGCGGCGGTATTTATGGCCGCCGAACGGGCGCTGGGCGATCAAGCCCTCCGGCGTGCGGTCGAAAACGGCGCCGTACTGCTCCAGTTCCAGGACGCGCTCCGGCGCTTCCTTGGCGAAGATTTCCACGGTGCGCCAGTCGTTCAGGAAGGCGCCGCCCTTCATCGTATCGACGAAGTGGACCTTCCAGTCGTCGGGCTCGCGGGTGCCGTCAGGAGCGACCATGTTGCCCAGCGCCGCCGCGATGCCGCCCTCGGCCATGACCGTGTGCGCCTTGCCTAAAAGCGATTTGCACACCACGCCGACGGTGCAGCCGGCCTCCCGCGCGGCGATAACGGCCCGCAGGCCCGCGCCGCCCGCGCCGATAATCAGCACATCGAATTCAAAGGTATCGAAATCCAATTACCCCTTACCCCCTGTTCCCCTCCCTGGTTGGCTCGCTACGCTCGTAGGAAGGGGGAACATAGTTGGAAGCGGATAGCCCGCTTAGGCGGGCTTTGTATTTCAGACCGGGGTTTTAACCCCGGCACTACCCCAACAGGTGAAAATCCGTAATCCTGCCGCTGGCGACGAGCCAGACGTAGACATCGGTCAGGCCGACGGAGATGAGACTCAGCATCGCCCAGAGGCCGTGCCACTCGTTCAGAAACGTAACCTTCTTCCACATGCCGTAGCGCGTCCGGTTGGCGAGGGAGCAGGAGTAGCAGTTCACCGTGCCGCCGATCAGATGCCGCCAGGAGTGACAGGAGAAGGTGTAGCAGGTCAACAGCAGGATGTTGACCAGGAACACCAGCGACCCGATGCCGATGCCGAAGTGGATACCGTTGCCGGTGGGCGTGTTCCAGAAAAGAAAGGCCTCGACGGTGTCATACCAGAGGATGACGATGAACACGACGGCGGCATAGAAGGCGAAGCGGTGGAAGTTCTGGATAATGAGCGGGAACCCGCGCTCTCCCATATAGCGCTTGAAGCGGGATTTCTCCAGCGGCGCCGGCTCCGTGACCGCGCAGGCCAGCGGATCGGCCAGGTAAGAGCGGTAGATGGCCTTGCGGTAGTAGTAGCAGCTCAGCCGGAAGGAGAGCGGGAAGATCAGGATCCAGATGGCCGGCGAGATATGGTAGCCCAGGACCGTCCAGCCAACGACGATGGTCGGCGAATAGAACGGCGACAGATAGTTCTGATAGTCGTAGTAGGCGTTCTGAAAGGTACGGAAGGTGGTCCACACGACGAAGGCGCTGAAGAGCACGAAGAACCAGAGCGGTCCGATCCACCAGGCGTCTTTGCGCGCGATTTTGGGCAGATGCGGCGACTCCGGGGTCGTCGGACGCGGCGCAGGCGCGGTTTGAACAGCCATTCCCTCACTCCCTATCCTCTCGTCACTTGAGGGGAATTGTACAAAAAGGTTGCGATGTTGGTTGCCACTACACCGCCATGCGTATAGTATGGCACAAGCTTGCAGAAATGAGAAATGAAATGTTAAGATAGGAATTAGAAGCAAGGCTAATAATAAACCAAAAGAGGAGATAACGGCTTTTCCGCCCGCAGGGCGGTTGGCCGAAGGCCCTAGAGACGGGTAATTCATTGCCCGGCTAAAACGACACGGTCTATGGAGAAAAGTATGGAGTTGCGAACACTGAGGCTGTTTTGCGATCTAGTGGAGACACAGTCGTTCTCGCGGGCGGCGGAGCGGAGCTACCTGTCGCAATCGGCGGTGAGCCAGAAGCTGCGCGCACTGGAGCAGGAGTACGGCCATGTGTTGATCGAGCGGGGCAAGGGAAAAGGTCGCCTCCAACTGACGGAGGCCGGTCAGATTCTCTATGAGGGCGCCAAGCCGATCTTGAGCGAGATGCAGGAGCTGGATGCCCGCCTGCGCGGACTTTCCGATGAGGCCGCCGGGACGGTGAATGTGGCGACGGTCTATTCGGTGGGCCTCCACTCCCTGCCGGGCCGGCTCAAGCCGTTTCTGGCCGCGCATCCGAAAATCTCCGTTCACCTGGAGTACAGCCGGACAGGGAAAGTGTATCAGGACGTGCTGTCGGGCGCGGTCGATGTGGGAATCGTCGCCTGCCCCACGCCCAGAAGCGGTATCGAGATCGCGCCGTTCGGCGAGGAGGCGATGGTCTTTATCTGTGCGCCGGAGCATCCGCTGGCGCGAAAGCAAAAAATTCCTTTGCGGCAGTTGGAAGGGCAGCCGTTCATCGCCTTTGCCGACGACATTCCCACCCGAAAGCTGATCGACGCGCATCTCAGCGCCGCCAGTGTGAACGTCCGCATCGTAGCAGCCTTCGACAATATCGAGACGATCAAGAACCTGGTGGAGATCGGCAGCGGAGTGGCGCTCGTTCCGGAGAACACGGTGCGGCAGGAAGCACGGGAAGGTACGCTGGCCGTCGTGCCGCTCTCCGCAAAAGACGCCTTTCTGCGCCCGGCGGGCCTGCTGGTAAAGAAGTCGCGCTCGCGCCGCGCCGCCGTCCGCGCCTTCCTTGAGGCCATACGCCTGACCGACACCTCTTCCTTATAGGGAAGGACCCGACTTTCTTGACATGAGGCTAAGCAGCATCTTATTATCTGTTCGTCCGTAGACTGCGTAATAAGAGCTGGTTTGAACGTGATATTTCCTATTCACCAGTGCTTATATAGTTTGCCAGAGATCGTATAACAAGAGGGAGCGGATGAACTATATTCTTTCTGATCATACACAGGAAGAGATGGTCAAGCGCAATGTGACCGCCGAGGAAATCGATGCGGTCATGCAGCATCCGCAACAAATTCTGCCCGCGAAGAAAGGGCGTAAAACCTATCAATCTCTCCTCGTTAGAGGGAATAAAATCATGATGCTTCGTTTGATAGTAGACGACCGAACCGACCCGGCAGTAGTCGTCACCATCTACCCGACTACGAAAGCAAAATATTGGAGGCAGTCATGAGACTTCGCTATGATCCAGAAGTGGATGCTCTCTCGATCGATCTGTTTGATGAGCCCGTGGAGGATACGGAGGAGATTGAAGAGGGTGTGATCGTCGATTACGATAAGAGTGGCCGAGTTATCAGCGTAGAAATCCTCGACTTCATGGAGCAGTTGGAGGCGGCACGGCAAGAACGCTCCGTGAAGCGCGGCTTGCCTTTGAGCGCAACAGAGCCTATCCAGCAGGCGGCAGATGCAGCAGGAAGGCAGCCCTGAATATTGACATTCCTACAGGGAATATGATACTCTTTCGCTGACAACCGTATAGCGAAGCTTCTTATCGAGAGTGGTCGAGGGAACCGGCCCGACGACACCACAACAACCACCCGCCTTTTTCCAGGAGGCCGGGCAGGTGCTAAATCCGGGCAGTCGCACATTCTGCCAACTGCAAGATAAGAGAGCGTAAGGCAAGGACACGGTCCCTTTACGTGAAGACCGTCCTTTAACCCGCCGTTACGACCTCTTCTGCAACGCAGAAGGGGTTTTTGTTTGTCGCCGCATTTGCCGGCGACGGCAGAACGCAGACCGAAGCTTGCGCATCAGGAACGACGCCGTTCTGCAGGAGGGCCATGCTCTTCCGGCAGCGCGCCCATTAGGAACTTTCCAGCCCGAAGCTGCCTCCACTCAACGCAGAGCGAGGTCGGGCCGCGAAGAAAGGATCGATTTGGATATGTCGGATTTCACCCTGTTTACCTCGGAGAGCGTTACGGAAGGACACCCGGACAAGCTCGCCGACCAGATCAGCGACGCCGTTCTGGATGAGCTGCTCAAGAAAGATTCCCGCTCGCGCGTGGCCCTGGAGACCTTCCTGACGCGCGGGCTGTGCGTGGTCGGCGGCGAGTTGACCACCGAAGCCTACGTGGAGATCGCCGACGTGGTCCGCCAGACCATCGTGGGCGTGGGCTATACGCATACGGACTACGGCTTCGACGGCTATACCTGCGGCGTCATGCTCGCCATCCAGCAGCAGTCGCCCGACATCGCGCAGGGCGTCGACCGCGAGGACCCCAACGAGCAGGGCGCGGGCGACCAGGGCCTCATGTTCGGCTATGCCGTCAATGAGACCGAGCACCTGATGCCCCTGCCCATCACCATCGCCCACGACCTGACCCGGCAGTTGGCGGCAACGCGCCGCGCCCATCCCGAGCTCGGCTTCCGGCCCGACGGCAAAGCCCAGGTGACCATCGCCTACGGCCCGGATGGGCGGCCCGATCACATCGAAACGTTAGTGGTCTCCACGCAACACGATCCCTCGCATACGCAGGAGAGCGTGCAGGCGAACGTCCAGGAGTACGTCGTCAAGCCGGTGCTGCAGAAGTACGATCGGGTCAACAAGGGCAATATCAAATACTATATCAATCCGACGGGCCGCTTCGTCATCGGCGGCCCGCAGGCGGATACCGGCGTGACCGGCCGCAAGATCATCGTAGACACCTACGGCGGCGCGGCGCGGCACGGCGGCGGCGCTTTCTCCGGCAAGGACCCCTCGAAAGTGGACCGCTCGGCTTCCTACACGGGCCGCTACATCGCCAAGAACATCGTGGCGGCGGGCCTGGCCGATCGCGTCGAGATCCAGCTTGCCTATGCCATCGGGGTTGCCGAGCCGGTCAGCGTTCTGGTGGACACTTTCGGCACGGGCCGCGCCTCCGACGCCGAGATCGTGCGGCGCGTCCGCCAGGCGGTCGATCTGCGACCCCGCGCTATGATCGAGCGGTTGTGCCTGCTGCGCCCGGAGCGCATCCAGTACGTCCAGACCGCCCGCAACGGCCACTTCGGCAACCCCGCTTTCCCGTGGGAAGAGACCGACCTGGCCGACGCCCTCGCCTGACCATAGCGTGTACCTGCTGTCAGCTTGGAGGAAATAAACCACCCGCTCGCGTAGCGAGCGGGTGGTTAAATTTCTTCGTCGAGGGAGGCGACACGGCGCTCGTACTTTTCCAGCTCGGTCTGCAGGAGCGTATAAAGCTCTGGGTCCGTCTCTTTGGCTTCCGCGAGGGCCGTATAGAGGATCTCATAGCCTTCGATGGGGCAGCCTTCCAGAGCGAACTTCCGGGCGCGGGCGCCGATCTTGAAGGCGATCATCTGCTTCGCGCCCGGTGGCTGGGAGGACATCGGCTACTCCTCCGAGCCGTCCGGCGGCGCTTCGTGGACCGGGTCGAAGGGCGTACCTTCCGGCGTAGGAGGCGCGCTCATTTCCAATCCGGCCCCCTCGGCAAGCTCCGAGGCATTTCCCTGCCGGCGCCGCCCATGCCCGCGCCCGCCCCGCCGGCGGCGACGGCGGCCGTTTCCAGTCACCTCGCCCGGCGTTTCCGTCTGAGGCTCGGCCGCCTCAATCCCGGACGCTTCGATCCTACTGCCCTCGAACATCTCCGCTCCGTTCGTCTCCAGGTCCTCCAACTGGCTTACATCCATCTTCAGGATGGCCTCCAGCGTCTCCAGATCCTCTCGCAGCGAAGGGGGCGGGACCGCCTCGTCCGCGTGGATTTCGCGGGGCGCTTCACGCTCTTTGGGCGGTTCGAGGACGGCGCGCGCGCGATCCTTGCCGTGCGCCGGGATGTCCGGCAGGCCGCGCCGCACCAGCTCTTCGGTGGGGCCGACGGCAAAGAGGCGCGTCGCGCCGGCCCGCAGGAAAAAGCGATGCTCCCGCGTTGCGCCGCCCACCCAATGCCGCTCGGTCAGGTCGTAGAGTCCGGTCACCTCCGGCAACTGCAGCGTCCGCTGACCGTCGCGGGCGGCGTGGATCATGACCCAGCCGTTGCCGATCTCCACCACGTCATCGCCCTGCGGCGTCCAGACGTGAACGCCGGCATAGCGGCAGATGCCGCGCAGCAGCTCCAGCGGCAAGGTGGGCTCGCCCACGAAGACCGACTGCCACGTTCCGAAGTTGCGGGCCGCCAGGGATGGCAAGCCCGAGCCCTGATATTCCGCCAGCATGATCGCGTCCGAATCATCCACGTAGAAGGAGGGGTTCAGGCGCTCCCGCACGCCGATCTCACGGCTGGGCAGCCGCTCGGTGATCGTATGATACGGCTCGATGATGCGCGAGCCGATCTCCGAATTCCATTCCTGCTGCCGCAGCGCGATTCCGATGGCGTCGGTCACGCCCTCCTCCATGCCGGTCGCGGCGACGGGCCGCTCCTCACAGGCGCCGGGCGCATAGAGCCAGACGAGCGTCTTGCCGCCGCGATGCAGCTTCTCTTTGATGGCCGCGCGCTGTTCTGACGGCATGCGAAAGGGCGTCAGGAAGAGATAGAGCTTGGCGTCGGTCGGGAAATCCCTGGCCAGCAG
The DNA here is from genome assembly GCA_035653075.1 of Chthonomonadaceae bacterium. GTDB lineage: Bacteria > Armatimonadota > Chthonomonadetes > Chthonomonadales > Chthonomonadaceae > DASRCN01. The sequence continues at coordinate 50,001 of DASRCN010000067.1, read as the reverse complement.
GTCGCTCTGAAGATAGAGGCCGAAGTGGACCCCGGCACGCTGCAGCACCTCGCGCAGGCCGTTGGTGAGCTTGCGGAAGAAGGCCTCGCCGCGCTGGATGTGCAGCAGGCTCTTCTCCCCGATCAGCGCCACCACCTCGGGCGGCTGCGCTCGCTCCCGGTGCTTCATCCAGGCTGCATAGGTCTGCGTATAGCCGACCAGGCGGTTCCAGATCTCCTCGCCGTCGAGCCAGCCTTCGCCCCACAGGTCCATCCAACTGATGCCGGCCTCATGCACCAGCGCCTTTCCGAAGGCGCGCGCCTGCGCCTGCTCGGTCAGGAAGCGGTCGCTCAGGCGTGGATTGAAGTCTTCCGGGTCCTGGTTCGGAGGAGACAGATAGGTCTTGGTATCGTCTTCCGACAGCCACAGCTTGCCGTGCAGCGGCAGCGAGTCGACTGGGGCAGGATAGGAGGCCGCGCCGCCGGGTTTGCGGTCGCGATAGGAGGGCGGGCCGCAGATCAGGTTGATCGCCTGCGCGGCGAGCAACAGGTTCAGCGCCAGGTGCCCGCTGAAGGGATGGCCGAACTCGAAGGTGTAGCCGTAGCAGACCGATACCAGCGCCGTGTTGTTGGTGGCCTTCTTGACCACTTTCGCCAACTGGACCAGCCGCCGGGCCGTGCTCTCGGCGGTGAACTCGTGGAAATCGATGATGCGTCGCTCCCGCCGCGGCTCGTAGAACGCCTGCTGCGGGTTCGGCTTGGCGGGCATCGCGGGGATCTCGGCGGTATGGAACTGGACGCTGCCGTCGTACCAGGCGGCGCGCAGGGAGACGAGGTTGTGCTTATACCTCTCGCGCAGCCAGTCTCGAAACGCCTCGCGGTTGGCCATGCTGCGGTCGTAGCCCGTGCTCATCGGCTGGAACCACTCCCCGCGCTCCAGGTGGAAGGCAAAGACCCGCTGGCCCCACTCGGACATCCTCAGGTGCTCGATCAGGGCGACCAGAGATCGCTCCGCCTCCTGCCAGAATCGCTCGCTGGTGATGGAGGGATCGCCGGTGGTGCCGTCGGCATACGTGGCGATCTCAGTCGGGTACTCGCGCCGCCAGCCGCGGCTGGGGACAAAGAGCAGGCGCGGCATGACGTAGCCTTCCGGGTCGGCTTCCAGGATCTCGCGCAGGCGGTCGTCGATGATGTCGAGGGCGTCGGTCGCTTCGGTGAGCGGACAGGGCAGCTCGATGAGAGTCGAGTGCAGGTGGACTCCGGCGCGGGCGGCGCGGCGCACTTCCGAGAGGACACGCTGCGCGCTGGACGCGCTCTCCATGTTCCCGAAAAACAGGATGGGCGGAAAAGGCTTGCCGTCGATATGGATTTCGGGCATCCCGTGGCGAGAGAGGAGGTGCGCGCCGACCGAGCGGTCGATGCGCTCTTCGATCTCCTCGCCTTCCGGCGCCCGCGCTTCCACGGTCTCTTCGGCGCGGCGGGCGCGCTCTCCGCGCCGCCTACGGCGCGAGGGCTCTTTGACAGCGGGAGTAGCGGCTTCCACAGGGGTGGAGGCCATCGGCTCACCCGTCTCCCAGGCCGGCCCCAGCTCCGTTTGTCGGAGTGCAGTCGGGGCCTCTGCCGCTGGCGCGGCCTCCCGGGCGGGTCGACGGCGGCGCGAGCGCCGTCCTGCCGGACGCTCCGCTTCCGGAGCCGGCTCGACGTGCGGGGAGATCGCCTCGGCGGCCAGCTCTGCGGAGACGGCTTCGACCGGTGTTGCGCTCTCCGCGGCTCCTTTGCGCCCACGACGGCGGCGCGGCGTTTTGGCCGGAGGTGTCGCCTCTTCCGGAGGCGCCGACGGAAGCGTCTCGGGCATCGGGGAGATGGCCTCCACAGCGGCTTCGGCAGCCGGGGCGGCCTCCGCTTTGCGGCGCCGGCCGCGGCGGCCTTTCGAGGCCGGTGTCTCCGGCGCTGGAGCGGCGTTCTCTATCAGCGGCGCAGCCGCCTGTTCCGGCTGCTTGCCGGAGGTACGGCGCCCGCCGCGCGGGCGCCGGGAGGGCGCTTCCGGCTCCGGCGCCTGTGCAGGTGCGCGGCTCTCTACGACCGGCGGCGCAGCGGCCTCTTCCGGCGCCGCCGCCTTGCGACGGCGCCGCGGCTTGGGTGTCTCGGAAATGGGTGGTTCGGAAACGGGGGGAGCGGGATGGGAGGCGGCGGCAGACCCCGCCGTCCTTCCGCGACGACGGCGCGCGGGCGCGGCAGGTGGCGTCTCCGGCGCAGAGGCTTCCGGCCTGGACTCCGCGGCGCTGTCCCCCAGGGGACGGGCCGGCGCCGAGTCCGGCGGGAGCTCGTCATGACTCATGCGATTTTCTCCTAAATTGTGCTTGCCAAACGGTTTGCGCCGGCTATGATTCCTACTGCACGCGCGATGCTTCCCGACTAAGGAAGCAGGCAGCAATATCAAAGGAACCGGCTTACCGGGCGCTTCAGGTTTCATCGGACGGCTGGAGTCGCTGCAACCACGGAACCAGGCCCGCCTGCGCAGACTGCCACCGCCGACAGCCGAAAAACAGCCTTCCCTGGGTGCGTTCACGCCGATTGCGCTAGCTTCGATCCGGAAAACGCACCCCTTGCGCTAGCTACGGAAGGATGAAAAAGCGGATGATAGCGCGAATAGTAAAAGTCGAGTTGCCCTCATTATACTCTATCGGCCAGCAATCTTCAATCCGCGCCGACAGGCAAACGGAGGCAACTCAAAGATTGAACGGGCGCAGATTGAGCGTCCTCGCATTTTATGCAACCAGTGACGAATTTAACACGTTATGTGTTAAGAAATAGATTGCAAGCTACGAAAGCAAGGCGTATAATGGAAGAGAACCTCCAGAATGGGCTGGAGGTCCGGAGGTCATAACGCTATGACGACAGATGCAACGCTGCTCTTGCAGTGGCACTATTTGATCTTCCTGCTTCCCCTCGGCACGGCCCTGCTCCTGCTGCTGCTCTCCTCCCTGCGCCTGGGACATCATACCGGCCCTGGCGGTCACGGCCATGTGGCCGCCCACGGGCACGCCGCCGTTCACGGCCACGCGGCTCCGCATGGCGCGCATGCGGCAGGCGGGCACGCCGGGCCTGCTCACGGGCACGCGACGGCGACGGCGGGCGGCCATGCGCAGCCGCACGGCGCGGCGGCCCGGCCAGGAGGAAAAGCCCATCCGACAGCGAATGGGACCAAAGAGAACATTATCACCCCGGCGGGCCTGCTGCTGGGGCTGCTCGGCTTCGGGCGCGCTCCGGCGCCGATGGTCCTGGAGGCGTTCTGCATCGCCTGGGGGCTGTGCGGCTTCTGGGCCAACGAGTTTCTGGTGCGCACGCCCACGCCATCGCTGCTGCAGATGCTGCCGTCCCTGGGCATCGCTCTGGGAGGTGGGATCGTCGGCTCCCGGCTGGCGGCGGAGCTGCTTTCGCGCGTCCTGCCCAAAGAAGAGTCGTTTGCCGTCTCGCAGCAAGAGCTGTTCGGCCTCACCGGGGCGATCGCGTTCCCGGTAAGCGAGGAAGCCGGACGCATTCATATCTATGATTCCTTCGGAACGCTTCACGACGAAATGTGCCGGGTCCCTTCCGGCCATCCGCCGATCGAAAAAGGACATCGGGCCATCGTCGTGGACATGGATACGCAAGGTCGTTTGATTGTCGAGGAGATCCCCGACTCCGTCCGGTGATCTCCTGCACGCAACGTTCGATAGCCTTCAAAGGAGGAGGCACACTATGGCAGCATTTTTTGTTATTCTCGTGGGCATCGCCTTGATGATTCTGGGCATGTTCGGCGCCCAAATGGGGATTGCCTTGCCCGGAGCGACGCGATTCATTCTCAGTATCGCCGGCGCCGCATTGGGTTTGATCGGACTTGCCCTGACCTACATGTCGTTCTACCGGCGCACCAGCGCCGATCAGGCGTTCGTGCGGACCGGCATGGGCGGCAGCCGGGTCGTACTGGACGGGGGCATTCATGTCTTCCCGTTCTTCCATAACATTCTTGAGATCAACCTCAAGACGATGAAGCTGGGGGTCAATCCGCGCGGGGTGAACGCGTTGATCACCCACGACAATCTGCGCGCCAACGTCCTGGCCCAGTTCTACATTCGCGTACAGGCCGATACCGAGCACATTCTGAATGCCGCGCGCTCCCTCGGCCAGAGCAGCGTCAATGCCGAAGCGGTCGAGGCGCTGGTAAGCGAGAAGCTGGTTTCCGCGCTGCGCGCCATCGCCTCGCAGATGGACCTGTTCGAGATCCACACCAAGCGCGACGAGTTCGCCGAGCGGGTCAAGGAGCACGTTAAGACGGACCTGGAAGCCAACGGTCTGCTGCTGGAGTCGGTGACCATCTCCGAGCTCGACCAGACCGATCCGGGCGAGCTGAGCGACAACAACGTCTTCGACGCGCAGGGCAAGCGCAAGATCACCGAGATCACCGCGGCGGCAGCCGTTGAGCGCAACAATCTGGAGCGGGAGGCCGAGCGCGCCCGCAAGCTCAAAGACGTGGAGACGCGCCAGCAGATTCTGGAGTTGGAGCGCAAGCAGGCCGAAGCCGAGGCGCAGCAGGCGACCGAGATCGCCAAGGTGCGCGCCGATAAAGAGCGGGAGTCTCAGGAGGCACAGATCACTCAGGCACGGCAGGTCGAGCTGGCCAAGATCGAGAAGGAGAAGCAGGTCCAGGCGCAGGAGATCGCCCGCCAGCAGGTCGTCGAGGTCGCCCGCGCCCAGCAGGAGCAGGCGGTGCAGGCCGCCCAGATCGCCAAGGACCAGCAGGTGCAGATCGCCACGGTCGAGCGCGAGAAGAGCGTATCGCTGGCCGAGCGGCAGAAGCAGATCGCCATCGCCGAGCAGGAAGCGGCCCGCGCCAAAGCCGAGGAGGAGGCGCTGCGCGCCGCCGCCGAGCGCGAGAAGGCGGGCCAGCAGGTGCAGACGGTGACGCAGTTGGCGGAAGCCGACCGCGAGGCGAACAAGAAGCTCATCGCCGCCCGCCAGGAGATTGAGCAGGGCAAGCTGCGCCAGCAGACCACGGCGGACGTGGAGGCCTACAGCCGCGTCAAGCAGGCGGAGGCCGAGCAGGAAGCGGCGGCCAAGCAGGCGGAGGCCAAGCGCCAGCTCGCCGAGGCGGAAGCGCAGGCCAAAGAGCTGGTGGCGCGCGGCGAGAAGGCCCAGCAGATGGTCTCAGTGGACGTGGCCCGCGAGCAGGTCAACGTCGAGCAGGCGAAGGTAGCCGTCGAGCGCCAGCAGTGGGAGAACCGGCAGGAGTTCGCTGAGGCCGGTATCCAGCTCGAAATCCAGAAGCTGACCATCCAGGCCAGCCGCGACGTGCAGATCGCCTTCGCGCAGGCGTTAGCCAACTTCCTGGCCAGCGGCCACATGACCCTTTACGGCACGCCGGAAACGGCCACGACGATGCTGGACAGCATGGCAAAAGGGTTCGGGCTGCGAGCGATGGTCGAAGGCTTCGTCAACGGCGCGCAGGCCAATGGCGCCATTGCTTCCAACGGCCACATTCCGGCGGAGGGCAACGGCAAAGGCAGCGGCGATGCGGTCGGCAGCCTGATCTCCCAGATCGGCGGCCTGCTCCAGCCCGCCCTCGCCAAAGTGACCGGCGGCGATCCCGCCCGCGTCACCCCGGAGATGACCGAGCAGGTGGCGCGCAGTCTGGCCGAGAACCCGGCCTTCCTGAATGCCCTGCAGGAGGCGCTGACCGCGCCCGGCCCGTCCGCTCCCAGCCAGCCTGCTCCGGTGGAGGCGATCGTGGAAACGCAGGCTCCCGCCAAGCCGGGCAAGGCGGACGGCAAGAAGGACCTCGTTCCCACGCCGAAGGCTTAACATTCAATAACACACCTCTACACCTAAACGACAGTCGGGGTATCGTTCATACCCCGGCTGTCATAGTTTCTACCCGTTTAGCTAAATGAATGGAGTTGGCCTGGAAAATGGCATTTTGCGTGATTTTTTCTCCTAAAGCAAACTATTCTCGTGGAAACGTGGTATAATCTTATTGTGCGAGACACGCAAGTTAGCGAGGAGCCAAATGCTAGTACAATTTACGGTAGAAAATTTTCGATCTTTCAGAGACAAGACTACCTTTAGTATGGCAGCTATAAAGGATGATCAGCGCCATCCCGATCATCTGATTGCTGACGACAGTAGCAAGGTGCCAACTCTATTACGGGCTGCTGCCATTTATGGCGCTAATGCATCAGGGAAATCCAATGTAGTGAAGGCGATTCAGTTTGCACAGAATCTCATTATCAAGGGTACACGCAGCAACAAAACAATTCCTATCTCTCCCTATAAGCTTGATACGCCTACCATGCGGCCGAGCAGATTTGAGTTTATTTTTGCTCATGAAGGCGTTCTCTACTCTTATGGATTTGTGCTAACCTCCAGTCATATACTGGAGGAATGGCTGTATGCGACTCCAAATAAAAAAGAGCTTCGTTACTTTGAGCGTATAACGGATGGGGATAAAGTAAAGGTAGAATTTGGTGCTACTTTCTCCGGCAAAGGTCAGGAGCAGAAACTGTTCCTGTCATTTGTTGCGAAGGGAACTCGGCCTAATCAACTCTTCTTAACGGAAGCAGTAGATAGAAATGTGGCACAAATCCTTCCAATCTATCAATGGTTTAAAGACGTGCTGATAGTCATTCCTGCGGATTCAGAAAGTGCGGCCCTTGAACATTATATACACACAAGGTCGAAATTAACGGATTTCCTGGGAACATTTCTGCGTGCGGCAGGAACAGGCATAGATGGTTTGACGACTGAGGAAGTAGAGGCTAATTTTGAGCAGTATTTTCCAGGTATGCCAGAGGAATACAAAGACAAACTTCTACAGCAAGCATCAGAACTTGGCGACCGTGGTGGGCTGCTTATACACACACCCGAAGGAGACAGGTATCTAATTACTCATGGATCCGAAGGACAAATTGCCTTTATTCGTCTTCTAACACAGCATCGGACTAGCGATAACCGTCTTGTTAAATTTGATATTGATGAAGAGTCGGATGGGACTCAACGCCTCATGCATCTTACTCCTGCGCTATTTAGCTTAAAGCAGGCCCGTGAAAGAGTATTCATTATTGACGAACTAGATCGTCGATTGCATCCACTACTGTCGCGCTTGTTTCTACAAACGGCTTTAGATTGCGAAGATCATGCAAACAAAGGTCAACTTATTTTCACAACCCATGAAACAAGTCTACTCGATTTGGATATTTTGCGTCGCGATGAGATCTGGTTTGTCGAAAAGGATTTGTCAGGGGCGTCCCATATGTACTCATTGGCGGAATTCAAAATCCGTCCAGATCTAAAAATCGAAAAAGGCTATCTGAATGGCCGCTTTGGGGCTATTCCGTTCATCGGCGATATCTGCAATCTTGGCTGGGTCCCGTCCGATCAGAAGACTTCGGCAGCGTCAGGGGAGGAGAGATGAAGCTTGACCGCACGAAACTTCTGCAACGTCAAGACAGCGTCCGCGATGCTAGGTTATATATAATCGCTACCGAAGGCGAAAAGACAGAGGGGCAATATTTCACAATCTTCCAAAGTCCGCGTGTCAAGGTGAGGGTCATACCAACGGGGCCAGACGGGAAATCAAGCCCTGCGCATGTCTTTGATAGACTGAGCTTATTCCATGATGAGTATAATCTTGGGCCAGAAGATAAACTGTGGCTTATGATCGATGTAGATAGATGGTCCCTTGAAAACTTGGCGACAGTTTGTAAACAGGCCAATCAGATGAATATAGGGTTGGCTGTAAGTAATCCTTGTTTTGAGCTCTGGCTTTGGCTTCATCATGGTGATTGTGAAGTTTCTGATACAGACTGTAGAGCCATAGAAAGCCGTCTGCGGTCACAATTGGGTAGCTATAGCAAAAAGAACCTTGATATCGATGCTTATAAGCCCTATATCCGACAGGCAATTCAACGGGCTAAGAATTTGGATAGTGCCCCTAACGAACTCTGGCCTTCATTTCCAGGGACTCATGTCTACAAGGTCGTCAAGTCTCTACTTGATTGATGGAGACAGGACGATAGGTATTGTTCTCGCCAAGTTGATAGAACTCTGCCTGATTGCGCTCTGAATGTATCAGCCAGTATTCACGCACGCCGGACTGGGCATAATCGTTAAGCTTTTCGTTTCGATCCCAATCTTCAGTTTCCGCTAGGCTGATTTCGACGATAAGATCGGCGGGGCCATCGAGATAGTATTCTTTGAAGCGGTGGAGATGTTCATTGGCGACGAACATGATGTCCGGTCGGCGTCCGGAGGGGCGTACCGGCAATCGCATCAGGAAGGGGACGGAAAGAACTTCACCTAATCGGTGTTCTTCGGAAAACGTACGCAGCAGAGCCATCAGGAAGCCTACCTGATCCTGATGCCGCCAGGTAGGCAGGGGCAGTTCGACGACTTCCCCATCGATCCATTCGGCAAACGAGGTTTCGTCTCCCCAGTGGATAAACTCCTCGAAGGTCATTTTACCGGGATGGATCGGATGGGGCAGCGATTGTGCCATCGTCTTTTGCCTTTTCCCTAACGTATGGGCGCTATGGCGTCCTCCTCCAGGTCCCGGACGAGGGCTTCGAGTTCGATTTCCTCTTCCAATCCCGCAAAGTCGATTGCGGCTTCCGGCGATTCGGCAACCCGCTCCTCTAACAGCGACACCTGCGACGCGCCGGCTTCCAGGCGCTTGAGAATGATGGTGGCGTTGTGGCCGCCGAAACCGAAGGAGTTGGACATGGCGACACGCACGTTGGCCTTGCGGGGCGCGTTAGGAACATAGTCCAGATCGCATTCCGGATCGAGGGTCTCGTAGTTGATGGTCGGGGCGAGAACACTGTCCCGAATGGTCAGCGCGCAGAGAATGGCTTCCACCGCGCCCGCCGCGCCGATGAGATGGCCGGTCATGGATTTGGTGGAGCTGACCGGGACCCGATAGGCATGCTCGCCGAGCACGGCCTTGATCGCCGCCGTCTCGTTTTTGTCGTTGAGCTCGGTGGAGGTGCCGTGCGCGTTGATATAGTCGATGTCTTCGGGCCGCAAGCCGGCGCTCTCCAGGGCGGCTTTCATCGCGCGGGCCGCGCCCTCGCCTTCGGGAGACGGGGCCGTGATGTGATGCGCGTCGCCCGACATGCCGTAGCCGACGATCTCCGCATAGATCTTCGCGCCGCGCGCCAGGGCCGACTCCAATTCTTCCAGGATCAGAATGCCGCTGCCTTCGGACATCACAAAGCCGTCCCGGCCGGCATCGAAGGGACGGCTGGCACACTCCGGGGCATCGTTCCGAGTCGAGAGCGAGCGGGCCGCGCAGAAGCCCGCCATGCCCAGCGGCGTGATGCACGCCTCCGCCCCGCCCGCGATCATCGCGTCGGCGGCTCCCCGGCGGATGACTTCGTAGGCGTCGCCCAGGTTGTTGGTGCCCGTGGTGCAGGCCGTCGTGATGCAGGCATTGGGACCCCGCGCGCCCGTCACGATGGAGACCATGCCGGCCCCCATATCGCAGATGATCCCCGGAATGAGGAACGGGCTGATCCGGCCCGGCCCACGCTCCAGCAGGACCCTGTGCTGCTCCTCGATGGTCGCCAGGCCCCCGATGCCCGAGCCGATATAGACGCCGATCCGGTCCCGGTTGCCGTCGTCGATCTGAAGCCCGGCATCTTCCAGCGCCATAGAAGCCGCCGCGACCGCAAACTGGACGAAGCGATCCATCCGCCGCGCCTCTTTACGGTCCATGAAGGGGGAAGGGTCCCACTCCTTGATCTCCCCGGCGAAGCGGGTCGTGTAGTTGCTGACGTCGAAGCCGCTGATGGGCGTGATTCCCGAGCAGCCGGCCAGGCATGCTTTCCAGAGCGACTCGGCGGTCTGGCCGAGCGCCGTCACCGCGCCCACGCCCGTGATGACCACGCGCCGCGCGCTCGCCCTCTGCTTGCTCTCTGCGCTCATAACACGCTCCTCATCGCCCCCTGCCGGACCTCGCGCGGCCGGAAGAGCGGCCTCGTTCTCCTTCCCTTAGCCCTTGGCCTTATCCTCGACGTAGTCGATGATCTGCTGGACGGTGGTGATCTTCTCGGCATCCTCATCCGGGATCTCGATGTCGAATTCCTCTTCCAACCCCATGATGATCTCGACCACGTCCAGCGAGTCGGCATGCAGATCATCGACGATGTTCGCCTGCGGCGTCACCTCGTCCTCGCTCACGTCCAACTGCTCGACCAGTACCTTCTTTACACGCTCGAAAGTGTTCATGCGCTCCCTTTCTCCTTCTCGATGGTCATGATAGGAAAGATTTCCGCTGCCGGTTTTTCCGTCCGGCAGGACGGTTCTTCGCCAGGCAGGCGCAAGCGCCGCTCGCTACGCAGGCCGAAGGCCCCCCAGACGGGTATTTCATGGCCCGGCGCCTCACATAAACAGCCCGCCGTTGATAGAGATCACCTGTCCCTGGATATAGGCGGCATCCTCGGAACACAGAAAAGCGACGACACGAGCCACATCCTCGACCGTCCCGAAGCGCCCCAGCGGAATCTGGCGCAGGATCGCCTCCCGATAGTCGGGCTTAAGGACCTCCGTCATCTCGGTCTCGATAAATCCCGGCGCGACCGCATTGACCCGCACATTCCGCGAGCCCAATTCCTTCGCCAGCGACTTCGTCAGGCCCACCAGGCCGGCCTTGGAGGCGCTGTAGTTGGCCTGGCCGGCGCCGCCGACCGTACCGATCACCGAGCCGACGTTGACGATGCCCCCACCCTTCTGCTTTAGAAAGAGCGGCGCGACCGCGCGAGCGCACAGGAAGGCGCCCTTGAGGTTGGTATCCAGAACGGCATCCCAGTCCTCTTCGCTCATGCGCAGCAGCAATTTGTCGCGGGTGACGCCGGCGTTGTTGACCAGCAGGTCGATGCGCTCGAAGCGCTCTCGCGCCGCCGTAAAGAGGGCTTCTACCTGCGCCGCATCCGCCACGTCGGCCTGAACGGCGATCGCCTCTCTGTCTTGCGCGCGGATTTGCGCGACCACCTGCTCGGCGGCTTCGGCGCTGCGGCTGTAGTTGACGACGACCTTCGCGCCCTCTTCCGCCAGCTTCAGCGCGATCGCCCGGCCGATCCCGCGCCCGGCGCCCGTCACCACCGCGACTTTATCCTGTAATTTCATCAGGCTTCTGATTGAAGGAGATGGCAGGCGGCCTGCAGGGAATCGGCATCCTGTACGCTGAGCGCATGAACGGACTTATCCATGCGCCGGATCAGTCCGGTCAGCACGTCGCCACAGCCTAATTCGATAAACGTGTCCACGCCGTCCTGCAGAAGCAGTTGCATCGACTCTTCCCAGCGGACGCTGCCGCTCACCTGCCGCGTCAGCCCGCCCATCAGATCGTCCGGCATCTCGACATAACGGGCCGTCACGTTGGAGACGACCGGCACCTCCGGCTTTCGGAACGCCGTGTGGGAGAGATGCGTAAACAGCGCATCCCCGGCGCTGACCATCAGCGGAGAGTGGAAGGCGCCGGATACGGATAGCGGAATCACGCGCTTTGCGCCTTTCTCTCGCGCGATCTCGCCCGCCTTCTCCACCGCCTCCGGCGTGCCGGAGAGCACCATCTGCCCGGCGCCATTAACGTTCGCCACCACGACCAGGCCAGCGCCGCTCGCTCGCGCCTCCTCGCACGCCTGCCGCGCCGTCTCCGCGTCCAGCCCGAGCACGGCCGCCATCGTTCCCGGCGTGCTTCTGGCTGCGTCGCGCATCAGCTCGCCGCGCTTCCGCACTAGATTCAGGCCGTCGTCGAAGGCCAGTGTCCCCGCGGCCACGAGCGCCGCGTACTCGCCCACGCTATGGCCGGCAACGACGTCGGGCCGGCGCGTGCAGATGCTTTCCAGGCACCGCAAGGCGGAGATGCTCGTCACAAACAGGGCGACCTGAGCGTTCTCCGTCTCGCGCAGGCTTTCCTCCGGCCCCTCGAAGCAGAGCCTGGCCAGATCGAAGTCCAGCAGCTCATTCGCACGCAAGTAGACGGCTCGGCCCTGGGGAAAGTTCTCGTAGAACTCCCAGCCCATCCCGACCTTCTGCGCGCCCTGCCCTGGAAATAGAAAAGCGACTTTCATACTTAAACCCGGCCTGAATGACTAAACAGCTTCCTCGGCTCTGTTCCCCTCTCCTTCATAAGGAGAGGGGGAACATTAGCGGGGCCGTTACCCCGCACCGATGGCGATTGGACAGGGGTGAGGTCTATTTTCTTCACGGTTCCAGCGCAAGACATTGGTGGCCCAGGTCAGACCCGCGCCGAAGCCGGCGGTGACGACGACATCGCCTTTGTGCAGCCGCCCCTGCGCGGCGGCTTCCGCCAGGGCGATCGGGATAGAGGCGGCGGACGTGTTGCCGTACTTTTCGATATTGACGAACACCTTCTCCATCGGGATATCCATCCGCTCCGCGACTGCCGTGAGAATACGGATATTCGCCTGATGCATCACCAAAAGATTCACGTCGCTCGGGCGCAGACAGGCGCGCCGCAACGCCTCCTCGATCGCTTCCGGCACGACTTCGACGGCGAACCGGTAGACCTCGCGCCCGCGCATGAAAATGGTATTCTTTTTCTCTTCCAGGGCTTCCCGCGTCATTGGCCGGCGCGTGCCCCCGGCGGCAATGAGCAGCATATCCACGCCGCTGCCGTCCGCGCCCAGCACGGAGGCCAGGATCCCCTCCTCCGGCGCGCAGGGGCCGAGGACGGCCGCTCCCGCGCCGTCTCCAAAGAGAATGCAGGTCCCCCGGTCCTCCCAATTGGTCTGCCGGGTAAGCATGTCCGCGCCGATCACCAGAATACGCCGCATGGCCCCGGTCTGAATAAAGCCCGCCGCCGCCGCCATGCCATAGCAGAAACCGGAGCAGGCGGCGGCCAGATCGAAGGCGGCGGCGCGCACGGCGCCGATCCGCTGCTGGACCACGCAGGCGGTCGCCGGCCAGACATAGTCGCCGGAGGTCGTGGCGCAGAGGATCAGATCAAGCTGCGCGGCCTCTATCCCGGCATCTTTGAGCGCCTCCTGCGCGGCAGAGACGGCCAGGTCGGACGTAGCCGTCTCCGGCCCGGCGATCCGCCGCTCCCGGATGCCGGTGCGGGTGGTGATCCACTCATCGCTGGTGTCCACCATCCGCGCGAGGTCGTCGTTGGTGACCACACGGTCGGGCACGCACAGACCCAGCCCGAGAATACCGGCGCCGAAGCCGCCTGCCGTCGTGGAGGGGAGCGGAGAGTTGTTGGGAAGCGCGCCTGGAGTGGAAGTCATTCCCTTCCCTTCTGTTCCGAGGACGAATCGTCCGAAAGCTTGGATGGCACGAGAGGCTGGTCGCAGATTCGCTGCCGGATCGTCTGAACGAGATCGTGCTGAATGGCCAGCTCGGCGACGCGGCAGGCGTTGGTGACGGCGTAGGCGTCCGAGCGGCCGTGCCCGATGATGCAGACGCCGTTCACGCCCAAAAGCGGGGCGCCGCCGCGCTCGGCGTAGTCGATACGCCGGTGCAGACGCCGCAGGGCAGGCATTAAAGGAACGACAAACGGCTTCAGCCAGACGTGCCGGCCTAGCTCTGCCTTGATCAGCCGCAGCACCATCTCCGCCACGCCCTCGCCCGTCTTGAGGACGACGTTGCCGTCGAAGCCATCGCAGACGACCACGTCCACCCCGCCCCGGAAAATGTCCCGTCCCTCCACGTTGCCGATGAACTCGAAGCTGCTCAGGTTCTCCGGCAGCCGCCGAAAGAGGGCGTGAGTCCGTTTGACCAGCAGGTTGCCCTTGCTGGCCTCCTCACCGTTGGAGAGCAGCCCGACCCGCGGCCGCGCGACCCCCAGGACCGCCTGCGCGTAGGCGCCCCCCATAATGGCGAACTCATAGAGGTTGTTCGGGTCGCAGTCCACCGTCGCGCCCACGTCGAGCAGGATGACGGTGCCTGTCAGGGAGGGCAGGGGCGCGGCGATGGCCGGGCGATCGACGCCCTGGATCGGTCCCCAGATGCGGTGCGCGACCACCATGGCCGCCCCGGTGTTGCCGATGGTGACCAGCGCGTCGGCCTTGCCATCTTTGACCATGCGCGCCGCCACGACGATCGACGCGTCCGGCTTGCGCCGTACCGCCGCCGCAGGCGGCTCGCACATGGCGATGACTTCGGCGGCCGGGACGATCTCGATGTTAGCCGGCTTCGCGGGCAGGCGCTCCAGCTCCGGCTGCAAGACGCCTGGATCGCCCACCAGCGAAAAAAAAGCCTGCGAGCGGCGCGCAGCCTCGATGACGCCGCGCGCTACCTCCGGCGGACCCTTGTCGCCGCCCATGGCATCGACGGCGATTCGGGTCGCCCGATTCACCTCCGCTCGCGGGCCGGTAATCAACCCTGGCCCTGCTGGGTCTCATCCGCCACGTCAAAGACCTGGCGACCCTTGTAGCGACCCGTCTCCGGATCGACCCGGTGCATTAAGGTATATCCGCCCTGCTTCTCGAAGCTGGGCACCATCGCGGGGTGATGCGCGAGTTTATAGTGCGTGCGTCGCTTGCGCGTGCGCTGATTGGAATGACGACGTTTGGGAAGCGGCATGCCATGACCTCCTTTCTATCTATTTCCTTATTACGTCCTATTGTATCAGGTCGGCTTGTTTTTATCCAGTAGCTCGCCGAGCTTGGCAAAGGCCGGGTTGATCGGCGCTTCGTCCGTTTCCGTCTCTCCGGTAGCTTCCTGCAGGACCTCTTCCGGAGTCCGGTGGCAGTGCGCGCAGCGCCCGCCGGCATCCAGCGGCGGCAAGGGCTGCGTCGGCTCGGCCAGCAGGATATACTGGCGAAGCATCTCCGTCAGGTCGAGCACGTAGCCCTCAAACAGTTTACCCGCAATCGGGCTCTGGTCCTCTTCCAGAAGCGTTATCGCCTGCGGCCCGCGCGGTCCCGACACCCGATGGATCTCGAACTGCTCCTCGATCGGGAACGCGACAGGCTGTTCGTAGTAGAGCGCGCAGCGGCTGCACGGCAGGGCGACCGCCGTCCGGGCATTCCCGCGAATGAGCAGCAGGCCGCCCGTATTGGTAAAGGTCGCCTTGCCCTGGATAGGCTGCGTACATTCGACATCCTCATCCACGAGGGGAGGCTCGTTGATGTCGTATTCTACCTGCTTCCCGACTTCATGCAGAAGCTCGGTTAGATCAAGCCGCATCATGACACCTTGAATCGACCTCAGCTTTTTTCCAGTAGCACGCGCCCCTGCTGGACCTGCGCGAGCGTCTTGCCGAGGGTGATCTCCAGGTTGGCAAGCACGCCGTGCGCGTAGTCGTCCGCGCCGCGCTGCATCTTCTCCGCTTCCTGCCAGGCGCGCTTCTTAATATCTTCGGCCACGCCCTCGGCCTGCCGGAGGATGCCGCTTTCGGACACCAGCGCGGCCGCCTCCGCATGCGCGGCCTCCAGAATCCGCTCGGCCTCCACGCGGGCCTCGTCCTGGATTCGCTGCCCCTCCTGCACGGCGGCCTCATGGAGGCGCTGGGCCTCCGCCACGGCCTGCTCCTTCAGACGCGCCGCCTCGGCGCGCCCGCGCTCCAGCTCGGTCAGCGCCGCTTTCCGCGCCCCTTCCGTGACACGCTCGACGTTCTCCCGCGTCTCCTCTACGATACGCTCGGACTCACGGGCAAGTTTCGAGGCGCGCTTCAGGTCCTCCGGCAGGTTGGCCCGAATTTTCATGAGCGTCATGTGGAAGCGGTCCTCGTCGAAACGGAACAGCGTGCCCATCGGCAGGCGCGGCGTCTTCTCGACCAGCTCTTCCAGCTCGGTCAGCAGCTTTAACAGGTCCACGCTGCCCTGAGGCGGCACGACGAAGCGCGGCGGATCGGCGGCCTGGGTAGGCGCGACCGGTACGGTATCGGTATTCTTGGGGGGAGAATCGGGATTCATGAGTTCGGTTTGTTCGGTGTTATCCGACTTTCTGTCGTAGTCGTTCTTCAACACGGTCTGGTACCAGCCCTTTCACAGACCCACCGAGGCGGGCGATTTCTTTGACGATACTGGAGCTGAGGTAGGAGTATTCCGCCCCCGGCATCATAAACACGGTCTCGACGGCGCTGTTGAGCCGCCGGTTCATCAGCGCCATCTGCATCTCGTACTCGAAGTCCGTGACGGCCCGCAGCCCGCGCACGATGACGGTCGCTTCGTGCGCGACGGCGTAATCCACCAGCAGGCCCTCGAAGGCGTCTACCGCGACGTTGGGGTAGGGTACGCAGACTTCGGCCAGCATCTCCATCCGCTCCTCGATGGTGAAGAGCGGCGCTTTGGAGTAGTTGCGCGCCACGGCCACGAGCACGCGGTCGAACATTCCCGCCGCCCGCTCGATGATATCGAGGTGTCCGTTTGTGACCGGGTCGAAACTGCCCGGCACCAGCGCGCGTGGCATCGTTTAGCTCACACTGATCAGCTCGACGCCCATCTCCGTGCGCTGCAGCGCGCGGCGGAGCGGCTGGTGCTCCGATCGGGAGAGCGTCGGGTCCGACTCGACGAGACGGAACGCGGTCTCCCGCGTCTCCGTCAGGATGTCCATGTCGCGGACGATGTCGGCGACGATCAGCTCCGGCATCCCGCTCTGGCGCGTGCCATAGAACTCGCCGGGACCGCGCAGCCGCAAGTCCTCCTCGGCGATCTTGAAACCGTCCTGGGTGGCCGTCATCACCTCCAGGCGCGCCCGCCCGTCCTCGGTCTTGGGATCGGCGACCAGGATGCAGTAGGAGGCGTACTCCCCGCGTCCCACGCGCCCGCGCAACTGATGGAGCTGTGCCAGCCCGAACCGGTCGGCGTCCTCGATGACGATCACACAGGCGTTGGGCACGTCGATGCCCACCTCGATGACCGTCGTGGCGACCAGAACGTGCAGGTCGCCCGCCTTGAAGCGGGCCATAGCCGCCTCTTTTTCATCCGAGCGCATCTGGCCGTGCAGCAGTCCCACCCGGTACTGCGGGAAGACCTCGTTGGCGATGTGCTCGCAGAGCTGCGTGGCGCTTTTGGCCTGCAGCTTCTCGCTCTCCTCCACCAGCGGGCAGACGATGTAGAGCTGGCGGCCCTCTTCCAGAAGCCGCTGCGCCCCGGCATAGACCTGGGCGTGCTTGTCCTGCGGCTTCCAGTGCGTCGTGATCGGCTTGCGGCCTGGCGGCAGCTCGTCCAGCAGCGAGACGTCCAGGTCGCCGTAGAGCGTCAGGGTCAGCGTTCGCGGGATCGGCGTGGCCGTCATCACCAGGACGTGCGGGC
Organism: Chthonomonadaceae bacterium; assembly: GCA_035653075.1. GTDB lineage: Bacteria > Armatimonadota > Chthonomonadetes > Chthonomonadales > Chthonomonadaceae > DASRCN01. The sequence continues at coordinate 32,765 of DASRCN010000067.1, read as the reverse complement.
GCTCGCCCTTCTTGCGCAGCGCCTGCCGCTGCAGCACCCCGAAGCGGTGCTGCTCGTCGATGATGATGAGACCCAGCCGGGCGAACTCGACGCCCTCCTGAATCAGGGCGTGCGTGCCGACGACCAGCCGGGACTGCCCGCCGAGCAGCCGCTCCCGCACGCCAGCTTTTTCTTTGACCGTCTGGCTGCCCAGCGACAGCTCGACCGCCAGGCCCAGCGGCTCCAGCAGGCGGCGCAGCACGATGGCGTGCTGCTGGGCCAGAATCTCGGTCGGGGCCATCATCGCCGCCTGATAGCCGTTCTCCACGGCCATCAGCATGGCCGCCAGCGCCACCATCGTCTTGCCGCTGCCCACGTCGCCCTGCAGCAGCCGGTTCATCGCGTGCCCGCTGGAGAGATCGGCGGCGATCTCGGCGATGGCCCGCTGCTGCGCGTTCGTCAGCGTGAACGGCACGATCTGCTGGAGATCCTCCTGCAGCCGCTCCAGCGAAACCTGAAATCGGATGCCCTGCGCCTCGCGGCTGTGGGCCTTGCGGCGCATCGCCAGCAAGGTCTGCAGGACAAAAAACTCCTCGAAGACCAGCCTTCGCCGGGCCGCTTCCAGCGCCTCCAGGCTGTCCGGGAAGTGGATGTTGCGCACCGCTTCCCGCGCGCCCACAAGCCGGTGCTGCCGGATCACGTCCGGGGGCAGCGTCTCCTCGATCAGCGGCAGGTAGGCGCGCAGCACGGCATCCACCATGCGCCGCAGCCGCCCCTGCCGCACGCCCTCCGTGGCGGGATAGACGGGAACGATGCGGTTGGACGAGAGCGTGTCGCCGTCCTCGCCCAGCTCTTCCCACTCCGGGTTCTGGATCTCCACGCCCCAGCCGGCGCGCCGGGCCAGCCCATAGACGACGACCGGGCGGCGCGTGGCCGCCAGCCCCTTGAAGGTCCGTTCCATGTAGGGCTGGTTAAACCAGACCAGCTTCAGGGCGCAGCCGCCGTCGTCTAAGAGCGCTTCGGTGATCTGCAGGCGCGGCCTGGGATACTTGGTGGATGCGGCGATCACCACGCCGCGGACGGTCACCATCTCGCCGCCGCGCACGTCGGCCACCCGCCGGAAGTTGGTCCGATCCTCCCAACGGCGGGGGATATGGCGCAACAGGTCCGCTACCGTGCGCAGGCCGATCTTGCCGAGCACGGTCGCCGCTTGCGGCCCGACGCCTTTCAGATATTGCAACGGGTCATCCAGGCTCAAGCCGCCCTTGTCGTTCATATGGGTTGTACTGGGAATTACGCGCGCCGGGTCTTTTTGGCCGGTCGGCATGGCGCCTCCTGCGCGAGCCATCATCGGAGAAACTGCTGATACTGTCTCTGGCGGCGGAGGCCGTTATCTTAGACGGCGTTTCCATCGCCATCAACCCCAACAGTATACCTCCAAAAGAAGGCGCTGTGGGAAGGAATTTTCCCCGTTTTTAACATCGTTTTAATGCTGGGCCCGCTTTTACCTGACCCCTCACTTGACCACAGGCCTGGTGGCCCTGCCTTCCCTGCTACGCTCACTCCATTCGCAGGGAATGGGGAACGCGTCGGCGATTGGATGGGGTAAGGGGTGGGCTAGGCGATTGGAAGGGGAGGACCCAGGCTTCTATCCCTGGCCCATCTATGCCGGGCCGATAAACGACCCGGCAGGAAAGACACACCGTCCTACCGGACGGGAAAGCAGGCGGACTTGTAACGGTGTTGTAACGATAGCGTAACGTAGCTGGCGTATACTGTCAATAGTCGGAGGCAGTATTATCATGAAACACCTTCGCCTGATCGTAGGCTCGCTTCTTTTGCTGATGGGTGGCACTCTCGCAGGACTCCATTCCTCTGCTATCGGGCAGGCAAACAGCACCGACAGGGCCAGGATTTCGATCTCGTCGGTTTCCAGATGCTCAAGCAGGCGGGCGCAAAGGAGTAGCCAGGGACAGGACTACGAGTACCCAGACCTTCCCGCCCGCAGGGCAACGGGTAGTGCCCCGCAGGCGGGTAATGCATGGCCCGGCTAAAACGACCGGCAGGTTTTCCGTATAGGCTGGAAGGCACAGGCGCCGCAAAGCAGGAACCGTCCGGAGATCGGGTAGGATAGCTCCTATAGAGAACATCCGGGGGACGCAAGCATGAGCATCTATGTCGAAATCCTAATGCGCACGGATATGGATAAACTCTGGGAATACACGCAGAACCCGAACGTTCACGCGCGCTGGGATTTACGGTTCAGCACGATCGACTATCTTCCGCGTCCGGACGCCGCACAGCCCCAGCAGTTTCTCTACGCCACCCGCATCGGCTTTGGGATGACTATCCGCGGCAAAGGAGAAACGGTCGGCAGCCGGGAAGACAGCAGTGATTGCCGTACCTCCGCGCTCAAATTCTGGTCGGACGATCCCCGCTCGCTCATTCGCGAAGGTTCCGGCTACTGGCAGTATGTCCCGACTTCCGAAGGCATTCGCTTCCTCACGCAATACAACTATCAAACACGCTTCGGCTGGCCGGGGCATTGGATAGACCGCCTGCTGTTTCGTCCTCTGCTGGGATGGGCCACCGCCTGGAGTTTCGACCGGCTGCGCCTCTGGCTGGAACGAAACGTCGATCCGACCGCCGCGCTGGAACGGAGCGTCCTTTACGGCCTGGCACGGGTAACGCTGGCCTGCATCTGGATCTATCAGGGCCTGTTTCCCAAGCTGCTGTTCCACGACACCGGCGAGATGGTCCTTCTCCAACACACGCGCCTGTTTGGGGGGCGGGAGACGACGGTTCTGAATCTGATCGGCCTGGGAGAGATTCTCTTCGGCTGCCTGCTCGTCTGGCGCTGGCATTCTCGGTTCCTGCTTGCGCTCAACATTCTGATTTTGGTCCTATTCGGAGCAGGAGCTTTGTGGAGCCAGCCGTCCCTCTTTGTCGCTCCGTTTAACCCGCTGACGCTGACTCTGGCGATGGCGTCTCTTTCGGGTATCGGTCTCTTGTCGGCGCACGATCTGCCTAGCGCCCGGTCTTGTCGCCGCAGACGGCCGGAGAAATGGTCGTGACCTCGATTTATCAGCAGGTTTTAGGAGCCGATTTCTGCCGCTTGCATCCCAAAATCCAGCAGCGCTTCGGCTTTAGCAGCCAGGACAAGATCGCCGCGATCGGAACCGGAACGATGGACCGGATATGGCATGGCCGGCTCTACACGCTGCCCTTCCTCTACATAGGAACCTGGCGGCGGATCATGTTTCCCGAATATGGCAGAAACGTTCCCTTCACCATTCAGAATTACGCCTACGTAGATCGCTTCGGCCGGGAAACGGTGACATGGATACGCACGTTTGAGACCCGGAAGAAGCGCCGATTCGATGCCACTATGATTTACAGCTCGCAGCGTGGACGCATTGTGGACTACCTGGGAACGCATCAGCATCTGGCTGTCGACATTCATCTCTCCGTAGACGAGCAAACGAAAGGGCTTCGTCTGCGCTCCGGTGAACAACGCTTCTATGAAGGCCGTATCGGCTTTCGCTTTCCCATGCTCTTTTCCGGCGTGGCCGACGTCTGCGAGTGGTACGACGATCGGGCAGAGAGATACCGAATCAGCGTCCATGTGACGAACCCACGATGGGGATCCCTGTTCGGCTATGAAGGAAGCTTCGATGTGGAATGGAAATCGGTGCGTGCCGAGGAAGTCCCTATCGACGTTAAGCCTATACGTGAAGAACGCCGCGAGTAGTGTGGTGGATCGGATACGAATCTATGAGAACTCTGTTACGCTCCCAATTAGAATCGCTCGGACTGCAGGCCGGCGACATCGTTCTCGTGCATTCCTCCTTCAAATCTCTGGGCATCACGGACCCGGAGGAGATCATCGGCGCGCTGCTGGATGCGCTGGGACCGCGGGGAACCCTTCTCATGCCCGCCCTCACGTACCAGCAGCAGCCGCCCGACCTGCACGACACCCGCACCGCGCCTTCCTGCGTGGGCTTTCTGACCGAGTATTTCCGCACGCGTTCGGGCACAGTGCGCAGCCTCCATCCTACCCATTCCGTCTGTGCGGTCGGAGCGCAGGTTCCGGAGATGCTGGGAGAGCATTGGCGAGACACGACGCCCTGCGGCAAATATTCGCCGTTCAATCGCCTGATCGAGCGGGGCGGAAAGATCCTGATGATCGGCTGCGGCCTGCGGCCCAACACCACCATGCACGCGGTCGAGGAGTATGTCTGTCCGCCCTATCTGTTCGGGCCGGAGCGGGAATATACCCTCACCGACCAGGACGGCAACGTCTTCCGCAAGACCTACGTCCGGCACAACTTCCGGGGTTATCGGCAGCGGTACGACCGGGTGGCCGGGCTGTTGAACGAGGCTGAGCTGCGTACCGGCCCGGTGGGAAATGCTTCGTGCCACCTCATAGATGCCCCGGCGCTGCACCGCGTGGGCGTCCAGAAGCTGCAAGAAGACCCTTTCTTTTTCGTGGAGGCGGAAACAGAGGCAGAGAGCCGCTGACCAGTTGCCCTATTTGCCGGTAAAAACGCCTTCACGATGGACTACAGCGTTTCGCTGTGAAGCCTTCGGCTGGGTGTCCTGCGGACGGACCTCACCCCAGTCCGATCGCCATCGGTGCGGGGTAACGGAACCGCACCCCTCCCCTCTCCTTCGTAAGCAGAGGGGAGAAATCGATCTGGAAAGCGTGTGCGCAGCACGCCCGGCGCGACACGAGCGAGCGGCGCTTGCGCCCGCCTCGCGAAGGGAGCGCCTAAAAGCGAAGGACTTGCGTCCATCGCCAAACCATTCCATCGCGCTTTTCCATACATCATGGCGCATCTCATTTTGTTAGCACGCCGATGAAGAGCAGTGGGCCGGTCAAGGTAACGTTGCGCAAGGCGTTGTCGCTCCAGGTTGCCCCGGTCGGGAAGGGATGGCCCTGCGCGTCGTAGGTCTTTAGATGGCTTCCAATTCCGGCGGGCAGGCGGATCGTGACGACCTCTTGCCTTGTATCTTTCGCCTGGCCGGAAGCGCCCGCGACCTCGCCCTGGCGCGGGCGGCGCAGCCAGCCGATCACGACCTTCTCCCCATTCTTCTTCTCGAAGACGTGGACCTCGCTCTGGGAGTGAGGAGGCGCTTCGATCCGGACCCGGTCGTCGATACAGCGGACCGGTTGATCGAAAAGCCGGGTGATGAAGCGGAACGCATAGTAGGCCGGCTTGGGATGGCCTTGCACATCGACAAGACCCAGGAACTTGTTGTTCTCGTCGCCGATCACGCCGACGTTCGGCTTAAGGTCGTTGATCCGGTACCAGGCCGTCAAGGAAAGCTTGCCGGCGGAAAGCGCCATGACGTGCGACTTGATCAGCGCGACCGCCTGGTAGGCACGCGTGTGCTCGTAGTCGAAGAAAATCGGCCACATCCCCTGGCCGGCAGGAAACCGGAAGTCGCTGTAGCCAAACTCCGCCAGCCATAGGTCCGGTTTCTGCCCGGTCGCGTAAACATCGTGAGCGAGCGCGTCGATGTGGTATGGGTAGTCCTCGATCCGGTCGGCGTTCCAGGTCTCCGCGTAGCCGTGCAGGTTGATAACATCCACCGTGCGGGTAATGGCGTATTGGCTCAGAAGCTGGCGAAAAAAAGGCGATTGCTCGTTGGAAATCCCACCGAGGACGATAGCAGCCTTCGGGTCCGCCCGGCGCGCCTGCCGCGCGCCTTCCGCGACCAGCCGGGCGTACTGGTCCACGCTGCCCAGCCAGAAATCCGGGTTGTCCGGCTCGTTCCATAGCTCCCAGGAGTGGATCTGGCCGCGATAGCGATGGGCGATGGCATACATAAACCGGCCGAACGCGCGGACATCTTTAGGCGGCTGCCGCCAGAAATTGTCCTGGCTCTGCGCCGCCCACTGGGGCGTGTAGCAGACGTAGGGGATCAGAGTCACGCCGGCGCGCCGGGTCTTCTCGACGAGCAGGTCCCAGAAACGCCAGTCGTACTTTCCCGGCCGCGGTTCTGTGTCCAGCCAGGAGATGCCGACCCGCAGTATTCTGGCTCCTACCTGCCGCAGGACCTCCAGGTCGCGCTGCACTTTCTCAGGCGTGCGCGATTCCGTCGGATAATCCTCGCAGAGACCGGCCGGCTGATAATAAAAGCCCTGCGGGTCTTGTTGAGCCTGGCGCGACCAGCGGAAGCGGTTCAGCGGCAAGAGCCGCTTCGCCTGGGACGAAGCCGGAGCAGACGAAGAGGATGGGGAGGCGAGGGCCGGCCTGCCCAGCATTATCAGAGCCAGCAGACCGCAGAAGAGAAGACGTGCAGGCAAGAGCGAGTAAGAGGATCGAGCGCGACTACTGTCCACCGGAAGGGGTGGCGCCTGCCGCGGGCTTGTCGTGCTGCTGGTGCCATTTGATCATGGCCTGCCGCTGTTGCGCGGGCGACAAATTAGGATTGTCCGGCATCACGTTCTGCCCTGTCACCGCATGCGTACAGCCGAGAAGCATAGCCACGAGCGCCACGGTAAGTCCGGCCAGAAGTGCATAACGAAGTGTCTGAGCCATAGGGTAGATTTCGCTCCGAAGGACGACGTTGTCAGCGACCGATTTTGCTCCGCATCGCGGATTCAGCCTATCCGCGATGCGGAGCGAAGCGATGCGATTACGGGTTTACAGTCACCAGGTTGCTGAAGAAGTCGCTGACCGCCTTCTGGCACGTCTCTGTAGGATCCTGCATCGGATAGCTGCCGGCGCCTCCCCAGTCGTAGGTTTGGAAGATCGAGCTGGGAGTGACACTGGGATCGGAACACCACATCAGTCCGTCGGTCTCGCTGGCGGGCTTGCCGACGTGCCCATAGCCGTTGTACTCCGCAGACTGGACGCGCACCACCTTGGCGTGGCCGTCCGCGAACGCATAGTTGAAGGTTCCTCCCATGTGACGCAGGGCCTTGGTGCTGGAGCCATCCGGCAGCCGGCTCAGGATATTATCCATCGCGACCGAGTAGCCGGGATTATCGTACGTGTCGCCAAAGGCCACCATCTGGGCAGGGGTCGAGATCGCCGCCAGAGCCTTGCCCGGACGCATCGTGTAACCCTCCGGATCGGGCTGGGAAGTCTCCGACAGACCGTAACCGGTGTCGCTGATAAAGCCGTCCTCATAGCCGTAGCCTAAGCAGCGAGGCGAGAACGGAATACCAAGTTGGGCCGCGGCGCTCTCGGTGCATACGGTATCCGATCGATCGGGGCAGAGCAGCATGTTCCAGTTCTTGACATAGGGCTGCATGAGGACATACCAGTAGCCTCCGTGGGAGATCGGGCTATGCACCTCCTGGGGCAGGCAGTTCTCGTCGTAATCCTGCGTATACATGGCAAAGGCGAGGCCGGCCTGCCTCAGGTTGCTGAGGCAACTGATCGCTCGGGCTTTCTCGCGGGCCTGCGCGAAGACGGGGAAGAGAATGGCTGCCAGGATCGCAATGATGGCGATGACTACGAGCAGCTCGATCAGGGTGAACGCACGGCGCTTCATGACATTTCTCCTTTAAGAATTGGGGATGAGTGTATCGTCTAGCGACACCAGCATTATAGTATTATAGTCATCGATTGTAAAGAGAATATTAAGCAATTGTTAAAAGCGGATTAAGGAATGAAGAGGATAAGGTCCAGGCGCGGAGAATTTCGGCGACGCTCCAGGCCTGCACGATGCAGCCGTTCGGCGCGTGCGGGGGGTCGCCATCGAAGATTTCGGAAATAGATCCGATGCCGGCCTCTTGGAGATGGGCCTGAAGCGGCAGCAGATAGGCGCGGGCGCGGTCTGCGTCCTGGTAGACACGCAAATGCGCCGTCACGAACGGCCCCAGCAGCCAGGGCCAGACGGTACCCTGATGGTACGCGCCGTCCCGCTCGGCAGGGCTGCCGCCGTAATGCGGGCGATAGGCCGGGTCTTTGGGCGAAAGCGTCCGCAGCCCGAAAGGAGTGAGGAGCTCTTCTTCGACGGTCTTGACGACCGCCTTCTGCTGGGGCAGGGTCAGCGGCGAATAGGGCAGGCTGACAGCAAAGATTTGATTGGGACGGATAGAGGCGTCCGGCCCTGTCTCCGCGAGGACATCGTAGAGGCCGCGCTTGTCGGAGCGCACAAAGGCGGCGCGGAAGCTTTTGGCCGCTTTCTCCACGCGCTTGCGATAGGCCGCCGTGTCTTCGCCGAGCCGAGCGGCCAGGTCGGCCATGACCTGGAGCGCATTGATCCAGAGCGCGTTGATCTCCACCGGCTTGCCGATACGGGGTGTTACCACCCAATCGCCCACCTTGGCGTCCATCCAGGTCAGCTGCACGCCCGGCTCGCCCGCGTGCAGCAGCCCGTCCTGCGGATCGACGTGGATGCCGTAGCGCGTTCCCTTCTCATGCCAGGCGAGGATGTCTTTCAGCACCGGCCAGAGCTCGCGCGCCAGCTCCAGGCCGTCCTTTGCCTGCTCGCAATAGGCGATTATCGCCTGGAAGTACCAGAGCGTCGCATCCACCGTGTTGTATTCGGGCGTCTCGCCCTGATCGGGAAAACGGTTGGGCAGCATTCCCTCGCTGACGAAGCCGGCAAAAGAGGTCAGGATGGTGCGGGCCACTTCCGGTCGCCCGGTAGCAAGGCAGAGGCCCGGCAGGGAGATCATCGTATCCCGGCCCCAATCGGAAAACCAGGGATATCCGGCAAGGATCGTGCTGCGCCTGGGACCCGCCGTACCATCCTTGGCGCCTTCGATCACAAACGCATCGGCCGCAAGAACGAGCGCACGGGCATAGTCGTCGGAAACGTCAGCGCGGCCCAGCAGCTCCTGCTGCCGGTTTAAGAGGGCGTTTCTGGCTTGCTCCGGCGTGTCGCAAGCGTTCTCGATGGTGGCAAGAAGCGTCAGGCTGCCGCCGGGCTGCACGGTAGCCAGGAAATGGCCGGGAGCGTAGAGGTCCTCCTGCCAGTCCAGGCCCCGCTCCCTTTCGCGCTCGTGCTCGATATGGACATGCCAGTAGCCTGCCGGCTGCCAGTCGGCGCTTCCTGCGACCAGACGCAGCAGCGGGGCATCCGAGGTGGCGCGCATCCGCATCTCGCCCGGCCCGGCGGAGAGATACAGCGGGAAGCCTTCCCAGGGATGCATCTCCGCGTGGAAGGATTTCCAGCAGACCAGCGGCGTCAGGCGCAAGGCGACCGGCTCCGGCGCCGCCGCTAATCGGTACTGGATATAGGTCGTATTTCGCCCATACGCCATCCAGATCCGCTTTTCGATCAAAATATCCGGCCGGATACGGTAGGAAAACGTGGGAACGGGATAGACTTCGAATTTCTCCAGAAAGCGATAGCCCTGCGGATGGATCGCGCCGGGATATTGGTTCGCGGAGAGCTCATAGACGGCGCCCTCGATCGTGACCGCCTCGTCGAGCTGGGAGAGGAGCGTCATGCGGCCCGTCGGCGGAGTCAGCGCCGCGACGAGCAGGCCGTGATACCGGCGCGTGTTGGCGCCTGAAAGGCTGCCGGAGGCATAGCCGCCGATACCGTTGGTTACCAGCCATTCGCGCGCGGAAGCGGCGGCAAAGTCATTCAGCACTCCAGCCTCTATCGTCAGATCCATCCTGTTCCTGTTTCCTCCGGTCTCCTGTAAAATGAATAGAACGCATGAATGATCTGTTGCACGCCGGCAGCAGAATTGCCGCTGACGCGTTGCCCCTCACCCTCCGGGCCGTAAACGCCTCCCCTGTGCCGGGATTGCCGATCATTCATGTCTGAGTGTTTGGATACCATAAAACCACCGAAATTTCCGAACCAGATCATCTTAACGTTTTTCGGCTCATGAATAGCACGGGAGTGGCAAACGTGGTACAATATAATACAATTGCATTATGCAAGAGGAAACTGGAATGGCTTCACTTTCAGAGACAAACCCTTATCTACGCGATCGTCAACAGCGACAGCGTATGATCGAACAGGACGCGCGGGCCTCGTCTGTTTTGGAAGGCGCGCGAGGACTAAAGCCGGCTCAACCTCAAACGGAGCCGGATAAGCGCCGTTCCACTGTTTCTCGGAAAAAGTCAGCCAGGGCAGCGTAATTCTCCAAATACCCTTGCTGGACGGCTTCCAGGTAGCGTGCCCGCTCCGTTTTGTCTCCAGTTCCCTCCCTTTCTAGCTTTCGGAAGCACCCAGAAGGATAAGGAGTGTTAATCCGCTTCGGCAGCCTCTTCGCCACGGGCGCGCAGGGCAATGGGATGAGGCGCCTGCCGGCGGCGAAGCGCGACGTAGAGCAGCGGCGCGAAGAGCAGGGTGAAGACGGTCGAGAAGCTCAGCCCGCCGATGACGGCGATGGCCAGCGGCTTCTGCATCTCGGCGCCCGCCCCGATGCCCAGCGCCAGAGGAACGAGTCCCAGAATCGCCGTCAGGGTGGTCATGAGAATAGGCCGCAGCCGCACTCGGCCCGCCTGCAGGACCGCCTCTTCCAGCGGCGCGCCCTCCGCCTCGCCTTTCTGCGCGCGGTCCAGCAGCAGGATACCGTTCTTGACCACGATGCCCACCAGCATGATCGCGCCCATGAAGGAGGAGACGTTCAGCGGCGTCTTCGTGACGAACAGTCCCAGCACCACGCCGAACAGGGAGAGCGGCATGACCAGCAGGATGACCGTTGGCGCGGTGAACGAGCCGAACTGGAAGATCATGACGGCGAACACGAGCAGGATCGCCAGCGCCAGCACCATGAGCAGGTTCTTAAACGATTCCGCCTGGCTCTGGAACTGGCCGCCCAGCACGTAGGTGACGCCGGGCGGCAGCGTCATCTTGCCCATCATGGCCTCGACGTCCCGCTTCACGCTGCCCAGGTCCCGCGTGCCGTCCAGCTCTCCGGTAACGGAGACGACCTGGCGCTGGTCCTCCCGGTTCAGCTCGGTCGTGCCGGGAACGCGCTCGACGGTCCCCAGCGCCGCCAGCGGGACGTTAAAGCCGCCGGGCGTATGGATGGCCAACTGCATCAACTGCGCCTCGTCGGCGCGGTAGGCGGCGGGATAGCGCACGCGCACGCCCACCTGCCGGTCGCCTTCCAGAATCTGGGTGACCACGTCGCCGAACATGGCGGCGTTGACCTGCGTGGCGACCGCGTCCGGCGTCAGCCCGACCCGTCCGGCCCGCATCGGATCAATATGCACCACCAGCTCCGGTCCGGACTCGACGGCGCTCGACTTGGTGTCCGAGACCCCTTTGATCTTATCCAGCCCGTCTTTGATCTGGTCCCCAAGCGCATTGATCGCCTGCTGGTTCTCGCCGAACAGCTTGATCTCGACGGGCGAGGGGGCGCCCTGCAGATCGCCGATCAGGTCCTGCAAGACCTGGTGAAAATCGGGATCGACGCCCGGCACCTCTTCCTGGATCTTATCGCGGACGCCGTCCATGATCGCGTCGATGGACCGATGGCGCTCCGACTTCGGCTTGAGGGTGACGGCGAAGTCGCCCGTGTTGGGCTCGGTGATCGCAAAGCCCAGCTCCGTGCCCGTGCGGCGCGAATAGGAGCTGACTTCCGGCGTTTCCGCCAGGATCGCCTCGATCTTGCGGAGCAGGCGGTCGCTCTCCTGCAGCGAGGTGCCCGGCGGCGTCCAGTAGTCCAGCACGAAGGCGCCCTCGTCCATGTCCGGCATCACTCCGGTCTGGAGTTTGAAGGCGAAGAAAAGGGTGAGGCCGATGATGACGGCGGCGGTGACGGGCATCAGCCAGCGGTAGCGCAGCCCCACGCGCAGTATCCGCTCGTACCCGCCGATCGCGCGCTCGAAGAGCCGCCCATGCTCCGGTGCGCCCTGCCGCACCTGCAGGAAGGCCGCGCACAGGGTCGGGCTGACCAGCAGCGCCAGGGCCAGCGAGACCATCAGGGCGATGGTCAGCGTGACGGCAAGCGCCGTGAAGAACGCGCCGTAGACCCCGGAGACCAACACCAGCGGCAGGAAGACGACCACCGTGGTCAGCGTCGAGGAGATCATGGGCGCGGCGATCTCGGAGGCGGCCTTCTGGATGGCGATGGTGCGCTGCTCGCCGTGCGAGAGATGGCGGAAGACGTTCTCCACCACCACGATCGCGTCGTCGATCACCAGGCCGATCCCGACGGCGAGCGCGCCCAGGGTCATCAGGTTCATTGTGAGACCGGCCAGCCGCATGAACAGGAACGTAATGAGCACCGTCGCCGGAATGATGACCGCCGTCACCACCGTGGCGCGCACGTTCCCCAGGAACATCAGCAGCACGATCACCGCCAGAACGGCCCCGATCAGGACCGCGTCGCGTACGCTGCCGACCGCCTCGCCGATCAGCACGGACTGGTCGTAGAAGACGCTCACGTCCGTTCCCTGCGGCAGGGAGGGCTGCATCGCCGCCAGTTCGCGCCGCACGCCGTCCACGACGGTGACTGTGTTGGCGTCCGGCTGGCGCACGATGTTGATCAGGACCGACTGCGCCCCGTCCGCCGTGACGATCGTCGTGCGGTCCTGCACGCTGTGGCGGATGTCGGCGAGCTCGCTCAGGGTGATCGGCACGCCGCTGCGCTGCGCCACGACGATGCCGCCCAACTGCTCCGGGTCGGTGGTCTGGCCGGAGATGAGCGCCTGGTACTGCTGGAACTGGCGGTCCATGCGTCCGACGGCGCGAATGACGTTGGTCTGGGAGAGCGCCTGCTCGACTTCCGGCAGGGACAGCTTAAAGGCGGCCAGCCGCTGCGGATTGACGTCGACCTCGATCTCCGGCACGCTCCCCCCCTGCACGACCACGCGCGCCACGCCGGGCACGCGAGTCAGGTGGGGCCGTATGGTGTAGGTCGCCAGGCTCCAAAGTTGGGACTGGGTCAGCCCTTTTGCGCGCAAGGAGAGGCCCAGGATCGGAAAGACCGTCGGGTTCATGCGCTCGGCGCTGACATCCGTGTCCGGCGGCAGCAGCGGGCGGGTTTCGTTGACTTTGGTGCTGACCAACTGCTGGGCCATCACCATGTCGGTGCCCCAGACGAAGTCCACCGAAATCTCCGCCGCGCCGCGCTGCATCTTCGTGCGTATCTTCGTGACGCCGGGAACCGTAGCGATAGCCTCTTCCAGCGGGCGCGCGATCCCGACGTCGACCATGCGCACGGGCCGGTCGCCCGACTCCGCGATGACTACCACGCGGGGAAAGGTCACGTCGGGCAAGATGGAGACGGGGAACGAGCCGACCAGCCACGCGCCAATGGCGCAGAGGATGACGGTCACGAACAGGATGGCTTTGATGTGGTGGGTGGCGAAGCGGCTCAGACTCATTTCTTGTCCTCGTCCTTCGCCGCTTCCGCCTTCTCGGCAGGCTGCACCTTCGCGCCGTCGCTCAACTCATATTGCCCCAGCTTGATCACTTTCTCGCCGGGCTTGATGCCGTTCAGGATCTCCACCAGGCCGTTCTCTTCCGCGCCGGTCGTCACCTCGCGCTGATGGGCCACGTTATCGTCGCCGGCCACGAACACGACCGTCTTGTCCTCATGGGTCACGATCGCCTGCTTGGGCACGACCACAGCGCGCGGATCGGTGCGAAGGAGGATGTCTCCCGTGGCGAACGAGCCGACCTTAAGTATCCCTTCGGGATTGGCGACCGCGATGCGCGCGGTCATCAGGTTCGTCTGCGGATCGACCTCGCCCACGCTGAGCACGCGTCCGGCGAAGGGATGGCCCGGCGCGTCCGCTGTGGAGATGCGCACCGGCATCCCGACCCGGACTTTCATGCCGTCCTCGGCAGGCAGGTTCGCCAGGAGGTTGAGGGCGCGCGTGTCGGTGATCTCCAGCACGGGGGTGGCAGGATCGGCCATGTCGCCGGGATTGAGCGCGCGGTGGGTGACAACGCCGCTCAGGGGCGCGTGCAGCGCGGCATAGCCGGCGGCGGCCTGCGCGCCGGCCAGGTCGGCGCGCTTCTGCGCGGCGGTCTGCTGCATGGCGCGGGCGTCCTGCTGCTTGACGGCGACCTGCAGCGCGGCCTGCTCGGCCTGCTGCAGCGAAGCCTGAGCCTGCCGAACCTTCGTGTCGCCGCCGGTCTTGGCGGCAGACAGCGCCTGCCGCGCTTGATCGACGCGCAGTTGAGCCGCGCGCAGATCTTCGGGACGCGCCCCGGCCTTCACCAGGCTAAGGCTAGCCTGAGCGCTCTTCAGCGTCGAGTCGGCGATCGCCAGCGCGGCCTGGGCATCGTCCAACTGCCGCTTGGCATCGATGCCCTTGCCGTAGAGATACTGGACGCGCGCCAGCTCGGTCTCTGCCCGCTTGTACGTCGCCTCGTCCTGGGCGACCGTCTGCTCGGCCTGCGCGATCTCCTGCGGGCGAGCGCCGGCCTGCGTTTTGTGCAGATCGGTCAGAGCCGTTTCCAGATCGAGGCGGGCTGCCGCCACGGAGCTATCCCGGTCGCGCTGCGCCGCTTCCAAAGCCAGCCGCGCCAGGCGGACGGCGTTCGTCTGGTCGGTGGCGGCGGCCTGGGCCGCCAGCGCGGCCTCGCGCGCCTGCGACTCTGCCGCCGTATAGGCTGCCGCCGCGCTTTGCGCCTGCGCCTGCTGCGGGCGGCTGTCCACCAGGGCGACGACCTGCCCTTTGCGCACGCGGTCGCCCTCCCGCACAGGCACGCTCACCAGCCGCCCGGCCGTCACCGCCGCGACGTGGGCGACGGCCCCCTGCCCCGGCGACAGCGTGCCCTGCGCGAGGACGGTGGTGCTCATCGGGCGAGTCTCGGCAGTCGCCATCTCGACGGCGACCGGCGCCGCCGTGTCGGATTTACCTCCCGCCGCAGGGTCACTGCCGCCATGCGAGCATCCGCTAAATACGAAAACCGCCATGAGAAGCGCCAGCGCCGCCAGAGCGGCGCGGCGTAACGATGGCGGAGATGAAATCCTCAAAACAGCCGTCCTCCGAAATAGATAGCCCCTAGGCGTCGCCTACTACTACGCAATTTACCTCCTTCTCTGTTAGCACCTGATCTAGTCTCCCCTTCCCCAAATCTAGGAGAAGGGGACTAGATTTAGGGCTAATACTCTTTCCCAAAGGCTTCCTGGGACCAGGAGCATAACTGAAACTATTTGCCTAGCCTCTCTCGCTGCTCAGGTAAGAGCGAGCGAGCTTTGAATAGAATCTCCCCTCCCCTAGAATTCCGAAGGTTCGAGGAGGGGTTGGGGGTGGGGGCTTTTTCACTCCCCCACGACAATGAGATGGAAGGAGCCGGGCACGAACCGGCGGCGGAATCGCTGCGGTCCCTGTCCCTGCTCCTGACCGGCCGGCGGCGGAGTAGTGTCTATCTTGGCGGTACACAGATAGATCGAGTGCGTCTTGGGGTCCAGCGCCATCGTGCGCGCTCCCGGCTCGGTGGTAACATTCTGCGCCACTTCGAACGTGTTCGGATCCTTCTCCTGCACCACCGTCAGCGTGCCGTCTCCGTTGGAACTGAACGCCAGTCCGGTCTTGGGATCGAAGGCGGACGCATCCGTGCCCCGGCCTATGGCGGGCGTCGCGATCACTTTGCCGGTATCGGCGTCCATCACGACCATCATGTTGTTGTGGCAGGTCGAGAATAGGCGGTGGTGACGGCTGTCGATGGACAGGCCGGAGGGACTATCGCCGGGCGCGATGGGCCAGCGGTTCAGGACCGTCAGCGCCTTAGAGTCGATCTGGACGATCTCGCTCTTGTCCTCGATATTCACATAGACGTGGCCGCGTCCGTCTGCCGCGGCGAACTCCGGCCGGCCGCCCAGCGCGATGGTGCCCGCTACTTTCTCCGAATCGGCGTCGATGGCCGTGCTATCCTGGCTGCGTCCATTGAAGGTGAAGACGCGATTGGAGCCCGGATCGAAGAGAATGCAGTCCGGTCCCTGCCCCACGGAAACGGGCGCGTCGGCCTTGAGAGTCTTCAGATCGAAGGGCGTGACGCTGTTGGCGCCGCCGTTGCTGGTAAAGCCGCGATTGAGCGCGTGGTCGATGGCGATTCCATGGACTCCCTGCGTATCGGGGATGTCGCCCACCTGCTCGCCCTTGTCGATGTCGACCACCATGACGTGCGTGCCGCGCGAGATGTAGAGGCGGTGGGCCGCGCCGTCGATGCTCAGATAGTCCCAGCCGCCATCCCCGGTGAGCGGGATAGTCTTGACGACATGGTATTCGGGCGCCGGTGCGGACACGGCGACGGGAACGAGAAGCCCGAGAAAGGCTCCGGTGAGCAGAAAAGCACGATAGTGCATAGAGGTTCTCCTTTTCGTAATCCGAGTGGTGACGTGCCTCGATAGATCGCAGGCATCGCCTGGAGTTGTTTTCGGCGTGGGCGCTATGTTGTCAATCGGGGCACGGATAGTATAGAATTGAGAAGATGAGAAAAGGATGTGCTCCCGTTTCGCCTACATAATTATCCCTGCTCCACATTAAAAAATATTGTGTGTTCCCTTAGAATCGGCTTAAATTTCAGGATACCCGGCGCGAATGGCCGCAGAAAGCGCCTCGTATTTAACAAACTCTCAGGTTTCTTTAAGGCCCGTTTAAGAAACAGACGTTAAGATGGGAGAGTACTCAATATAGTATCTTCCGCCAGGAAAGGAAATATCGGCTACAATGAAAACGGTACGAACGGCGATAGGCTCTGTCGGCGTGTTCGCTTTGCTCGGGGCGTGCCTCTGCCCGATAGCGGCTCAGGCACAGCACACCCACGGCCATGCCAGAATAACCACACAGCAGGCCCGCGCGGTCGCGTTGAAGCGCTACCACGGCCGCGTGGAAGGGCCGGTCAAATTGGAAAACGAAGAGGGCGCCTGGCAGTACAGCGTGCTGGTCCGCTCCGGAAAAATACTGCGCGAGGTCATGGTGAGCGCCAAAACGGGCAAGATCGCTACCGTAGAGGTCACCTCGGAGGCCGAAGAGCAGCGAGAGGCCAGGGCGGACGCTGCCAAAGCGCGCCACGGCGGCAAATCGCCGGCGCATCACCGTCATAAACCATAGACCGGAAGCGCGGGGTCGATCCTTTTTCCGGCCGGGTTCTCTCCAGGCCCGGCCGCTGTCGTTCCGCTGACAGGCAACACTCCCCGCAGCTTCCGAGTTCTGAGAGGGAATCAAGAAGATATGGCAGGGGAGAGACGGAGTACCCACATTCGATCTTTCCGGGCGAAACGGCGGCGCGGCCTCGTTCTGAGTGCCGCGCTTTGTCTGGCCGTGTTTTTGAGCCGGACGGTCTCGGCACAGATGCCCCCGACGAATCCAACGCCCCTTGACGATACCCTTCCCGAGCCTCTCACCGTCGAGCAGGCCGTCAGCATCGGCCTGAAACGCAATCCCAATACTTCCGCCGGGATCGCCGGGATCGCCGCCGCTGCCGGTACCTACCGCTCCCTGGCCGCCTTCCCCCCCATCGACCTGAGCGTCACCGGCGCCACCGGTAACACGTCCGCTCCCACCGTCAACAACCAGAACAGCGACGTCTTCATCGATGTCATCGGCAACCTGGATACCAGCGGCCAGCGCCATTTCCAGGCAGCCGGCGCCAGAGCCCAGCTCAACGCTACCCGCTACCGCTTCGAGGAATCCAGCCTCACGCTGGCGCAGCAGATCCGAGATGCCTACTGGAGCCTCGTGGCCGCCCAGGCCCAGAACCAGATCGCGCAGCAGAGCCTTGCCGACGTCGAGAAGGTCTACCAGCTCACCCAGACCCAGCTTACGGCCGGAGAGGTGCCCAGGACCGATGTGCTGCGCGCCTCCATCGACGTCGCCAATGCCAGGCAGAGCGCGGTCTCGGCCCAGGGCAGCGCGCATGCCGCCCTCGTCGCCTTCAATGCGCTGCTGGCTCGCTCGCCCGAAGCGCCCGTGCGCCTGGCCGACACCCTCACGACCGCCTCGACCACCCCCACCCTGCTGCCCGACCTGCCTCCCCTGCCGGAGCTGCTGCGCCAGGCCCAACGGAACCGTCCGCTGCTTCTGGCCGCAGCGGAGCAGGTGCGCGCCGGCGACTACGCCGTGAAGCAGGCCCAGGCGGCGCGCCTGCCGGATCTCTCCCTCGACTACCAGCGGTCACTACTGGAGCCGCTCTACGCGGTGATCGGCGTGATCCGATTTCCCTTGCTGGATTTCGGCAGCGTGCGCGAGGCGATACGCTCGGCGCAGGCCAGCCGGCGTCAGGCCATAGCCCAGAAACAGCAGAGCGAGCAGCAGTTAGAGCAGCAGGTGGCCCAGGCGTATGCGGATTTCGAGCAGGCGCGCCGGATGGCGAGCCAGTATCAGACCGATATTCTCACGCCCTCGAGCACGCTTCTGGAACTGGCCCAGATCGGCTATCAGCAAGGCGCGACGGGAATCTTGCCGGTGATCGATGCGGAGACGACGTTGCGGAATGCGCGGGTGGGCTATATCAACAGCCTGCTCGCCCTCTACAAGGCCCAGGATGAGATTCTGGCGGCGACCGGAGCCGCCCTGCCTGTCCAGCCGCAGGCCGGGATTACCTTACACTGAACTGGAAGAGGGTGAGAGGTGAATATCCTGATCGTAGAAGACGATGAAAGCGTCGCGCGGTTTTTGAAGCAGGCCGTCGCCGAATCCGGCTACGCGGCGCAGGTCGTGGCCGACGGGCCAACGGCGCTGGACCTGGCGCTGGCGGGAGATTTTGACCTGATCCTGCTGGACGTGATGCTGCCGGGGCTGGATGGCTACACGATCTGCCGCCGGCTTCGCAACGCGAAGATCAGCACGCCCATTCTGATCCTCACGGCGCGAGATACGCTGGAAGACAAGATCGAGGGACTGGACAGCGGAGCGGACGACTATATCGTCAAGCCGTTTCAAGTGGCCGAGCTGCTTGCGCGCGTCCGGGCGCTGCTGCGGCGCAGCAGCTTTTCTCCGGCGGTGCTGCGCGTGGATGACCTGACGCTGGACCTGGCGTCCCGCCAGGCGACCCGCGCGGGCAAGACGATCGCCCTCTCCGCCACGGAATACGCGCTCCTGGAGTACCTGATGCGTAACGCCGGGCGGGTCCTGACGCGCGCCATGATCCTGGACCACGTCTGGCAGTACGATTTCGAGGGCAACGACAACGTCCTCGACGTCTACATCAGCTATCTTCGCAGCAAGATCGATAAGGGCCACTCTTCTCCCCTGATCCACACCGTGCGCGGCGTGGGATTCCGGATGAGCGCCGACCATGATAGCTAAATCGATCCGGGCGCGCATGACCCTCGCCTTCGCCGGCAGCATCGCGCTGCTCATGCTGCTGGCCTGCGGAGGGCTGATCGCGTATGCCCATTATGTGGCGGAGCGGAATGCCGATGTCCTGCTGCAGGCGGCGGCCCGGAAAGTGCGCAACGACCTCAATGGGGAAGACCGCAATGTGCCGCTGTCGCGATTGATGGAAGACGAGCGACAGGACCTGCTGCCCGACCGTCTGGCGCTGCTGATCGTGGATGCCAGGGGGCATGCCCTCCAGCAATCTCAGCCAGAGGCGCCGGCCTGGCCGCGCCGGGACGATGGCTGGCGCGTCCGGACGGTATCCGCCGGCCCCTACACTATGGTTATCGGTCTGCCCTGGCAGCAAACGGCGGCGGACCTTCGCCGGCAGGCCTGGACCTTGCTGTCTCTGGGTCTGTTTGTCGTCCTCGTCGCGGCGGGCGGCGCCTGGCTGCTGGTCGGACGGACGCTTTCGCCCATCAGCTCGCTTTCCCGTCAGGCGCGGGCCGCCTCCGCCGATTATTTGCGCCTCCATCTGAGCGCGCCGTCGGGCGATTCCGAGATCGTCGAGCTGGTCTCGACCCTGAACGGGCTGCTGGCGCGGCTTTCGGAGACCGCCTCCGCGAAGGGACGTTTCCACGCCGCGGCCTCGCACGAGCTGCGGACGCCCCTGCAGGCGCTTTCGGGCCATCTGGAGCTGGCCTTGCGCCAGCCGCGCACCGGGGAAGCCTACCGCGCCGTCGTCGAAGAAGCCTACACGCAGACTCGCCGGCTGATCGCGCTGGCCGGCGACCTGCTGCTCCTCAATCAACTCGACACCGCTCCCCCTCCGCCGAAAGAGCCGGTGAACCTGGCCGGCATCTGCGAGCGTATCCTCTGCGCTTCCGCGCCTCTCATTGAGGCCCGCGGTCTGCAGGCGCAGAGCGCCCTGCCCGCAGAGATTATGGTAGAGGCCCCGCCGACACATATCGAGATGCTGGTCCGCAACCTGATCGAAAACGCGATCAAGTATGCGGAAGCTGGTGGATGCGTGCGTGTACGGATAACCGGCGCGTCCGCCATTCCACGGCTGGACATCTTCAACACGTGCGCGCCTTTGCCGGAATGGAATCCGGACAAGCTGTTCGAGCCGTTCTACCGTCCCGACGCCTCTCGCAACTCGAAGACCGGAGGCACCGGACTGGGATTAGCCATCTGCAAAGCGATCGCCGACGTCAACGGCTGGACCTTGACCTTGCAACAGGAGAGCAACGGCGTATCGAGTACGGTCCTGTTCCAACCGGGGGCATTAGCCTCCAGGGACACTACTAAAATTTTCGGCGGCCCTACAAAACGCGCCTCGTAAACCTTCCCGAAGGGATTTAAAACTCCTCGCGGAATTCGACGAGTTGGGCGGCAAGCAGGCCGGCGGCGGCGGCGGCCAGAAAGAACGGACGCTCCTGGTCGAGCGTGCGGCCCATCGTGGTCACGTCCAGGCCGCTGGCCTCGAAGGCTGCCAGTCCGCGCTCGGCATCGACGGTAATGACCTCATGCTCTTTCGTGATGCCGGACTGCACGCAGGCGGCTCGGACCGCTTTCATCTGCGGGGCCGGCAGGCGCGGGATCGGGACGAGGGCCGGCGCGCGGGCGATGGTCGAGAGAACGGTGACGGTATGGTGGCTGAGGCCCTGATGCCGGTCGCGCGGGTCGGCGAAACTGATCCGCGCGACGGCGATGGGGATGCCGCCCAGAGAAGCGGCGGCGTTGACGGCCAGGCCCTGATCGACCCCGGAAAAGCCGAGCGGCGTCTGAGTCCCCACGTTGCCCGGCCCCTGGGAGACGACGATGATGTCCGCCTGGACCACCGCGCGGGCCGCCGCCAGCGCGGAATAGAGATTGACCGCCTCGTAGTCCCCGCCGAACGCCTGTCCCGCCGTGAGGGTGGCGTCTACCCACCCTCTGGCCTTCAATTCCGGTACTAGCCGGCTGAGCGCGAGGGGCAGCGAGGCCCCGTCCGTCATGATGTAAGCGATTCGAGGCGCACGCGACCAGCCGAACTCCTGCAGCGCCCACCGCGCGGCGGCGCAGATGACGGGCACCTGGCTGTGCAGCTCGGCGCAGACGACCGGATACTCCTCCAGAGAGACGGTCTCGCGCAGAGCCGGATGATGCGGGCTTTCCGGGGCACAGACGGCCAGAACGGGCGTTTGAAGCGGGGTATAGCGCAGCTTGAGGATGTGGCCGGGCGCGAAACGCTCTTCTAGAGGAGAATCCAGGTTGGCGATGATGAAGTCCAGGCCGCCCGTGCCGAGTCCCAGCTCCACGGCCACGGTGTTGAGAAGCACGCGGTCACCGGCCTTCGCGCGGCCCGTGAGGGCGATCAGATTGAGGGCCGGGCGGCGTTCCACCTTCCCTGCCGGATCGTCCGGGACGGTCCGAACGGTCAGCTCCTGCGCGCCGGGCCGCTCGGCGCGGATCGCCTCCACAACGCCTTCGGCGCGCTGTCTTACCGGGCCAGCGTTCGCCCCTTTCTTGTGTTCGATCGCCATGCTTGCTTTCAGCGGGTGAGCGTCACTTTGGTCAGGCCGCGCGGCCGGTCCGGGTTGTGGCCCCGCGCGCGGGCCAGGTGGTAGGCCCAGAGCTGGCCCGGCACGATATAGAGCAGCGGGCTGAGCAGCTCGTCGATAACGGCGGCTATCTCCAGCGGGCGGGTCGCCAGCGCCAGGATTTCCGGCGAGTGCGCGATAATGACCCGCTCCGCCGCGCGCTCCTTGAGCTTGACGGCCAGCTCGACCAGCGACGGGTAAGCCGGCCCGTCCGCCGCGTACAGGAAGCAGGGAAAGCCTTCCGAGATGATGGCGATGGGGCCGTGCAGGAAATCGGCGCCCGAATACGGTTTGGCGACCAGATAGCTGGTCTCGGTCATCTTGAGGGCCGCTTCCAGCGCCGTCGCCAGGTTCAGGCCGCGCGCCAGCACGGCGCACTCCTGGATATAGCGGTAGCGCTCGACGGTCTGGGCGACCGTCTCATCTATGGCGAGCGTAGAGCGGATCTGCTCGGGCAGGGCGCGCAGCCCCTCCAGCAGCGCGACCCGGTTCGCCCATTGCCCCGCCAGCAGCGCGATCAGCGCCAGCGTGCAGGTGTAGGTCTTGGTGGCGGCGATGGACTTCTCTTCGCCGGCATGGCAGAGCAGCGTGTGGTCGCTGACGGCGGTAATCGGCGCCCCCTCCACGTTCGTGATGCAGGCCGTCAAAGCCCCCGTCGCCCGCGCCGCCGAGAGAGTCTGCACCACGTCGGTCGCCTGGCCGGACTGCGAGATTCCCAGGACGAGGCTGCCGGCCAGATCGACGTGGGCGTCGTAGAGCGTATAGATCGAGGGCGCCGCCAGGGCGACCGGCACGCCGGCCACGATCTCCAGCAGATACTTCGCGTAGGTGGCGGCGTTGTCCGAGGTGCCGCGCGCAGCAATGACGACGTGGCGCACCTCGCGCTCCCGCAAATCTTCTACCAGCGCCGCGACATCCGTATATCCCTGCTCCACCGCTCGCGCGATCGCCTGCGGCTGCTCGTAAATCTCCTCCAGCATGATGGACATGATGTTCTCTTTTTCCGTCTAAAACCCATCGGCGGGCCAGAAGACCGGCGCGTTCCGTGGAAACAGAGCGGCCAGCAAGGAATGAAGCCCTGTATCGGCGGTCGCCTGTTCGGGAGAGAGCATTCCGAACAGCAGGCCGAAGAGCGTCTCCTGTGGCAGCGCCTGCGTTTCATCCTGAGTCTGTTCCACCTGGAGAAAATCGCGATTGGCGTCCAGGCGGATCGGACCATATGGCGTTGCGAAGGTGAGCGCGCCGCGCGGGCGTCCGGCGGCGATCCAGCGCTCGTTTAGCCCCATTGCGACACTTTGAAGCAGGCTCTCCCGATGCAGCAAGCGCGCCATGCTGCCGGTCCCCACGGGCCGCTGCAGCTCTGGAAGCAGAGTAGAGAGGGTATCTAAAACCGCCGGCTCCGGGGCGATGTGGAAACGGATTTCCGGCCTGCCGTTTTGGAGCGCGTTTCCTGCCGCCGCTTCCAGCAGCGCCCTGGTCGAGTCTTCGCCTGCCATCCAGGTACCTGCCGCGCTCACGCCTGATTCCCGAACGTGAGTATGCCCCTCGTCCTCGTGGATCCAGATATACCCGACGATCTTCTGGCTATCCCCCACGGCGACCAGAAGCCTGTCGGAAGGGGTGCCGGGAATCTTCTGCGGCGAAACCCCGATCCAATCTCGCCAGTAGGCTTCGGAGCGCTGCACGGCGATCGGCCTGTGCGAATTGTACTGCGTGTAGACCGCCCGGATAGCGGGCAGGTCTTCGCCCGTAGCCTGCCGGATCGTATAGATGGTCGGGCGCGGCGTAAAGCCGGAGCGAACGGTTCCCTGCAGCCCCGGCCAGGGCAAGGTTGCAAAGCCGAGCCGGGCATAATAGCTGTTGATGCCCGTTCCCAGCAGGGAAAAGTCCATCGCGTCGGCTTCCATGACGGCGATGGCGCGCTCCAGGCAGGCCGTGTTGTAGCCATGCCCCCGGTATTCCGGCAGGGTAGCGACGTTGGCGATACCGCCCATTGTCAGCCGGAAGTCGCCGCAGGCGACCGTGCGCTTGCAGATATGGACGGCGCTGACCAGTTTGCCATCCAGGACCCCGACCTGCGTGTAGTAAGGCAGCCATTCCACATCGCCATAGAAGTAGCGATGGAAGTAGGGACGGCTATCCCCCGACCAGACGGTACACCAGAGGTCCAGACACTCCTCACGCTCCTCTTCGCGGATCGCCCGCGCTTCAAAGCCCATGACCATTCTCCATGGCTGCCTCGATTCGCGTCGCCAGAGGCTCACCGGGCGCGACGCCGCAGACCCGCTGGAGCGTTGCGGCCAGACCCTGCTCGCGCCGCAACGCTTGCAGCGCGCAGGCGGAAGGGTCTTCGGAATCTTCGTAGCGCAGGGCGGCGGCGATGGCGTATGCCAGCTCTCGCGGCGGGACCTGCTGTGCTTCGCACAGCCGCGCGGCGCCGATCAGCCGGTCGTCCGGCGCCAGCTTGCGCAGCGGATCGCGCGCCAGGCGCCGGCAGGTATCCTTCAACTCCGCGTTGTCGAAGCGATGCAGGAGGTCCGCCACGTGCGCGGCATGCTCTTCGGGCGCGAAACCGTGCTTGCGGATCAGCGCCTGGCCGGTCTCCTCCATAATGGCGTGAACGCGTCGGCCGATTTTCGGATCGCGCAGAGCCTCATACCCGTAGACATAACCGGCGGCATGGCCCAGATAACCCAGCGCGGCATGGGCGCAGTTGTGCGTGTAAAGCTTGCGCTCGACGTGCGCCGTAAAATGGGTGACCGGCTCGATGCCCCGGATTTCCGGCAGCGTCCCGACAACGGCATCGGCATCTACCGGCAGCCGTTTGTAGGCTTCTACCCGGATCGCGAGCTTATCGGCGGCGCGTTCCGCTTCCGTCTGCACCGGGACCATGCGGCTGACCACCGCCTGCACGAAACCCGTCTTCTCTAAAACGGCCTCGCGGTCTTTGGCGGGCAGATGCTCGGCGACAGCGCCGCGCAGGAGAGCAGCCGCATCGTGCAGGTTTTCGCAGAGCAGGATATTGACAGGCTGGCCGGAGCTTTTATGCCGGGCCAGAAGTCCCGCCGCCAGCGCGGGCGCGACCTGTGGCAATGCGTTCGCGCCGACCGCCGTGCAGACGATCTGGGCCCGCGCGATCTCGCCCGCGACGCGCACCCGGTCGCGGCCATGCACGGCGCGTACGCCTTCGATGGAAACGGTCTCTGCGCCCGGCCCGACGATGTGAATGGGATACGCTCTGCGTTCGTTCAGAGCATCTACCACCGCATCGGCCACATCGACGAAGACGACTTCCAGGCCGCTTTCATAAAAAAGCTGCGCCAGGAAACCCCGGCCGATATTACCGGCTCCGAATTGAACGGCGGTCGGTTTCACTGTCTTCGGATTTAGGATCAGAGCGCATGGCTTCGCGGAGGCGGCGGATAACGCGGCCGGCGATGTCATGGAAGAGGGCGTCGCCGCAGAGCAGGCGGGTGGCCGTGCGCGTGGCATGGGGGCGCTTGACGCCGTGCTTGTAGCAGAGGCCCGGCCACTGATAGAAGAATTTGGCCAGCTTGAGCGCGGCGTCGAAATTGGCGCGGAACTCGGCGGCGATGCGGTCCGTGTAGGCGGCCGGCTCGCCTTCCAGGATGCAGCGGGCGGCGATCTGCCCGCTCTTAATGGCGTGCAGGATGCCATCTCCAAAGAACGGATTGATCAGTCCCGCCGCGTCCCCGGCCAGCAGGACCCGGCTGTCGCGCGTCTGGAGGGTATCGAGACCGTTCCAGAGCGGCAGCGGGTGCGCATGATAGGTCAGCTCCTCGGAGCGGCGGGGCACGCCCAGCATCTTCAGATAGCCTAGAATCGCCCCGCGCAGCTCGTCCCGGACGGTGTTGTCGCCGCGCCCATCCGGCTGGCGGGGCCGGAACACGCCCGCTCCGACGTTGAGATGGTCGCTCTTGGGGAAGACCCAGGCATAGCCGCGCCGGACCGCGCCGTACTCCAGATGGCAGACATCCGGCCGCAGGTCAGGATGGCCCTCGCCCCAGAGATGCGGGACCTCCGCCTCGATGGCGATGGCGAGGACGCGATGGCGGCGCAGACCTACCGACCGGGCCACGATGCCGTTCGCCCCATCCGCGCCGATCACCCGGTCTGCCGTCGCCTCCCAGACGCCCCCGGCGCCTTCCGCCCGGACGCGTACCTGACCGTCGCGCGTGACCTCGATCTCGCGCACGGGCAGCGCGTCGCGCAGCTCCGCTCCGGCGCGGGCGGCCCGCTGGGCCAGCGCGTTATCGAAGACGGAGCGGCGCACCATCCAGAGCGAGAGACGGCGGTCCTCCTCGCCGTCCGGGTTCATCGGCGCCAGCCAGGCGTCCTCAAAGTTCCAGGTGTGGCGCATGAAGAGCGTGTCGGCTTCCACAAACGCGTCCGGCGCCAGGTCGCGCAGCTCGTCTAAGGCCAGCGCCTGCCCGACGACCATCGGCATCCCGCCCCCACACGTCTTATGCCGCGGCAGCGCCTGCTTCTCGATCAGCGCGACGCGCGCCCCCCCCTGCGTCAGCGCGAACGCCGCCGCATTGCCCGCCGGCCCGGCTCCGATCACGATCACATCATAATGGGACACAGGACTTCCCCATACGGAAAATGCAGAGTGGCTTAATTATAGCATAGCGGCGGAAAGGAGGAATACCCGGTCGCCTGCGCGAAATCTTGGCCGGCACGCCGCGCCGGGTCTGCTGCGATCCGCGTGCTGCGGCCTCGCCTTTCGACCACGATCCAGAACGCATACCACATTAGGAGTTCCGATGAAACGCTTTCCGCTTCTGGCAGGACCGGCGCTTCTTGCCTGGTTCCTGATTGGGGCCGGCTGCAGCCAGCCGAAGGGCAGCGGCAACCCCGCGAACAGCTCCTCCGGATCGTCCGGCGGCCAGACCATCGCCGGCGCCCCGACCTACCGGATCATCACCAACGGCATCTCGCCCTTCTGGGATTCGATGGTCAAGGGCATGAACGACGCCAAAGCCGACGTGAAGTGCAACGCCGACTGGCAGGGTCCCGACCCCGCCGACCATAACACCCAGGTCCGCATGTTCAACGACGCCGTGGCCGCCAACGTCAACGGCATCGCCATCTCCGCTATCGAAGCCGACGCGATCGTGCCGACCATCAACTCGGCCATCGACAAAGGCATTCCGGTCATCACCTTCGACTCGGATTCGCCCAAGAGCAAGCGGCTGGCCTACCTGGGCACCAACAACTACGAGGCGGGCCGCACGGCCGGCCTGGAGGCCGTCAAGCTGTTTCCGAACGGCGGCAAGCTCATCGCCTTTGTCGGCAACATGAGCGCCCAGAACGCCCGCGAGCGCTACGATGGATTCAAAGCCGGGGCGCAGGGGCACAACATCACCTTCCTCGCAGACCCCTACGAAGACAACAAAGACAAGGGCCGCGCCCGTCAGAACGTCGAGCAGGCCATCGCCAAATTCGGGGATCAGATCAACGGCTTCGTCGGCCTCTACTCCTACAACGGCCCGGCCATTCTCGAAGCGGTGCAGTCGGCGGGCATCCGCAACAAGGTCAAGATCATCTGCTTCGACGGCGAGCCGGAGACCCTGGACGCCCTCTCGAAGGGACTGGTGGACCTGACGGTCGTGCAGAAACCGTATGAGTTCGGGCGTCTGTCGATCTATTTGCTCAACGATATAAACAAAGACAAAGATATCGACAAGGCTCTTAACGACCTCCAGCCCGAGCTGGATAATCTGCACATGAAGCGCAACGGACGCATCATCGACACCGGCGTGGAGGTCATCACCCCGGCCAACGCCGCGCCGTTCATCCAAAGGCTCAAAGAGCGTGGACTTACATCGACCTGATCCGCCGGCGCAGACGCCCCTCTCTCCCCTGACCGGGGCGCGAGCGAGCGCGCGGGGGGATCTGGCGCGGCGTTTCGCCGGGGCGCGGGAGGCCAGCGTCCTGCTGGTGCTGGTCCTTTTCCTCGCCTGGATTTTCTTCTTTTCCTCGGCGCGCTCGACGTTCTTTAGCCCGTTCAACATGCAGAACCTGCTGCGCAATATTGCGCTGCTGGCGACCTTTGCCATCGGGGAGACGATCGTCATCATCACGGCGGGCATCGACCTCTCGCTCGGCTCGTTGATCGCCTTTAGCGGCATGATCCTGGCGTTCTCCGTCAACGCGCTGGCGCCGCGCATGCCGGGAGCCGCGGTGGGCCTTGCCATCCTGATCGCGCTGGCCGTCTCGCTGGTCATCGGCGCCGTACACGCCGGGCTTATCCACTACCTGCGGCTGCCGCCTTTCGTCGTGACGCTGGCCTCGCTGACCATCCTGCGCAGCCAGGCCATGCTGCTCAATAAAGAGCTGCCGATCAGCATCGCCGACTTTCCTTTTCTGGGCAATCTGGCTAATGGGCGGCTGTTTCCACACTCGGCGGTGCCGATCCCCATCCCTGTGCTCGTGGTGGCGTTCATCGCCATTGTCACCCACATTCTGTTGAGCCGCATGCGTATCGGGCGCTACGTCTACAGTCTGGGCAACAACGAGCAGGCGACGCGGCTTTCCGGCGTCAACGTGGCGCGGGTCCAGCTGTTCGCCTACGGCGTGAGCGCGCTGCTGGGCGGCGTGGCCGGCATCCTCTATGCGGGCTATGGCGGGCAGGGGGATCCGCTCAGTGGCAGCGGGTACGAGCTGAACGCCGTAGCGGCGGCGGTCATCGGTGGGGCCAACCTGATGGGCGGCCAGGGGAGCGTAGCGGGGACTCTGCTGGGCGCGACGCTGCTGCAGGTCATCATCACCTTTATCAACATCAAGGTCACCAATCCCTCGCTCTGGGAAGGCACCGTCTATGGCGGCGTGCTGCTCCTGGCCGTGATGGTGACCGCCATTCAGCAGCGGCGCAAAAGCATGTGAGGCAGGCCGATGGCCGTCTACGAGAAGCACTTTACGGTCGAAGAGGCGCGGCACGAGCTGCCGGAGCTGCGGCGCCTCTTCGACCGCATTCAGGCGTTGGTAGCCGGGCTGCAGGAAGAGCAGGTGAAGGTCGCGCGCATTCAGGAGCGCATCGAGGGCAACGGCCACGCCGCCCACTTTCCCGACGACGACTCCAAAAATCGTGAGCTGCAGTCCCTGGTCGGGCAGATCCTGGAAAAGGGGATCGAGATCAAAGACCTGGCGCGTGGCCTGGTGGACTTTCCACACTGGCGTGAGGGAGAAGAAGTCTATCTCTGCTGGCTCTACGGGGAAGACGATATTCTCTACTGGCACACCCTCGAAGGCGGCTTTGCCGGCCGCCAGCCGCTTTAAAACGCATTCCTTAAAGTTCCCCCTCTCCTTCGTAAGGAGAGGGGATAGGCGCAGCCGCGGGGGGGTGAGGTCAGTCGTTGAGTAACTCAGTTACTTTCTCTTCCAGGTTCTCTTGCCCGCTGTATCCGTCCTGGTGCCAGCTTACATTGCCCCGTTTGTCGATGAGATACATCGCCGGGATGCCGTCATGGGGAAAGGCATCCCTGATGTTCGGAATGTCGGTAGCAAACACGATCGGATAGTGCATCCCCAGCATCTTCTCGGATTCCGGCACGCCGCTCCGGTCCTCGTCTTCCGAAACCCCAATGACCTCAAAGCCCCGGTCCTTGTACTTGTCGTAGAGCCGGGCCACCTCCGGAATGCTCATCTTGCACGGCCCACACCAGGTCGCCCAGAAATCGATCAGGACCACCTTGCCCCGGAAACCCGATAATTTTGTGGGCAGATGATAGCTCTGCAGCGGCAGGGAAACATCCTGAGCCGCATTGATGGGCGAGGGCTGGTTACTGAGATAGTACAGGACGCCCACGATCAGGGCAAACAGTGCAAACAGCATCAGCACTTTCCGAATCATTGCGGATATGTCTCCTTGCGGGGCCGGTCCCTGGCTATAGTCGCGCTTGCTCCCTTACCTTCTACGCATTGGGAGCCGGAGGGATCGTCCGGAATAGTTCTCTGCCGGAAACGCTTTCTCCTGCCTTCACGCATCCGCGCTCCCGTTGGCAGGGCGATCTGCCGATGATAAAGACTACCCTTCCGACGCAAGACCGGGCTTCTCCTGTCTTCTGGGAGATAGGCTTAAAATAGCATGCAGGACCACGCGATTTTGCACCCCCATACGTATAGAAAGGGGAAGTAGATCGCAATTTTCGGTAAACTATAGTACGGGGCTGTCACCCCTGAGAGAAGCGAGTGACGTCCCTGCCCCGAACGGGCGACATTTTATCATGGAGGGTGCAATGGCGCATCTGAAGGTCGAAATGGATCCGGCAGACCTGGCCACAGGCGGGCTGTCTATCGGTAGCAAGCTCTCTACCAACCTGACGGCGGCGACTCTGATCGAGCACGCGATCCGGCGTGGAGAAGGGGCGCTGGCGGAGAATGGCGGGCTGGTGGTCGATACGGGCAAGTTCACCGGACGCTCGCCCCGCGACAAGTTTATTGTCGAGGAGCCCTCGTCTCAGGCGAATATCTGGTGGGGACCGGTCAACCAGACCCTTTCCGAAGAGTCGTTCGACCGGCTCTACCGCCGCATGACCGGCTATCTGCGGGACAAAGGCCTCTACGCGCAGGATCTGTACGGCGGCGCAGACTCGCGCTACAGCCTGCCGGTGCGCATCCTGACCGAATATGCGTGGCATAGCCTGTTCGCGCGCCAGCTCCTGGTCCGCCCGGATCTGCTGAAGCGGGCCGAAGAGCAGGAGGGCGTCCGGGCCGGCGCCCAGGACGGCTTTACCCTCCTCGTCGCGCCCGGCTGCCGGGCCGTGCCTGCCGAGGACGGCACCAACTCCGAGACCTTCATCGTCATCCACTTCGGCCGGAGGCTGGTGCTGATCGGCGGCACCGAGTACGCCGGCGAGATCAAGAAAAGCGTCTTTACCCTCCTCAACTACCTGCTGCCCCTGCGCGGCATCTTCCCCATGCACTGCTCCGCCAATATCGGCCGCCACAGCGGCGACACGGCGCTCTTCTTCGGCCTGAGCGGGACCGGCAAGACCAGCCTGTCCGCCGATCCGAACCGGAAGCTTATCGGCGACGACGAGCACGGCTGGAGCGACGACGGCGTGTTCAACTTCGAGGGGGGCTGTTACGCCAAGTGCATCCGGCTCAGCGAGGCAGCGGAGCCGCAAATCTGGAGCGCCATCCGGTTCGGCACGGTTCTGGAAAACGTCATAATGGACCCGGAGACGCGGGCGCTGGACTTCAACAGCGCGGCGCGGACGGAGAACACGCGCGCGGCCTACCCGGTCGAGTTCATCCCCGGAGCGCGCATTCCCGGCCTGGGCGGCCACCCGCGCAACGTCCTTTTCCTGACCGCCGACGCGTTCGGGGTCCTGCCGCCCATAAGCCGCCTGACCTCCGAGCAGGCCCGGTTCCATTTCCTGAGCGGCTACACGGCCAAGATCGCGGGGACCGAGCGCGGGCTGGGCAATGAGCCGCAGGCGACCTTCAGCGCCTGTTTCGGCCAGCCGTTCCTGCCGCTGGCGCCGACGGTCTACTCGAAGATGATCGGGCAGAAGCTGGCACGGCATGGCGCGACGGTCTGGCTGGTCAATACCGGCTGGAGCGGCGGACCGTTCGGCGTGGGGCAGCGCATCGCCATCGCGTATACCCGCGCGATGGTCGAGGCCGCCCTCGAAGGCAAGCTGGAGCACGTTGCCTACCGGACCGATCCGCTGTTCGGCCTGCATGTGCCGGAGCGGGTCCCCGGCGTGCCGTCGGAGATCTTAAACCCACGCGAGACCTGGGCGGACAAAGCGGCTTACGACCGGCAGGCGCGGGAGCTGGCCCGTCTCTTCATCGAGAACTTCGAGAAGTACCGGGCCGACGCCTCGCCCGAAGTGGCCGCCGCCGCGCCACGGATTGACTAGCACACGGCGTTGAAACGCCGTGCTGAAACGCAAAGCCCGCCTTCCTTCGCGAGGGCACGGCGCAAGCGCCGGCTCGCTCGTGTTGCGGGCTGAGGATTTCGACGCTGGAAGCGAGTTACGACCGGATCGCGGAGCACTACGCGCAGGCTTTCTATAACGAGCTTGAAGGAAAGCCGTTCGACCGCCAGTTGCTGGACCAATTCGCAGAGAGCGTGCGCGGCATGGGGCGAGTGTGCGACCTCGGCTGCGGCCCCGGCCACATCGCGCGTTATCTCCGCGACCGTGGCGTGGACGCTTGCGGGATCGACCTCTCCAGCGAGATGGTACGTTGCGCGCAACGATTGAACTCCGATATCCCGTTTGAAGTGGGGAATATGCTGGCGCTGCCGTTGCCGGAAGCTTCCCTGGCGGGTGTTGCCTGCTTCTATGCCATCATCCATCTCGACCGTGAAGAAGCCGTGCAGGCTTTGAAGGAGATTAGGCGCATCCTCCAGCCAGGGGGACGACTGCTACTCGCTTTTCATGGCGGCGAGGGAGAGACGCACGTGGAAGAGTGGTTCGGGGAGCCGGTCTCAGTGACAGCCACCTTCTTTACGGCGGAAGAGATGGCCGGCTACCTCGCCTCCGTCGGGCTGCATGTCAAGCAAGTGATGGAGCGCGATCCCTACCCCTTTGAATACCAGAGCCGCCGCATCTACATTCTTGCCTGTAAGCCCGCCACTGCGTGAATGCCGGGCCGTATGAGAGCCGGGCAATGAATTACCCGTCTGTAGAGCCTACGGCCTGCGTAGCGAGCGGCGCTTGCGCCTGCCTCGCGAAGAACCGTCCTGCCGGACGGACCTCACTCCCTCTCCAATCGCCACCGTCGCTTGCACCTTCGGAACGGTTGCTCGCGACGGAGCGAGACCGCGCTTTGCGCCTCTCTTGTCGGACGCCTGCGGCGGCTGTTCGCGTCGGCACCCCTGCCCCTCTCCTTGGCAAGGAGTAACGGCAACAGCCCGTAGGCTGTTTGCGTCCGTGAGATACTGTGTTGTCAAGCAGCGGCTTGCTCGGCTGGCACACAGAATTTCTTACGGCTCTTGAGGACGCCATAGGCGATCATCAACAGCTTGCGCATGGCCGCTCCCAGAGCCGCTTTGCGACATAGCCCT
>DASRCN010000066.1:0-16648 GCA_035653075.1 Chthonomonadaceae bacterium | reverse complement strand
AGTTGGTCCACCATCGTGTTGATGGTGTTCTTGAGGTCCAGGATTTCGCCGCGAACGTCTACGGTGATCTTCTTGGAAAGGTCACCCGTAGCGACGGCGGTAGTCACTTCAGCGATGTTTCTCACCTGATTGGTCAGGTTGCTGGCCATGAAGTTGACACTATCGGTCAAATCCTTCCAGGTGCCCGAAACTCCCTTGACCTCCGCCTGCCCGCCCAATTGTCCTTCGGTGCCGACTTCACGAGCGACCCTGGTAACTTCGGAGGCGAAGGCATTGAGTTGGTCCACCATCGTGTTGATGGTGTTCTTGAGGTCCAGGATTTCGCCCTTAGCTTCGACCGTAATTTTTTTCGACAGATCGCCCGTGGCGACAGCGGTTGTAACCGCTGCTATATTTCGCACCTGGCTGGTCAGGTTGTTTGCCATGAAGTTGACGCTGTCGGTCAAGTCCTTCCAGGTGCCGGAAACTCCCTTGACTTGCGCCTGACCGCCAAGCTGCCCCTCGGTGCCTACCTCACGGGCAACACGGGTGACTTCGGAAGCGAAGGCGTTTAGCTGATCGACCATTGTGTTGATGGTGTTTTTCAGCTCCAGGATTTCGCCGCGAACGTCTACGGTGATCTTCTTGGAGAGGTCCCCCGTAGCGACGGCGGTAGTCACTTCGGCGATGTTGCGCACCTGGTCCGTCAGGTTGCTGGCCATCGAGTTGACGCTATCGGTCAAATCCTTCCAGGTGCCCGATACTCCCTTGACTTGCGCCTGGCCGCCCAGCTTGCCTTCCGTGCCTACCTCGCGAGCAACGCGGGTGACTTCGGAGGCAAAGGCGCCGAGCTGGTTGACCATCGTGTTGACGGTCTTGGCGGTCCGGAGGAACTCGCCGGTGAGCGGCCGGCCGTCGATCTCCATGGCCATCGTCTGGGTGAGATCGCCGTTGGCGACCGCGCCGATGACACGGGCGACCTCCGTCGTCGGCTGGACCATGTCCACAATAAGGGTATTGACCGAGTCGACGCAGGTGGCCCAGGAGCCAGTGAAGCCGCTTCGGGAGACACGCTGCTCGGTTTTGCCTTCCTTGCCGACAACGGTACTGATACGCCCAAGCTCGGCGCACAGCCGTTCGTTCATTTCGATCACTTCGTTGAGCGTATCGGCGATTTTGCCCGCGATGCCGGTCTGCTCGAGAGGCATGCGGACGGTAAAATCACCCTTTTTTACCGAGGTCAGCACTTTTAAAAGCTGCTTCAGATCGAGGGAATCCGTGCTTGTCTGTGAAGATGGCATGAATGTCTTCTCCTCATCATAGGGGATGGTATGAGTCCGTACGAACCAGAATGACAGTTTGCAGCAGAGTGGTCCACGCCTATGCAGATGGATGGCGGCGTGGGTTCCGATGCGGAGGCATCCGTTGCGGAGAGCAGGAAGGCCGGGGCCGCATTGATTGCTTGCCCAAAGATTTCAACACAGACGAAAAATAGAGGCTCTATGTTCCCGGAAAGCGGACTCAACTTGTCCGGGAAGGAGACCCAAAGCCTCCTTTTTGCCGGCGCCGCCGGGAACCGGAAGGCGGCGGCCTTGTGTCAAAACAAGGGAGAGAACCTCGATCCTGCTCTGGCTTAGGACGGTTCGGTCCTAAATTTGGTTGACATGCGCGCCATCATGAGCTATACTAGGCCGACGTGATAGCCTTTTCGCCGGGCCGTGAACGGACCCGTCTGGCAGGCCTTCGGCCAACCGCCCTCACGGGCGGACTTTCAACGGAATGACCGTACACGCCAGGGGTCTTAACAGGCGGCGAGGAAGAGGGATACTTCGCGGCCATCGAAGCGTACTTAGAGATAGATGCGCGCGTGAAGAAAGCTATACAAGGAAGACATGCCAATGAAACAAGGTGCTGTTACCTGCCTTGTGTTGTGCGCTATGGCCGCCGGCTGGACCTGCGGCGCGCGGGCGGACCGTATTCTGCTCTCTCCACAGGGGGATACGCTGCCGCCTAACGGATTCAAGAGCGAGTTCGCTTTAAGTCCGAGCAATACGGACTATAATCTAAGCTGGATCCAGGTCTCCAACAGCCAGGGCATCGAGTTCGAGGGGCAGCGAATCGGTCTGGGCGGAGACGCGAAAACACGCTACGATATGAACGTCCAGTATCCGCTGCTCACCGATCTGGGCACGTACCCATCGGTCTCGGTAGGGGTGCGCGATCTGCTGGGCACGGGACTGGAACACAAGGCGGTCTATCTGGCGGCAACGAAGTCGTTCCCCCTCTCGGACCGTCAGCTACACGTCCTGCGCGCGTTCAAGCTGAACGCCGGGATCGGCACGGGGCGGATGGACGGCCTTTTTGTCGGCATGGAGGCGCGCCTGCGCGCGGGAGTCAGTCTCTATGCCGAATTCTACCGGCGCCGCCCGAACCTGGGGCTCGCCTTGCCGCTGGGCCAGCACGCGCAAGTCAACGCCTATAGCCTGGACGGCACGCTTTTTTACGGGCTGTCGTATAGCATCGCCCGATAACGGATCGTCTGAATCACAGAGAGCACGGATGACACCGATGGCACGGATAAAGACCCTCCCATCCGTATCTCTCCGTGTCAACCAAAATCGTAGGAGAACGGAGTATCCGTATCATCCGTGCTCTCTGTGATTCAGACAAACAACCTGAGCGCAAGAATAGAAACGATGACTATATCTGCACCTCCTAACCCGAACGATAGTCGCCGCGTGGCGCTTATCAAGAGCCTGGCCACCAATAACCGCTTCTACGTGCTGGCCGAAGAGGATCGCGGCATTCGCAATGCCGACACGATCGCGAAGATACCCGATGACCTGCTGCTCGGCATCGCGTATCCTTGCCTGGAAGACGGCCTCAACGATTTCGCCGTCATCCGCACTACCTTCGAAACGATGGAGTACTTCTCGGAGGAAGATCCGATCTCCGAGATGATGGAGATCATCAACGATGCGCGCGGTAATTTGTTGCGCCGCCTTGAGGAGCTGCGTGACAAGATCGCAAGCAACCAGGCGCACTTTTTAGGCACGGAGTACGACGAGTTCCAGCGATTCGCGCTGGTGATCGCGCGCAAGGGCTATCAGCGCCGCAACCTCGACAGCATGATGAAGCTCAACGTGTTCGCCTCCGTGGCGGAGGCGGAGGGCTACAGCGATCCGGCCGCGCTGGACTACCGGTTCGAGTTCTGTTACAACGATCTCGAACAGATGGCCCAACGGCAGCCCCGCGAGTTTTTGGTAGGATTATTCGACGAGATATTGAGCTGCGTCAAGGACGAAGCGAATTATAAAAGTAAGTATCTGTTCGACCGCAACGTCTTCCAGAAGTTTATCGCCGTCATGTTCATCAATTACGCCACGACGGACCCCATGTTCTACGGCATCAATAGGAGAGACTACGGCGTCTCCGCCGAGAAGGACATGGAGAACACGCCACTCTACCAGGCGATCGGGCGGGAGCTGCGGGAGATCGAGGAGCGACTTCGAGCGGCGGGGGAGTGGCTGGTCCCCGGCCCGCAGGCGCCGACGCCGGCTCCCACGCCGGTCGAGCCCGATTTCTCCGCCGCCATGCCGCTGCCCGTAGGGAAGGTCCCCGAGCCGGCCGAAGGCGGAGCGAACGGCCTGCCCTCTTTCGAGACCACCGATACCATGCTGCCCGGCGAGCTGGTCAACGAAGAGGTGCTGCTGGGATTGATCACCTCCATCTGCTCCGCCGCTACGCTGCTGCAGCGCAAGAGCGATCCGGAGACCCAGCGATTCGCGCACCTGATTTTAAACGACGCTTCCAAGCTCGTGCAGGAACTCAAGCGGTTGGGCCTCGTATCCTCCTTCGTGAACGATCCGGGATTCTGTGGCCAGTAAGGGAAGCGCAGGACGAGAATTTTCTCCTAAAAGGAACCGGATGCTGGAAAAAGCCGGGAAACAAGCCTAACCAGGCGGCAAAACGCTTGACAAAGAGTGCAGGCCCGGCTAAAATATGTCAGCCCTGATGCTGTCCTGTTCATACCTCCCCACGCGGGTGGGGTGAACCGCGCGCCCGAGAGCAAGGTCGCAGTTTCTTCCTATCAGGAAGGAGGGCCTCGCAGGCTCGACGACCGTGGCAGCGCCATTCCGCTCCCTTCGATCTCAATCCGCCACTCTCATTTCAGGAGCGACTGCGGCCTGGAAGGCGGCGCGATCTCGCGCCCGCCGAAACGCCTATGCCTGTGCGTTCGTAAGGAGAATGTATGCTCGATCGCCTGCAGAACGGACGGAACGAAGACTATCGAGGATCGGACCCCTACGGCGTATGTTGAAGACCAGCCAGGAAGACTACAATGCGCGTGGCCTGGAAACGACCACGCATTCCGTCCCGACCACGCGGCGTCATGGATTGGAAGCGCCCACGATCTCGCTGGGGGCCGTTCGCACCGCCATCCGGGGCGCGCAGGAGTATCTGCTGAACCGCCAGCAGCCGGACGGCCACTGGGTCGCCGAGCTGCAAGGCGACACCATTCTGGAGAGCGAATATATTCTCCTGATGCAGTTTCTGGGCCGGCGCGAGCCGGAGAAGCTGCGAAAGCTCACCAACTACATCCGCCGCTGCCAGCATCCGGACGGGTACTGGTCCATCTATCCCGGCGGCCCTCCCGACGTAAGCGCCTCCGTCAAAGCCTACTTTGCCTGCAAGCTGGCCGGATACACCGGCGAAGAGCCGTTCCTGCGCAGGGCGCGCCGCGCCATCCTCTCTCAGGGCGGCGTCATCCGCTGCAACACCTTCACTAAGCTCTACCTCTCCATGTTCGGCCAGTACGACTGGCATGGCGTGCCGACGATCCCGCCGGAGACCATCCTGCTGCCGAAATGGTTCTACTTCAATATCTATAACATGTCCTCCTGGTCGCGGGCCATGCTCGTGCCCCTGGCCGTCATGAACGCCAAAAAGCCCCACCGGCCCGTTCCCGAAGGAGCCCATATCGACGAGCTGTTCGTGGAAGGCCGGGACCGGAAGCGGCTGCGCCTGCAGTGGGATAGGAAGCCGCTGACCTGGAAAAACGTCTTTCTGGTCGTCGATAAGGTCCTCAAGCTCTACGATGCCTGCCCGGTCAAGCCGTTCCGCAAGCTGGCCCTGCAGCGCTCGCTGGCCTGGCTGCTGGAGCGGGAGCAGAACAGCGGCGGGCTGGGGGCGATCTTCCCGGCGATGGCCCATGCGGTCATGGCCTACAAGTGCATGGGACTGACGGACGATCACCCGGCCATCCAGAAAGAGCTGAAAGAGCTGGCGGCCTTCGAGATCGAGGAGGACGACACGATCCGCCTCCAGCCCTGCGTCTCGCCCATCTGGGACACGGCGCTGGTCATCAACGGGCTCGTCGATAGCGGCTATCCCGCCGAGGGCGAGGCCGTGCGGCGCGCCGCGGAATGGCTGCTCTCCAAGCAGACGAAGCGCAAGGGAGACTGGGCGGTCAAAGCGCCCCGCGTGGAGCCGGGCGGGTGGTACTTCGAGATGGAGAACGAGTATTACCCGGACGTAGACGACACGATCATGGTGCTCATGGCCCTTTATAAAGCTTACTGCCCTTCCGGAGAGCACTGGAGCGAGGCGCCGGAGCCGGTCCGCCAGGCAATGCGGCGCGGCCTGGACTGGGTCTTTGCCATGCAGAACCGCGACGGCGGCTGGGGCAGCTTCGATAAAGACAACGACAAGATGCTGCTGCAGTACGTTCCCTACGCCGACCACAACGCCATGCTCGACCCCTCCTCGGCGGACATCACGGCGCGCACGCTGGAGATGTGCTCCTACTACAGCTTCGGCAGGAGCGATCCGCGCATCCAGCGGGCGATCGCTTATCTCTACCGGGAGCAGGAGCCCGACGGATCGTGGTTCGGTCGCTGGGGCGTCAACTATCTCTACGGCACCTGGCAGGTGCTGCGGGGCCTGGCGCGCATCGGCGAAGATATGAGCCGGGAGCGGATCCGCAAGGCCGTGCGCTGGCTGCACGCGGTCCAGAACGAGGACGGAGGCTGGGGCGAGAGCTGCGCCTCCTACGATCCCGATCATCCTAAGGCGGTCGGACCGAGCACGCCGTCCCAGACCGCCTGGGCGCTGATGGGGTTGTTCAACGCGGGCGATCTGGACAGCCCGTTCGTCCGGCGCGGCCTGGACTACCTGCTTCAGAACCAGAACAGTGACGGCACCTGGGAGGAGGAGTGGTTTACCGGAACGGGATTCCCGCGGGTGTTCTATCTGCGGTATCACTATTACCGGCACTATTTCCCTCTGTGGTCGCTGGCGCAGTACCACGCGTTCGTCGGCGGCGAGCCGCCCGAATTCAGGCCCGCCGTGGACGAGGCCGGGGACCGTTTTGCCAACCTGGAGCTTTAAGCCCTCACTCCCATCCACCCCAGGGCCATTTAGCCGGGCCGTGAACGACCCGCCTGGCAGGCGGCTACGCCGCCAACCGCCCTCGCGGGCGGACCTCACCCCCCCGGCTGCGCTTATCCCCTCTCCTCCGTAAGGAGAGGGGGAATATCAGGTATACTTTGTTGAGCATTACTCGAATCACCGCTCGGAAGGAAGGGATTTAGGCTATGCGTTTTCCCATAGGCTTTACGATGGCGCAGGCACGGCACCGCACCCGAATGGAGCGGGCAGGCTTCAAACGCTATCCCACGGTGCTGATGCTGGAGCCGCTTTACACGTGTAACCTGGCCTGCATCGGCTGTGCCGTGGAACGCCATACGGGAAAGCTCTCCGACCGCATGTCGCTGGAGACCTGCTTCAAGGCGGTCGAGGACTGCGGCGCGCCGATCATCAACATCTGCGGCGGGGAACCGACTCTCTATCCGGAGCTCAAGCAACTGATCGAGGGCCTGATCGAGCGCGGGAAATACATCATCCTCTGCACCAACGCCCTCAAGCTCGACACGAAGGTTTTCGGAGTCATTCCTCCCAGCCCGCAACTCTTCTTGATGATCCATCTGGATGGGATGCGCGAGACGCACGACTATGTCTGTAACCGTAAGGGCGTCTTCGACAAAGCCCTCGAAATGATGAAGCAGGGCAAGAGACTCGGCTACTACGTTTTTATCAACACGACGGTCTACAAAGAGACGCAGGTCGAGGAGGTCGAGGATCTATGCAAGCTGGGACACGATCTGCGCGTGGATGGCATCCTGGTCTCGCCCGGTTATGAGTATGAGAGCGTCGAGGCCGACATCTTCCTGACGAAAGAGCAGATTCACGACAAGTTCCGTAAGATTCGGGCCTTCTCCCACAAATACAAGATCAACGCGACCCCGACGTTCCTGGAGTTTGCGGCGGGCATGCGTGAGCTGCCCTGCGCGCCCTGGTCGACCGTCAACTATACGCCCAAGGGCTGGAAAGCGCCTTGCTATCTCATCGGAGAGAACTATATCCCCGATTGGGAGACTTTCTGGAACAATACGAACTGGGAGTACTGGGAATCGCGGATGGACGGCCAGTGCCAGAACTGCAAGATGCACAGCGGCTTCGAGCACAGCGCGGTGAGCGAGGCGATGCGCACCCCGATGGGCACGCTACGCCTGGCCGCCTGGTCGCTCTCCAAGTGATCTGTCGTTATGCAGGAGGGTAGCCTAGATTCGGGAGGTTAAAACCTCCCGACCCCAGGACTGCAGGAAGTCATTTTGAGCATTCTGGTCACAGGGGCTACAGGCTTTGTCGGATCGCATGTGGCGCGGCTGTTGACGGCGCGTGGGGAGCACATTCGGGTCCTGGCGAGGCCCCATAGCCGGCGGGACAACCTGGCCGATCTCGACGCCCGTCTGGTAGAGGTGGTCTGCGGCGATCTGACCGATCCGGCCTCGCTGCGAACAGCGGTTCAGAGCTGCACGGCGCTCTATCACGTGGCTGCCGACTATCGGCTGTGGGCCAAAGACCCGCAGGACCTCTATCGCGCCAACGTCGAGGGCACGCGCCATCTGCTGCAGGCTGCGATGGAGAGCGGCATAGAGCGTGTGGTCTACACCAGTACGGTCGGGGCGCTCGGCATCCCGAAAGACGGCTCGCCCGGCACCGAGGAGACGCCCGTTCGCGAGGCCGACATGATCGGCCACTACAAACGCTCGAAGTTCCTGGCGGAGCAGGAGGCGCGCCGCTTTGCCGAGCAGGGCCTGCCCATCGTCATCGTCAATCCGAGCACGCCGGTGGGCGAGAACGACATTAAGCCCACGCCGACAGGACAGATCATCGTCGATTTTCTGAACCGGCGCCTGCCGGCGTATGTGGATACCGGGCTGAATCTGATCGACGTGCGGGACGTGGCGGCGGGAATCTTGCTGGCGGGGGAACGAGGGCGCCCCGGCGAGAAGTATATTTTAGGGAACGCAAACCTGACGCTTCGCGAGATCCTGGAGATGCTGGCCGGCATCACGGGCCTATCCGCGCCGAGAATGAAGATGCCCTACGCGGCGGCGTGGCTGGCGGTCGGCCTGGAGAACGTGATCGCCGAGCGGGTCCTGCATCGCGCGCCCGCGCATCCGTTCGAAGGGGTCAAGATGGCCCACCACAAGATGTTCTTCGACGCCTCGAAAGCGGTGCGGGAGCTGGGACTGCCTCAGTCGCCCGTTCGGGAGGCTCTGGAGCGCGCGGTCGCCTGGTTTGGCGATCATGGCTATGTGAAGATGGCTCGGAGGAGCCGCATGGCGACTGCGTAGCGCCGTCCAGGGCGACGCAGGGGCCAGGAGTAATTTTTATGGAAACAAAGCCCAAACGCAAGGTCCTGATGGCCAAAGAGGTGGGGTTCTGCTTTGGCGTCAAGCGCGCCATCAACCTGACGCGGCAGGCGCTGGCGGAGCGCAATGACGTGTTCATCCTCGGCGACCTGGTGCATAACAAGCGCGTCACCGACGAACTGGAGGCCAAAGGCCTGCGGAAGGTGGGCGATTACGAGAGCGAAAAGTCGGGCACGATGGTCATTCGCGCGCACGGCCTGCCGAAAGCCAAGATCCAGGAGGCCAAAGATCGCGGCCTGGATGTGGTCGATGCGACCTGCCCCATCGTCCTGCGCGCTCAGGAAGCCGCGCAGGCGCTGGAGGCGCGCGGCTGCCAGGTCGTCATCGTCGGCGACCACAATCACGCGGAGATCAAGGGCATTCTCGGCGCCTTGAAGAATCCGGCCCTCGTGGTCGATAGTATCGAAGAGCTGCGGGAAGCCAAAGAGAAGTATCTGCTCAAGCGCAAGGTCGGCGTCATCTTCCAGACGACGCACGCGCTGGAGCTGTGCCGCGAGATCGTCAACGAGCTGGTGTTTATGTGCAAGGAGATCCAGATCATCAACACGATCTGCCGGCCCGTGCAGCACCGCCAGGATGACGCCGTGCAGTTGGCCTCCAAGGTCGAGCTTATGATCGTGGTCGGCTCCCGAACCAGCGCCAATACCATGGAGCTGGCCGCGCTGTGCCGCCATCACAACCCCAATACCATCCACGTTCAGAGCGCCGACGAGCTCTCCGTCGAGGCGTTCGCCCCCTATGAAATGATCGGCATTGCCTCCGGGCTTTCTACGCCGGAAGATCTGGTCGAGGCCGTGCGGGTCAAGGTCCTGACCACCGACGCCGAGCCGGCTGCGGCCTGATCGCGTCGCCTCCTTTCGCATGCCGGCAGAGCACGCGCCCCGCGCCGCCGTTCTTTTTGCCCTGCGGGAAGAGGCGGCCCCGTTTCTGCGCCGCCTGGTAATTCCGAAAACTGTGCCTCTCGATGCCCGCCGGATTACCCGCGCTTGTGGCGCCCTGCGAGATCGGGCCGTGTGCATCGCTTGTTCCGGCGCAGGAGAGCGCAACGCCGAGGAGGGGATACGGCTCCTGTCTCAAGCGCAGGACTCTCCCTTTTCCTGCCTGCTGATCTGTGGCTTTGCGGGCGGGCTGGCGGCGGAGATGGCCCCCGGAAGCTTGCTCGTCGCCGAGCGCGTGACCGTGCATGGCGATAAAGCGTCTCCAGAGGTCTATCCGGCGGATTCCAGACTGCTGGCGCTTGCGAATTCCGTCGGCTTACCGGGTATCGATCTCCGGCGCGGCGCCCTGCACACGACCAACCGCATTCTGATCTCGCCCGCCGAAAAGAAGGCGCTGGCGGAACGAACCGGCGCTCAGGCGGTGGATATGGAGACGGCAGGCGCGGCCCGCGCGGCGGCCGCGCGCAACATCCCCTGGCTGGCCGTGCGCGCCATCACCGATGCCGCGGACCAGGAGATGCCTTTCGATTTCAACCGGCTCGCGGATATGGATGGGAATGTAGATCGCAGCCGGGTGATCCTGGCCGTCCTCACCCATCCCTGGAAAATCCCCGCCCTGATCCGATTGGGAACGAATTCCGCCTGTGCGGCAAGGAATCTGGCCTCTTTTGTCGAAGCTTTCCTGGGACTTCTACCGGACTGAAGTTTATAGATCCAAGAATCTGTTTCTGCCGCGTGTTGCGGAATAATGCGGGAATGCATTCCTCTATAGGAACGATGGAATGAATACGCGACGGAATAAATTCTTTCGATGGGAGGCGCTATCGCGCCGGACCGATGGACGAAAGTCCTTCGCTGTGAGGCACTGCGCGCCGGGCGTGCTTCGCACATGTCTTATCGAAAGGTGTGTGCCTGGCACAGGCTTTCCTGCGAAGATGTCCGAAGGACACCCAGCCGAAGGCTTCACAGCGAAGGAATGCTTTCCGTCGCGCTTACAGCGGAGGAATGCTTTCCCCCGCGCGAGCTGCCGTATATTTTCTCTTGTTTTGTTCTGTAGCTGGGTCGTCGAGTGCTCTCTGTGTTTGGTCCAACACTGCGCGGCAAGTAGCGCCCGTACTTACTGCGCCCAAGCGGACTCTCAGGAGACGGTTAAGCCCATGACGCTGGCGGAGAGCATCGCGGAGGCGCTTCAGCACAGCCCGCAGGCGCGCGCCGCGCGCTTTGCCCGCGAGGCTGCGCAGGCCGAGGCCGACCGCGACCGGCCCGTAGCCCGTCCGACGGTGACGGCGACGGCCTCCGGAACGGTGCAGGGACCGCGCGTGCTCTTTCCGCGCCCGGAGGCTCCCCCGGCGACCGTTCTGCCGGAAGGAGTCGGCTGGCTCGACCTGGTC
The DNA here is from genome assembly GCA_035653075.1 of Chthonomonadaceae bacterium. Taxonomy (GTDB): domain Bacteria; phylum Armatimonadota; class Chthonomonadetes; order Chthonomonadales; family Chthonomonadaceae; genus DASRCN01. The sequence continues at coordinate 5,560 of DASRCN010000066.1, read as the reverse complement.
GTGGAGCAGCCATTGTATCGGGCGGGAGCCGGCGCGGCGCGGCGGCGATACGCGGCTCTGTCGCTGGCTGCCGAGATCGACTATCGGAAAACCCTGGCAGATCTGGCGCAAACCGTCCGCAAGGCGTATCTGGACGTGCTTCGCGCTGAGTCGGGCGTGCGCGCCGCTCAGGATGGATTGGCAGCGGCGCAGCAGCTTCAGCAGTTGGTCCAGCGCCGGATCGAGGCCGGTCAGGCTAAGCCGGTGGACGCGGAGACGGCCCAGGCGCAGGTTGCAGAGGCGCAGGCCGGGCTGACGCAGGCTGAAGGGGAGTTGGCGCTGGCCCGCCTGGCGTTCAACCGGGCGCTGGGCCGACCGTTAGCGGCGCCGGTGAACGTGGCGCCGCTCGAAAATGCGCCGGCCGTGCCCGCTAGCCCGGACGCAGCGGTCGCCGCCGCGCTGAAAGGCCGGCCGGAGCTGGCGCTGCTGGAACAGAACTTGCGGGCGGCCCGCGCGGGAGTCGCGCTGGCGCGCGCGGAGGGACAGCCCGCCCTGAATTTGCGCGGCGAGGTGGCCGAGCAGACGCCGCGCGCCTTCATCCACGAGCACTACGCGGCGGCTACGCTGGAGATGCGCTGGCCGATCCTGGATGGGGACAAGACGCGAGAGGATACCCGCGAGGCAAACGCGGAGGCCAGGCGCCTGGAGGCGCTGCTGGAGGATGCCCGGCAGGGAATCGCTCTGGAAGTAACGCAGGCCTGGCAGAGCATGCGCGCGGCCCAGGACCGAATCGCCCTGGCGCAAGCCCAGCAGCGCGGAGCGGAGGCGACAGAGACCGTGGCCGAGAAGGCTTATGAAGTCGGGAGGGGGACCATCCTGGACGTAGAGGCGGCACAGCGGGAAGTGCGTGCCGCCCGCGAGCGCGCGCTGCAGGCGACCTACGACCTGCTGCAGGCGGCGGCGGATTTCGATCACGCGCAGGGCGTCGAGTTGGGCGTGGACCTTTCTTTCGCCGGGGAGACACGATGAAAGCAGCGCGCCTTCTGGCCGGCATCGCGGCCTGCGCGCTGCTGACGGCGCTGGCGGTGGCGCTGCTGCGGCCCAGCACGCCGGATAAGCCTGTTTTCCAGCCACAGCCTGCCCCGCCGCACGAGAAAGCCGTGCGGAAGTATCATCGCTCTGCCGGCAGCCTATCGGACCCCTCTGGCGGCAGCCGGACGACCCTGGCGCTGATCGGCATGGTCCAGGCCGGCGAGCAGGCTACCCTTTCGACGAGCCTGCCGGCGAAGATCGTCGCAGTCACCGTGCGGGAAGGGGATTCGGTGCAACGCGGCCAGTTGCTGGTGGGCCTGGACGATCGGACCGTCCAGGCGCAGGAGCGCACGACCGAGGCGAGCGTCCTTGCCGCCCAGGCGCAGCTTCATAAAGCGCGCCTGGGTCGGGAGGCGGAACGCGTCAAGGCGGATGCCGATGTTCAGAGCGCGGAGGCCGGCTTGCAGCAGGCGCAAGCCAAAGCGGCGCAGGCAACGCTCGCCCAGGAGGCCGCCCGCGACGACACGCGCGCCGACCTTGCCGCGGCGCGAGAGGGCGTACGCAAGGCACAGGCGGCGCTGGACCACGCCCAGCAGGATTTACACAGCCTGGAAGAGCTGGCCCAGGTTGGAGGCGCTTCCCGGTCCGACCTGGATGGAGCGCGCCTGCAGGTGCAGACGGCGCAGTCCGATCTGGATGCGGCCAACGCCCAGGTCCGGCGGCTGACCGCTGGGCCGAAATCTGCTGCGGGCGATCCGCCGTATCGTGTGGCGCTGGCGCAGCAAGATGCAGCGGCGGCCCAGGCGGGAGTCCGGCAGGCGCGGGAGGCGCTGCAGACCGTGCAGGAGGCGCGTCGCCAGCGACTGGCCCTCGCCGACCAGGATGTCCGGGCGGCCGAGGCGAGCCTGTCGCAGGCCCGCGCGGGCGTTCAGGGTGCGCAGGCGGCAGACAGCGCCACACATCTTGCCAGCCCGATCTCCGGGATCGTCACCCAGATCGGCGCGCGGGCCGGGGAGACGGCCCAGCCCGGCGTTCCGCTGGTGACGATCGTTTCCCTGGCGGGCCTGCGCGTGGAGGCGCTGGCCCCGGCCCGCCAGCTTGCTCTGCTGCATGTCCGCCAGGCCGCGCGCATCCGCGTGGATACGCTGCCGGACCGGGAGCTTTCCGCCGTCGTCAGCGAGATCGCGCCGACCGCCGAGCCGGATGGGCGCAGTTTCCGCGTCCGCTTCCGGTTCCTTAACGCGGTCACTTCCCTGCGTCCCGGCCAGACGGCACGCATACAGGTCTTCACCCACCCGTAAACGAATTTTATGTGGTTTACGCGTCTTGCTATCTCCCGCCCGATCCTAATCTGGATGGCCCTGGCTGCCATCGCGGCGCTGGGCCTGCAGGCCTATTTGCACCTGCCCGCCGAGCTGAACCCGCGCGTGGATATTCCCACGCTGACGATCACCACCGTCTATCCGGGCGCCGGACCGCGCGAGATCGAGTCGCAGATCAGCAAGCCGCTGGAGGATGCCGTCGGGACGGTCAACAGCGTCAAGGACGTCTACTCCAGCTCGCAGCCTAACGTCTCCATCCTGAGCATCGACTTTCAGGTGGGCACGGACATGGACGCCGCCCTGGCAAGCGTGCGTGGGCGGCTGGAGGCCCTCCGCGCGTCGCTCCCGCTGGAAGCGCATCCACCCGTCGTCGCCCGGCTGGACATCAACGCGCAGCCCATCCTCTATATTGGGTTAAAATGTGACTCTTTGACACTCCCGAAACTGCGCGACCTGGCGGAGAAACGCATCAAGCCGCAACTGGCGCGGGTGCATGGCGTGGGGACGGTGCAAGTCCTGGGAGGCGCGGAACGCGAGATTCACGTCGAGGTCGATCAGCAACGACTCGCGCAGTACCATCTGACGATCGAGGACGTGATCCGCTCCCTAAAGGCTGCCGGCCAGGACATCCCGGCCGGCGACATCACGTCGGGAGCGCGTCAGACGGAAGTGCGCCTGGCCGGATCGTTCTCCTCGCTGACCGCCATCCGCAATACGCAACTCCTCACGCCGGAGGCGGCAGCGCCTTCGCCAGTTCCAGACACATCCCACACGGAGACCGCCTTGCCCGCGCCGCCGCTCACCATCGCGGACGTCGCGAACGTCACGGACGGGCAGGCAGAACCGACCGAGATCGACCGCATCGACGGAAGCGAGGGCGTCAGCCTCATCCTCACCAAAGCGCCGGACGCCAACACAGTCGCCGTGGCGGAGAGCGTCGACCGGGCGCTGGCCGGCTTGATGCCGTCCCTACCCGCCGATCTGAAGATCGTCACGCTGCGCGACGACGCCGAGACCGTCCGCGCCGCCCTGGAGGACGTCGATACCAGTCTGATCCTGGGCGCGCTGCTGGCGATGGCGGTGGTCTTGCTGTTTTTGCACAACCTGCGGGGCACCTTCATCGTCTCGCTGGCGATCCCCGCCTGCATCGTCGCCACGTTCGTGGTCCTCTGGCTGGCGAGCTTTACCCTCAACCAGATGACGCTGCTGGCCCTCTCGCTCTCCGTCGGTATTCTGGTGGACGACTCCATCGTGGTGCTGGAGAGCATCACCCGCCACTTGCGGAACGGGGAGACGCCCCGCGAGGCGGCTCTGAACGGGCGCGCGGAGATCGGTTTTGCGGACGTGACGACGACCCTCGTCGATGTGGTGGTCTTCCTGCCTATCGCCTTCATGGGCGGCATCGTCGGCGCGTTCTTCAAGCAGTTCGGCCTGACCATCGTGACGGCCACGCTCTTTTCGCTGGTCGTCTCCTTCTCCGTCACGCCGATGCTGGCCGCCCGCTGGTACCGCGCCGGGGAAGACGCGGAGGCGCCGCGCGGCCCGTTCGTGCCGCTGGACCGGGCTTACCGGCGGCTGGAAGCCTTCTACCGCCAGGTACTCCGGTGGGCGCTGGGGCGGCGGGCGCTCGTCGTGACCGCCGGGGTGGCCGTGCTGGCGCTGATCCTGGTCTTCTCCTCCAGCAAGCTGGGATTCGAGTTTCTGCCGGGCATGGACTTAGGCCAGATCACGGTGACCATCGAGACGCCGCCGGGCAACAGCCTGGCCGCGACAGCGGCGGTCGCCCACCAGGCCGAGCAGGTGGTGGCCGAGATGCCGGATGTAGCGGCCTCCGCCACGAGCGTCGGTCAAATCCTCGGCGGCTTTGGCTCCATTCCGCAGCAAGGCGCGCAGTTCGCGCAGATCAGCCTGCGGCTGCGTCCTAAAGCCAGCCTGCTGGACCGCCTGCTGCATCCAGCCGGTTTCGACGGGACCCTGCGCGTCCGCTCCGATCAGGAGATCGCCGCCCGGCTGCGCGAGCGCCTGGAGCCTATCGCGCAGGAGAGCGGGGCGCGCATTGCGACGGCGGCGGTCCGCTCGGTGGAGGGTAGCTCCGCGCCGGTCCAGATCCAGCTTCGCGGCATGGATATGGACCACCTCACGAGCTTTGCGGAACGGCTGCGTGACCGGATCGGCCGGATGCCCGGCGTGCTCAATCCGGACGTCTCGGTGCGCGGCGGCCAGCCGGAGGTGCAGGCGTCCATCGACCAGGAGCAGGCCGCCCACTACGGCATTCCGGCGGCCTTCGCCGGGGAAGTCCTGCGCGACTCGCTGACGGGCAATACGGACACGGTCTTCCGCGCGAACGGACAGGAGATGCCGATCCGCGTCCAGTTGGCCGGCGTCGAGCGCTCCCGACCGGAGGACGTGCAGAACATCGTGGTGGGGAGCGATACGTATGGCACGCCGGTCACCCTGGCCGACATCGCGTCCATCGCCTCGCGCGCCGGGCCGACCACCATCGACCGGAGCAACGGCCAGCGTCTGGTGACCGTGACGGCCGACCTGGGGCCGGGCATGGCGCTGGGAAACGTGGAGCAGGCCATCCAGAAGGAGATCGACCGGATGCCGCACTCCGGCATCGAGGTCCACTGGGGCGGCGAGACGGAGACGCTCAACGAGAACATCTGGCCTTTCGCCAGCGCACTGATCCTGGCGGCCCTGCTGGTCTATACGGTGATGGCGTCGCTGTTCAACTCGCTCAAGACGCCGTTCGTCATCATGTTCACGCTGCCGATGGCCCTGATCGGAGCGTTGGGAGCGCTGGTGCTGGCCGGGGAGACGCTCTCGCTGGTGGCGGCCATCGGCGTGTTGATGCTGGTCGGGCTGATGGGCCGCAACGCGATCCTGCTGCTGGACTACACGAACACGCTGCGAGGTCGGGGAATGGGACGCGAAGCGGCCATCGAGGAGGCGGGCGCGACCCGCCTGCGTCCGATCCTGATGACCACGCTGGCGACCATCGTCGGGATGCTGCCGGTGGCGCTGCGCATCGGACGGGCCTCCGAGACGCGCGCTCCGATGGCGATCGTGGTCCTTGGCGGCCTGCTGGTCTCGACGCTCCTGACGCTGGTGGTGATTCCGGCTCTCTACAGCCTCTTCGACGACTGGTCTCGATCCGCACACGGGGTTAAAACCTCGGTCTGAAATACAAAGAACTGGATGCCGGGCCGATAAACGACCCGGCA
>DASRCN010000065.1:0-15339 GCA_035653075.1 Chthonomonadaceae bacterium | reverse complement strand
GGCGCCGGTCATGTTCGACGAGGCGCGCTGGGGAGCGGCGCCCGAGCAGGTGGATCAGGTGCTGGCTTTGCTCGATGTCGCGCCTGAAGCAACTCTTCTCGATCTGTGCTGCGGGCCGGGCCGGCATTCGCTGGAGTTGGCGCGCCGCGGCTTTCGGGTGACCGGCGTGGACCGGACGGTCTTCCATCTGGAAACGGCTCGTAAAGGCGCCCAAGCCGAAAACCTGAACGTAGGGTTCGTGCAGGAGGACATGCGGCGATTCTGCCGGCCCGAAGCCTTCGATGGAGCGATCAATCTGTTTACGTCGTTCGGCTACTTCGCCGATCCTGCCGACGACCGCCAGGTGCTGGAGAATATCCATCGCTCCCTCAAACCCGGCGCGCGGCTGGTCATGGATGTGATCGGCAAGGAAGTGCTCGCGCGCCGGTTCCGGGAGCGCCATTGGAGTGAGAACAATGGGGTTTTCATTCTGGAAGAGCCTAAAATCCTCCAGAACTGGAGTTGGATCGAAACCCGGTGGATCGTCTTCGCCGAAGGCAAAAAGCATGCGTTCACGGTCTCCCACCGGCTCTATTCCGCTGCCGAGCTGGCCGCGCTGCTGGAGGCGAGCGGCTTTGCCGGCGTGGAGATTTATGGGGACCTGGCCGGCGCTCCCTACGATCAGAATGCGAAACGGCTGGTCGCGGTGGCGACCTCACCCCCTTAACCGACCACGGGCCTTCCTCCGCGTAGGACGGCGCTTCGCGCCTACGCTCCGTACCGGCCCTGCCTCTCCTTCATAAGGAGAGGGGGAACATAACTGCTCTCTTGTGCCTCTGCTTGCAGGCAAGAGAAGCTTTAAGGAGAGGGCGCTAGCTTCCAACAGAATCTCCCCTCCCCTAAGCTTGGGGGAGGGGCCGGGGGTGGGGGCTTTAACATACGACAAGGCGGCGAAGGAGAGGGATGAAAGCTATTCTCGCATTGGAAGACGGGACGGTATTCGAGGGCGAGTCGCTGGGCGCGCCGGGGCGCGCCTACGGTGAGGTCGTCTTCAATACCGGCATGACCGGCTACCAGGAGATCCTGACCGATCCCTCCTACGCCGGGCAGATGGTCACGCTGACCTATCCGCTCGTCGGCAACTACGGCATCAATCCCGAAGACTTCGAGTCGCGGCGCGTGCAGGTCGAAGGATTTATCGTGCGCGAAGCGGCGGAGACACCGAGCAACTGGCGCGCCTCCCAGAGCCTGGACGCCTTCCTGAAAGAGCGCGGCGTCGTCGGCATCAAGAACGTGGATACACGCGCCCTCACCCGTGCCCTGCGCGTGCGCGGCGTGATGATGGGCGCTATCTCCACCGACGAGACGCCCGATCAAGCCCTGGCACGCATCCACGCCTCACCCGGTTACGCGGGCATCGACTTCGCCCGCAAGGTGACCACGGAAAAACCCTATCGCTGGATACCCGGCGCCCGGCAGCCGATGGGGGTAGAGGAGCCGGCGGAAGTCGGGCTGGCGCCGCGCTTCCGCATCGCGCTGCTCGATTGCGGGGTCAAATACAATATCGTGCGCAGCCTGGCGAAGCTGGGCTGCGAAACAACGGTCTATCCCTGCACTACAAGCGCTGCCACCCTGTTACGAGGCAACCCCGATGGAATCGTCCTCTCTCCCGGCCCCGGCGATCCCGCCGATCTCGACTACATCGTCAGCACCGTGCGGGATCTGGTCGGCAAAAAGCCGATCATGGGCGTCTGCCTCGGCAATCAGCTCCTCGGTTACGCCTTCGGCAGCAAGACCTTCAAGCTCAAGTTCGGCCATAGAGGCAGCAACCATCCGGTCAAAGACCTGACGACCGGGCGTGTCTATATCACCTCGCAGAACCACGGCTATGCCGTCGATCCGGATCCGCTCAAGGAAGGGATGGAGGTCGCCCATATCAACCTGAACGACGGCACGGTCGAGGGGCTGCGCCATCGCGATCTGCCTATCTTCTCGATCCAGTACCATCCGGAAGCGTCGCCCGGCCCGACCGACAGCGGCTACTTCTTCCGGCAGTTTCTCGCCATGATCGAGCGCGAGCGGGGAGAGCAATGACCCAGGTCCGCCTGCATCGGCCGGAACCGGAGAGCAGCCCGCCGCCAAAGACCCGGGAAAGCTTCTTCACCGTGCGGCGCACTCAGGTCATGCTGCTGCTGGCGATCGTGCTGGGATTTATCGCGCTGGGCTTTGCCTCGGACTATATTCCCTCTCGATCCATGGAGCCGACGCTTCGCCCCGGCGACCATACCGTGACCATGCGGGCCTGGCTGGCCTATCCGTTCGGCACATCGCCTGCGCGCGGCGACGTCATCACCTTCCACTATCCGGGCGATCCGGAGGAGGATAGCAACGCATCGGATAGCGGCGCCGATACGGGAGATACGACGGCCTCGGATACAGGCAACGGCGGCCGGTCTTCGCGCGAGAGCATCCGAGGCGGAATCCTGATCAAGCGGGTCATCGGCCTGCCGGGCGATGTGGTCTGGATCCACAGCGGCAAAGTCTCGGTCAACGGCCAGGATCTGGTCGAGCCTTATATCACCCGGCCCTGGGGCCAGGGCGAGGAGTACGGATACGGAGTGAGCCGGCCGCTTAAAGTCCCACGGGGCCAGTTCTATGTCCTGGGAGACAACCGCGACGACAGCGACGACAGCCGGTTCTGGGGTACCGTCAAGCGTAATCTCATCACCGGCAAGTTTCTCTTCGTGCTATTCCACCGAGAAGTAGAGGGGACACAAGGACAAAGCGCGCAGGGAGAAAACGCGCCGTGAGAGCCAGCGAGACTCGTCTGAAGCCGATCACGTCGAACGGGGTTTCCGAAGCCGCGAATGGCGACGGAGCCTCGGAAGCGGTTTCACTTTACCCTGTCTCCGGCGAACGTCCTCTGGCGCAGCCAGGGCGAAAGATGCTCCTTCGAATCGCAGCCGTGACCGCCGTGGCCCTGACGATCGCCCTGCGGCTGGTCGCCCTCGATTCGGACATCTACGCGCGCCTTTCCTGGAGCGCCGCCCTGCTGACGGATGAGGGGTTTTACATCCACAACGCCCGCAACGTCGTCCTGTTCGGCCACGCCCGCACGGATGGGTTTAACAACGACCTTATCATGCCGGCATTGCACTACGTACAGGTCGCCGTCTTTTCGCTGTTCGGGGTGGGGGCGATCCAGGCGCGGCTGATCTCGGTCGTGCTGAGCCTGCTCATGCTCCTCGTTTTTTTCGCGGCGCTGCGGCGTGTCTTCGGCCTTCCGGTCGCGGCAGTGGGCACGCTCTTTTTAGGGCTAGATCACGTCAACCTGCTCTATAACCGCATGGCGCTCATGGACACGCCCGCCGCGTTCCTGATGGTCTGCGCCTTCTACGCATTCGTGCGCGCACTCCGAAGCCCGCCGGCAGGGTCGCGGCTCTGGCTAGCGGTCTGCGGCCTGATGCTCGGCCTCACCTTCGCGACGCGCGGGCTGGCAGCGTTCCTGCTGCCTATTCCGTTTTTGGTTTACACGGGGTTAAAACCCCGTGCTAAAACGCAAAGCCCGCCAAAGCGGGCTGAACCTTTCAGTCGTGTTCCCCCTCCCTGGTTTGCTCGCTACGCTCGCAGGGAGGAGGACAGGTGGTGGGCCGGGGGGTTAGCTAGTTTAGCCCTCGGCCTGGCCGTCGTGCTGATCGCCTATGCCGTCCTGTGGTACTTCCCGCACCGGGCGGAGATAGCGCCAGCCAATCGCTACTACACGGGTCCCCTGTTTGCCCCGCATAGCTTCTCGCAGGCCGGCAGGAACCTGATGCACGGGCTCTTCGGTGACGAGCGCGGGATGACGCCCTATCTGTTCCGGCATACGCCCGTTCTGTTCCTGCTGGCGCTAGCCGGCCTCCTGGCCTGGGGGCTGGAAGGCCGCAAACGGAGGATCGAGCCGGTCCGGCGGGCCGCAATGTGGTTCCTGGGGTTGTGGCTGCTGGCGGGGTGGGCCGTGATGGTCGTCGTCAGCTACGCGCCAAGCCGCTACTACGTGCTGTTCTACCCGGCGCTGGCGGGCGTGGCCGCTCTGGCGTTGGTCTCCCTGCCGGAAGTCGTCCGGTCTATCGCGGCCTCCCGATGGGCGCGGTCCCTCCTGGGTGGCTTCACGGCGTTCCACCTGGCCGAAGCGTTCCTCCACCGGCAAAGCGCCATGAGCGAGACCGCGATCTATCTGTTCACCGCAGCGGTCATCGTCGCGCTCTGGATCTGGCCGCAACGGTGGCAGGTGGCTTCGCAGATACAGAGTCTTGCTCCTCGGAGTATTGCCGTGGCACTGCTGCTGTGGGTCGCCGTCAATCTGTACTGGACCGGGGACTGGCTGGCGCATCTCTCCTACGCGCAGCGGGATGCCGATCGCTGGCTGGCGGCGAATCTTCCTGCCAATAGCGTGCTGATCGGCGACGTCGCGCCGGGTCTCTGCCTGGATAACCGTTTCCAGGCCATCAACGTCATTCCCGGCCTCTGCAACGACAAAGCGCCGGTAGAACGGTTCGCGCCCGCGCCGCGCTACCTCGTCATCCTGGACGGTAAGTGGAAAGAGCGCTGGTGGCTCCAGCACTATCCGCAGTACGTCGCGCAGGAGCATCGTATCCATCTCTTTCCCCGGCTGCTGCACTGGCCCGTCGGGGTCTATACGCTCGAGCCGCCGCCTATGGCGCGCATTTCCACTCAAAGTAAAGGTAGGGTTTAAGGCCCGATACACTCTATGCCGAAAGACGTAAGCATCCGTAAAGTCATGGTCATCGGATCGGGGCCGATCGTGATCGGTCAGGCCGCCGAATTCGACTACGCCGGCACGCAGGCCTGCCGCGCCCTCCGCGAGGAAGGCGTCTCGGTCGTGCTCATCAACTCCAACCCCGCCACGATCATGACCGACGCCGAGATGGCCGATCGCGTCTACATCGAGCCGCTGAACGTGGAGTTCGCCGAGCGGGTCCTGGCGCGGGAACGGCCGGATGGCCTGCTGCCCACTCTGGGCGGGCAGACCGGCCTCAATCTGGCGACCCAACTCGCGGAGGCCGGCATTCTGGATCGCTACGACGTGCGCCTTTTAGGCACGCCCCTGGAAGCCATCAAGAAAGCGGAAGATCGCGAGGAGTTCCGCAGCCTCATGCGCGCCATCGACGAGCCGGTCCCCGAATCCTGGATCGTCACCGACGAGTCGCAGTTGGCCGAGCCGGTGGCGTCTGGAATCTGGCCGCTCATCGTGCGTCCGGCCTACACGCTGGGCGGCACGGGCGGCGGCATCGCCAAAAACGAATCCGATCTCTACGAGATCGCCCGGCGCGGCCTTGCCCTTTCTATGCGCCATCAGGTCATGGTCGAGCGGTTCCTGGGCGGCTGGAAAGAGATCGAGTACGAGGTGATGCGTGACGCCAACGACACCGCCATAACCGTCTGTAATATGGAGAACCTCGATCCGATGGGCGTGCATACTGGCGACAGCATCGTCATCGCGCCGTCGCAGACGCTCTCGGACAAAGAGTATCAGATGCTGCGCACGGCGTCCCTGAAGATCATCCGGTCGCTCGGCATCGAGGGCGGCTGCAACGTCCAGTTGGCGCTCGACCCGAATTCGTTTGCGTATTATGTGATTGAGGTCAATCCGCGCGTGTCGCGCTCGTCCGCGCTGGCTTCGAAGGCGACCGGCTATCCCATCGCCCGCGTGGCGGCCAAGATCGCCGTCGGCCTGCGGCTGGACGAGATCGAGAATGCGGTCACCCGCAAGACGCTGGCCTGCTTCGAGCCGGCCCTGGACTACTGCGTGGTGAAGATCCCGCGCTGGCCCTTCGATAAGTTCTCGCTGGCCGACCGGACCATCGGCACGCAGATGAAGGCGACCGGCGAGGTGATGGCTATCGACCGCGCCTTCGAGCCGGCCCTGCTCAAAGCGATCCGCTCGCTGGAGGTCGGCCTGTACGGCCTGGCAAGTAAAAGCGGCCACCTGCTGAGCGACATTCAGCTCGAAGAGGCCATCCGCGTCCCCAACGACGAGCGGCTGTGGGCGATCTTCGAGGGCTTCCGGCGCGGCATGATGGTGGAAGAGATCCACTCTCTGAGCGGTATCGATCCCTGGTTCCTCCGCAAGATGCGAGGGCTGGTCGATCTGGAGACGCGGCTGAAGGTGAATGGGCGAGCCATCGCGCACCTGGCGGACGAAGCGGAGGACCGCGCCGAGCCGCCGCTGCCGGAAAAGGTGAAAGCGTTCCTGGCCATAGCCTATCAAGACTTTCCACGGGCCGTGGGACTGCTGCGGGAGGCCAAGCACGCCGGCTTTGCCGACCGCACCATCGCTGAGTTCGCCGCCATTCCGGAGGCGAAACTGCGGGCGCTGCGGAAGCGGCTGGGGATCGTGCCCATCTACAAGATGGTGGATACCTGCGCCGCCGAATTCGAGGCCGCCACGCCCTATTTCTACTCATGCTACGATATGGAAGACGAGCAGTAATGGGAGTTGCTAGTTGCCAGTTGTCAGTTGACAGTAAAACCGGATTTTCTGACAACTGGCAACTGATAACTGACAACTGGTTTGGAGGCAAGACGTGCGCATCGGGCTGCAGGACATAGACCTTAAGATCGCTCAAGCGATGGAAGACCGCTTGAGTGCCCTGCCGCGCGAGTTCCTCAAAGACGACATTCACTGGGGCGGCTTCAATTTCAACTGGCAGTTTCATGCGGGCGGCATCCGCTTCAAGCGCAAGCGCGAGCCCAACGCGGACGAGCGCCAGGCCTACGAGCTGCGCAAAAAGCGGGAAGAGCGGATGGGCCTGCGCATCGCCGCGGCTATCTTCCTGCCGATACTGGCCGCCCTGATAGTAAGCGGGCTTCTTGGCCTGGCGGGTGTTTCTATAGCCCTGAACGTTGTGGGCAGCCTGGCAGTCTGGCTCGGAGGAGCGCTGTTTGCAGGAACGCGGGCGTTTCAGTCCCGCCCGAAGGCCTATCTGCAGCGGTCCATCCTGCCGGTGGAAATGCGGGCCGTCGTGCCGCTGCTCTCGCTGTCGCGCGCCGAGCGCACCTACTGCGACACGCTGCTTTTGCTGGCGCGCATGGAAGTGGATTCCGAATCCGAGAAGAATCTGCGCGCCACGCTGGAACAGCTCAACGATCTGCTGGCGAGCGCGCGGCAGTTGGAGTCGCGACGTCTGAGTTTGCTGCCGGTCCTGGGCACGAACTCCGCCGAAGAGCTGGAAGCCGAGCTGGAAACGCTCCGCGCTCGTCTGGCGGAAACGACCGATCACATAGCGCGCCAATCGCTGGAGCAGAGCGTGCAGATGTGCGCGGCGCGGCTGGAGAATGCGCGGGTCTTTGAGCAGGGACTGGAGCGGCTGAAAGCCCAGGAAGAAGCCCTCGTCCACACGCTCGCCTCGGTCCAGACCGCCGTCGCGCGCATGCAGTTGACTCCCATGCCGCAGACCGCCCTCGCCGCGCAGGAGATCGCTGAAACCGTCTCTCAGATGAACCAGCAGACCTACGCCGTCGAGCAGGCCGTCCAGGAAGTAATGGAGTTAAGGCAGGGTTGACGCTGCGAGAAGTGGAGACGGGCCGGATCGTGGTCGCCCGCCTGGAGGTGGCCGATACGGCCTGGAAACGCTCGATAGGGCTGTTGGGCCGAAAGGAGCTTGCTCCCGATTCAGGGCTATGGCTGTCACCCTGCAACGGCGTCCACACGCTCGGCATGTGCTTTGCGATGGACGTGCTGTTCCTCGATGCGGAGGGCTGCGTCTTGCGGCAGGTGGCGAATCTGCGGCCCTGGCGCTTTTGCGGGCCGGTGCGGGGCGCGCGGACCGTCGTCGAGCTGCCCGCCGGGACCCTGGCGGCCTTGAAGCTGCGACCGGGATGCCGCTACGTTCTTGCCTGACCGGTCGGGAACCTGTGCGGCGAGGAAGCAGTCAGAGAAAAGATAGCCGTTCATTATTTCGGATGAGGATACCCCTATGTTTACTCCCTTTCAAAACGAGCCGTATGTGAACTTCTCCGACGAAGCGCCCCGTCGCAAGATGCTGGACGCGCTCGCCCGCGTCGGCAAAGAGCTGGGGAAGACCTATCCCATCATCATCTGCGGCGAGCGCATCCATACGGATAAGACGATGGAGAGCCGCAATCCCGCCCGCTGGAGCCAGGTCGTCGGCCATGTCTGCGAAGGCACCCCGGAGCTGGCCGACCACGCGGTGAAGGCAGCGGCGCAGGCGTTTCCGGGCTGGGCGCGCGTGCCCGTCGAGGTGCGCGCCCGCTATCTGGTCAAAGTCGCGGCCATCCTGCGGCGGCGCATCTATGAGTTCTCCGCCTGGGAGGTCTACGAGGCCAGCAAAAGCTGGGCGGAAGCCTACGCGGACGTGGCCGAAGCCGTCGACTTTCTGGAGTTCTACGCGCGGGAGGCCCTGCGGTGGGGCGGCTCGCACCCGACCACCGACTATCCCGGCGAGGAGAACGAGGTGCGCTATATCCCGCTGGGAGTCGGCGCGATCATCACGCCCTGGAACTTCCCGCTGGCGATCCTGGTGGGCATGACCGTCTCGGCGGTCGTCACCGGCAACACGGTCGTCTTGAAGCCGGCCGAGCAGACGCCCATCATCGCCGCCAAGTTCATGGAGCTGCTGGAGCTGGCGAGCCTGCCTGCCGGCGTGGTCAACTTCGTGCCCGGCTACGGCGAGACGGTCGGGGAGACCCTGACCGGACATCCCGGCGTGCGCTTCGTCTCCTTCACCGGCAGCAAGGATGTGGGACTGCGTATCAACCAGCGCATTGCCGAGCCGGTCTCCGGCCAACGGTGGCTGAAAAAGGCTATTCTGGAGATGGGTGGCAAGGACGCCATCATCGTAGATCAGGATGTCAATCCGGAGGTCGCCGCCGAAGGCGTGGTCGCCTCCGCGTTCGGATTCCAGGGGCAGAAATGCTCCGCCTGTTCGCGCCTGATCGCCCATGCCAAAATCTACGACGCCCTCCTGGCGAAAGTGGTCGAGCGCGCCGGCAAGCTGACCGTCGGGGACCCCGCAGACCCGTCCAACACGCTGGGCGCCGTTATCGACGCCGACGCCTACAAGAAGATCCTCAGCTACATCGCCATCGGGCGCAGTGAGGGGAAACTGATGCTGGGCGGACAGGACTCCGAGGAAGTCAACAACGGCGGCTACTTCATCCATCCGACCCTCTTCGCCGACGTGGACCCCAACGCCCGCATCGCCCAGGAAGAGATTTTCGGGCCGGTGCTGGCGGTCATCCGCGCCAACAGCTTCGAGCATGCCCTGGACATCGCCAACGGCACCATCTACGGCCTGACCGGCGCCGTCTACTCCAACAACCGTGCCCACCTGGAGCGGGCGCGCAACGAGTTTATGGTCGGCAATCTCTATCTCAACCGCAAATGCACGGGCGCGCTCGTGGACGTGCAGCCGTTCGGCGGCTTCAACATGTCCGGCACCGACAGCAAGGCCGGCGGTCGAGACTACCTGAGCCATTTCCTGCAGGCCAAATCCATCTCCGAGCGCTTTTAGCGTCACTCTCTGAGAGGGGAAGCAAACATAGAGGAAAAGCGTCATCAGAACTGAGTCCTAAAGATAGAGTCCAAGAAACAGGGAGGAAGCGCGTGGTGGAAGAGGGGCATAAGGAGATGCTGACGCTCAGGCTCTTCGGATCTATGGAGGTTTCCATAGCGGGCAAGCCCCTGCCACGCCTGCGGACCCGCAAAGGCCGGTGGCTGCTGGCATTGCTGGCGCTGCGTCACGGTCAGGAAGTAGAGCGCAGTTGGCTGGCGGGCGTCCTCTGGCCGGAGAGCCTGGAGGAGCAGGCGCTGACCAACCTGCGTCTGAGCCTGTCCGATCTGCGCAGCGCCCTCGGCGATCAGGCCTGCCGCCTGCAATCGCCGGCTCCACGTACCCTCCGCCTGGATCTGTCCGGGGCCGACGTGGACGTGCTCGCCTTTGATAACGCCAACGCCTGTGGGGACATCACTTCCTTGCAGAAGGCCGTCGCGCTCTACCGGGGTCCGCTGCTGGAAGGCTGCGTCGAAGAATGGAGCCTGCTGGAGCGGCAGGCGCGAGAGCAGGCCTATCTGAGTGCGCTGGAGACGCTGGCGGCGCGGGCGATGGCGAAAGCCGACACGGCCGCAGCGATCGGGTATCTGCGCCAGATCGCCGCGATAGACCCCTTTCGCGAAAGCGCCCACCGCGCCCTGATGCAGGCGCTTGCGGCTGCCGGGGACTATGCGGCAGCCGTGGCCGTCTATCGGGATTTGCGCCTTCGCCTGCATCGGGAGCTGCATTCCGAGCCGGATGCGCAGACCCAGGCGCTTTTCCACCAGATCCGCGCGCGAGCGCGCAGCGCGGGCAAGCTTTCCGTCCCAGGTCTGGAAGGCATGGCTGCCTCCGGGGAGAAGCCCTTGACGCCACCCGGCATGGCGGCGGCGCCGGCAGACCTTCCCGGCGGCTTGCCGCCGAGCAACCTTCCGGTCCTGTGGACCAGCTTCATCGGCAGAGAGACGGAGCGCGAGGAGGTCGAAAGCCTGCTGGCGCAGACGCGGTTGTTGAGCCTGACGGGCAGTGGGGGCTGCGGCAAGACCCGGCTGGCCCTGCAAGTCGCTTCGGAGGCGCTGGAGGACTACCCGGATGGCGTGTGGCTGGTGGAGCTGGCGTCTCTTTCCGATGCCGATCTGGTGGTCCAGGAAGTCGCCTCGGCAGTGGGAGCGCGCGAGGAGCCGGGATGCGCGCTGCTGCAGACCCTGACAGAGCATCTGCGACCCAAACATCTTCTGTTGCTTTTGGATAACTGTGAGCATCTGCTGCCGGCCTGTGCCCGCTTAGCGGAGACACTGCTGAAACACTGCCCCCATGTGAAAGTTCTGGCTACCAGCCGCGAGGCGTTGCGCCTGCCAGGAGAGCAGGTCTATCGCGTGCCTTCCCTTCCCGCGCCGGACCCGGCGCAGCTTCCCCAGCAAGAGAAAGAGATCGCCGCTATTGTTTCCGAGTATGACGCGGTACGGCTCTTCGTGGAGCGCGCCCGCCTCCAGAAGCCGGCGTTTACCCTGACCCCGCAGAACGCTCCTGTCGTGGCCTCGGTATGCCACCGGCTGGACGGGATCCCGCTGGCGATCGAGCTGGCGGCCGGGCGGGCGCCGGTATTGTCGGTAGAAGAGATTCACGCACGCCTGGAAGACCGTTTCCGTCTGCTGGCGGGTGGCAGCCGGTCCGCTCTGCCCCGCCAACAGACGCTCCGGGCGGCCCTGGATTGGAGCTATGATCTGCTCACCCCAAAAGAGCGGCGATTACTCCAACGGCTCAACGTGTTTGCCGGCGGCTTTACATGGGACGCGATAGAAGCCGTCTGCTCCGACGAGGAGGTGAACGCCTGGGAGGCGCTGGATCTGTTGGCCTCTTTGGTAGAAAAGTCGGTGGTGATGGCCGAGGAGCGAGAAGGCGAGACCCGCTACCGCCTGCTGGAGACCATTCGGGAGTATGCCTGGGAACGGCTGCGCGAGACGGAAGAGGAAACGGGTTGGCGAGATCGCCATCTGCAGTTCTTTCTCGGGCTGGCAGAAGCGGCGGAGCCGAATTTGAACGGAGCCGAGCAAGCGCAGTGGCTGGAGCGTTTAGAGAGCGAGCATGACAATCTGCGGGCTGCTCTGAGCTGGTGCCGGCAAGAGAGATCGCGTGCCGAAATGGGCCTGCGGTTGGCGGGAGCGCTCTGGGGCTTCTGGAAAGTGCGCGGACACTATAGCGAGGGCCGAGAGCATCTGCAGGAGGCCCTGGCCCGGAATACGGTCTGTTCCCTGGCATCGGCGCGGGCCAGGGCGCTGCAAGGGGCTGGCGTCTTATCTGCCGAGCAGGGAGACTATCCCGTGGCACGCACTTTGTTGGAAGAAAGCCTGGCGATACGAAGGAAGCTGGAAGACCGGCAAGGGATTGCCTCGTCGCTCAATAACCTGGGACGTGTCGCCTATGAGCAGGGCGATATTCCTATAGCCCGTTCCCTGTACGAGCAGAGTCTGGCCCTGAGCCGGGAGTTGGGAGACAGGCAAGGCATGGCGCAAGCGCTCCTTAATCTGGCAGGCACGACCAGGCTGCAGGGCGATTTTGCGACAACGCGCGCTTTATGCGAGGAGGGTCTGGCCCTGAGCCGGGAGTTAGGGGACAGGCAGGGCATGGCGCAAGCGCTTATTAACCTGGGGATCATGGCGAAAGGACAGGGCGACTATGCCGCGGCACGCGCTTTGTATGAGCAGAGCCTGGCGATAACCCGAGAGTTAGGAGATAAATCGTCTATTGCCATCACGCTGAACAATCTGGGAAATGTCGTCCACGCCCAGGGCGACTCTGCAACGGCAAACGCGCTTTATGAGGAGAGCTTATCGCTCCGAAGGGAGATCGGGGACAGGCAGGGCGTTGCGGAATCGCTCAACAATCTGGGGAATGTGGCCTATCAGCTGGGCGACCATGCGGCGGCACGCGCTTTATGTGAGGAGAGTCTGGTCCTGAGCCGGGCGTTAGGGGACAGGCAGGGCATGGCGGACGCGCTCATGATCCTGGGAGATGCGACCAAAGAACGGGGAGATTATCCCGTGGCTTGGGCTTTATGTGAGGAAGGTCTGGCGATCAGCAGGGAGATCGAAGACAGGCAGGGAATGGTCTATGCGCTCCTGAGCCTGGGAGATATGGCCCGACAAGAGGGGGATTATGCAAGGGCGCGTGCTCTGTGTGAAGAAGGTCTGGCGATCGGCGGGGAATTGGGCGACAAGTATATCCTTGTCGGCGCGCTGATAGCCGTGGCAGATGTGGCGATAGGGCAGGGACAACCGCAACTGGCGACCCGGCTATGGGCGGCGGCGGAAGCCCTGCGCGAAGCCATAGGCTCCCCGATACCGCCCGATCTCCAGGCGCAACACGACCGCCAGATAGCCGCCGCCCACGACTCCCTCGGCGATGCCGCCTTTGAAAAAGCCTGGAAAGAGGGCTGGGCGATGACCGTCGAGGAAGCCATCGCCACCGCGCAAAAGGCAAAGGAGCCGGAAAGCAAAGCCCGTCCGTCCGGTTGACAAACAGGCATCCCTCTGCTATACTTAATGCTGAAATCGACCTCGCCGACGTAGCACAGTGGTAGCGCAGCTCTCTCGTAAAGAGCAGGTCGTCAGTTCGAATCTGACCGTCGGCTTTTCCCTGCTCGCTATTACGCGATTTCGTGCGTAATTCAACCTGCTCTCTTTCGTCTCTGCCGTCCTTTCCTGCCCCGGAAAGGATGCAAAATGCAAAATTTGCGCAACTCTTTTGTCGATTCTGAGCCTTCGTTACCGGTCTCGGAAATGGCCGGACTCGCCCGGAATTGGCTGATGGACGGCGAGCTCTCCGACCGGTCGCCTAAGACCCTCAAGAGCCGCGCCTACTACGAAAACCTATCCGTCGAGCAACGCCTGGAAGCGGTCTCTGCTACAATCCGCCCTTTTTTAGAGCGGGCGGCATAAGGCGATGAAACGTCCATTTGGAGGCAGCCCGACACGAATCCTAAAGCTGAAGGCAGTGTTCTATCATCTGCGAGGTAATTTGTTCAAGTATTCCGTAGCTTCGTCGTCTAATTTATCAGAATCGGCAGTATCCGGTTTTTCATATAATTGTCCCTCGGAATTGACTCCTGCCTCATCGTGATAAAAGTCACGTTGATCGATTATTGCTGGAATAGTATTGTCAATTAATGTTAAATATAGATGACCCACATGCGGCCTGTCGTGATATTTACTATCTTTGTATTCATATAGTCCGCTTGAGGTTGTATTTCTTGATATGAGAACGACTGTGCCAACCTCATCTGGGCTGTCAGCTATGAGTTCTGATGGAACAAACTTATCCCCTGTATATATGTCATTGTTGTCACTATCTACGATAATGACTTTCCCTTTGAGGTAGGGTCCTCCATCTGAACTTTTATTCGTGATGTTTTTATATTTTGGAATGTAAGAACGGAATTTCTCCGACTTATCCAAATTGCCAAAATAGCCAATGCAGGCAAGAACTATCATAAGGATAATTAATCCCCAACAACCACAACCACCTATCATCTTTGCGGTTTCAGATGTGTTACGCATAGCATTCACCCGGGAAATTTATGACAGATGCAAACAATTATAACATCC
The DNA here is from genome assembly GCA_035653075.1 of Chthonomonadaceae bacterium. GTDB lineage: Bacteria > Armatimonadota > Chthonomonadetes > Chthonomonadales > Chthonomonadaceae > DASRCN01. The sequence goes on along the minus strand of DASRCN010000065.1, from coordinate 1,202 downwards.
TGATTAAACAATAGCAATGGGTAGGATTACCCATTTTTAATTGCATGGGCGGGATACGTAGCCGGCACACCAGCACCAGGAACTTAATAGCCCCTTCCTGCCCCTACGCGCCATTTCTACGCGACCAGTTGTTCAGACGGCCCAACTCCCGTTTTGCAGGGAGCGCGTCAGGACGGGCAGCAGGCGTGGTTACTGAGTCGACTTGGATGACCTCGCCAGGGTACACTATCAGGCATACCAGCAGATGCCATACTAGCACCTGATCGGGTTACCGAGTTCGATTACTACGGGCTCAGGGCTTGAGGCAGGGAAGGAAAGCCTATGCCCGGCAAGTTAAAGCACGTTTTTGAGGCTATGGAGATGGATTATGCCGCTCTCGGATGAAGACAAGCAGCGTATCTATGAAGAAGAGCTGGAGCGGATACGAATTCGGAAAGAGCTTGAACAGCAAGAACAGCAGGCGCGTTCCGCTCCTTCGGATTCCTACTTCCAATCCAAGCGTCTACGCGAGCAGAACGCGCCGCCACCGGATGAGACTGCCCCCGCCCGGTTCTACCTCCGAGTCGTCTGCGTCTTCATCTGTGGGTGGGTCCTCATCTCGATTGTAGCCAACTCCTGCCACTCTTCCTCACCCCGACCGACGCCTTCAGAAAGACAGGCGCCGCCAGCTTCGGCGACAACTTCAATCTCGAACCCCGCTCCGCTACCCCCTCCAGCCGCCCCGGCTCAATTCGACGATTCTCCCAACGTGGCGCAGGACCTAGCGAAGATAGACACAAACCGGGATGTGGATGAGAACGATCCTAAAGTCAAGGAGATGGACGCGGCCCTGAACTCAATCCACGACAAGACGGGAGCTACTAATCCACAGATTGGGCGCGTGCTGGTGTTCTGCCAGCAGAGGATGCAGGAGGGTGGGGTCTATCAAAGCCTGATCGACGTTGCCAACGGCCTCGACGAATCGATGCCCGGCGGCCAGAAGTGGAACCTTGCGGACATCGCCGGCACCTACGTAACGCTGACCGTGCAACTCAAAAAGCACGAAAACGATGTCCCTTCGGTGTCAAGGGCACAGTGAAAAATCCCCGTTTCGGCGTCCTGAATTTTCCCCACCTTGCCGCTGTTAATGTGCGCCTATCCTCTCCTTTCTCTCCGTCTTCTCCAGAGGCAGCAGCCCGGCTTTGCGCCGCTCTTTGAGCCGG
>DASRCN010000064.1:0-5400 GCA_035653075.1 Chthonomonadaceae bacterium | reverse complement strand
CCGGCGCACGCTGGAAGGGCGCAAAGGCAAGGGAACGAGCGCAACGCCCAACGGAGGGAAGTAATCCGCTATGCTAACGCTGCAGGTGGGGCCAAATTCCGCTGTCAAAAGGGGCCAAACTGGGTTGTCAAAATCACTTATCCATCATGCCATACCTATCCTGAAGAAACTTGAACAAGAAAACCTCTTCAATAACATGAAATCCAGGCAAGGGGACAAAGAAATACAATTAGGACTTCTAGAAATGGATGCGCGGGAAGACGACGAGACGAAGTACAAAATACTTGCTCGAATTGTGGCTCATAGGAATATATCGGCATACTTTTTGGTTTCGGGCAATAGAATGGATCGTCGCAGTTACATTTTTTGGCCTCTGTATCTTTGCAGTACCTAAGATACGGTATTTTATGACTAATATGGGAGAGACTGAACTAGAAAAGAGAGTGGATACACTGACTAACTCAGTGAAAGACAATAATAAAACCAACCAGACCCTTCAGAGACAGCTTACTGACCTGAATGCACAGGTTAAACAGGAAGCCACAGATAGAGTCCTCCTTCAGAAGCAGTTGAAAACACTGCACCTTCTTATCAAGACCCTACCCGCACACACGCACTAACGATGCATCTACAGATTCACTACTTCTGGCTGATACGTTACATGCGTACTGCGACGCCCCATGCGGGAAGCCGGCGTTGAAGTCGTTGTTGGTGGGCGCTAGGCCAATCCTAACAGGCAAATACCCACCAACGCTTACCTTTTCCATGCACGCTACGGTTTCAGGGTAGAGGAAGGCGGAAGACGTTGCCCTGGCCGTAATTGCCTTCGAGCGTCGTGCCGTACAGGTACCCGTCGGACGCCTGCATCAGCCCCGCGTAGGGATAGCCCCCTTCGACGGTCTCGAAGCTCGACACCGTCGTGAACGTGCCGTCCAGCGCGATTTGGAATACGGTCCCCCAGTCGCCGTAACCACCGAACTGCGTCGTGCCGTAGAGGTTTCCGTCGCTAGCTTGAACTAGCGGTCCGTTCGGCACGGCGCCTTCTCCCCCGTTATAGTCCAGCCAGTGGAGCAGCGTCACGGTGCCGGAAGGCGTGATACGGAAGACCGCGCTCGGGTTCGTTCCAGCCGCGCCGTAGAAGTTTCCATCCGACGCCTGAACCAGGGGTCCTGGTGAGTATCCATCCGCAAAGCTGAAACTGTGCAGCACGGAGAACTCGCCCGCGAGACTCAGACGGTACACCACGCCATCGTTGTTGGACCCACCCGTCACGGCCGAGCCATACAGGTACCCGTCCGTCGCCTGAATCAGCGGACCGTACGGATTGGCGCCGTCACTGCCGGAGAACGTGTGCAGGACTGTCAGAGCGCCACCGGTCGTAACGCGGAATAGGGTGCCATTGCCGCCCGCGCCGCCGCTGCAGGTGCTGCCGTAGAGGGCGCCGTCGGATGCGGCGGCCAGTCCCTGCGGATCATCCCCGTCTGCGCCCGAAAACGAATAGAGGCTCTTGAACAGCCCGTCCGTCGTGATGCGAAAGAGCGTCCCGTGCCCGTACCGCCCGCCGGTCTGGGTCGATCCGTAGAGCGCGCCGTCCGAACCAAGGCAGAGTCCCCAGTACGGCCTATCGCCATCGCGGCCGTTGAAGCTGTGAAGGTTCTTCACGCTGCCGTCCGGCGCAAGCCGATAGACGCCGCCGTGCCCGTCTCCTCCACCCAGCGTCGTTCCATACATGTTCCCATCAGGCGTTTGCAGCAGAGGCGAGTCCGGCCCTAAGCCTTTGGCCGCCTTAAACTTATGAACCGTCGTGAAAGCGCCGGCCGGCGTCAGCCGGTAGATACTGCCCAGTCCGGTCGCGCCGTAGGTCATGGCGCTATAGAAGTTGCCGTCGCTTCCTACAGCCAGCCCGGCATAGGGATAGGCCCCCTCCGGAAACGAAAATGTATCGAGTACAGAGAAGTTCCCGGCCAGGTCCACGCGGAAAGCGCCGGATGGGTAGCCGATCGCCGTTCCATAGAGAGCGCCATCCGGTCCGACCGCCAGCGGCCCCGACGGAAACGCGAGACTCGTGTATCCAAAGTCGTACACATCGCGGAAGGCTCCTGTTGGTGACACCCCATAGATCTCGCCGCCGCTGTTGGCTCCGCCATCCTCGAAGGTACCATACAGGTTCCCGTCGGGCGCCCACACGAGGCCACTCCACGTCCAATTGTCGAGCGAGCAGAGAATGGTAACTGCCCCGGACGTCGTCGCCTGGAACACGACGCCAGATTGCTGGACGCCGCCATTGAATGTCGTTCCATAGAGGTTACCGTCCGTCCCGACCGCGAGACCTCCTTCCGGCTGAGCGCCATCCGTCGCCGTCGCACCGAAAGCGTAGAGGGTCGTCAGGCCGGTGGCAGGCATGTAGCGATAGAGGGTTCCCTGGCCGTTTGCGCCACCGAAGGTCGTTGTTCCATACAGCGCGCCATCGGGACCCTGCACGGGCGGCCACGGCTGATCGCCGTCCGCGTTAGCGCCGGTGATCGGATCCGCAGTGCTGAAGGTGTGCATCACCTTGAAGATGCCGGTGAGGCTAAGACGAAACAGGACGCCGGCGTCATTCGCGCCGCCTTCGGCCGCGCCATACAAGTAGCCGTCGGCGGCCTGGCATAGGGTTCCAAGCGGATGCGCGCCGTCCAGGTCGTGAAACGTATGGACGCGCTGCAGCGATCCCTTAGCAGGATTAAAGCGATAGATCGTCCCCAGGCCATACGGTCCGCCCCAGGGCGCTGTACCGTAGAAGTTTCCGTCCGAGGCAAGGGTAAGCGCGTAATGCGGCCGTGCCCCTTGCGGAGCCGCAAAGTCGTACACAGACGTGATAGAGTCCTGCGCGCGTGCCTGCATCGGCCATGTCGTGAATGCTGTGGCGACAGCGACCAGCGCCAGCCCAATGCGCCACAGGCGACCGAGACATTGCCCTGCGTCAGACGCGTTGTCGCGGGCGAATCGGAGATGCGGCCTCGCTGCTGTCACGGATGTCAGACCCTGCCGATAGGCTTCGTACATGGTGAGCTTCCTCCTTCGCAACACGGCGTGTAAGCATCGCATTCCGATCTTCTCGAAAGATGCCAGCAATTCCTTCCACGCTTTAGAATGGCGGGGCGCCAAGGCAACTCCGTCCTAAGCGAATCTGCCGAGAATAAGGGCTGCGATGAAGTTCGCAGCCCCCTTTCCTGCCATATTACAAAGGCCATATCGCTACAGGCGATCAATGGTTTGCAGCAGCGCCATGGTGGCCCAGCAGGTGCCGTTGAAGGAGGCGTATTGCGACTCTCCGTGTGGGAAGCCGGCGTTGAAGTAGTTGTTGGCGGGCATGGCGCGCTTATTCACGAACCAGGAGCCGTCCTCATCCTGCGTGCGCAGCAAGAGATCGACCCCGCGCTGATAGACCGGATCGGTGGTCGGCAGGCCGCCGGCCACGTGCAGCGCGTAGAGAGCCTGACCGGTGGCGTAGGCGTCGCTCTGCAGGTCGGGCAATTGGGACCAGCCGCCGTCCGGGCGCTGCTGGGCCAGAAGGTCGTCCGCTGCCTGCCGCCGCTCCGCGTCGCTTGCCCCGGCCCACTTCAGCCCGAGCAGCCGGAACGACCGGTCTTCGTTGGTCGCCGCTGAGGTCGTTAGCAGCCAGGCTTTGGCGCGGCCGATACGGCCGGCGATCTCTGCCGCGTTGGCTTTCGGTGCATACACTTTCAAAGAAAGAACGGCCAGCGCGGTGTACGTGAAGTTGCTGGACTGCATGGGCACGCGCGGCAGGAGAAATCGCCAGTTCCCTTCGGGCGACTGCTGGCGGGCCAGGACCATCGCCATCGCTCCCGTAGCCGCCGTCGCCGGCTGCCTGTGCGCGGCCATGCCGGCGAGGAGAAAGGTATAGGTCGTGGAAACTTCGCCGATCTCGATCAGCGGCACGTTCTTCATGACTTCTGGATTCTTCAGCGCCTGCGCGTGCAGCGGCGCCAGCGCGTTCACAGCCCCGTTGATGCGCTCCACCTGCGCCCGATCGACCGCCGGATCGAGGGCGAACCCTCGCTCCCGCGCGGCGCCGGTAGTCATCCGTCCCAATCCCTCCTGATGGCAGGAGATACAGCCGGTGTTGCGGTTGAATTTCAGCATCGAGCGCTGGAGCGTTCCCAGGCTGACCTCAACGGCCTGCCGGGCGCTGCGACGAGCGCCGGGCGTGATGGGCGCGCTGTCTCCCATTAGATGGGCGCAGTCGCCATGGCCGCGCATGACGGCCAGCGTCAGCGCCGTGCGCTTTCCGCCATCGGTGGCCGACGGATCCGCGCCGCCTTTCAGGAGGGCGCGAACGACGTCCGGATAGTCGCCGTAGGTCGCCGCGAGAAGCAGCGGGGTACATCCCTGCGCATCCCGCGCGTTGGGATTGGCGCCCTTGTCCAGCAGCAACCCCACGAAGTCGGCATGCCCGTTGACGGCCGCATACATCAGCGGGGTCCAGCCGTGTTTATCGGCGCTATCGACGGTCGCGCCGGAGGCAAGGAGAATGCGGCCCGCCTCGACCTGCCCTTCACGCGCTGCTAATGTTAAGGGCGTAGCGCCATCGTTGTCTTTGGCGTTGACTTGCGCTCCATGCTGCAACATCTCCCGCAGGCCGTCTACCGCGCCGGCACGCGCCGCCATGGCGACGGGCGTGAGGCCGTCGGTCCGGGAGACGTTGACGTTGGCGCCTCGGGAGACAAGCAGATGAATCGCCGGAGAGCTCCCGCCTAAGGCGGCAAACGACAGGGCCGTGCCGTAAGGACTGGTGGCTTCGATCTTTGCGCCGGCCTGGAGCAGCGCCTCCATAGCGGGCGTCTGTCCGGTGGCGGAGGCGATATAGAGGGGCGTAAACATAAGGCCGTTGCGGGCATTGGGATCGGCCCCCCGCTTCAGGAGCGATTTCAGCCCCGCAAGGTCACCGTGGATGACGGCCAGGAACAGGTCCTGGCCCAGCTTGCCCTGAGCGGCGATCGGCGGGTCGGTGCTGGTGCGGCTCGTCGGCATTTTGCCCTGCAGCTTGGGACCGGGCTGCGAGGCGCCGCTGCTTGCCGGAGCAAGAATGGATGACGTGACTGTAGCGCTCAGAAGGAGCAGGGATAACAGAAACATAGGACGTGGGGACACGCGTAGCCTCCTTTTGGCTTCTCTCAGATCGTTGTCTGTTTACAGCACACTGTCTTGTGCCGTGGTGTCTATCGGCACATTCGCTGCTGCCAACGATAACTCCTTTTTAACGTGAGTTCGGGTTAAGCCGGTAGTCTCAGGACGGCCGTTTTGAGAATAGACGGCTTGTTGGGTCGGTGGCAGTAGGCGATCAAGCCGGCCACCAGATGGGCCAAGGCATTCATCACGCTGCGATGCCGACTGTGC
>DASRCN010000063.1:0-18250 GCA_035653075.1 Chthonomonadaceae bacterium | reverse complement strand
TTTCTCCTGGCTGCACCGGATGCGCCGCTTGCGTATCCGCTACGAGCGCCGAGACGACATCCACGAAGCGTTCCTGCTGTTGGGCTGTGTGCTCCTCTGCTGGAACGCTTGGCTGACAGGGTTTTGTTAGGTGCTCTAAGCTTGCCAGAGGTTGAAAAACACCCGGCTAAAATAGAGGAGCAGAATGAAGAGACCACCCTATACCGGCAGCCGGCTGTGCGGCCTGTTGCTGTTTATCGCCGGGAGCGTGCTGCTGACCGCCTGCGCCGGGCGTCTGGCGTCGCAATCCCTGGCCGGCCGGCAGCAAGCCCTGTCCGCCGCCGTTGCAGCCATTCCCCAGGACGTCCCGGAAGGGATCAATCTGCTGGTCCGGCGGGCGACTTTAGCGGCCAATACCCGCCGCCCGGCGGAGATGGCGCCGCTGGCCTCCGGGGATGCCGGACGCGATTTCGCCTGGGTGAAGAACACGACCAGCACCTGGTCGGGCGGCGTGCTGATCCCGCCGGGCACGACACCTCCGACCTACCTGGCGATCTTCCATGCCTGGCATACCTGCGAAAGCGACGGCGACCACGTCTATACGCTCCTACACACCCCGGAGGGCTGGCGGCTCGGCGCAGAGATTCCGGAGACCGATCCGGCCGGCTTTCGCGTACGCGATCACGATCTGAACGTCACGCTCCATGTTGCCCAGCAGGCGGCAGCCATCACCGACCGCGTCAAGATCGAGCGCACCGCCGATACCGTTCCCTCCTTCGCCCTGATCCGCCTTTCCCAGGATTTTACCGTTCGGCAGATGGCACAAAAGGGTCCCGACGGCCCGGCCGTTCCCTTCCAGCAAGTGGGCGGAATCATCGCCTTCACGCCGCCTGCCGCCAGGACCTTCACGCTCTGGATGCGCTATGCCGGCGCCGTCAGCCACCGGGGCAGTGACTATATCCGCGCTACCGAGGCGACCCTCGACTCCTACTGGTATCCTCACATCGCGCGCCTGCCCGCCACGGCGACCGTTACCGCGACGGTTCCGGAAGGCTGGACGGCCATCGCGACCGGGGATCGCGTTCAGGAGCGGAAGGCGGCGGATGGCGCGATGACCTTCACCTACCGCAACGACCTGCCAATCTCGTTCTATACCCTGGATGCCGGGCCATACACTATCACGTCCCGAACGGTCAAGGGCCGCACGCTCTCCACCTGGCTGCTCACACCCAACCCCACGCTCGCCCGAAGCTGCCTCGATCTGCTGAGCCGCGCGCTGGAATTCTACGACACCCATTTCGCCGCCTTTCCCTTTACCCACTACACCATCGTCGAGACGCAAGGTCCCTTCGATGGCGCCCTGGAAGCCTATTCCTTCGCCACGTTCGGACCGGGAACGCTGCCGTCCGTCATTCCGCACGAGCTGGCGCATACCTGGTGGGGTGGGCTGGTGCCCTGCACCTATACCCACTCGATGTGGGACGAATCGTTCGCCAACTACTCCGACGACCTGTTCCAGCGCGTGACCCAGAAGCCGCTGGGAGCGGATAAGGAGACCCGGCTCGACCAGGGACAGGCAGGACTGATCCGCGGCAGCTTTGTCGACGCTTGCAATGCCTACGCCATGAAAGATGCGTGCGATACCAGCAACTCCCAGCAGTCGGCTGTCGGCTATGAGAAGGGACAGAGGGTCCTGCGGGTCCTGGAGGAGCAGATCGGCCAGGAGACGATGCTGCGCGCCATGGCCGCGTTTATTGCCGATCACAAGCGCGGCGAGGCGGCGGAGTGGCCGGAGTTCGAGCGGGCGGTCGATAAGGTGACCGGCCAGGACTATCGCTGGTTCTTTGCGGAGTGGGTGGACCGACCCGGCCTGCCAATCCTGGAGCTATCGAACGTCCGGGCCGTTTCCGGCAATGCGAGCACGCAGGTGGAAGCCGACGTGGTGCAGGAAGGCACGCCCTACCGGCTGAAATTGCCCGTCACCTGCACGGAGCGAAACGGAGATGCGGTCTCGAAGACGGTCGAGATCGATGCCGAGCCGAGCGCCCATATCTCTTTGCGCGTCCCCTCCGACCCCACGCGCCTGGTCCTCGATCCGCACGCCATTCTGCCGCTGGAATCGCCCTCCCAGAATTCCACCGACACCAGCCCGATCCTCTACGACTTCGGAAGTCCCTAGGGGACCGGGGGCAGGTCTCAGCGGACCCACCATGTGCCGTTTTCCTTCCGCACCGCCGGATAGGCGTCAGGGAAGCGGTCCGTCTGGGTGAAGGGCAGATGCCGGGAGGCCATCTCGCCGCGCGATTCTTGCTGCGCGGTTTCCTGGCGCGTGGGAAAGAGGCGCGACTTGAAGCGGGTGTAACGGCTCCGGTCGTTGTAGATCAGGATGAGATTCGTCAGCTTGCGGTGCGGAGCCACCAGCATGCGGCCCTTGTAATAGTAACCCAGGGACGAGCCGGCATCCAGGCTGATGGCGTCCAGGCAGCCGAGCTTGCGCATCACGCGGGCCATCCGGCTCAGATAGATGCGGCAGCGCGTGGTGACGAACAGCAGCTTATTATGCCGCGTGCGGCCCACTGCCAGACGCGTGGCCATGCCTAGCAGATCGTGGTCGTGGAACCCCTCGGCGGCCGGATAGACCCCGACCCGGCCGTGGCGCACCAGGCATGGGCCGGAGCAGCAGACGAAATCGAAGGGACTCCAGTCCATGTTCGTGTAGCGGTGCGGGGGATGCACGAACTGGCAATCGTTATCGGGCGTGATGCACAGGCCGGTGCCGACCCCGCCCTGATGCACCATCTTCCCATCGACGACGATATCGCCGATCGGAAGCAGGGAGCCTTCGCCGAAGAAGGTCCCGGTGACGGCCGCCGTGGGATGGGTGCGGGAGATCATGCTATCGAAGCGCTCAGAGTGGCCGCTACCGTATTGCGCCAGCATCCCCGTCACTTTCACCGCCGGATCGTTTAGATCGACCGTGATGACCATGACGGGCACGCCGGCAGACGTCGTGCGGCTGAAGCCGATGCTGGCCGCCGCGCATGGCCTGGCTGCGCCCAGCCCCCAACAAGTAGCGATTCCGATGGCGATCGGAAAAAGAGAACGCGCTCTCAGTTGACCAAAGCACATCAAGGCTACCGTTCCTCCTTACGATGGCTTTGCCCTCGTTGGCGTACAGCGCTCCGTTGGGGTCGTGCAGGTCCCGAAAAGGCCGCTGCACGCCCGAAATCGAATATTGGCGTGATGGGATGGGAATAGAAGCCGTCTGCAGGAAAACCGGTGATTTTGCCGGCCTCGTTGAGGGGTATTTCTGCTCCCGATCCGGTAGTTCCTCCTGCAGCGCGGTAGGGGGCAAATGAGAAGGGGCGCGCCTTCTTATGGTGGGAAAATGCGCTTTGCCGACCCCTCGTGCAAAATAGACGGAATCAAGTTTTGCCCGGTTACGTTATTCTTTTGGAGGCGCCACACGGTGGAGGACGATCTTCTCATGCAAAAAGCCGCCGCAGGTGACGTGGAGGCGTTCGGGCAACTGGTACAGGCGTACCAGCGGCGGCTCGTGCGCTTCGCGGAGCGGATGACCGGCGACGCAGAGGCGGCGGAGGATGCGGCCCAGGAGGCTTTTTTACGCCTATGGCGGACGCGCGCCACCTATCGGCCGCAGGGCAGCCTCAGCAGCTACCTGCTGCGCATCGTGCGCAACCTCTGCCTGGACCACGCCCGGAAGGACTTCGCGGCAACACGGCGGGAGAGGATCGTGCCTGGATCCCGATATGGATATTCTCTATATCAAGGAGCTCTGCACGCTGGAAGTAGCGCATATCGCCTTACATGCGGCCGGGACATCTGGTCTTTACGGTGATGCACACCGAGAACGCGCAGCAAACGGCAGAGCGGCTTGTCGACAGCTTTCCGGCCGGGCTACACAACACGATCCGCGGGATGCTGGCCCGCACCCTGGTCGCGATCGTCAGCCAGCGCCTGGTGGAACGCGCGGATCGGCCCGGACGGGTTCCCGCAAACGAGATTCTGCTCACCACGCCTGCGGTCCGGCGCATGATCGCGGAAGGCAGGTCGGAACTGGCCCTGGCTATCGAGGCCGGTCGCAATCAGGGCATGCAGACTATGGACGACTCGCTTCTGGATCTCTATCGAAGCGGAAAGATCAAGTACGAGACAGCGTGGGCGCAGATGGAGGACCTGGAACGGCTGGGGCCGTATCCCGGCGAAGCGGAGAAAACTCAGGTGTAGTGGGGCCGGGTGGCGTAGGGAATCGGGTCCGGGATCCCGGCGCGCTGGAAGCCGCGCAGACGCAGGGCGCAGCTATCGCAGACCCCACAGGCCACGTCCTCGCGCTGGTAGCAGCTCCAGGTCAGGTGCAGGGGCGCATCCAGCGCGAGGCCGTTCCGAACGATCTCCTCTTTGGTCAAGTGGATGATCGGCGTTTCGATCCGGATGTCACCGGCCGCCGTGCCGAGCCGCACGACCTCGTTGAAGGCGGCGTAGTACTCCGGGCGACAGTCGGGATAGCCGCTGCTGTCCTCGTAGACGGCGCCGATGAAGATCCGCTTCGCGCCGATCACTTCGGCCCAGGAGACGGCGACGCTGAGGATGTGCGCATTGCGGAAGGGAACGTACGAGGTGGGAATGTCGGGGTTTTCCAGGTCGGCTGGGGAGACGGGAATGTTGGGATCGGTGAGGCTGCTGCCACCGATGGCGGCCAGATGCGCGATGGAGACGACCAGGCGGTCGGACCGAGGGACCTCGTAGAAATCGGCCAGATCGGAAAACGCCTGCAGTTCTCGCCGCTCCGTCCGCTGGCCGTAGTTGAGATGCAGCAGGTGGAGCGTATAGCCCTCCGCCTGTGCCATCGCCAGCGTGACGCACGAATCCATGCCGCCGGAAACCAGCACCACCGCCCTGGTCATTGTCCTCTCAAGCCCTCCGTGAATATGCCTTTATGCTTCTCTCTTTCTGCCTCCGCAACCTCCTTACCGGGTAAATCAAGACGCGGCCCGCTTGGCGTGCGTCGCTGGTGCCAGGTTGACAGTCACACGCTTATCGTAAGGAAACAGAAAGCCGCTGTTCTCGACGGTTGCTCTTTTTGAAGCGCGGGAACTTGCTCCCGCTTTTTAGTGCGGTGGCTTGTCACCACGCAAGTTTTGGATGGCTGTCCGCCTTTATCTACTAACGATGGCGAGCCGCCGCACTCCAAAAATAGAAAATCTGGGATCTGCTTTACAGGGTTCTCTCATCAATTCAGGCGTGGGACAAATTGGATGTTTAAGCGGCGTGGGCCAGAATGGAGTGTGCCCGCATCATGGCTACGAATGCTTGCGCCAGGTCGGGGTCGAATTGCGTTCCGGCAGATTGGGCGATCTCTTCGAGAGCGCGTTCCCGCGGCATTCCGGCACGATAGGGCCGGTCGCTGGTCATGGCGTCAAACGTATCCGCGATGGCCAGGATGCGCGCCAGATAGGGGATAGCCCTGCCCGACAGGCGGTCCGGATAGCCCATCCCGTCCCAGCGCTCGTGATGATGGCGCACGCCGGGCAACGTCGGGGCTAACTGAGGCGCCTTGCGAACGATGATCTCGCCGAGGATCGGGTGTGTCTCGATGATGGCCCGCTCCTCAGCTGTGAGCCGCCCCGGTTTCTGCAGGACGGCATCCGGCACGCCGATCTTGCCCACGTCGTGCAGGGTCCCTGTGATATAGACTAAGTCCGCCTCGCCTTTCGGCAGCCCTACGTACCGGGCCAGATCCGCCGCATACTCGGCCACGCGCCGGGAGTGGCCCTGCGTATAGGAGTCTTTGGCATCGACCGCTGCCGCCAACGCCTGGATGGTCGCCAGGCTCCCGTCTTTGAGGAACGCGTGCAACTGGTATGGATCAGCCATCTCGTTGTCCCCGGAGATGCTGTCGAAGCGACAGACGCGGTTGCGCCCCAACTGCTTGGCGCGGGAGACCGCCAGCTCCGCCGCCAGGACCAGGCCTTCCGGCTGGGCGGAGTGCAAACCCAGCTCGGCGCAGCCGACACTGACTGTCAGGATGACGTCCGCCGGCCGCGACGAGGCCACCACGGCGCGCACGCGCTCAGCGAGCTCTTCTGCCTGCCGGCAGGACTGCTGAGGCAGCAGGGCCGCGAACTCCTCCCCGCCGAAGCGCGCCAAAATCGCCACCTCCGGCAGGCAGCTGCGCAGGATCAACGCGACCCGCTGCAGCGCCTCGTCGCCGGCCGCGTGGCCGTACTGCTGGTTGAACTGCTGGAACTCGTCCAGGTCGAATAAGAGCAGCGAGAGCGGCTCACCCGAAGCCGCACTGCGCTTGGCCTCCTGCGCCAGCCGCTCCTGAAAACGCCGGTGGTTATCCAGGCCGGTGAGGGGATCGGTATCGATCAGCGCCAGCAGCCGCTCCTGGCTGGCCCGCATCGCCTCCGTCATCTCGTTGAAGGCCGACTGCAGCAAGCCCAGCTCATCCTGGCGGCGCACCTCGAATCGCTCCGGCCAGCCGCCTTCCCGCACCACCCTGGCAGCCCGAAGGACGCCATCCAGCGGTCGGGTCAGGTTACGCGCCACCGCCGTCCCGATCGCCAGAGCCAGCATCAGGGCTAGCGCCGAAACCCCGACCAGCGCCAACTGAAACGGCGCATAGATGCCCATCGCCGCGTCATACGGTCGCAGCACCACGAACCCCATCCGCGCTTTCGGATCGGCATAAGGCAGCGGGGCATACAGAACGAAAAAGCGTTGGCCTCCGAGCTTAACGACCTGAGGCGCGCTCTCCGGGGTCGGCAGGCGCGCCGGCAGCAGGATCGACGCTCCGATCACACGCCCCTCATGAACGAAGGCCAGGTCGGTGCTCAGGGTCTCTTTGAGTTCGGGAGCGATCTGGGTGTCGATAGCGCTGTAGGCCGTAAAGGTCCCCTGCACGATCTTGCTGGCGGGGTCGGCCACCGGCACCGTTACCGCCAGCATCAGCCGCCCTTTGCGCTGCAGGACACCGGTATAGATGCGGCCTTGCAGCGCCTCCAGCACGCCGGAGTCCTGCGTCTGATCGGCTAAAAAGGCCGTCCGGGTATCCGTTTCCCCCAGCAAGCGCCCCTGCCCGTCCGTGATTCGCGCGGCGTCGGCATGCAACTGCTTCAGCCAACTGCGCGCATAGTCCGTGAATGTCGCCCGATCGGCATCCGAGCCAATCAACTGCCGGGTCGCCGTCTGTCGCGCCAGCAGGAGGCTGTCGTCCTGGAGCATCTGACTCCGCTCGTGCAGGAACTGCCCTAGCACGCTGCCGGTGGTGCGCACGTCATTGCGAACGGCATTGTCGATCTCCCAGCCGGAGAGGATCGTCAGTGCGACCAGGGTCACCGAGGTCAGCCCGGTCACCGTCCCGACAAGCAGCAGCCAGATCTTGGTTCTCAGAGAGAATTGCATGCTTGTTACTTTCGCGCCAGGGTCAGCGTCCAGGGCGTCTGCTGCGACTTGACCGTGACCGTCTGCGTCAGGACCGCGCCGCTCTCGTGCCACACGTGCAGGATATAGGTTCCGGGCGGCACATTGTTGAGGTGAAAGCGCCCCTGTTTATCGGTCACCGCGAAGTAAGGCGTGTCCACCACCATGATGTAGGCGCTCATCTCCGAGTGGATATTACACATGATCGCCACCAGACCCGGTTTATCGAATTTGACGTTCCGGGTCGCGCCGCGCGGATAGAGTCCCAGGTCAAACCGCTTGGCCTCGAAGGTGGCAAACACGTTATGAAAAACCGTGTCGTTGTTGGGAAACTGCACGGTCGTTCCCCGTGTCACCACCATGACGTGGGGAAGGAAGGTCTTGTCGCGCTGGTCCATCACGGCATGGGCCATCGGCGTCGCTTTTTTGTCGCCTTGCAGGGTGACCACCGCCTGCCGCGCGGCTCCCCGACCGGCCAGAAGAACCTGCCCGGACACCTCTTCCGCACGCGCTTGCGTGCCGCCGAGCCGCAGAACGATAGCTATCATCAGGAGGGCCATAAATCGCCGCATTCTTGCTTCACTCCATCAGTGAGATACTCGTAAAAGTGCGTTCCTCTCCGTTATTCCATACCCGCGTCGGATTTTGAGAGACGTTTGCTATCTGACGTTTGCTGTCTGCAAGCAATCGGGCATATACGGACATTGAAACCGGTGAAAAAACCGGCGCGATATGGCACAACCTGCCAGAACTATTTTCGGTCGGGAGCGGGGCTTTATGTATTGGCAACAGAAAATCGGGGGGATTTTTGCTATCGCGCTGCTGGGAAGCGCGCAGGCTGCCGGGGCACAGGCGGAGACGCCGCGCGTGTCCGGGGTCCTGGAAAACTATGTCATGGTCTATCCGCAGCCGCAGCAGATGCAGACGCAGGCGTATCTCACCTACCTCCACCTGCAGGGCCATATCCGGCCCGGATTGCGCTTTGTAGCCGGGACGCTTTTCTACCGGGGTCACAACGTCCTGGACGAGAACTATCTGGAGCTAGGCAAAGATAAATTCCATTGGCAGGTGGGCCGTTTCCGCTCCGCGTTCGGTCACTCCGACTGGTCCGATCTCTACTATTCCGGCTTCGTGCGCTTTCCTCTGATCCGGATGACGACCCTGGGCAAAAACTTTCGCCTTACCCGCTTCGATACCGGCCTGAGTGTTCGGGGCGAAGAGAAAGCGGTCGAGTATCAGATCGGCTGGATCGACCCCTTTCCGCGCACGTATGCGCTGCTCCCCAATCATCCGGACCACCTGATCGGGCGCGTGCAGACCTACCGGGGAAATCTGATTGTGGGCTTGAATGCTCTGCTCAAGCCCGATCAACTGGATGCCGCAGGAACGCGCCTGTTCGACCTGGATTTCCGCTGGTCGGTCCCGCAGGTGCAGGCGCGCGGAGAGTTCTTGACCGGACAGGCACAGGGCCGCCATGCCGAAGGGTACTACATCGATCTGTTCTATCATCCGGTCAAGCTGTACCGGACGACCTTCCTGGCGCGCCTGGAGGGGATGTCTGCCACCGGAGGCGATACCGGCTGGTCGCAGCTTTATACCGCAGGGGTCAAGCAGATCGTCTCTCCCCTGCTGACGCTAGAATTAACGCGCGTCTGGGGCAATGGGATCGCTCCCGCTGAATATGCGCGCGGCTGGGCCATCCAGGCCATCACCTTCATCCACTTTTAAAGGCTACCATCCCCAACCTCTCCCCATTTCCAGGGAGGGGAGACTTTTGTTAGAAGCTGTTACCCTCCTCATCCAGGTTGCTTCGTCCAGGATAATAGCGGCGAGCCATGCGACGCGAGAGCACGACCCAGCGTGACGATCGTATGCGAGCCTATTGACAAACCGCGCTTCCCGTTTTATACTGAATAAGCAAAGTGCTTTGATATTCAAAGCGACAATAAGGAAAATTCTGGGAGAGACCAATGACGCTGCTGCGCGATGTCCCCATGCCCGATGCCCGCGAGGCCGAAGAGAACCTGCGTGTTATCCGCCAACTCATGGAGCGCTCCACCAAGTACTCCACTTTCTCCGGCTACTCCGGCGTGCTGGCCGGCGCGGCTTCGATCGTGGGCTGTCTGGTGACACGATGGCTGGAAAAGACGTATCCGGACCCCGCTGCCTTCCGCAATCTCTTTCTGCTCACCTGGTCGCTGGTGATCGTCTTTGCCATCGGCGCGGACTACCTGCTCACGAAGCGGCGGGCAGCGCGCGTAGGGAAGCACATCCTGTCCCGGCTGGGCAAGCAGATGCTGATCGCCTCCGCGCCCGGTCTGGGCACCGGGGCGCTGCTGACCCTCTATTTCCTGCAGCACAGCGCCTTGACCGACATCTATCCCTTCTGGATGCTCTGCTACGGCGTGGCGGTGTGCGCGGTAGGGCTGTTCTCGCAGCGGGAAGTGTCTTATCTGGGCGCGGCATTCTTGCTGACCGGGGCGCTTACTCTGCTGTTTATGCCGCATCTCGGCTTGCTGATGATGGCTATTGCCTTCGGTGGCTTCCATATCCTGTATGGGATCGCGGTATCCCGCAAGGATGGCTGGTAGGAAGACGGAGGGCGATCGATGGCACTGGAAATATTGTCCACCCACCCGAACGCGCCACACGCAGTCGCGGCGCTGGAAGCTCTGGAGACGCTGGACAACACGATCCATCAGAAGGCGCGCCTGGGCATCATGTCCACGCTGCTGGCGCTGGGCGAGGCGGATTTCAAGCTGCTCAAGGAGACGCTGGCGCTCTCGGACGGCAATCTGAGCACGCACCTGGCGCTGCTGGAGGAGCGCGGCTACGTCGAGGCGCGCAAAGAGTTCATTCGGCGCAAGCCGCACACCACCTATACACCCACCGAGGCCGGCCGGGAGGCCTTCCAGCGTTACCTGCTGGCTTTAGAGCGTATCATTCAGGCAGCGCAGCCGGCGGAAACAGCACAGGATAGCTCGGAGGCGCCTCCGGCGCCCGCGGATTCCAGAAAGACGACCGGCCAAAACCGAAAAAAGTAGGCGTTGGGCGTGTTGCCCTTCGGGGCAGGCGTTGGGCGTTCGGAAAAAAGCCCGATCCCAGCGCCAAAGATCCAACGCTCAACGCCCATTAGGGGAGGAAATCCAGGATGGTGCGACGAGATACGCCGCTGGAAGCGTGGGAGTACCGCGCGCTGCAGGAGTATGTCCGAGAGGAGGGATCGGCAGCGCAGGCGATCCTGGCGGCACAGGCTCTGGTCCGTCGCGCACAGCTCCTGATCTGCAGCGGGCTGCTGACCTCATCGGACGGTCTGTCTGTGGACGCCTCTCGCCCGGCCTTTGAGCGCCTTTCTGCCGCCCGCCTCGAATACCGCCTCTATTCCCTCTTTGCGGATTAAGACAAAGCCAGACACGTTGCGTAGTAAAATTAAGAGTAGTGTCACCTTAAAGCTTCGAGAAAAACAGCGCATGAGAACGGACCAATTCTGCCGAGATGGGGAGCGGAAATGACGACCGTGCCCGCCAACCGTACACAGGCGGCGGCGAGAGCGGCGGCCGGAGCGGCTCCGGCGGTCAACCCCTGGGTGGTGACTTTCGCCGTCACCGTCGGCACGCTCATGGGCGCGCTGGACACCAGCGTCGTCAACGTTGCGCTGCTCTATATCCGCGCCAACCTGGGCGCGACCATCACGCAGGTGGCCTGGGTCTCTACCGGCTATATCATTGCGCTGGTCATCGTCATGCCGCTGACCGCCTGGCTGGGCGCGACCTTCGGACGCAAGCGCGTCTATATGTCCTGCCTGGCGCTCTTTACCGCCTCCTCTTTCTTCTGCGGCAACGCGCACAGCCTGACCATGTTGGTGGTATTCCGAATCCTGCAGGGTTTTGGCGCCGGCGCGCTCCAGCCCACGGAGCAGGCTATCCTGCGAGAGACGTTCCCCGTCGAGCAGCAGGGCACCGCCATGGGCCTCTACGGTCTGGCAGTCATGCTCGGCCCGGCGGTCGGGCCGACGCTGGGCGGCTGGATCACGGACAACTATAACTGGCCGTGGATCTTCTATATCAACATTCCCATCGGCATCGGCGGCCTGTTCCTGGTCAACAAGTTCGTCCACGAGCCGGAGTACGCGCGGAGGCAGGGCAGGACCAGCGTGGACGCCGTCGGGATCGCGTTGCTCTCAGTGGGGCTGGGCTGCCTGCAGGTAGTATTGGAGCAGGGCGAGTCCGATAACTGGTTCGAATCGGGCTTTATCCTCAGCATGGCGATCATAGCCGGCATCACGCTGCTGCTGTTTATCTGGTGGGAGCTGCGGATCGAGCGGCCGGCGGTGGATTTGCGGATCTTGAAGAACGCCTCCTTCACGACCGGCACCTTCATCGGCGGCATCCTCGGCGTCAGCCTCTATGCGAGCATGTTTCTCCTGCCACTTTATATGCAGGAGCTATTGGGCTATCCCGCCGTGAAAAGCGGCATCGTGCTGATGCCCCGATCTGTGGTCATGCTGTTCCTCATGCCCATCGCCGGCTCGCTCTACAACCGGCTGGGTCCCAAGCTGATGATCGGCAGCGGCCTGTTCATCGCCGGCTTCGCGCCCTTCATGATGAGCCATTTCACCCTGGAATCGGGCTACTGGGACCTCTTCTGGCCGCAGGTGATCCAGGGTGTGGGCTTCGTGCTGATTTTCATTGCCCTCTCTACCAGCGCCCTGGCCGGCATCGATAAGCGGAAGATGATCAACGCGACCGGCCTCTACAATCTGGTGCGTCAGTTGGGCGGCTCCTTCGGCACGGCCATCTTCGCTACGATGCTCGACACCCAGACCAACGTGGGCCGCGCCGTGCTCGTCGGGCACATCAATCTCTATAACCCGGCCTTCACGCAGCGTTTGCAGATGCTCCAGCAGGCGTTTGTGGCACAGGGTTCCAGCGCCATGGACGCCCAGATGAAGGCGCTCAAGCTGCTGGATATGCAGATCGACCAGCAGGCGGCGATGCTGGCGTTCGATCACTGCTTCTTCCTCATCGGGCTGCTCTTCTTCCTGTGCCTGCCGCTGATATTCCTGCTCAAGACGGCGAAGCGTCCCTCAGGCCATTCCGAGCCGGTCGAGCTGTAAGAACGGCAAAAAGAACCCCTGGCCGCACGGCCAGGGGTTTTCAAGGAGGTCTCAGGACTGTTGCTCTTTGCTGCCCGGATAGACGAGGAGAGAGCGAGGCCGGTTCCCGAAAAAAAGAGCCGCAGAGCGCGTTGAAACGCAGTCTGCGGCGATCTTCCCTGTTAGGCACTCTCACCCAGTTCAGAAAGGAGGTTTACACTACCGTCACACATCTATCTATACGCCCATGAGATCGAAGGAAGTTCCCACACTCTTTGTTAGTTTTTCCTTTCTTTTTTTTCATGCTGTCGCATTGATTGCCTGCCATAACACAAACGGGAATGGCACTCGCGTAGCGGGTGGGGGTGTCAGCACCTTCGGTGCTGGGGGTGTCGTTTGCTTCGCAGGCATGAAAAGACCCCTTGCCAGAGATCGACTGGAGGAAGGCAAGGGGTGGAAAGAGGAATGCAGAATGACATGCTATTATAACAAGCGTAACGCCATTCCGTCAAGACCCGTCCCTTAAATTTTTCGGCGCTTTTGCGGAATTTATCTCCGCCGGACGGGCCTCGATCCGGTAGTCCATCGCCCAATCGTAGAGGCCGCCGCTCTGCGCGTTCCCGGCAAAGATGTGCAGGATGTAGTCGCCCGGACGCGGCAGGTCCACAAAGAGCGCGCAGCGGCCATTCCCCCCACGCTCCGACTCGATGTGAGGGCCCACGGTCCGGCCGGCCTGCGTCAGCTCGGTAATCAGGTCGGTCCCTTCCGGCGCGCCGAAGGTGATGGCCACGCGGCTGCCGCAGGAGATGATCGTCTCCCGGTGGCTGTCGAGCGTCAGGCCGTTGGTGAAGAAAGCCGCCCGCAGATAGGGCAGCCGCTCGTGATGGGCCGTGGAGACCGGAGGGTCCAGCAACTGCCATTTCGGATCGCTGGGCAGATGCGTGTAGAGGAACTGGTCCGGCGGCGTCAGGAAGAAGAACGGCTCGAACCGGCGCGTAAAGATTCCGGTCCCGGCAAACGCCCCGCCGGCGCCCCAGGTACAGTCCAGCAGTTGCCAGCGCCCGTCGATCTTGACTGCGTTCCAGGCATGATTGGCAAGCACGCCGGTACTGGCGCCGCTTCTTCGGGTGAAGCGCGCGTGGGGATAGGCCGCGCCGGCGACATAGCCGGCGCCCCGCCCATAACCGGAAAGGACGACCGCTTCCAGCCCCGCCGCCCGCGCCAGGCTGGCGAAGAGGCCGGCATAGCCGGTACAGACCGCGGTACGTCCCTGGAGCACGCTGTTCGGATCGGAAGGACGTCGCCGCCCCGTCAGAGCGGCGACGTCGTCATAGGCGATATGGGCGGTGATCCAGCGAAAAATAGCGCGGGCTTTCTCGCGGTCGCCGCGTGCGGGCTGGATGAGATAGGCCGCCAGGCCGGCGATGGAGCGCTCCGCCGGCTTCGGCGCATCGAGCGCGTGCCGGTCGATCTGCGTGTAGTTTTCGACCTGCCGCGCGACCGCCGGTTCACGATGAGCAATGGATTGCGCCTGGCCTGCAGGAATACCGTCCAGAACAGCCAGCAGGCAGAAAACCAGTAGCCAGAAGTATCTTATCTTCATTACCTTTCAGAATAACGGAATAGGCGTTCCGCATGGACGTGAGCACCGCCTGGAGACTACGCCGATGAACAAAAACGAGGCAGCCGCCTCTACCGGTGGCTGCCTTTCACCCATACTATTGTACACCAAAAAGACGAAACAGTCCAGTTTGTTGGCCCTTAAAATGAGCACGGAAGGAGGGCCGAGGAAGTCCTGCGAATCAGTCTTCTCCCTGTCCTTTGGTGATCACGTCGCCGGGGACCGGCTGCGAGGACATGCGCGCCGCTTCGAACAAGGTGTCCAGGGAGGCGAGCAGTGTCTCGATCATCCGGCTATGATAGAGCGCGTACACCTCGCGTGTGGTGGGACGGTCCTGGGTAGCCAGGAAATTGAAGACGATGCGGTCCGACATAACGTTCGGTCGCATCCAGGCCAGGTCTTTCCAGTCGGGGTGGGTCATGGTGAAGTCGGAGTCGGCATCGTAGCTCCAGGAGCGGATGCGCCCCTGATCGATCTTGTCCTTGAAGGCTTTCAGGAGAACTGCCGGATCGGGCGTTGAGACAATAAGAGCCATGTGAGAACCTCCCTGTGGATCGGATGGAGATGTTGCGAACCGAAAAGCTTGCTGCCTTTGATTTAGACGCGATCAGAGGGGAACGTGTTTCGCTGCGAAAATGGCTGTGAGATCAAATGGCGTCGATCTCACAGCCATTCACCGATTTACAGGACGCGCCCGGAAGGAGTCGAACCCTCGACCGCCTGATCCGAAGTCAGGTGCTCTGTCCTCTGAGCTACGGGCGCAGGAAACTATCGAACGCAGAAACATTGTAATGGTTTCTGTCAGGCTTGTCAAGGAAGGAGCGGTATGGAAAGCGTCCAGCAAGTGATCCTCGTGCTAGCCAAGCAGCCGGTCGCCGGACAGGTCAAGACACGCCTGTGCCCGCCGCTGGCGGTCGAGCAGGCTGCCGGGCTGGCCGAGGCGTTCCTTCACGATACGCTCGCTAATGCGGCCCGTATCGACGGCGCTCACGTACTCCTGTCGCACGCGCCCCCGGAGGCGGCGGAATGGTTCGCAGCGCAGTTTCCGGAGATGACATGCTTCCCACAGACCGGCGGATCGCTGGGCGAGCGCCTGGTCGCCGCGTTTGAGACGGCCTGGAGCCGGGGTTATCGACGCTGTGTCGCCATCGGCGCGGACAGCCCGGACCTGCCTCCCGATTTCCTGCGCGCTGCTTTCGAGGCGCTGCGCCCCGGTCCGGAAAGCGCCGACGTCGTGCTGGGGCCGGCAGAGGATGGCGGCTACACGCTGATCGGCCTGCGGGCGGCGCAGCCCGCTCTCTTCCAAGATATCCCCTGGAGCACCGGGCAGGTCCTCGACCGGACGCTGGCGCAGGCAGACGCCCTCGGTCTGCGGATCCATCTGCTACCCGAATGGTATGACGTCGATACCCCTGCGGACCTGGAACGTCTTCGCGCTCATCTCCATACCGCCTCCCAGGAAATCTGTCCTGCCACACGGCAAAAACTGAAGGACCTCACCCCCTGTCTCACCACGGGCCTTGCGGCCCTGCCTCTCCTTCGTAAGCAGAGGGGGAATTAGGGCTTCTCACCCGGTCACAGAAGGAGGGAACTCTGCCGGAAGCCGCTAATGAGAAGAAAGCGACCGTGTTGCCTTTTTGAGCGACGGTAGCCGATTTCCGAGCGGGAAGCTCATAGGATGGAGTAGACCAGAGACATGATGAGAAGATCACTGACTGCCGTGCTTATCGCGTGCCTGATTAGCGTCCTGGTGGGGCCGCTGCCGGCCCAGCAACGCCTGCGCAACGTGCCGGCGTATCAGCGGTTTCAACAGATGCGCCCGCAGATCGAGGACTCGTATGCCAGCGGCGCGCTCTCGGTAACCTGGGTGGACGGCGGCAAGGCGTTCGAATACGACAAGGATGGCAAGCGGTATCGCTACGACATCGCGGCCGGCAAGGCCGTGCAGATCGGTCGTGCGATGCCTGCCCAACATAAGCCGATCGAGATGGCCTGGCAGGCTGGTCCGCTTGTAGGGCCGCAGGTCCGCCTGGAACGTGGGCGGCAGGCGACGACGGCTCTCTCGCCGGACGGCAAGCACAAAGCGTTCTACAAGGACCGCAATCTCTGGCTCAGCGATGCCGACGGTGCCAACGCGTTTGCCGTCACCACGGACGGCGATGAGAAAACGCGGATCAAATACGCGACGGCAAGCTGGGTCTACGGCGAGGAGCTGGGGCAGCGATCGGCGATGTGGTGGTCACCGGACAGCCGCAAGATCGCCTTCTATCGATTCGACGAGTCTAAGGTTAAAGATTACTATCTGGAGCTGGACAACCTGCAGCAGCAGAGCAAGATGGACGTCGAGCCGTTCGTCCTGGCAGGTGCGCCCAATCCGGTCGTCGATATTTTCATCTACGACCTGGCGAGCAAGCAGACGACGCAGGTGGACGTGCGGGACGGCAAGCCTTTCGACGATTCGGTGGTCGGTCACTATGTGTATGGCGTGTTGTGGTCGCACGATGGGAAGGAGCTGCTCTTCCATCGCACGAACCGGCGGCAGAATATTCTGGAGCTGGCGGCGGCCGATCCGGAGAGCGGTAAGTGCCGCGTCGTCTTTCGGGAAGAGTGGCCGGCAAGCTGGACGGAAAACGAGCCGCCCATGCGCTGGCTCTCCGACAACCGCCGTTTCCTTCTCACCTCGGAGCGCAACGGCTGGCGCAACCTCTATCTGTACGATCTGAATAACGGACTGATCGCGCCGCTGACGCAGAACACGTTCGAGGTGGACTATATCGTGCGGGTAGACGAAGGAGCCGGCGTGGTCTACTACATGGGCCGGGACGGCGATAATCCCCTCAAGCTGCAGCTGCATCGCGTGGGCCTGGACGGCAAAGGAGATGTCCGACTGACCGATCCGGCCTTCACCCATCGCGTGGACATTGCGCCGGACGGCCAGCACTTCATCGATGTGTACGAAACTCACGATACGCCACCGGCCACGCGCCTGGTCGATGCCGGCGGCAAAGTGCTGGCGGAGCTGGCGAAGAGCGATCTGACGAAATTCAATCAGCTCGGTCTGGAGCGGCCGGAGCTGCTCACCTTCACGGCTGCCGATGGAAAGACCCCTTTATATGGCATGCTGTATAAACCCTCTCATTTCAATCCGAGCCGCAAGTATCCGGTCCTGGTCACGATCTACTCCGGCCCGGAGACTTCCAGCGCGCACGAGACCTTCTCGCCGCCCAACGCGCTGACCGAGCTCGGGTTTCTGGTCGCCTCCTTCGATTCCAGAGGCGGCGATGGGCGGGGCAAGCGCTTCAAGGACACCATCTATGGCACGCTCGGCGTCACCGAGATCGACGATCAGGCGGCAAGCATCCGCGCTCTCCGCCAGCGGCCCTATGTGGACGGCAAGCGCGTCGGCATCTTCGGCACGTCGTACGGCGGCTATGCCTCGGTGATGTGCCTGCTGCGGTATCCGGATCTCTACCAGGCCGCCAGCGGCGCTTCGAGCGTGACCGATTGGCGCAACTACGATTCCATCTACACGGAGCGGTATATGTGGATCCCGCAGGAGAACAAGGCGGGCTACGATGCTGGCTCCGCCATGACCTACGCCGATAAGCTGCAGGGCCACCTGATGCTCTACTATGGCACGGCGGACAACAACGTGCATCCGTCCAACACGCTCCAGCTTGTCCACGCGCTTCAGCAGGCGGAGAAGAGCTTCGACGTGCAGGTAGGGCCGGACCAGGGGCATTCGGGACTGAACTTCGACCGGATGCTGGAGTTCTTCTTGGATGCGTTCGGCCTCAGCGGATAAGGCGCCTGTGTAAAGATGGGAGGCTTTTTGTGACTCCTCCGATGCGGGACTACTATCTGTGTCTAACCTCGACCGCAGAGGCGGGCGTGCGGGTCGCGTTGCTGCGCGAGGGTGAGGAAACGGAAAAGACGGCAATAGTTTTTGACCGTCTTTCTTCATTATCTTTAACGTGAGTTCGGGTTAAGCCGGTAGTCTCAGGACGGCCGTTTTGAGAATAGACGGCTTGTTGGGTCGGTGGCAGTAGGCGATCAAGCCGGCCACCAGATGGGCCAAGGCATTCATCACGCTGCGATGCCGACTGTGC
>DASRCN010000062.1:0-4491 GCA_035653075.1 Chthonomonadaceae bacterium | reverse complement strand
CGAACGTACAATATGGTCAGGAAGGTATCGATGTCGACCATGAGTTAGCTCCTTTCCAGCCAAAGAAAGATAACTAACTCTACGGCAGCGATGCCTTCCACGCCTGCTTATATTTCACAGCAAGCGTTTCAATGCCCGGCTTAGAAGCCAGCAGGTTTCCGTACAGGCTCTTAGATATGCATCCCAAGCCACCCGGTTAAGACCCGCTAATACGGGGCAAAAGCCTCATCCGGATAGCAGTACAGCCAGCGCTCTCCCGGTTCCGCCGACGCGATCACCGGATGCCCGCTCGCATGAGCGTGCTTGCTGGCATGGCGGTTCGGCGAGGAGTCGCAGCACAGCGTCGCGCCGCACTGCTGGCAGGTACGCAGATGCACCCATCGCGCCCCGATCTTGACGCATTCCTCGCACTCCCGGCGCTCGGGCTGCAAGACCGTCGTGATGGCCTCGATATGCGCGCAGATAGTCTCAGACATTTCCCATTTCCTCCTATGCCTTCCTCATGATTTTCTAATCTCGGAGCGCCTGATGCACCTGGGACACGGCGACCGACCCCTCGCCCACTGCGGAGGCGACACGCTTGACGTTGCCGCACCGGACATCGCCCACAGCAAAGACGCCCGGCAGACTGGTCTCCAGAGGAAACGGCGGCCGTGTCAGGGGCCAATGCGCTGCCGCCAGATCCTCCGCAGACAGATCGCCGCCGGTCTTTATGAATCCCTTATTGTCCAGAGCCAGGCAGCCGGCCAGCCAACCGGTATTCGGCATCGCGCCGGTCATGAGGAACACATGGCGGATAGCCTGTTCCTCCTGATGGCCGGTCTGGTTGTTCCGCCAGAGAACGCGCTCCAGGTGATCGGTGCCTTCCAGCGCCGCGATCTCGGTGTGCGTATGCAGGGTGATGTTGGGGCTTTCCTCGATGCGCCGGATCAGGTATTGGGACATGCTGCTTGCCAGGCCGCCGGAACGGACCAGAAGGTGTACGTGCCGGCTGCCGCCGGCCAGGAAGACCGCCGCCTGGCCGGCCGAGTTGCCGCCGCCGACGATGATCACCTCTTCGTCCCGGCACAACTGCGATTCCATGAACGTGGCGGAGTAGTAGACCCCCACACCCACGAACCGGGACAGGTTTTCCAGAGGCAGCTTGCGATACTCGGCGCCCGTAGCGATGATGATGGCGCGGGCGCGGGTCGCGGCGCCATCTCCCAGATCCACCGCGAACGGCTTGCGGTCGCAGGTGAGCCTGGCCGCGCCCCTGGCGATGGCAAACTGAGCGCCGAACTTGAGGGCCTGGTTGTACGCTCGTCCTGCCAGCTCCAGGCCCGAGATCCCGTTAGGAAAGCCCAGATAGTTCTCGATCTTAGAGCTGGAGCCCGCCTGGCCGCCCGGCGCGACCGTCTCCAGCACCAGCACGCCTAGCCCCTCGGAGGCGGCGTAGACGGCCGCCGCCAGCCCGGCCGGACCGGCGCCCACGACGATCACATCGTGGATCTCGGCCGGGTCGATGGCGTTATTGAATCCCAGACAATCGGCGATCTGCTCGTTGGTGGGCTTTCTCAGCACGACGTCGCCGCGACAGATGAGCACAGGGATGTCGTCCACTCCCACGTGAAAGCGGTCCAGCAGGTCCTGCATATCCGCTTCCCGGTCGAGGTCGATGTACTTATACGGATGGCCGTTGCGCGTCAAGAACTCCTTGACCCGCAACGTATCCGCGCTGTGGTTCGATCCGAGCGCCACCACATCGCCGGTCTGGCTGGCGATCAGCCCCATGCGGCGCAGGATAAAGGCCCGCATGATGATTTCGCCCAGCTCCGGGTCGGTCTGGACGAACGCCAGCAGGCTCTGCCGGTCCACTTCGATCACCTCGCCCGACTCCGCAACGCGGATGCGGCCGAGCGCGGGACGGCCGGAGAGTAGGACGAGCTCTCCGCTGAACTGGCCCGGCCCATATTCGATCAAGAGGCTCTCCGCGTCGCCGAAGACCCGGAAGACCTGCACCTTCCCCCGCTTCACCACGAAGAGAGACATGTCCGCATCGCCCGGCTCGACCAGCACCTCCCCGGCAGTGACCGGACGTAAGTGGCCGTGCGCGCAGATGCGTCCGATCTGGGCGTGGGTCAGGGTTGGGAACGCCTGGGGCGCGCGGGAAGCGAGCGCCTCCGGAAGCGTCATAGAAGCGGCATAAGTCGTCACGGTAAAATCCTCCCAGGGTACATAGCAAACGGACTCCTTATATAAACGTTAGCTACGAACGGAAAGTTGACAATTTCTTCGCGCCTCCCATGCCGTTTCGCGAGAAGCGGCGAGCAATATGGCAGGAATCCCCAGGCAAAGAGACGAAGCAGCAAGGAAGACAACTTACCGGGGGACACTTCTGATGCGGCGTCTTCACAATCGTTTTGCGGCTCTGACCCTCCTATGTGGGATCGCTCTCAGCATAGCCTGGCCTCTGCCGGCGCTATCGCCGGGAGAACGGCGCTTCTCCTATGTCCCCAACCACTTTCCCACCCAGCCGGACAACCAGCCGATCGGCCCGGTACATGGTGGGGTGGCTATCGATCACGCCGGCAATGTCTACGTCAGTACCGACACGCCGCGCGGCATCCTGGTCTTTGGACCGGATGGCAAATACCGCCGCTGCTTTGGGCCGACGCTGATCCATGCGCTGTACCTGAGGCGCGAGCGCGATGGCGAATACCTCTACGCGGCAAGGCCCACGTTCCACGAGGTCCTCAAGATCAAGACCGATGGAACGATCGCCTGGACGATGGGATACCCGCAAGAATCCGGCCTTTACGCCAAAGCCGAGGAGTACAACCCGACCAACATGGTCGCGCTGCCGGATGGCACGATCTTTGTCGCGGACGGGTACGGAAAGAACTACATTCATAAGTACGACCGCAACCGCAAATACCTCAAGTCCTTTGGCGGACCGGGCGGAATCCCGGCCGAGGAGGGAAAGTTTAACCGGTGTCACGGTCTCACGGTCGATACACGCGGTCCTCGGCCGCTGCTGATCGTATGCAACCGCGAGAGCGGCCGCGTCGAGCAGTGGGACACGGACGGCAACCTGGTACAGGTGCTGCAGCGCAACTTGCGGATGCCGGCGACCGCCTATGTTGCGGGCGATTACGTCGCTATCGGCGAGTTGCAAGGCCGCGTCACGATCCTGGGCAAGGATAACAGCATCGTCGCCCAGATCGGCGACAATCCCAACGAATCCCAGCGAGCCAACTACGGTCTGGATCCGGCGCAGTGGACGGATGGTATCTGCAACTCCCCCCACGGCATCGCCATCGACAAAGCCGGCAACGTGATCGTCTCCGAATGGAGTAAATTTGGACGGCTCCTCCTGTTCGCTCCCAGGAGATTGCAGGCAAAGAGGCCGTGAGATGGACAAGCCCGTAGACAGGCAGACGGCGGCGCGCTTTTTGGCGGAGCGATACGGCCCGGATGCCGTGGAGATCACGGAGCTGGACGGCGGAGACTGGTCGCGTGCCTTTGCGTTCCGTATCGAAAACCGGGATCTGGTCGTGCGCTTCGGCCGCTATGGCGAAGCCTACCTCAAGGACCGGAAGGCTATCGCGTTCGCCGGGCCGGACCTGCCCGTCCCGGCGGTGATGGAGATCGGGGAAGCCTATGGGGTCTTCTACGCCATCTCCGAGCGCTACTTCGGCGCCTTCCTGGAGACCTTAGACGCGCAGGGTTGGCGC
The DNA here is from genome assembly GCA_035653075.1 of Chthonomonadaceae bacterium. GTDB lineage: Bacteria > Armatimonadota > Chthonomonadetes > Chthonomonadales > Chthonomonadaceae > DASRCN01. Next base: position 775 of record DASRCN010000062.1, on the reverse strand, counting down.
AAGCTCATGCCCGCGCTGCTGCGCGGTCTGGACCACCTCCGGGAAGCAGAGGCGCCCGGAAGCGGCGTCGAGTGGGCGAGCGAAGATGTCAGCGCGCCGTTGCGCTGGCGGCAATGGCTCGTCGAGTCGCTTGAGGACCGGCCTGGCGCGCAGGTGGGCGGCTGGCGAGCAAGCCTTCGGGAGACGCCGGCTATTGAGGAGATCTTCGTATCCGGCGAGCGGGCCTTGCGCTCGCTGCTCCCGGACTGCCCCGAAATGCGTCACGTCATTCATCGCGATCTCCTCAACCGCAACGTCCTCGTGGCTCACGACGCCTCTCGGCTGCAGGCCGTTTTCGACTGGGGCTGCTCCCTGGCCGGGGACTTCCTCTATGAGCTGGCGTGGTTCACCTTCTGGGCGCCCTGGTATCCCGCGCTCAATGCCCTCGACGTTCGCCGCGTCTTCCAAGATCATTACCGGTCCCTCGGCCTCGAAGTCGAGAACTTCGACCGGCGCCTCGCCTGCTATGAGATCCACATCGGGCTGGAACACATCGCCTACACCGCCTTTACCGGACGGAAAGCGGATCAGCAGGATGTCGTCCGGCGCACCATTCAGGTTCTGGAATCCACGTCCCTTTGACGGCCCACTCGCTTTAGAGCCTGTCCGAAAACTCGGTATATCCAAAGCATCTAAGCTTTTCCGCCCGTCAGGGCGGTTGGCCGCAGGACAGCGGGTAGGGACCCGCAGGCGGGTCGTTCACGGCCCGGCTAATGCTGGCGGCAGGTTTTCGGAC
>DASRCN010000061.1:0-15859 GCA_035653075.1 Chthonomonadaceae bacterium | reverse complement strand
GCACCCAGGCCCAGAATCCCCGCTCCCAGATCCTGCGCGATGCGTCCGCACTGCTCCAGCTTGCCCCACACGAAGTCGAGGGGCAGCATCAGCATCTGGCGCGGCGTCAGCGGGCAGCCGATAAACCAGCCGCGCGCCTCTTCGCCCGTCTGTGAGCGCACGCCCACGATATCGGAGATCACCAGCGGATCGCGCCGCTGGATGTACCACTCGATCAGACGCTCGGGCAGATAGCGGGCGATGGGATACTTGCGGCTGACATCCCGGCGCGCGTCTATCGGATGGATGACGAAGGCAAACTGCTGCATGGTCATTATCTATGCGGGTGTCGGGGCGGCAGCGGAAGCAGGCGCGACCGCCGGATTGAGATCCTGGATGCGCGGGGTCCAGCCCAGCTCTTTGAGCTTGTTCAGATAGTCCTCCGGCGTCAGCTCCTCCGGCCGCTTACCCATCAGCACCACCAGCACCGCCTCCATAACGTTGGTGCCGAACGAGCGCCCGTCGAAGACGGGCGTCGTGGTAATGAGCTGCATCACGCCCCGCCGCTTCAGCTCTTCGACATCCTCGGCCGTCGTGGTGTTGGTCAGAATGATCTTGCCGCGCATGTCTTCAGGCATGTAGCGGCCGATCAGGAGGTAGTCCCCCGCGATGACGTCGGCTTCGCGGAAGTACTGAGTGAACTTGGGCGTGTTCTGCTCCTGCTTCTCGCCGGTCGGATAGAACCACTTGAACGGGAGGCGCACGATGATCGGCAGCAGCAGGCGGGCCAGCCGCTGCGCGCTGCCCCAGGAGCGCAGCGGGACCGGGAGGCCCAGGCCGAAGAGCATGTCCCCGAAGACGATGGATTTCGCGCGGCCGGCCAGGGCCTCCGCCATGCCGAAGCGATCGACCGCGCTGACCAGCAGCACGCGCTTCGTCGTGAAGTCCACGATGCCGTTGTCCTGCAGCCAGGCGATGGTCTCGCGCTCCAGCGTGTGCTTGAGGCCGCTGCCGTCTACAAAGGGGGTCTGCCTGGCGCCGGCCATGAGGGAGAAAGGCTCCCGGAAAACGTAGCGCTTGTTGCCGGCATAGAGATAGATGTCCGTACCGCCGACGCCGAACGCATCCACCTTGCCGTCGAGATCGGCTACCAACTGGCGATAGCGCTGCATGTCGCCGTTCGTGCCGATACGCTCGATCTCGAAGTCGGTTCCGAAGAACGTGGCGTGTACCTTTTTGTCGCGCTTGGACGATCCCAGGCTGATACTGACGACCCGCTTCATCGTGTCCTCCTCACAGCCTCATTTTAGATGAATCGGAAGCGGTGTGTCAAGCGAATGAGGTGGGCTACGCGGCTCGGAGGGGGAATTGGAGGCTCACTTTGGCGCCGCCCTCTTTCCGATTGGTAAAGACAAGACGGCCTCCCAAATCGTTGCGTGTCAGGCTCTCCACCAGCGCCAGGCCCGTATTGGCCGCCAAATCCGGATCGAAATCTGCCGGCAGCCCCTGGCCGTCGTCCTGCACCTCCAGCCGGGCCGACGATCCTTCCGCGCGCATGGAGACCTGGACCGTCTTGCCGCCATATTTGAGGGCGTTCAGGACCAGCTCGTGAACGATCAGGGTCAGGGCCGTCGCCTGACGGATGCTGAGACGAATATCGGGGATATGGTATTCCAATCGCTGCTGCCGGGCGGTCGTCTCCAGCAGCGTCAGCAGGCGTTCGAGCACCACGTTGGCGGGCAGCTTCGTATCTGCGTCGTTCTCGCCCAGGGTCTTGGGATCGTGGGTGAGGATATCGTGGATGCCGGCCAGCACCGATACCTGCTGAGACAACCGCTGCACTTCCGTTATCGGAAGCGCCTCAGCATAGTCCTGCATGAGCATGTCCAGGAAAGCGGCCAGAATCTGCAGATTGTTCTTGACGCGGTGATGGGTCTCCTGAACGCTGCGCTTGAGGCGCTCGTTGAGGGCGGTAAGCTCCCGCTGAGCCTGCTTCTGGAGGGTGATGTCCCGGGCGATGGTGGAAGCGCCGACGATGTTGCCCTCGCCGTCTCGAATGGGCGAGATGCTCAGGGACACGTCGATGTAGCGGCCGTCTTTGGTGACCCGAACGCTCTCGAAGTGTTCGATGCGCTCTCCCCGGCGCAGTTTGGCTAAAATCTCGTCTTCTTCGGCATAGCGATCGGTCGGGAAGAGCATGAGCTTGGACTTGCCGATGGCTTCCTCGGCGGTGTAGCCGAAGATACGCTCCGCGCCTTTATTCCAGTCGGTAATAATGGCCTGCAGGGTCTTGGCGATGATCGCGTCGTCCGAAGACTCGACGATGGCCGCCAGACGCGCCTGCGCTATCGTGGCGTCTTTCAAGCGCTCCAACCGGTCGCGCAGGCGCTGCGCTTCGGCTTCGGCCTGCTCCCGCGCGCGCTGCGCCTCCAGATAGAGCGCCTTCCAATCCGGCGGCTCTGCTCCGGCATCACCGGCGGCCTCTGCGCATAGAGTCTGTGGGTCTTGTGGGGATACGGGTGAGTTGTCTGGCTGCATCCTGGCCTACCTCAGCGTAAGGGAGGCGGCAGGGCGTCCAGCCCCTCCGATACGCCGATGCGAGTGTCTTCTTGGATCCCTCTTTTACATCCGGGAAACCGATCAGCAGGAGTCATTATATCATACGCAGACATTCGCCAACTGTTCGCCCAGGCTGCCTTCTGCGCCTCTTATCGAGCAGCAACGGCACAAAAACGTATTCTCTGCGTAGAATATCACGGTGCGACAGATTATCCGGACTTCTCGCACAGAATCCTTAGATGGAGACTCTGCCATGACGCTAGCCCTCCCGCTTTCCGATGCCCAATGGCCTCTTAAGCGATCCGAAGAGGCCGCCCCTTCCCCTGCAGACGACGATGTGCTTGCCGGCAAGCGAGTCGTGATCGCCGAAGACGAAGGCATCATCTCTCTGCAGATGGACCGCATCCTCACGCGCGCCGGAATGCGCGTGGTAGGAAAAGCCAATAACGGCTCGGAGACGGTCGAGATCGTCCTGCGCGAGCGTCCCGACATTATCTTGATGGACATTCGCATGCCGCTCATGGACGGCATGCAGGCTGCCGAGCGCATTCTTGCGGAGTATCGCCCCTGCATTGTGTTTGTGACCGCCTTTGGAGACTATCAGGGGCAAGCCAAACAGATCGACGCGTGCGGCTATCTGGTCAAGCCGGTCACCGCTCAGAAGCTGGTGCCCTTCCTGCAGGAAGCCTACGCCCTCTGGCAACAGCGTTCCTGAAGGGCCGCCTGACCGCCCGGTGAATGGCTTTATTTCGGGAACCTTTTCCCTCTGGCAGGCGTCCTTTTGGCGATACCCTCCTGCTTCCTCAAGGAGCCGGTACCGACTATTGAGGCAGGCGCCGGCTCCGCAGAGCCTGCTGATGTTTTGCTTTACAGGCTGAGGGAGCGCGGGAAAGCCGACGATGCTATAGGCTATTCTCGGATCGAACCGAGAGGCGGCAAGCAATGACGCTTGCCGCCTCTTCTCTTTACTGAACTTTTGGTCTGACGCCGCCGTATAATCTGTGTTATGGTCAATGGATGAGGAAGCGATAAGACGCTGCCGCCTTTCCGGACAGAGGCAGACAGCCTGAAAACAGGCCATCACCGTGAAGTGCGAGACAGGGAGTGTCTGAATGGACCTGATGCACAAGACCGAGGGAGTTTCCAACCCATCGGGCGATCTACATAGTCATCCTGGCAGGCTTGCGCCGACCCTGGATTGGGAGGGAATGAATCCCTCCGACCATTTCGTGCAGTTCTACGAGAGCGACATCGCCCTGGTGGACGCGATCAGCGGCTTCATCGGCGCCGGTCTGGATGCCGGGGAGAACTGCATCGTCGTCGCCACGCAAGCGCACCGGGCGGCGCTGGAGATAAATCTGCAGGCGCGGGGCCTCGACGTAGCCGCCGCGCGCCAACAGGGACAGTATATCTCCCTCGACGCCGCCGAAACGCTGTCCAAGCTCATGGTCGCGGATTCGCCGGAGCCGCAGCGCTTCCAGGAGACGGTCGGCAGCGTAGTCGCCCAGGCCGCGCAGGGAGGCCGGCGCGTGCGCGCGTTCGGAGAGATGGTCGCCCTTCTCTGGGACGAGGGCGATTCGGCTTCCGCCATTCGCCTGGAAGAGCTCTGGAACGATCTGGCCCGCTCCCACGCTTTCTGCCTCTTTTGCGCCTATCCGCTGCAGGGCTTCGGCTGCGAAGCCCATGCCATGCCGTTTTCCGCCATCTGCACCCAGCACTCCCGCGTGCTCCCGGCAGAGAGCTACGCCGCGCTGAGCAGCCCGGACGAGCGGCTTCGGGAGATCAGCCTTTTGCAGCAGAAGGCAAAATCGCTGGAGGCCGAGATCGCCCGGCGCAAGGAGGCCGAACAGGCCCTTCAGGAGCGGCTTAACGAGATCGAAGCCTTGAATGCGCGCTTAAAACGCGCGATGAAAGAGACGCATCACCGCGTCAAGAACAATCTGCAGATCATTTCGGCGATGATCGAGATGCAGGCGGCGGACCACGAAATCGAAAAGGCGGTCCCTCTGGAAGAGTATGCCCGCCTGAAGTCCCACGTGTGTACCCTCGCCATCGTCCACGATCTGCTTACCAAAGGGATCAAAGAGAGTGAGGACGCGCAGCGGGTCTCGATAAAAGCCGTCCTGGAACATCTCCTGCCCATGCTCCAACAGACCGCCTGGAAACAGACGGTCCGCTTCGAGATCGACGACGCGGAGCTTCTCTCCAAGCAGTGCATCTCGCTGGCGCTGATCCTCAACGAGCTTGTCTCCAACGCGCTCAAGCACGGCAAGAGCGCCGCGGAAGTCACCTTCAGGGTCCAGGGCCGGCAAGCGGTCCTGGAAGTCTGCGATGACGGTCCCGGCTTCCCGGAGGATTTTGATGCCCTGGCGTTTGCCAACACCGGCCTGGAGCTGGTCGAAAGCCTGGTATGTACCGATCTCGCAGGCAAGGCCTGCTACGAGAACCGGACGGAAGGCGGGGCCAGAGTCCGCGTCCTTTTCGCTTTACCGGCCTCTGATTAAGTAAGGGCTTCGTTCTATGCCGGAAGCTGCACTGAAGCGCCCTCGACTGATAACGCCGGAAATCCCCTGGCGTTTTCGGTCGTTTTCGGACGAATCCGCTCTGCCGGAAGAGGGGATCGGCGTCGATCTCAAAGGCAAGCGGGCCGTCGTGGTCGAAGACGAGGGCGTGACCCAGCTTCAACTGCGCCGGATGCTCCGGTCGCGCGGCGTTGCGGTGGTGGGCGTGGCTGCCAATGGCCAGGAGGCCATCGAGGTGGTGCTCCGGCATAAGCCGGATTTTGTCTTGATGGATATTCAGATGCCGGTCATGAACGGCCTCGAAGCCTCGCGGCGTATCCTGGAGCAGTACCCCGTCTGTATCGTGATGCTGACTGCCTTTTCCGAGGAAGAGTATCTGCAGGAAGCCCAGGAAATCGGCGTGTCTGGCTATGTCTTAAAACCCGTCACCACCGAGACTCTTCTTCCGCCTCTGACCGCGGCGCTTCAGAAGTTCCAAAAACAACACTGATCGAGGTCCCGGCACGACTATGCCCATTCCCATCACGTCTCCCTATCTCACCCGAGGGTTTACCTGGCTGCGCGGCAACCTGCACGCGCACTCGACGTTTAGCGACGGCTCGCTGCCGCCCGAGGAGGTCATCGCCCTCTATGAGCAGCACGGCTACGATTTCCTGGCGCTCTCCGACCACGACAAACGGGTGTCTCCCGCCGAATATCAGGCGCAGACCCGGATGGTTCTGCTTCCCGCCGATGAAGTGACGGCCCACGGGCCGCACATGCTGGCGATCTCGATCCATGAAGCCATTCCTCCGGACCGCGACCGCCAGAAAGTCATCGACGCCGTCCGGGCGCAGGGCGGCTTCGTGGTCCTCAACCACCCGAACTGGCAGCGGGAGTTCAACCATCATCCGCAGGAATCGATGGAGCGGCTGACCGGCTACGCGGGCATCGAGATCTACAACGGCGTGGTCGAGTACGAGACGGGCAGCGCGCTGGCGCTGGATCGCTGGGACCGGCTGCTGGGCAGCGGCCGGCGGGTCTGGGGTTTTGCCAACGACGATTTTCACCGGCCCGAGGCCATCGAGCGCGGCTGGAACGTGGTCCAGGCGACCGACCGCACGGCGGCGGCCATCGTGGAGGCCCTGGAGCAGGGACGCTTTTACGCCTCGACGGGCGTGGAGATAACGCGGGTGGGAGTGGAAGAGGGGCGTATCGTAATCGTCGCGCCGAACGCGCAGCGTATTCGCTTCATTGCCGCTTACGGCCGGGAGCTGGCTTATGTAGACGCCTCGGAAGCGGAATATACGATCACCGGCAGCGAAGAGCTCTATGTCCGTGCGGAATGTTATGGAGAAGGCGTTCGCGCCGCCTGGACTCAGCCGTTTTTCCTGGGAGTTTCTAGTTTCTAGTTCCTAGTCGCTAGCTGCTAGTTACAGAGTGGCTTCTGGAACGCCGTTCCCGTTGGCAATTGGCGAGGAATCACCAGTAACTAGAAACTAGTAACTAGCAACTAACCACTAGCAACTGTCATTCGCAGGAATGGGAATGGTGACGGTCACGCAGGCGCCCCCGTCCGGCTCGTTGTCGTACTGCACCTGCCCGCTCAGGTCCAGGCGACTCAGGTTCTCGACCAGCTCCAGGCCCATGTGGGCGGCCTGATGCGGATCGAAATCCGATGGAAAGCCAGGCCCCTGATCGCGCACTTCCAGCACCGCGGTCTTCTCATCGGAGGCAAGACGCACGGCGATCTCTCCCTGGCCGTGCTTGATGGCGTTGTTGACCAGCTCGTTGACCAGCAGCACCAGCGAGGTTCCCTGGCGCGCAGGCAGGCGCACGGCGGTGATGTCGAAGTGGATCGTGCGCCCTTCCGCCATCTCCTGGAGCATGGGCAGCAGCTCCTCCAGCAGCGGCCCGGTCGAAAGCGCGTTGGCCTGCCCATCCTCTTTCGCCTCGCGCGTCAGGATGTCATGCACGACCGCCAGCGTGCGCACCTGCGTGCCCAACTGCCGGATGTCCTCGATCGGAATGCTGTGCTCGCCCTCCAGGATCTGCATATCGATCATCGCGGCGATCACCTGCAGATTGTTCTTGACGCGGTGATGCGTCTCCAACATCGCCCGCTGCAGCCGCGCGTTCAGCGCCTCGATCTCCGCCTGATGCTTCCGCAGCCCGGCCTCGGCGCGCTTGCGCTCGGCGACCTCGTTCTCCAAATCCTTATTGGCGGCCTCCAGGGCCGCCGTGCGCTCGGCCACCCGGCGCTCCAGCTCTTCATTCAGGGCGCGGACTTCTTCTTCGGCCTTGATGCGCCGCGTGATCTCCTCGCGCAGCCGGTTGGTCTTCTTGGACAGCTCGACGAAGGCGGATACCTTCGCCTTCAGGGCTTGCGGATCGAACGGCTTGACGATATAGTCTACCGCGCCCACGGAGTAGCCGCTGGCGACATTGAAATCACTGGTGCTGATGGCCGTGAGAAAAATGATGGGGATGTGGCGGGTCTTCTCGCGGGAGCGGATCATAGAGGCCGTCTCGAAGCCGTCCATGCCGGGCATCTGCACGTCCAGCAGGATGACCGCGAACTCTTCATCGAGGATGTGCTTGAGCGCCTCGGTGCCGGAGCCGGCCTTGACCAGGATCTGGCCCAGGCTTTCCAGCACCGACTCGAGGGCGACCAGGTTTTCGGGATGGTCGTCCACCAGCAGGATCTTGACCGGCTGTTCGGGGCGCAAGCTATAATCGATGGGCTGCGAAGCGTCGTCTGCCGGCAGGGTGACCGCCTCCGCAGGAACCGCTCGGTTCATTCGCCTCATTCCTTTTTACTCAGGAGCGCCGTCATCTTTTCCAGCAGCCGGGACAGCTCGACCGGCTTGGTATCGTAATCGTCGCAGCCGACCTCGATGGCTCGCTCCCGGTCGCCCGACATGGCATAGGCCGTCAGCGCGATAATGGGGATAGAGCGCGTCTCTGGAGCAGCCTTAAGCCGGCGAGTCGCCTCCCAGCCGTCCAGAACGGGCAGGCTCATATCCATCAGAATGATCTCCGGCGCCTGCGCGCACGCCAGCGCGATGCCCTCCTGGCCATCGGCCGCCGTGATAACGTCGTATCCCCTGCGAATCAGACGCCGGGAGAGCATGTCGCGGCTCATTTCATCATCTTCGATCAGCAGTATCCTGGCCATGGTCATGCTTTGCCCTGGACGATATTCGATCCCATTCCGACATTTCTCTATAATTATGTCTCTATCCTCTTTTGGCCTTAGGCGCCTAAACACACGTCTGCACCAGATAACGCACCTCGTCCAGCAGCGCCTCGCGGCTGTAGGCGCCCTTCTGGAGGATCTTATCCACGTGGCCGTTCAACTGCAGCCGATCTTCCTCCGTGATGTCTTTGGCCGTAACGATGACCACCGGAATCGAGCGCCATTCGGCGTGACCGCGCAGGGCAGAGACCAGTGAGAACCCATCCATATCGGGCATGAGCAGATCGAGCAGGATCAGGGCGGGACACTCCTCCTGGATACGGTCCAGGGCCGCGCGGCCGTTTTCCGCCTCGACGACCACCCAGCCTTCCCGCTCCAGCATGCTGCGCAGCAGTTGGCGGCTATCCGGATCGTCCTCCACGATCAGAACCGGGCAGGGCGGCTGCAGACAGCGATGGCGGTCCAGAATGGCCTTTAGACGATCCCAGTCGATCGGCTTGACCATATAGTCGGCGGCGCCCAGCGTATAGCCCTGCTTTCTTTCGTCCACCATCGTCATCATGATGACGGGAATATCACATAGTTTTGGATCGGCTTTCAAGGCGCTTAAGACCGCCCAGCCGTCCATGTCGGGCATCATCACGTCGAGGGTGATGGCGGCGGGGCGGATCGTCCGGGCAAGGCGCAGTCCCTCCGAGCCGCCGGCGGCCGTCTTCACCCGGATGCCTTCTCTGGTAAGGAAGCGCTTCATCAGGTCGCGGGCCGTCGGATCGTCGTCGATGACGAGCACGGTGCCAGCCGTGCTTTTCGACGGCGCTTTTGGCCGGGCGTCCGATCGTGCGCGGGATGCTGGCCGGCCCTGGGGATCCTGGACCTCGCGCGGCAGTTGGATGAGGAACGTCGATCCCTTGCCCGGCTCACTTTCGACGCCGACGTCCCCCTGCATCATCCGGCAATACTGCTGGGTGAGCGTCAGTCCGAGGCCGGTGCCGCCGTAGCGGCGTACGGTCTCCGTATGCGCCTGCGAGAACGGCTCGAACAGCCGTCCCATCTGATCGGGGGAAATGCCGATGCCGGTATCCGTCACGCGGAAGAGGACCCACTCGCGTTTTTCGTGCTCCTGCCGGGAGACTTCCAGGGTGATGACGCCTTGCTCGGTGAATTTGCAGGCGTTGGAGAGCAGGTTGAGCAGGCTCTGGCGCACCTTGGTCGAGTCGGCGCGCATCGTGCCGATGTCCGGCGGGCAGCGCACCTCCAGCGTGTTGCCGTTCTTCTGCGCCAGCGGCTGCGCGGTGCTGACGACCTGCTCGATCATAGCCAGAATATCGAAGGTCTCCAGCGACAGAAACTCTTTGCCCGCCTCGATCTTGGCCAGGTCGAGGACATCGTTGATGAGCGCCAGCAGGTGCTTGCCCGCCGCATGAATCCTGCCCAGATCCGGCAGCAGGCCCTCCATCCCCAGATCGGAGGCTTCTTCCTGGAGCATTTCGCTGTAGCCGATGATGGCATTCAGCGGCGTGCGCAACTCGTGGCTCATGCTGGCCAGGAACCGCGTTTTGGCCGAGTTCGCCACCTCGGCCGCCTCTTTGGCCTCGATGAGGGCGGCCTGGGTGCGCGTACGCTCGGCGACCTCGTTCTCCAGCTCTTTGTTGGTCGCTTCCAGCGCCGCCGTGCGCTCGAAAACGCGCCGCTCCAAATCCTCGTTCAATTCCCGGACCGCGGCCTCGGCCTGCTTGCGCCGCTGCTCGATGCGATAGGCATCGATGATCGCGCCGCAGGTGCTGCGCAGCGGCTCCAGGTAGGCCACCATCTCGTCGGTATAGCCCCCCGGCCGGTTGCCGATGCCCAACATACCGACCAGCATGTCGGCCTTGTAGAAGGGCAGCCCCACGAAGTTCATCATGGGCGGATGGCCGGGCGGCAGACCGTGCGGCACGGCCGCGCGAGAGTTAGCCAGGAGGAGCTGCCCGCTCTTCTGCAGTATCCGGCAGAGCGTTTTCGTGGCTTCGCCTTCCCGCCTGGAGGCCTGGAAGCCGCCTTCCGGCTTCCGGCCGTTGCCGCCGGAGATATTGCTGACGGCCAGGAGGCGAAGATACGGCTCGCCGTTATCGGTATAGAGGATCTCCCCGATGAAGCCGTATTCGCTCTGTGTCAGCGTCAGGATGCGGCCTAACAGGTTCTGGCAGGCGACCGTCGGGTCGCTGTGGCTGATGAACCCGACCAGGGTCCGGCTGATGGTCTCCAGCAGCGCGTTGGAAGCGTCCAGCTTCTCTTCCGCCCGCCGGCGCTGGACGATCTCTTCTCGCCACTCCTGCGTCTTCTTGGACAGCTCCACGAACGCGGCGACCTTGGCGCGCAGCAGATCCGGCTCGAAAGGCTTGAAGATGTAGTCTACCGCGCCGAGCGAGTAGCCTTTCACTGCGTGCTGATCGGTCTTGTTGAAAGCGGTGAGGAAAATGATGGGGATGTGGCGGGTCTTCTCGCGGGAGCGGATCAGGGAGGCCGTCTCGAAGCCGTCCATGCCGGGCATCTGCACGTCCAGCAGGATGACGGCGAACTCATCGTCCAGCAGATGCTTGAGCGCCTCGGCGCCGGAGCCGGCCTTGACCAGGATCTGGCCCAGGCTTTCCAGCACCGATTCCAGGGCGATCAGGTTCTCCGGCCGATCGTCCACCAGCAGGATCTTGACTTTCCTATCCGAACTCATAGCGTCTCTTTCTGCACAGCAGGGCACAGGCTTACCAGGCAGGGAGCGATCTCCGACAGCGGCAGGACTTTGTCGGCGGCAGCGGCGGCCAGGGCGGCGCGCGGCATGACCGCGCTCTCGGCCGTCTCCGGCGACTGGACGATCAGGAGGCCGCCCGCCGCCTTGATCCGGGCCGCGCCCTGCGCGCCGTCGTCGTTGGCGCCGGTCAGCACGACGCCGATCACGTCTTTGCCGTAGGTGTCGGCGGCGGAAGCGAAAAGCACGTCGATCGAGGGGCGCGAATAGCGGACCGGTCCCTCGGTGGACAGGGCGAATTCCCCCTCCTCGATCAGCAGGTGGTAATCGGCGGGGGCCAGGTAGACCCGTCCCGCCTCGATCTTCTCCTTATCGTGCGGCTCGCGGACCGGCAGCGCGCAGCAACGCCGCAGCAGAGTCGCCAGCATGCCGTTCGAGCCGGCGCGGCGGTGCTGCACGACGGCCAGAGGGAGGGGGAAAGCTGGCGGCAGGCCCGCCAGCAGCCTCTCCAGGGCGGCCAGTCCTCCCATCGACGTTCCCACGACCACGATCTCAAAAGCCATCAGCCGATCCGCCGGTAAAGCTTGCTCCCGACCACCAGAGGCTCGTAATCCGTCTCGTGCGGCGTGAAATGCAGCGACTCTTTGCTGCCGATTCCCAGGATGCCGAAAGGCGTCAGGCTGGCATACAGGAGCTCGTGCACGCGCCGCTGCAGAGACCGCTTGAAATAGATCATGACGTTGCGGCACAGAATGACGTGAAACTCGTTGAACGAGCCGTCCTGCGCCAGATTGTGCGGCGCAAAGAGGGTGTTCTCCTTGAGCCAGGCAGGAAAGATCGCGCTGCCATAGCCGGCGGTATAGTAATCGGCAAGCGCCCCTTTGCCGCCGGCTTCGCTGTAATTGCGGCTGTGCTCCAGCATGTCCCGCAGCGGAAAGATGCCTTCTTGCGCTTGCCGCAACGCCTCGGCGTTCATGTCGGTGGCGTAAATCCGGCAGCGCTCGTACAGACCCTCCTCGTGCAGCAGGATCGCCATAGAGTAGACTTCTTCTCCGGTCGAACATCCGGCGTGCCAGATGCGCAGAAACGGATAGGTCCGCAGGATGGGCGCTACCCGGCTGCGGAAGACGAGGAAGAAGGACGGATCGCGGAAGAACGCCGTTACGTTGACCGACAGGGCATGCAGAAATCGCTGGAAGCAGGCAGGATCGTGCAGCACGCGCTCCTGCAGGCCCGAAATGGTCGCCAGCCCCTCCGCGTGGAGACAACTGGCGACCCGGCGCTTGAGCGAGGCGACGGCATACTCCCGGAAATCGTAACCGTAGTGCCGGTAGATGGCTTCCACCAGCAGCTCGATCTCCAGTGCTTCCAGCTCCTTATCGTGAGGAAATGCCTCCTCCTTTGTTACGGCGTTGGCTACCATCTTTAGCGGGTGTGGGGGCCTATTGCTCACTTATACAGCCAGACGCGCATCAGCGACAGAAGCTGGTCGGAATCGACGGGCTTGGCGATATAGTCCGAGGCGCCGGCATTGATGCAGTTCTCCCGATCGCCTTTCATCGCTTTGGCGGTGAGGGCGATGATGGGCAGCGACTTGAACCGGGCGCGCTTGCGGATGGCGCGCATCGTCTCGTAGCCATCCATCTCCGGCATCATCACATCCATGAGGACGATATCGATGTCCGGCGTGTTCTGCAACATTTCGATGGCGTCCTTGCCGTTCTCGGCATAGAGCACCTGCATCTGCTGGCGCTCCAGCACGCTGGTGAGGGCGAAGATGTTGCGCACGTCGTCGTCCACGATCAGGGCCTTCTTGCCCGCCAGCGTCGGGTCGGCCAGGCGGATATGCTCGAGCATCTGCTGCTGCGAAGGCGGCAGGTCTGCCTGAACCCGGTGCAGGAACAGCGTGGTCTCGTCCAGCAGGCGCTCCGGCGACTTGACGTCTTTGACGATGATGGTATCGGCCAGCCGGCGAAGCTCGGTCTCCTGCTTGCGCGTCAGTTCCTTACCGGTATAGACGACGATAGGCAGCTCCGCCAGATCGGATTCAGCCCGGATTTTAGAAATCAACTGGAATCCGGTCATGTCCGGCAGCCCCAGATCGAGCACCATGCAGTCGAAGCGCTCCTTTTTGAGCATGTCCAGCGCCTCGGCGCCGGTGGAGGCTGTGGAGGTCTGCACGTCGCCGTTGCCGATCAACGCCACGATGCTGTCGCGCTGGGTCGCATCGTCCTCCACGACCAGCAGCCGCTTGATCTTGCGCTCGATGAAGGCTTTGATGTCCCCCAGGGCGCCGTCCAGGTTCTCGCGGGTCACCGGCTTGTTCAGATAGGCGATCGCGCCCAGTTTCAGACCACGCTGTCGCTCCTCGGCCACCGAGATGATATGCACGGGAATGTGGCGGGATTCCGGATCGTGCTTCAGCCGGTCCAGCACCGTCCAGCCGTCCGTATCCGGCAGGCGAATATCGAGGGTGATGGCGTGCGGGTGATATTGACGCACCAGGGTCGGCACAGCTTCTCCGCGCGCCGCCACCACGCCCTTGAATCCCTTCTCGCGCGCACGGTCCAGCAGGATCTGGGCGAAGTTGGGATCGTCCTCGACGATGAGAAGGACCTGATCGCCCGTCTTGACGGCGGCACGGTCGTCCTGGATATTGCCGGGAGCGAGCAGGCTGGCATCCACCACCGCGCTGTTGGCGTTGGCGCGCGGCGCGCGCCTGCTCCTCGACTTATGCGCTGCAACGGCCTCCGGCTCTTCATCGCCGGAAGGAGGAGTAGGCGGGCCGCTCTCCGGCGCCTCGTCTCGGCTCTCGTCAGGCTGCAGGGTCGGGGTGTAGTTCTGGGGCAGGTAGAACGTGAAGGTGCTGCCTTCGCCGGGGCTGCTGATGAGCCGGATCTCGCCGCCGAGCAGATTGGCGATCTCCCGGCTGATCGACAGCCCTAATCCCGTGCCGCCGTAGCGGCGGCTGGTCGTCCCGTCGCCCTGCTGGAACGCCTCGAAGATCAACTTCTGCCGGTGCGGCGGAATGCCAATGCCCGTATCGCTGACCGCGAAGGCGATGACCTGATCGGCGCTGTTGAGCGTCTCGTGGTCCTGGCTCCAGCCCTGCGTCGCCGGAGCGATCCGCAGCGCCACGCTGCCCTGCTCGGTGAACTTGAACGCGTTGGAAAGCAGGTTGCGCAGAACCTGCTGAAGCCGCTGGGAGTCGGTGTAGATCACGGGAGGCAGCGTCTCGTCCAGCTCTACCGTAAAATCGAGGCCCCTGTCGACGGCGAACTCCCGGAAGTTGCGCTCCACATAATCGCTCAGGGCGGTAAAGGAGACGTCGGTGACGTGGACCTCCATCGTCCCGGATTCGATCTTGGCCAGATCGAGGATCTCGTTGATGATCGACAGGAGATCGTTGCCCGAGGAGTGGATGGTGCTGGCGTACTCGACCTGCTTGGGCGTCAGATTGCCCTCACCGTTTTCGGAGAGCAGCCGCGACAGGATCAGCATGCTGTTGAGCGGCGTGCGCAGCTCGTGCGACATGTTGGCGAGGAACTCGGATTTGTATTTGGAGGTCAGCGCCAACTGCTCGGCCCGCTCCTCCAACTCCTGCCGCGCGATCTCGATCTGGCGGTTCTTCAGCTCGACCTCGCGGTTCTGCTCGGACAACTGCCGCGCTTTCTCTTCCAGCTCTTCGTTGGTCTGCTGCAGCTCTTCTTGCTGCTGCTTGAGCGCCTCTTCCGAAGCCTGCAGCGACCGGGCCTGTTGCTCCAGGCGGCTATTGGTCTCCTGCAGCTCGAGCTGGCGGCTCTGCAGCTCTTCGGTCAGGGACTGGGACTGCTTGAGCAGCTCTTCCGTGCGCTGGGTCGCGGCCAGCGTGTTCAGGACGATTCCAATGCTCTCGGTAAGCTGGTCGAGGAACGTCAGGTGAATATCGCTGAAGCGGTTGAAGGAGGCCAGCTCGATCACGGCCAGCACGTCGCCCTCGAAGACGACGGGCAGGACCGCAATGTTGCGCGGAGGCGCCTCGCCGAGGCCGGAGCCGATCTTGACGTAGTCGTCCGGGATCTCGGAGATGACGATCCGCTGCTTTTCGAGCACGCACTGCCCGACCAGCCCCTCGCCGGGCATAAAGCGGTTCGCCAGGCTCTTACGCTGTTGGTAACCATAGCTGGCGATGAGCTTGAGTATCGGCTCGCTGCTGTCGGTGCTGTCCTTGATGAAGAAGACGCCGTGCTGTACGGAGACCAGGGGGGCCAGCTCGGAGAGGATCAGGCGGGCGACCGTCAGCAGATCGCGCTGACCTTGCAGCAGCCGGGTGAAGCGGGCGACGTTGGTCTTGAGCCAGTCCTGCTCCTGATTGACCTGCGTGGCGTCGCGCAGGTTGCGGATCATCTCGTTGAGGTTATCTTTGAGCGCGGCGACCTCGCCGGAGGCATCGACCGTGATGGAGCGCGCGAGGTTGCCGGTCGTTACGGCGGTGGCGACTTCTCCGATGGCGCGTACCTGAGTGGTCAGGGTGCTAGCCATGAAGTTGACGTTGTCGGTCAGGTCTCTCCAGGTGCCGGCCGCGCCAGGGACGCGCGCCTGGCCTCCCAGTTTGCCTTCGATACCGACCTCGCGGGCCACGGTGATGACCTGATCGGCGAACGTCGCCAGGGTATCGATCATGGCATTGATCGTGTCGGCCAGCTCCGCGATCTCACCGCGCGCCTCCAGAGCCAGCTTCTGTTTCAGGTTGCCGTTGGCGACTGCGGTCACAACGCGGGCGATGTTTCGGACCTGGTTGGTGAGGTTATTGGCCATCGAGTTGACGCTGTCGGTCAAGTCCTTCCAGGTGCCCGATACGCCTTTGACCTCCGCTTGCCCACCCAGCTTGCCTTCCGTGCCGACTTCACGGGCAACGCG
>DASRCN010000060.1:0-105511 GCA_035653075.1 Chthonomonadaceae bacterium | reverse complement strand
GAGATGGTTATGCCCGGCGACAACATCCGGATCTCTGCCGAGCTGATCCAGCCGATTGCCATGGAAGAGGGCTTGCGCTTTGCCGTGCGAGAAGGCGGCCACACCGTCGGAGCCGGCGTCGTTACCAAAATCTTCGAGTAGACCCGATTCGGAAGCCAGCGGAGAAACTCCTGCTGGCTTCCGGCCTTGTGTGTAACCTTCCGGGCCGTGAACGACCCGTCTGGCAGGCGGCTTTGCCCCCGCTCCTGTGTGGCTGCCCTCACGGGCGGATCAAAGCGGAGATTAGATTCGTTCGCTAAGGGCGAACGAAGGATGAATGGATAGACGGAAATGGCACAGAAAGAGACCCGAATTATCATCACAATGGCATGTACCGAGTGCCGCTCGCGTAACTATACGACCTCCAAGAACCGGGTCAAGCACCCCAATCGCCTGGAGCTAAAGAAATACTGCCCCCGGCCTACCTGTCGTAAGCATACGCTGCATCGCGAAGCCAAATAACCGCATCCTGTCAAGCGTGTACGCAGCATGCCCGGCGCGGAAGCGCCTCCCAGCGACGGACGAAAGTCCGTCGCCAATGCGAACGGAATGCATTCCATCGCACATACATTCCGACACGCGAAAATACGACGAGAAAGATACAGCATAAGTCACTATAGGGGTGTAGCTCAGTTGGTAGAGCGGCGGTCTCCAAAACCGTAGGTCGCGAGTTCGAATCTTGCCACCCCTGCCAATTTTCTTCGAGGGTGATAAGCTCCTTACCGTACGATGAGGGCGCAGGAGGCCCATCTAAACTCCGGAAAAGGTGTGATCATGGCAGCAATACAAAAGCAAGCAGGTAGCACGGTATCGCGTGGGCGTGGACTATCCTATCTGCAAGAAGTCGTGACCGAGCTCAAGAAAACCACGTGGCCTACCAATCAGGAGGCGACGCGGCTGACTTTGGTCGTCATCGCCGTCCTCGTGGCGCTCGGTATCTATATGGGCGCGCTCGACTGGGGCTTCTCGGTACTGGTCAGTAAGTTCAGCCTTATCAAGTGATGATCCAGCCCGATCTGCTGCACGATCGCACGGATGCCCGGGCAGGAGAACGGAGGTCACGGGCAGAATTCGGCGAGCGCGGAGGCAAAATGCAACGACACTGGTACGCAGTTCATACTTACTCCGGCCACGAAAACAAGGTCATGACCAACATCCTGCGGCGGGCTGAGTCGATGAACTTGCGCGACAAGATTTTCCGCATCCTGGTCCCCATGGAGACGGAGATGCGGGCCAAGGCGGGCAAGAAGACCGAGGTCAAGCGCAAGGTCTTCCCCGGCTATGTGCTCATTGAGATGGTTCTGGACGACTCGACCTGGTATCTGGTCAAGTCCACCACAGGGGTGACCGGATTTGTCAGCTCGGGCAATAAGCCGGTGCCCCTCCAGGAAAAAGAGGTGCAGCTCATCCTCGACTCCCTCGAGGGCCATGCGCCTACTCCGGTCGTCAAGTTCGAGAAGGGCGAGGTCGTCCGGGTCACCTCCGGTCCTTTCACAGAGTTTACCGGCCGCATCGAAGAGGTCAACGCCGACAAAGAGAAGCTGCGCGTATTGATCTCCATCTTCGGCCGCGATACGCCCGTCGAGCTGGATTTCCAGCAGGTCGAGAAAGTCATCTAAAACGTGTAAATGATTTCCTCTCTATTTCCCCTCTCCTTACGAAGGAGAGGGGTATTAAGGGGGTGAGGTCCATTTACTTCTGGAGAATTGTATGGCGAAGAAAGTGACGGCCGTCGTTAAGCTGCAGATACCCGCCGGGAAGGCCACGCCGGCCCCTCCGGTCGGCTCTACGCTAGGCCCGTACGGCATCAACATGATGGAGTTCATCAAGGGCTATAACGAGAAGACGGCCGCTCAGGTCGGAACGATCATTCCTGTCGAGATCACCATCTTTGAGGACCGCTCGTTCACCTTTATTACCAAGACACCGCCGGCTGCCGAGCTGATCAAAAAGGCGGCCACCGTCGAAAAAGGCTCCGGCCGGCCCAATCGCGAAAAGGTGGGCCGCCTGACCCGCGATCAGGTGCGCCAGATCGCTGAAGTCAAGATGCCCGATCTGAACGCCATCGACATCGAGGGCGCAATGAAGGTCATCGAGGGAACCGCGCGCTCGATGGGCGTGGATATCGTGGGGTAACCGATCATCACGTGGGAGGGGCGTGACCCGCCCCGCTGCAATCTACCACAGGAGATAACAGACAATGGCAGATACGACAACCGCTCCCGAGCAGACCGACGTTCCGGAGCCCGCCACCGCGGAAAAAGGCGGACTTTCGACCGCCGCGCGGCGGTGGGCCAGGGCGCAGCGTCCTCGGAAGCACAGCCAGCGCTTCCTGGCGCTGGAGAAAGGGCTGTCCAGAGAGCAGCTCTATGAGCCGGAGCAGGCCCTTGCGAAAGTAAAGGATCTGGCGACGGCCAAATTCGATGAGACCGTCGAGTGCGCGGTCAACCTGGGCGTCGATCCCCGCCACGGCGACCAGATGGTGCGCGGCGCGACCAGCCTGCCCTACGGCACCGGCAAGTCCCGCGTCGTCTGGGCGTTTGCGCGCGGCGAGAAGGCCGACGACGCCAGGGCGGCAGGAGCCGACGTGGTCGGCGCGGAGGACCTGGTCGAGCGCATCCAGAAAGAGGGCGGGGCCACCTGCGACATCCTGGTCGCCACGCCGGACATGATGCCGCTGGTCGGGCGCCTGGGACAGATCCTCAAGCAGCGCATGCCCAACCCCAAAGCCGGCACCGTCTCGCCCAACATCGCCCAGGTGGTGGAGGAGATCAAAGGCGCGACCCGCGCGGAGTACCGCGTCGATAAGAACGGAATCATCCACGCGGCTATCGGGAAGGCCAGCTTTCCGGTCGATCATCTGCAGGCGAACTTCATCACGCTCCTGAGCGCGCTCATCAAGGCCAAGCCGGCCGCTGCTAAGGGCAAGTATCTCAAAAAGATCACCGTCAGCTCGACCATGGGGCCGGGCCTATCGGTCGATACCGCCGCCGCGCAGAGATTGGCCGAGCACGTATAACAAGGCGTACGTAAAAAAGCCCTCTCCCATTGTTGGGAGAGGGCTTTTTTACGTGCAGGGGATCAGAACTGCTGATGGCGGGCCTGTTGGGCGACCTTGATACGGTTCTCCGCGCGCTCCAACTGCTGGCGTACCTCCTCCGCATTGATCCCCTCGACGGCCAACATCTGTCGCGCTTTTTCGGCGGCTTCCCGGGCGCGGTCTACGTCGATCTCTTCCGATAACTCTGCGGAATCCGCCAGGATGATCACTTTCTCCCGGCTGACCTGCATAAAGCCGCCACTCGTGGCGATGTAGGCTGTCTGGCCGTCGGCCAGGGTCAGCTTGATGAGTCCGGTCGTCAGCTCCGTCAGGAGGGGCGCGTGGCCGGCGAGGATGCCCAGCGAGCCTTCCACGCCCGGAACGCGTACCATCTGTACTTCCTCGGAGAACAGCTTGCGCTCCGGGGTGACCAGCTCAAGCGGAAACGTTGCCATCCTTCTCTCCATAACAAAATCTGCCCCTCTCCTTACGAAGGAGAGGGGATTAAGGGGTGAGGTCTTACGCGGCCATCGTCTTGGCCTTCTCGACCGCTTCGTCAATGTCGCCGACGAGGAAGAAGGCCTGCTCCGGCAGGTCGTCGTGCTTGCCATCGACCACTTCCTTGAAGGAGCGGATGGTGTCCTTGAGCGGGATGTACTTGCCGGGAATACCGGTGAACTGCTCCGCGACGCGGAACGGCTGCGAAAGGAACCGCTCGATGCGGCGGGCACGCGCCACGACCAGCTTATCTTCGTCCGAAAGCTCGTCGATGCCGAGGATCGCGATGATGTCCTGCAGCTCTTTATAGCGGTTCAGGATCTGCTGCACGGAGCGCGCAACCTCGTAGTGCTCCGGACCGACGACGTGGGGCTGGAGGATCTTCGAGGAGGAGGCCAGCGGGTCGACCGCCGGGTAGATGCCTTTCTCGGCGACGCGCCGCTCCAGATAGACGTAGGCGTCCAGGTGCGAGAAAGTCGTGGCCGGCGCCGGATCGGTCGGGTCGTCGGCAGGAACGTAGATAGCCTGCACCGAGGTGACCGATCCCTTGGTCGTGGACGTGATCCGCTCCTGGAGCTGGCCCATCTCCGTGCCCAGAGTCGGCTGATAGCCGACCGCGCTCGGAATGCGGCCCAACAGCGCCGACACTTCCGAGCCGGCCTGCACGAACCGGAAGATGTTGTCGATGAACAGCAGCACGTCCTGTCCTTCGACATCGCGGAAGTATTCGGCGACGGTCAGGGCAGAAAGACCCACGCGCAGGCGCGCGCCCGGCGGCTCATTCATCTGGCCGAAGACCATCGCCGTCTTGGAGATAACGCCCGACTCGTTCATTTCCAGCCAGAGGTCGTTGCCTTCGCGGGTGCGCTCGCCCACGCCGGCGAAGACCGAGAAGCCGCCGTGTTCGGTGGCGATGTTGGTGATCAGCTCCTGGATCAAGACCGTCTTGCCCAGGCCCGCGCCGCCGAAGAGCCCGATCTTGCCGCCCTTGAGGAACGGGGTCAGCAGATCGACGACCTTCAGGCCGGTCTCCAGCACCTCCTGGGAGCTGCTCTGCTCGGCGAAACTGGGGGCGGGTCGGTGGATCGGCCAATGTTCCTTAGTGTTTATTGGCCCTCTCTCATCGATCGGCTTACCCAGCAGGTTCAGAACCCGGCCCAGGGTCTCGCGTCCGACCGGCACGGCGATCGGCTGGCCGGTATCGTTGGCCGGCATGCCGCGCACCAGGCCATCCGTGCTGGACATAGCGACGCAGCGCACCACGTCGTTGCCCAGGTGCTGGGCGACCTCGACCGTCAGGTCGATCTCGCGGGTCGGATCCTGGATAGTGACTGCGTTGTTGATGGCCGGCAGCTCTCCGGGCTGGAATCTGAGGTCTACGACTGGTCCCTGAATCTGGACGATTTCTCCGGTTGCCATACTGTTTCTATGCTCCTTCAATCGCCGGGTCGCCATCGCCCGGCGTCTCTATTCCTTCGCAAGCGAAGAGAGACACTGTCCCTTTTTTCACAAACTCATTTTAGCAGTTTTCTCCGAAGAATAGCAAGAGATTTAAACCCTCATCCTATGAATTGCGCCCTTACGGATCGGTAAAAATTTTCTTACGGGCAGGAAGATAGACATCCGTGATGACATCAGTCGTATTATTCTCTGTTCTGCCAGGATAGAGCAGGGAAGCGCAGCCGTTTTCGGTCGTTCGCTGGAGTGGGGTCGATGTGCCTACACGATATGTCTCACAAAATCAGGCTGTTCCCGATCTCGGAAGGGAAAAGCGGTCATAAGAGAGAACATCGTTTCGGGAGGGAAACAGAATGAAACTGGTACGGTTCGAGACGACCGGCGGCGTAGCGGTCGGCGCGCTGACCGAAAACGGCAAGGACGTCGTGGACCTGGCCCGCGCGCTGGCGCTGTCCGGCAGGGCAAGCGAGGCGGCGGAGCGCTTTCCGGCCTCTATGAGCGCGTTTCTTGCGCGTGGCGATGCCGGCCTGGCCGATGCCGGAGCCGTGCTGGCCGAGGCTCCCGATGGGGCGCGGCGGCCGTTGGAAGAGATGCGGCTGCTGGCGCCGGTCGGCGATCCGCCCAAGATCATCTGTATCGGCCAGAACTATCGCGACCACTGCGAGGAACAACATCAGCCGATCCCCGAGAGGGCCATTATCTTTTCTAAGTTCGCCACGGCGCTCAACAAGCCGGGCGGCAATATCGTCCTCCCGAAGCTCTCCTCCCAGGTCGATTATGAGGCGGAGCTGGCTTTCGTGATCGGTGGGCCGGGAGGCGGCGGGCGGGACATCCCCGAAGCGGAGGCGATGCGGCATGTGGCCGGCTATATGTGCGCCAACGACGTCTCCGCCCGCGACATCCAGTTTGGCGACAAGCAGTGGGTGCGCGGCAAGACCTTCGACACCTTCTTCCCTACCGGCCCTTATCTCGTGACCGCCGACGAAATCCCCGATCCGCAGGCGCTCGACATCTCCCTGACCCTCAACGGCCAGACGATGCAGCGCTCCAACACGCGCAACCTGATCTTCGATGTTCCCTATCTGGTGGCCTATCTTTCTCAGGTGATGACCCTGCAGCCAGGCGATATCGTCTCGACCGGCACGCCCGGCGGCGTCGGCGTCTTCCGCAACCCGCCGGTATTCCTCAAGCCGGGAGATACGGTCTCGGTGACCATCGCTGGCCTGGGTACGCTGACCAATCCCGTCGTCGCCGCTTAGCCGCCAACGGAGTTTTTTCGTGTCCCTGGAAATCCACGAGCTGAACCACGTCGCCATCCACGTCCGCGATCTGGACGCCTCCATGCGTTTCTACGAGCAGACGCTGGGCTTGCGGCGCATCCCCCGGCCGGCATTCGACTTTCCGGGCGCCTGGTATGCGCTCGGCAGCCAGGAGCTGCACCTGATTGCCGATCCCGGCCTTGCTACTGCGGACCGGCGTCATCACCACTTCGCCCTGCGCGTCGACGACGCCTTTGCCGCCCGCGCCGAGCTGGAGCGTTGCGGGGTCACGCAGTTTATCGGGCCGCGTCCGCGCCCCGACGGCGTCATACAGCTTTATGTCTACGATCCGGACGGCTATGAGATCGAGCTGTTTTCCGGCGAGCCGGACCCGTCCGCCCAGAGATTGTAATGTGCGGTGGGACGCATGGGCAGAACCGGGAGCGTATCCGGGAAAACCGGGGTATAATAGTTCTATATCCCTTCCCGCCGTCGAAACGGCCCGATAGCCGCAAGCCGGGCTGGATGCGAACGCTCCGCAGCCGGCCCTCCACACGGCGGGTATGCCATCGCAGGCCACGCGAATACCGTGACCTCTGCGTCTCTTGTCTCTTCACCTCGCTCTTCGATCGGATCGAAGTCAAGCGACTGAGTTGAAGTCCGGGAGCCGGGCTTACAAGGCCCTATCTTGCTCGCGTGCAATGCCGGGAGATGGAACCGATTTGCCATCCTGCCGCTCTGCACGGCAATGGCCGGGGAAAGAATCTGGTTGCCCTGTCCGGTCCCATGGGCGCCGAGGCGGGACAACGGAAAGGAGCCATTATGCCTGCAGGAGAGGTTCCCGTTACGTGTCCGAACTGCCAGCATCGCACCAGTCTGCCGATTGCTGCCGTTCGGCGCGACAACTACTACTGTTCCAAGTGCTTTCAGAAAATCCCGATGGAGGGAGTGCGCCTGTTCTCTGGCGAGGCCGATACGCGCTTTTCAAACGCCCGCCCGAAAAAGAGCAGCCGTCGTCCCCATCGCTAGCAGTGCGACCGTTTGAACCGAAAGGAGCCATCTCAATGGCAAAGCGTATCTATGTCGGCGGACTACCATATTCAGCGACCGACAGCGATCTGGAGCAACTGTTTTCCAGCTATGGCACCGTGGCCTCAGTTACGGTGATTACCGACCAGTACACCGGCCAGGCCAAAGGCTTCGGCTTTGTCGAGATGGAGACGGATGATCAGGCGGAGGCGGCTATCAACGGCCTCAACGGCACCCAGATGGGTGGCCGAACGCTGACCGTCAACGAGGCCCGGCCAAGAGAAGATCGCCCACGCGGTGGGGGTGGAGGCGGAGACCGCGGCCGTCGCGGCTACGGCAGGTAATCTATCCATCGAATTCCCTGTGTGCAGGCGGAATTCACACCTGAAAAAAACAAGCCTCCGATACGCATCGGAGGCTCTTGTTGTCCTGAGAGAACCCCGTTAATGTGTGTCTGCGGTATCCATCGCCGTACCGATCTGCTCGAAGCCGATACGGGCATAAACACGCTGGACCGCCTGATCGGCGGCGCTCAAAAAGACGCACTCGCACCCACAGCCGAAGGCGTCGATGACGAGGGCCGACGTCAGCGCGCCTGCGATTCCGCGCCGTCGAAAGGCCGGCAGCGTCCCGATGCCCGCCACCTCCGTTGTGTCGCCGATCGGCGAATGTACGCCGCCCGCGACCGGGCGTCCCTCCACAAAGGCGGCGTACACGCCGGCGCCCCGTTCCAGCGAAGACCGAAAGAAATCCGGCCTCTCCTGTTCAACACTCTCCGGATCGTTACTATATTCGCGGAAAGCCTCGTGAACCACGTCGCTGACGGCCCGCGTCTCCTCCAGGTTGATCCGCCGTATCTCTGCGATGGCGCTTGTTTCCGATCGGAAGGTTTGCCGAGTCACGACCATCAGCGGGCGTGGGATAGGTTCCGGAAAACCATTCTGCTGCAGGAGGGCCGGGAATGTGGGAAAAAGATCGGCAAGGAACTCCCATCGGCAGACGAGGTCCCGCGCGGCGAACGCCGTCCGGACCCGGCTTATCGCTTCGCGCGGGTCGCCGGATAACGGGGCGGTCGGACGCGCGTAATTGATTTCGGGCATCGGCGAATCCCGCCGGAAAAAGAGCGTAAAGGGGCCGATCGTCTCCACGTCACTGAAAGCGCGCGGTGCAGCATTGAGATAATCATCGATCTGACTCAGAAGCGCCTGTCTGGAATGCATTCGAGAATCTGCTTTCTTTGCTATCGTTTCCTCTCTATCGTTTGTCAAAGCCTATCTGCTAGCCTGACTGAGTATTCAATGGTCGCTTCCTTTGTCGGGCGACTGAAGTCGCAGCAACAAAGGCACAAAGTCGCCCTTCGGCGACTGGCACGTTGGGTTTATTCCTCTTTCCCTTAAGTCTGTAGAGGCTGAGAGGAGAGAATAAACCTGTCGAATAGATCGAACTCTGCCACTTTCGACAAAGCCATTTTGTCCTATATACTACAGGAGGACTGAAATGGTCAAAGAGCCTGCAGTTTCATTCCCTCAGACGGAGGGCAAGAGTTGTGTCTATCTGCAAGATGGTAATTTATTGCCCGGCTATAACGGCCCGGCTTAAACCCCTTTGAAGGTGGGATCAGAAAGGCCCGGCAGCTCGGAGACGCTGTCGCCGAAATGCTCCACCGGCACGCCGACTCGCGTGAGCATAGATCGGTAAAGGTTGCATAGCGGCGTCTTGGATGCGTAGGTGAGCGCGCGTCCGGTTGCGAGCGTGCCGCCTGCCCGCCCGGCCAGGACAATGGGCAGGTTGTACGGGCTGTGGGCGTTGCCGTCGCGCATGCCGCCGCCGAACAGGACCATCGCGTTGTCCAGCAGCGTGCCGTCGCCTTCCCGGATCGCTTTCATCCTCTCCAGCATATAGGCGTACTGCTGGATATGCCAGGTGTTGATCTTATGGTACTCTTCCAGCTTGGTCTTATCGTTCTCGTGATGGGAAATTTCGTGATGGCCCCCGTTGACGCCCGGCAGGAACGAGAAGTTACGGCCGCTGACCTCGTTGCCGAACATGAAGGTTGCTACGCGCGTCGAGTCGGTCCAGAAAGCCAGCACCATGATGTCGAGCATGAGCCGCACCTGCTCCGTATGGTCGATGCCGCGCTCCCGGATTTTGGCCGGGTCCTGATAGTAGTCTTTGATCCGCCCGCCCAGCTTCGCGATCTCCTGGCGGGCGATTGGGTCGCCGTCGTACTCGTCTTTGCGCCGGACGGTGTCCTGACGGATCCGCTGCTCCACGGAGCGGACCGAGTCGAAATACTCCTGCAGTTTCTGCCGGTCGGCGCTCCCGATCTTAGCGTTGAGGCTTCTGGCATCCTCCATCACCGCATCCAGCACGCTCTTATCCGCGGCGTCCGCGCCGGGGTCGCGCCCGGCGCGCGAGCGGAAGAGCCGGTCAAAGGCAAGCTGCGGATTGATTTCTCGAGTCACCGGCGTGCGCGGCGTGTTCCAGGAGATGTGGGAGCCGTAGAGGGCCGTATAGCCGACATTGATGTCTACATAAGTCGTCGGAGGCTCGATGCTCAGTTCCAGCGAGGGAAGGAGGGTCATGTTGCCGACGTGCTGGGCCGCGATCTGGTCCATAGAAACCCCGCCGCAGCACAGGTCGCTGCCCGTCGTCTTGGTGATGTGGGTACCGGCCAGGAAAGGAGCGACTTTGGCGTAGTGACCATCGCCGTCGATGCTCTGCTTGTTCATCAGCTCCGACAGCACCAGAATGTCCGATTTGACATTCTGAAGCGGCGACAGGATCGGCGAAAGCTCAAATGCGCTGCCGGCTCCGGTTGGCGCCCAGGCATGGGGATGGACGCCGTTGGGCATATAGAGCACGGCCATGCGCACCGGCGGCCGGCTCTTGCCACCGGCATAGGCGACGAGCGGCTCCATCGCCTCCAGCAATGGCAGGCACATCGTCACCCCGATGCCCTTTAAAACGGTTCGTCGCGATATAGGCAGTGCGCCTTTTCCCATGCTCTTGCTCCTTATGCCAGGTCGTTTATCGGCCCGGCATTAAAAACGGGCGTCCTCTGGACGCATCCGGTCTTATAAGGCTTTTCCATCCGGAGGACGGTGTGTCTTTCTAGGCGGGTCGTTTATCGGCCCGGCCAGGATGCGAGAGGGATCGACCCGATACTGGAATGGATAGCTCGTGACGATCTCCAGGATCAGACTGTCGCTGCGGTAGCCGTTCTTGGCGACCGCCGTCACGATCTTCTGTACGGTCGGGGCGTCGTATGGCTCCAATCCGCGCCCTAACGCGTAGGCAAGCATATTCTCCGTCAGGTTACGAATGAATGTGTCCTTTTGCTCCAGAAGGCGCTGCTTGAGCGCGATCGGACCCTGGAACTTCTCCCCGTCCGCAAGGACGCCCGATGCGTCCACCGACTTGCCGCCGATCTCCTCGCGCCAGCGTCCGATGGCGTCGTAGTTCTCCAGCCCGAAGCCGAGCGGGTCCATGCGGCTGTGACAGGAGGCGCATTGGGGCCGCTTGCGATGCTCTTCCAGCCGCTGCCGGAACGTCAGCCCCTCTTTATTGGGCGCGTCGTCGGCGGGCAGGCCGCCCGCGTCCGCCGGTGGGGGCGGCACCGGCTCGCCTAGCAGTTGCGCCAGCACCCACTTGCCGCGCAAGACCGGACTGGTACGCTGCGGGAAGGAGGTCAGAGTGAGAACGCCGGCCATCGTCAGCACGCCGCCGCGCCGCCGGTCCAGCAGATAGACGCGCCGCATCTGTGGCCCATAAATAAATTTGATGCCATAGAGCTTCGCCAGGTCCTCGTTCAGATAGGTGTAGTCGCAGTCTATCAGGCGCAGCAGGCTCGCATTTTCCCGCAGAAGCGAGGCGAAGAGGTCGATAGGTTCCTGGTACATCGCGTCGCGCAGAGCCGGCGTATAGCCGGGAAACTTCTGCGGGTCCGGCTGGGCGGTGGTGTAGAGGTCGCGCACCCGCAGCCACTGGCCCGCGAAGCTGTCGGCCAGGGCACTGGATTTGGGACTGGCCAGCATCCGCCGCACCTGCTGTTCCAGGATGCCGGGGGCGCGCAGCCGTTTCCGGGCGGCAAGCTGCAGCAGCGTCTCGTCCGGCATAGACGACCAGAGGAAGTAGGAGAGCCGGCTGGCCAGCTCGTAATCGTCGATGGGGTAGGGCTGCGCGCTGTGACGGTCCTCTTCGTAGCGGAACAGGAAGTAGGGCGAGATCAAGATGGCCTTCAGCCCTACCTCGACCGCGTTCTGAAACGAGGCCCCCCGCCGGCCGGCGGCATCATAGAGCCGCATCAACCGAGCTAGCTCCGCAGTCTCGACGGGCCGTCGGAAGGCATGGTAGGCGAAATAAGCCAGGATCTTGCGCGCCGCTTCCCTCCCGCCGACACCCGGACCTGGATGCGCGATAAACAGACGCTCCGACCTGGCCTCGCTCAGGATCTTGTCGGCGGCATCGAGATACCGTTCCATGAGGATGGGAGGAATATAGAGCGTATCCGCGTTGTTATCGAAACCCGCTCCGCCGCCTCCATCCGCCGGAAAGGTATCCGCCGGCCGCGAGCTTATCCCGAAGAGGTCCCGAACGGTGTTGTTGTACTCCGTGCGGCTCAGCCGATGAAGCAGGACTCGACCGGGATTTGGCGTCATAACGCCCTTCGGTCGAACGCTATCGGGCGTGTTTAGCAGTGGTGTTAGCCATGTGATGAGGCTTTGGTACTGCTCCTCCGTCGGACGCGGCATCCCTTTGGGCGGCATGCTCCGCCGGTTGAGCCGCGACAGGACCATCCGCCACGTCACAGGATCGCGCTGCACCGACGCCAGATCGCGAAACGCCGTCAGGTCCAGGTTGCCGCTCGGAGTAGCGCCACTATGACAGCCCATGCAGAACTGCTGCAGCACGGGCCGAATCTGCTTCTCGTAGATCGCCGGATCGGGAGACGACGCTTTCCCGGACGCGCCCTGCGGCAAGCCTGCGCCGAGCAGCAGCGCAGACGCTGACAGGAATAGCAGCCAGGGGACGGGCGACGCCATCGCGCCGCGTTGAGATCGAGCAGGCATCCGGTCTTCTCTTGGATGAGTGAAAACGTGCGTCTCTTTCGGTAACATCCTGGTTAGAGTGCTTCCCAGGCGCACGGTTACAGTTATTATGGCAGAAGGCGTGCAGGATCGAAAGCAGAGCTTACCTCGGTCAGTTTTTCCGACCAGCCATAAAGAAGAATAAGCGCGGCGGCCGTCACGCCGGAGTCGTTGCAGAGCAGGGAGGCGACGGCGCCGCAGACCAGGCCGGCGAGGACGGCTTCCTGCGCGATCCCGGAGAAGCGTTCCGGCTGCTTGCGCCGCAGCCACCAGAGCGCGCCGGCGCTGACTACCATTGTGGCGCTCCAGGGGCTATGCAGAAACAGATAGCCTTCCAGCGCCAGCTTGCGGCGCGCGATGCCCCACAGCGTGTCTCCTCCCGCGCCGGTGAGCGCCCGCGCAAGATGGGTCTGCGCGCCGGCTGCATGGCGGAGGTCCAGCGCCGCCATGGCTGCCAGCAGCAACCCCACGCCCAGAAGCACGAGAGCCACGTCGCGGGCGCGGAGCCTCCCGCGCCAGAGAACCAGCAGCGCCGCTCCGAAGGCCGCTCCCGCCGACGGGATCGCGCCGACCTTCGCTCCCGGAAAGCCCATTGCCAGCACGAGCGCGAGGAACAGCGCCGCCAGCAGCGCTATTCTCTTCTTTTTTTCTACGAGAGGAATGAGCGCGCAGGCGGCGCCAATGACCGCGCCCATATACTCGTTGCCGATCCCATAGAAGCGCGCTCCTTCCACCACGGAATAGCTCATCCAGGCTTGCTGCAGCAGGTGCGTGCCCGTCAGCAGGTCCGCCAGTGTGAGCGCGACCAGCGTTGCGCATAACGCAAAAAAAGTCCACCGCGCCGCCCGTGCATCGCGCCCTCCCAGGATCGCGATCAGCACCGTAAACCCTGCCAGCAGAGCGGCGGCAGCCCAGACACTGCCGGGAGCGAGGACCGGCAGGATGAGCATCCCTAGCGGCAACGCCACGATGCCGATCCCGATCATCCTGGCGGCGATGGGCACCCGGCGGTAGAGCAGGGCCACCAGGCTGAGAAGGACGAGGACCATCTGCACGGTCGGGAGGCCGCCCAGCGCGTTCTGCTGGCGGGCGATGCGCAGCAAATTATCGTGCTCGGCGCGCAGCCTTTCGGGAGAGAGTGCGCCCGTCGGAACTGGAGAGCTAACCAGCGGCCTGCCGGTCGCCT
Organism: Chthonomonadaceae bacterium; assembly: GCA_035653075.1. Lineage (GTDB taxonomy): Bacteria > Armatimonadota > Chthonomonadetes > Chthonomonadales > Chthonomonadaceae > DASRCN01. The sequence continues at coordinate 91,912 of DASRCN010000060.1, read as the reverse complement.
CGCGCGGAAGGGGCAAACCCAGAAAGCGCGCGACCGTCGGCAGGAAGTCGGTATTGAGCGCGAGCCCGTGACGCCGTGTGGATGTGGAGGTAAGAATCCCCGGTGCGATGTCCGCTCCTTCAAGAAGAATAGGAGACAGACGGTCCTCCGGCTCAGTAACGCTCGCCGCCGGGCCAGGCGACAGCAGGATCAGCAACGTGCGCGGAGAGGACGATGCGCTTCCCAGGTGGGAGCGCAGCGCCTGCAGGAAGGTGTCGAGCGCGCGCAAGGCCGCCGCGCGATGAGCCGCCGCGATGGCGGGAAAGCAGAGCGGCGCGTAGCGGTCAGCGCGGGCCAGGTCGCCGAACGTCAGTGTCACCAGCGCCACAGACGGCTCCAGATGGTCGTAGGCTTGCAGCATCGCCGGAACGTCTGCGCGAATGCCGTCGGGTGCTGAGGCATCCCGCTGCAGGCTGCCCGCCGGTCCATCGGTGACATCCACACGGCTCGCCGAATCCATAACGAGCGCGAAGCCGGGGCGGTCGGGCTGATCGGAGTCTGTGCTTCCCAGAGACGCCGTTTTCCAGCCCGCGCGATGGATCACATCGCCCAGCGCGCCTATCGGGACCGGATGGTCGAGCCGTTCGTTCTGTTGCCGGAGGGTCTGCAGCGCGGTCCTATCCCCGGCGGCAAGCCGGTCCATCTCCGCACCGGCGACCGCCCGCGCGCCACTGCCCAGCGTCAGCGCAAGCGCCTGCTCCGAATCCCGCCCGTTCGCTCCCGTCCGGCCCGCCCGACAGACCATCCATCCCGACGCGCCTTCGCGGATGAGCGAATCTAGCGCCGGGATTTCTAGGCGCGTCAAATCCTCGGCGCGCAAGCCAGGCACGACCACGACCACGACACGCGGGGGCGCCGCAGGGACCGCTTGCGCTGCCGAAATAACCAGCAATAGCAGACAGAGCATTCCACAAAGACCCAAACGAGATGCTTGCGATCCCGACAGGAAACGTCGTAAGACGCCCGCCTTAGCCGGGCATTGAAATACCCGCCTGCGGGGCCCCTTCCCCGCTGTCCTGCGGACAACCGCCCTGCGGACGGAAAAACTCGGATGCTGTGGCATAGACCGAGTTTCCGTATAGGCGCCAAGCTGTTTTAAAGAGCGGTGGTTAGAATCTCTCGATGAGAAAGAGAAATTCCTTATTCGGTTCTTCTGCGCTTCGTATCCATTCATGTGTCCAACGCATACCACCCATCACATGGCGTTTATAGTCCACGGCGGTGACTTCGATCAATCGCCCGGCGGATTGAATCGCCTCTTGCAATTCATAGACCGTCGCCCTGCCGCCGGAACTGTAAGAGAGGATGACGAAACGCGCAGGCGTCTGTTGCAGTAAGCGCTGGATCGCCGCGACCGCGATGAATTTTCCCTCCTCGTTTCTTCGGAACTCCTCGAACTCCGATGCTGCCACCTTATCCGAGGTATCTATCCTGCGTTTCGCCTTGCCGAACAACCGGGGCCTGTCGCCTAAACAGATCGTCGTCCACAGGTGATAATAGGCCGCGTACCGTACACGGGAAGGAGGCATCTTTTCATTGTTTGATCCATAGGGCGGATCGAAGTAGGCCAGATCGGCGGTAAGGCGCGGCAGTATGTCGAAGATATCCGCCTGATAGACTTCATGGTCTGTGGTTCTTGGGATCAACTGGGGCACGCTGAGCGTTAGTTTCCGAAAGGAGCGCGGAGACCATTCGTTGAGATAAGAGGCATAGTGGCCCAGGGTGCTGTCCACCTCGTCCAGCGCCAATATCAGACTCGTGAGCAGAACCGCTTTCTCAGCGTAAGATAGCTCCAGCCTGTCGATCTCCTCGCGAATCGCATCCAGTTTTCGCGTGTTGTGCTTCTGCCACGGCCTCTTGAGACCGCTCTTCTGTCCCTCGGCTTCGCCGCCATAATGGGCCGTAAACCATCCGTCTTTTCCGGGAAGCGAATTCAAATGAGCGATCAGCGCCTGGTAGTGTTCTCCTGGATAGGGATTTAAGAGATAGCACGTGCCGAACACATGCGACCAGGCCGATATGTCGTTGGCGATGACCCGGCAGCCCATCCGGGCAAAGGCCTGGGAGACGCGGGTCGTTCCCGAAAAGCCATCCAGGACGGTAGCCGGGTTGACTTTCCGGGCCAGTTGCAGAATGTGAGGCAACAGCTTACGCTTCGAGCCAGCATATTTGATCCCTTCTGTCGGAGGGGCTTCGACAGGCAGATCATCAAGAAGGGTCGAGGCGCCGGAAAGAAGTGTGCTCATAGAATGGGATAATCTCAGGAACCGTTCGGAAGAGGCGGGTCGTGGACAGACTATAGAGACTGGTTGGACAGGGGATTGTATAAATCCTCTTTAAAACGTTACGGTCGGAACCTATAGTAGACAAAAGCATGCGGTTCGTGTTATAATAGGAGAGAAAGGAACGGTTTCCGGCAGAAGGGACCGCCGGTCCGATACCGCTGAGCAGAAAGGTTGTGCCCATGCGACGCAACGATGACGAAGAGCGCTTCGTCTCCCCCGAACAGTTGCCCGACGATACCAACGAGCTGACTCTACGCCCCAGGCGGCTGCGGGAGATGATCGGCCAGCCCAAGATCAAGCAAAATTTAGGCATCGCCATCGAGGCCGCCCGCACGCGCGGAGAAGCCCTCGATCACGTGCTGCTCTACGGTCCGCCCGGCCTCGGCAAGACCACACTGAGCAACGTTCTCGCCAACGAGATGGAGGTGCCGATCCGCGTTACCGCCGGCCCGGCCATCGAGCGCCCCGGCGACCTGGCGGCGATCCTGACGAGCCTGGAGAAGAACAGCGTCCTCTTTATCGACGAGATTCATCGGCTCAACCGCACCGTCGAGGAGATCCTTTACCCGGCCATGGAGGACTATAAGCTCGACATCATCATCGGGCGCGGACCCAGCGCCCGGACGCTGCGTCTGGATCTGCCGCAGTTCACCCTCGTCGGGGCCACCACGCGCGCCGGCCTGATCTCCTCGCCCCTGCGCGACCGCTTCGGCATCCATCACGGCTTCGAGCTGTATGGTGTCGAGGACCTGGACATGATCGTGCGCCGCTCCGCCGACATTCTCAATATTCCCATCGAGCCGGAAGGCGCCCTGGAGATCGCCCGCCGCTCGCGCGGCACGCCCCGTATCGCCAACCGGATGCTCAAGCGCGTGCGCGACTATGCTCAGGTGCGCGCCAACGGCGTTATCACTAAAGACGTGGCCGATGCCGCTCTGCAGATGCTGGAGGTGGACGAGCTGGGGCTGGACGAGTTCGATCGCCGCTTCCTGCGCGCCATCGTCGAGAAGTTCGAGGGCGGGCCGGTCGGGCTGGAGACGCTCTCGGCCATGCTGGGCACCGAGCGCGACACGATCGAGGACATGTCCGAGCCGTACCTGCTGCAGTTGGGCTTTATCAACCGCACCAACCGGGGACGCCTCGCTACCCGCGCCGCCCACGACCATCTGGGCCTGCCCTATCGGGAGCGTCCTGAAGCCTCCAACGGCCGCAAAGAAGAGCCCCCGCAGGGAAATCTGTTCTAGCCGCCGAATGAGAGGGCATGGACGCCCGCTCTACTGCCGATCGCGCAAACATCTCTATCTTCGGAGCAGGCAGATTCTGCCTGCTCCGTTTGTGTTCTTCATTATTGCTTTTTTGTAACAGGCCGGGCGTCACGCGCCGGACATTTCTGCGTACTAACTATAACGTCCATTCCCGGACATATCTTTCCCGTGCCTCTCTGGCTGGCGCTGCATTCTGCCATTCCTGAGGATGGAGGAATCTCCTCGTGACCGCTCAACCTCCCGCATCCGACATCGACAGCGATTTACAGCCGTCTGTCCGCATGGAAACGACGGTTGCATCGATCCCTGGCGAGCAAGCCCGTTCCCAGACACGCCAGGTTATCGATGTGGTGATATTGGTCGCCGTGACCGTCATCATAACTGCCCTCATCGGCGTTTTCAGTGGCGAAAAGCTGCTTTTCCTGGAAAAGGAGCAGTTGCACCTCTCTCCAGGTCAGATCGGCACGTTGAATATTCTGGCCGCGCTTCCGGCGTACCTGCAGCCGTTCATGGGCGCTTGGTCGGACCTGTTTCCCCTTTTTGGTTATCGTCGCCGCTCCTACTATGTGATCGCAGCCCTTGTCGAGACGCTCGGCTTCCTGGGGCTGGCGGTTTTACATCCGTATCATTATGCCGCCGTGGTAGGTCTTATCCTTGTGTATGGCGCCGGGGGCACCCTGCTCTGGGTAATGGTCAATGCCGTCATGGTGGCTGTCGGCAATCAGACCGGCACGCTTCCTCGCCTGCAATCCGTCCGCCTTTTTATTCCCTATATTCTGTTTATAGCGTTTGCGGCGTCGTTGTCAGGCTATGTCACCCAGTACTGGTCGTACTATAGCTGCTTTATGGTCGCTGCGCTCCTCTCCTTCTTCCGGGCGCCCTTCGCGCTCCTGATCGACGAGAAGCGCATGACCGGGGCCAGACACGCTCATGAGACCGATGAGGAACACCGAGCGCGGCTTGCGGCCAAACAGGCCGAGCGCGCCAGAACCGCAGAGGCTTTGCGAAAAGCGGCGGCAACTCCTGGTCTGTGGGCTATGGTCGGCTTCGTCTTCTATCTTATCCTTACTCCCGGCGTCTACACCGCCCAGATTTTCTATGAGACCGATGTCCTGCACTTCTCCAAACAGTTCATCGGTGAGCTGGGACGCTATCTATACATTGGGGCATTATTGGGCGTTCTTCTCTTTGGAGCTACCTCAAAGAGACTGCCGGTGCGCGCCATGGTCTGGGGGGCCTGGATCATTGATTGTGTCAGCTATCCTATTTTGTTGTATCTGCACGACCCTACCTCGGCGAAGATCGTCCAGCTCAGTACGGGCTTTATCGGCGCTCTCTACACATTAGGTCTCTGGACACTGGCCGCGCACGCCAGCCCTCCCGGTATTGAGGGAACGGTGTACGGCCTGGTCCTGGGGGCGATCAGCCTGGGAGGCACATTGAGCGAGAAGATCGGCGGGACGCTGTACGATTATTTTGGGCCGATGAATACCGCCCACCATTACAGTATCGCGCATGGCTGGGTCTGGGCGGTTTGGTTCGGTCTGATCTTTACCCTGATCGCCGTGGTCTTTATTCCCTTCCTTCCGGACTGGACCAAGAGCAATGAGCCTATACACGCCAGTGTCGAGCCGGAGGGCGGTACTGCGATCGAGGGAGGGGGACTGAGGGAGTAGGTAGAATAACAACCCTATGAACAGACGCCCTCTGTCCTTCCGAATGACACTACTCCTTCTGGCCGTTCTGCTGGCCGCAGGGACCTTTGCCCTGCCCGGCTGCAGCGACAATCCCTATCCGCCCGGCGAGTCGGCCGGCAATGTTCTCTACACGTCTCTCCTCGATGATCCGAAGACCCTGGATCCTACCATCGCCTATAGCGCCGAAGACGATGTCGTCATCTGTCTGCTCTACTCCTCCTATTTCCATTACAACTTCCTGAAGCGCGACCCGTTCGTGCTGGAACCGGATCTGGGCGCGACCATGCCCCGGCAGGAGACGACATTCTATGCCGTCCAGGAGAAGGGAAGGAGCGTTCGGAAGCCGGGGGAGAAGTGGATATTCTCTATCAATCATGGTCTGCATTTTCAGAACGATCCCTGCTTTCCCGGCGGCAAGGGGCGCGAAGTCACGGCGGCCGACTTCCTCTTCGCCTTCCGGCGCATGGCCGATCCCACCGCCGGATTCCCCTTGCTGGACTCCGTAGAGGACAAGATCCTGGGCATGCAGGAGTACGTGGACTACTGCGCCCAGCGCCACAAGCAGCGCCTGGGCATGGACTACGATAAGCCCATCGCCGGACTGCAGCTCGATCCGAAGGACCCGTACACATTCTCGATCGTGCTCCAGAAGCCCTATCCGCAGCTGCGCTATATCATGGCTATGCACTTTACCGCCCCCCAGGCGCGGGAGGCTGTTTTGCGCTACGGATCAGATTTGGCGCGCCATCCTGTCGGCTGCGGGCCGTTCCAGCTTTCCGAATATCATCACAAACAGTCGCTCGTGCTGACCGCCAGCCCTTACCGGCCGCCGCTGACCTATCCGACCGAAGGGATGCCTGGCGATGCCGCGGCCGGTCTCCTGCAGGATGCGGGCAAGCCCGTTCCCCTGGTGAACAAGATCGTCTTCACCGTCATCCGGGAGCCCGTCACGGCCTGGAACCTGTTCCTGCAGGGCTATCTGGACGCCGCCGCCGTCAGCCAGACCAACTATCAGCAGGTCATGAGCCATCCGGGCGAGCTCTCACCGGAGATGAAACGGAAGGGCATCAAGCTCTACCGGTCCGTCGCCGCCGATCTCTTCTACTTCTTCTTCAATATGGAAGACCCGACCTTCGGCGGCTACACGCCGCAAAAGCGCAAGCTGCGGCAGGCCATCTCCCTGGCCGTCGACTCGCAGGCTTACATTGATCTGCTCTACCTGGGACTGGGGAAGCAGGCCCAGTTCGCCATCCCGCCGAGCATCTTCGGCTACGATCCAACGTATCGCAATCCCTACCGTCAATACAATGTCGCCCGCGCCAGGCAGTTGCTGGCGGAGGCGGGCTATCCGGGCGGAATCGATCCCAAAACCGGCAACCGGCTGACCCTCTACTTCGACAACTACTTCACGACCGCGAACTTCCGCCAGATCTTCGGCCTGTTCAAAAAGCAGATGGATGCCATCGGCGTGCGCGTCGTGTCACGGACCTACCGCTACAATGTCTATCAGGACAAGATCAATAACGGGGAAATCCAGTTCTCGTATTACGGATGGAGTTGCGACTATCCTGATCCCGAGAACTTCCTGTTCCTGCTCTACGGGCCGAACAAGGGACCAGGTCCCAACTATGCCCGCTACGCCAATCCGGAATACGATCGCCTGTTCGTGCAGGTGCGCTCAATGGAGGACACGCCGGCACGTGCGGCGCTGATCCGCCGGATGCGCGCTATCGTTCAGGAGGACTGCCCGTGGATCTGCGAGCAGCATAGCCAGGTCTACGCGATCACGCACGCCTGGCTCTTCAACATCAAGTCGCACCCTATCGCCCTCGATACGGCGATTTATCGCCGGGTGGACGGTCCGCAGCGGGCGCGCCTGCAGGCGGCCTGGAACCGCCCGAACTACGCGCCGGCAGTCGGACTCGCGCTGTTTCTGATCGTGGGCTCGCTGCCGGCCTTGAGCGTGATTCACCATCGGCGCAACCGGCGCGTGCGCCGCAAAGAGGAGGTCGCCGGCTGATGCTCTGGTATATCGTCCGCCGCCTTCTCTACGCCGTCCCGATTCTGGTAGGCGTCTCGCTGCTGACGTTCCTGATCTTCTATATCGCGGTGTCGCCCCAGCAGTTAGCCCGGCGCAATCTGAGCGCCAAAAATCCCACTCCGCAGCAGATCCACGAGTGGCTGGCCGAGCACGGCTACGACAGGCCGATGCCGGTCCAGTTCGCACATCACCTGGAAGAGCTGTTCCTGTTGCGCTTCGGCAAGTCCGATACGCAGGGCGCCGAGCCGATCTGGGAGAGCATCCGCCAGCGCTGGAAGCCCTCCTTTATGCTGACGTCGATGATCTTCGTCGCCGAGCTGATCACGGCTATCTGTTTCGCGCTCGTGGTGGCCTATTTCCGGGGAACGTATGTGGACTACTGGGGCACGCTGCTGTGTGTGCTCCTGATGAGTATCGTCTACATGGTCTATATCATTGCCGGGCAGTACCTGTTCGGCAAGATCCTCAAGTATTTCCCGCTGGCAGGGTGGGGGCGCGGACTCGAAGCCTGGAAGTTTGTGCTTCTGCCCATGCTCGTGGGGGTGATCGTGAGTCTGGGCAGCAGCGTGCGTCTCTATCGGACCTTCATGCTGGACGAGATCAATCAGGACTACGTCCGCACGGCTCGCGCCAAAGGCGTGAGCGAGCGGGCGATTCTGTTCGTCCACGTGCTCAAGAACGCCGCCATTCCGATTCTGACGACCAGCGTGCAATTGATCCCGGCGCTCTTCCTGGGCAATCTGCTGCTGGAGCAGTTCTTCGACATTCCGGGGCTGGGCAACTTTCTGGTAGACGCCATCGAAAGCCAGGATTTCGCGGTCGTGCGCGCGATGGTGTTTCTGGGCACGCTGGTGACGATCGTCGGCTACATCCTCACGGACATCAGCTATGCCCTGGTCGATCCGCGGGTCAGGTTGGAATAGTGGGGTCGATCCTGAACAATATCATACCGGTCCTGATCGTGGCGATAGTGGTCATGGTTATCGCGCGGTCGCGACGGGCGCCGCTCTGGGCGGAGGCTTACCGGCGGCTGGGGCGCAATCCGCTGGCCCTGCTGGCCCTCGCCGTGATCTTGCTCTATGGAGCGGTCGCCTTCCTGGACAGCATCGGCTGGCAGAATTCGCGCGCGTCCGCGCGAAGTACCATCATCGACCGGATATTCGAGCGACCGCCCGAGCGCACCTATTCCGTGCCGATGGCGACCATGACCACGGGAGAGCCGACGCCGCATAAATTGATCGGATGGCACCTGCTGGGTACCGACGGCGTTGGCGATGACGTGCTCTACCGCACGCTCAAGGGCTGCCGCACCGCCTTCATCATCGGCGGGTTCACCTCCCTGCTGGTCGTTCCGATCGCCCTCTTTTTCGGACTGGTCGCCGGCTATTTCGGCAAATGGGTGGACGACGGCGTGCAGTACACCTATACCACGCTGGGCTCCATCCCGGACATCCTGCTCATAATCGCGCTGGTGCTGGTGCTCGGCAAAGGGCTGGTCAATCTCTGCATCGCCCTGGGCATCACCTCCTGGATCGGGCTGTGCCGGCTGATCCGCGGCGAGACGCTCAAGCATCGCGACCGGGAGTACGTGCGAGCCGCGCGGGCCCTGGGCGCCGGCAGCGGGCGGATTTTGCTGCGGCATATCCTGCCCAACCTGATTCCGGTGGTCATCATCACGACGACCCTCGGCTTCAGCGGCCTGGTGCTCTCCGAGGCCATTCTGTCGTATCTGGGAATCGGCGTGCCGCCGGACATGGGAAGCTGGGGCAACATGATCGATGCGGCGCGGCTGGAGCTGGCGCGCGATCCGATCATCTGGTGGAATCTCGTCTCGGCTTCCGGCGCGCTCTTTGTTCTCGTGCTGGCCTTCAATCTTCTCGGAGATGCCCTGCGCGACGCCATCGACCCACGCCTTCGGAGTAGTTAAATCGCGGCCAGGAGTTCGTCGCTCGTTGCCAGAAAAAACGGGTTTTACGAACCACGGGCTTTTCTATCATGACCAAACCCTTGCTTCAAATTGAGGACCTGTGCACCTATTTCGATACCCCGCGCGGCGCGGCCCGCGCGGTAGATGGCGTCAGCTTCACGATTCATGAAGGCGAGACGCTGGCGCTGGTGGGCGAGTCGGGCAGCGGGAAATCAATGACCGCGCTCTCCGTGCTCCAGCTCGTTCCGGAGCCGGCGGGCTACATCGCCGGAGGACGGGTGCTGTTCGACGGCGTGGACCTGCTGGACTACGATTTCGAGCAGATGCGCGCCCTCCGGGGCGAGGACATCGGCATGATCTTCCAGGAGCCGATGACCAGTCTCAATCCGACGCTCAGCATCGGCTATCAGGTGGTGGAGGCGATGGCGGTGCATGGCCGGCAGGAGGGGTTGCGCCGGCGCGCCGAGGAGCTGCTGGCGCACGTGGACCTCGACAATCCGGCGCAGGTCATGCGCCAGTATCCGCACGAGCTATCCGGGGGGATGCGCCAGCGCGTCATGATCGCTATGGCTTTGGCCAATAACCCCAAGCTGCTCATCGCCGACGAGCCGACCACGGCTCTGGATGTCACCGTGCAGGCCCAGATCCTCGCGCTCATCCGCGACCTGCAGCAGCAGACGGGCATGGCCGTGCTGCTCATCACGCACGACCTGGGCATCGTGGCGGAGATGGCCGGCAACGTGGCCGTCATGTACGCCGGCCAGATCGTCGAGACGGCGCCCACGCGCGACCTGTTCCGCGATCCCCGGCACCCCTACACGCGCGGGCTGTTCGCCAGCCTGCCCGCCCGCGGCCGGCGCGGACAGGATCTAGCGACCCTGGAAGGCACGGTCCCTTCCGCCACCGATTGGCCGCCGGCCTGCCGCTTCGAGCCGCGCTGTCCCTATCGCTGGGCTACCTGCGCGCGTGTCGCGCCCAATCCGCATCCCGCTGGTTCCGACCGGCCTGTCCGCTGCCATCTCTACGATCCCACGATAGCCGACCGGCCCGCCCTCAGTCCCCTCACGACCTGGGGCCTTACGGCCCAAGCCTGTCCTAGAACCTTCGGAAGGGACGAGGGGGAGAAACCTCACCCCTGATCCCTCCCCTTCTTAAGGAGAGGGGGAATCATAAGGAGGCTGGATGCGTCCGCCAAGACGCTTGTTTTGGGAAGACAGGGGTTTTCAACCCCTGGCAGGCCGGGTGTTTTCAACACCCGGAGAGGATCGGTGGATGAGTAAACGGGCAAATGAATGGCGGGGCGTAGGTATGGACGAGCCGCTGCTTTCGGTGCGCGGGCTGAAGAAGTATTTTCCCGTGCGGCGGCAGATGCCGTTCGCGCCGCTCCAGTGGAAGAAGGCGGTGGACGGGGTAGATTTCGACATCCTGCGCGGCCATACCCTGGCGCTCGTAGGGGAGAGCGGTTCCGGCAAAAGCACCGTCGGCCTGATGCTTCTCGATCTGCTCGCGCCGACGGGAGGGGAGATCATCTACGATGGCCTGGCCTTTTCCGCGCGCCGGGGACGCGCGCGGCGGAATCTGCGCCGTGAGATGCAGGTCGTGTTTCAGGACCCCTACGCTTCGCTCAATGCCCGCATGACCGTGCGCGAAACGCTCACCGAGGGCATGATCATCCATCGGCTCGCCCGCAGCGTCGCTGAGCGGGAATCGCGCGCCGCCGACCTCTTGCAGCAGGTCGGTCTTCCAGCGGATGCCCTCGACCGCTACCCGCACGAGTTTTCCGGTGGGCAGCGCCAGCGCATCGCCATCGCGCGTGCCCTCTCCGTCGAGCCCAGCTTCATCGTGCTGGACGAGCCGACCAGCGCCCTGGATGTCTCCGTGCAGAGCCAGATCCTCAATCTCCTGCGCCGCCTGCAGCGCGAGCGCGGGCTGACCTATCTGTTCATCACCCACAACCTGGCCGTCGTGGAGTATCTGGCCGATTCGGTCGTCGTCATGGAGGCGGGCCGCATCGTCGAGCGCGGCACGGTGGAGCAGATTTTCGACCATCCGCGCGAGGAATACACTCGTCGCCTTTTAAATTCCATCCCTTCGCTCGACCCTGATCGGCGGCGGCTGTCCGCGCAGGTTTCCTGATCCCCTCTTTCCTCCCATCGCCCTCGTACTCCATTTCCTTCAGCAAATCACCCGACACAGCCGGGATAGGAACGCCCACAAATAGGGAAGTAAGCAGGGCTGTCGCCGGAACCGGTGTAGCGGGAACGGGCGGACATGTAGGAGAGCACCATCGCGCGCCGCCAGTGGGGTGAGCGGTTCGGAGCGGTGTAGTGAGGCAGCAGGGAGTGGAAGAAGAGGCCGCTGCCGGCGCGCATCGGCACGGAGACACCTGGCGTAGTATCCAGGCGCTCCTCGGCGATCACATAGTCGTCGGTAACGGAGACATGGGGCAGGGCATGGTCGTGACGGCCAGGCAGGACCCACATGCAGCCATTTTCCAGGGTGGCATCGTCCAGCGGGAGCCAGCAGGAGCAGAGGGCCATCGGCTCGATCGGCCAGTACGGCGAATCCTGATGCCAGCCCTTTTGCGAGCCGACTTCCGGCGGCTTGAGCATGAGCGAGTTCCGGAACATCTTGATGTCCGGCCCCAGAATCGGCGTCAGGATGGCGACAATGTTCGGATGCAGACCGAGGCTGCGGAACAGATCGTCACCCTCGACCAGCCCATCGATCTTGCGGATGCCGTCGCCCGGATGCGTCACCTGCATCTCGCCTCGCTGTATCCGTGGCTCGATCTGAATGGTCAGTTGCTCCTGCGGACGGCCGCCGTGCGTATACACAAAGATGCGCTCGCGCAGCGCCGTCACCTCGTCCGGCGAGATCAAATCCTCGACGACGAGATAACCATCCTGCTGATAGGCGGCGAACTGTTCGGGAGAGAGGCTGGCAGGCATCGCGCTAGCTCCTTTCGCGCCCTTCTTCTTCACCTTGCCGGCCGTTTCCTTCACAATGCGCCCTCTTCTCCGTGCCGGGCCGATAAACGACCCGGCATTAAAAACGACCGTCCTCACGGACGGACATCGATTGTATGCGGAGGAAAGTCAAGCCTGCTCGCTTAATAGAAGGCCCGGAGATAACTGCTGGAGAGGGATGCATGCAAGAAAAGAGACGGCTTACTTGGATTGGAAAGGCGAGAATACGTTCCGTCCGTTTTTGCGCTTCTCTCGGAGGTCTCGCGCTGCTCCTGCTGTTTTCTTCGGGCGCCGGTTTCTGCCACGGCCAGGACGCCATCCCCATTCCGGAAGGAAAATCCCCGATGACTTCGATTCGCGTCACGAACGAGCCGCTCTGCTCAGGGGAGATCAACCCGTATCAGTACGGCCAGTTCATCGAATATCTGTGCAATCTCGTGCCGGGCATGTGGGCGGAGAAATTGTACGACGGCAGCTTCGAGGGCTTAAGCCCCTACAATTTCGTCTATCTCAAAGAGACCGACTTCAAGGAAAAGCCCTGGTATCCGAGCGGCGCGACCAACCGGGCGGAATACACGCTCGACCACGACACGAAGGTCAGCGGTGAGGTCTCCCAGAAGATCGCGACCGAAGGCGACTCGCCCTGCACCGTCGGGATCTCCCAGGATGGCATCGCGGTGCAGAAAGGTACGGCTTGCGCCTTCTCCATCTACCTGCGCGCCGAGGGACGGAATGCGCCGGTGCAGGTGAGTGTGCACCACGAAGGCAAGGTGCTCGCCACCTGCGCCTTCCAGCCGACGGGAGACTGGCAGAAATACCGAGCGCAACTGGTTCCAACGGACACAGATACGAACGCGACCTTGAGTATCTCCTTCCGGGGTCCGGCCACCCTCTGGCTCGACAACGCCTCCCTGATGCCTGAAGACACGGTCGGCGGCTGGCGGCGCGACGTGGTCGAAGCCTTGCGCGCGCTCAAGCCGGGTATCATCCGCTTCGGCGGCAGCGACGTGGAGGCCTTCGAGTGGCGCGACACCATCGGCGACCCGGACCACCGCAAGCCGTTCCGCGCCTGGGGTGGGCTGCAGCCGACCGGGCCGGGCCTGGAGGAGATCGTGCAGCTCATTCGCGACGTGGACGCGGAGCCGCTGATCTGCGTGCGAGTCACCGGCCGCACACCGCAGGACGCCGCCGACGAGGTGCAGTACTTCAACGGCGCTTCGGATACCCCGATGGGCGCGCTCCGCGCCCGCAACGGCCACCCGGAGCCGTACCACATCCGCTACTGGCAGGTGGGCAATGAATTGGGCGGCGCGGAGTACGCGGCCCGGCTCGCCGACTTCTGCCGGGCCATGAAGGACGCCGATCCGAGTATCCGGCTGCTCTCCTCCTATCCCTCCGAAGACGTGCTCCGCAACGCGGGCGCGCTGCTGGACTATATCTGCCCCCATCATTATGAGTGCGACGATCTGAAGGGCAAGGAGGAAGATTTCCAAAAGCTGCAGCGCATGATCCGCGAATTTGCGCCGGGCCGCCACATCAAGATCGGAGTGACGGAGTGGAACACGACGGGAGGGAATGCGGGGCCGCGCCGCGCGATGCTCTGGACGCTTTCCAACGCGCTTGCCTGCTCCCGCTATCACAACCTGCTGCACCGCCATGCGGATATGGTCGAGATCGCCAACCGCTCCAACCTGACCAACAGCTTCTGCTCCGGCATCATTCAGACCGACAATGCCCGCCTCTACAAGACCCCGACCTACTACGCGCAGGAGCTTTATGCGACTCTGGCGGGGAACTTGCCGCTCCGTATCGAGCCGGTGTCAACGCCTGACCGCATGCCCGACGTCAGCGCCACGCTCACTCCGTCCGGCGACGCCGTTGTCCTCTTTGTGGTCAACGACACGCAGAAAGACATCGTTACTTCGCTCGATCTCTCGGCGTTCGGCGAGAGCGGCCGGGAGGTCGCCGTCTGGACCCTGGCCGACCGGGAGCACGCCGAGGAGCCGGACGTCACCAACAGCTTCACGGACCCAGGGCGCATCATCCCGGTACATTCCACTTTCCAGGCGCCTGCCTCCCGCTTTGATTACCGCTTTCCCGCGCTCTCCCTTACCGTTTTGAGGTGCCCGGTGAGACGGTAAGGAGAAATCCCACGGCGGTTTGTCCGGGCCATGAATTACCCGTCTTTTGGGCCTTCGGCCTGCGTAGCGAGCGGATGGGTCCTTTCGGTACCGGGCCGATAAACGACCCGGCATTAAAGACACGCCGTCCTCCGGACGGAAAGTTCTAAAAGCCCGGAGCATGAAAAAATCCCTACTGGCGCTTAACCGTCTAAACCTTCCAGCGCGTAAGCAATGGCCCGTTCCCAGTCCATGCGGCGACCTGCTTCGAGGGATCGTTCAAAAACTTCTGACCCTAGCGTGGTACGGATTTGGTCTCGGAGGGTCTGATCGACCTTCTGATTTGCCGGCGGCAGCGGCGAGCCGATGGCCGCGCGCAGGCTCTCCGCGGCGCCGAGCAGGCATGCGGCGCGCGGAAGCCGATCGGCAGGACACGATGGATCGGGCTTCGCCTGATGGTGTAAGAACCCGGCGGTGGCTTCGAGAGCGAACGCGGCCATACGCTTGTTGCCGGAATCGCGGCAACTTCGCAGACCTTCTGCCAGATAAACCTGCGCGCCCGCCACATCGCCCTGTTCCATAAGGACGCCGCCCAGGCCGATCAGCGGGGTGTCGATCTCCCACGCGTTGTCGATCTCCCGGTAAATCGCCACGGCCTCTTCATAGTTGGCGCGCGTTCCCTCCAGATCGCCTTGAGAATGGCGGATCACTCCCATGCTGGAAAGGACATTGGCGATGCCCCGCCGATCTCCCAGCTCTCGACGGATCGCCAGAGCTTCCTCAAGGAGGCCGGCAGTGGCTTCCGGATCCCCTTGATTACGAAGGGTGTTGGCAAGATTGGTCAGGTCGTTGGCTTCCGCGACTTTGTTGCCGATCTCCCGATTGATGGTCAAGGCTTCCTCAAAATAGGAGCGGGCCGCCTCAAAGTCGCTCTGTTCCATGGCGACTAAGCCCAGGTTGCCGAGATAGATGGCCGTGTTCTTCCGGTCGTTCAGCTCGCGTGCGATGTCCAGGCTGGCGGCGTAGTAGCTCCGCGCGGCGGCGTAATCGTTCTGCATCCAGGCGAGAACGCCGGCGCCATTGAGGACTTTCATGCGTGTTGTGGTCGGCGCCTGCGAACCCGGTTGGGATAGAAGAGCATCGAGATAATAGCGTCCCTCGCCGGGACAGCCGCGTAGCCACCAGAAAGGGGATAATGCTCCGGCCAGCCGCAGGCAAGGACGATCCTCCTCGTTTGCGGGTCCGGCAGACGGTTCGAGGCAGAAGTCCAGGGCAGCGCGCAGATTGTCGTGCTCGGCCTCCAGGCGTTTCAGCCAGGTCCCCTGCTCCGGTCCGAAGAGTTGGTCGAAGGCTTCTTCCGCCAGCTGCATGTGGAAGTCCCTATGGCGCTCCCGGAGCGAGCGGTCCTCGCCGCTCTCGGCCAGGCGTTCCAGGCCATACTGGCGGATCGTCTCCAGCAGACGATAGCGCGCCCCGTGGGCTCTTTCTTCGAAGAGGACCAGGGATTTATCCACCAGGCCGGTCAGCAGATCGAGCACATCATAGGCGTTGGGCGTCAGGCGTTGGGTGTTGGGCGTCAGGCTTTCCGAAGGTTCGACGTTGGGATTTAAGTCGGCATTCTGAACCGCCGGATTGCCCTCCTGCTCCCGCTTGCTATATGGTTTTTCCCTAACGACTAACGCCCCATACCCAACGCCAGCGTCTGCGCCGCAGACGCTCTCGGCGGCTTCCAGGAGAAAGCCGCCGGCAAAGACGGAGAGGCGGCGCAGGAGCGTTCGCTCGGATTCGGTGAGAAGGTCGTAACTCCAGTCGATGAGGGCGCGCAGGGTCTGCTGGCGCGGAAGCGCCGTGCGGCTGCCGCCGGTCAGCAGGCGGAAGCGGTCGCTCAGCCGCGCCTCGATCTGCTCTACCGTCAGGACGCGCATACGGGCGGCGGCCAGCTCGACCGCCAGCGGAATGCCGTCCAGGTGGCGGCAGAGCCGGGCGAGGCAGGGAGCGTCCGCTTCCGAGAGCAAGAAATCGGGCTTGACGAGAGCTGCGCGGTCCGCGAACAGGCGCGCCGAGTCGTAGTCGAGGAGGTCCCGCACGCGTAGGCCGGCGTTCGGAGCGGGCGGGGGCGGCAGATCGAGGGAAGGGACCCGGTAGCTCTGCTCCCCGGTGACCCCCAGCGGCTCGCGGCTAGTGGCGAGGATACGTACCTGCGGGCAGTGTCGCAGCAGGTTCTCAGCGAGCGCGGCGCAGGCGGTCAATAGATGCTCACAGTTGTCGAGCAGGAGCAGCAGCGTCTTCGATTGGAGGTGGTCCGTGAGGGCCTGCAGGAGAGATCGGCCCGCCTCTTCGCGCACGCCCAGCGCATCGGCTACCGCATGAGGCGCCATCGCCGGATCGGCCAGCGGCGCCAGCTCCACCAGCCAGACTCCGTCCGGATACGCCTCCACAACATTTGCCGCCACCTGCAGGGCCAGCCGGGTCTTGCCGCAGCCTCCGGCGCCGGTCAGCGTGAGCAGCCGCGCCTTTTTCAGCAGCATTTCGACCGCTTCGATCTCCCGCGTCCGGCCGATGAACGAGGAGAGCTGCAGGGGCAGGTTGGTGGGCAGATTATCCAGCGACTTTAAGGGCGGGAATTCGGCCCGGAGGTCCGGATGGAGGCATTGGAAAACATGCTCGGGCTCTTCTAAATCTCGCAGGCGATGCAGGCCCAGGTCGCGAAGCGATACCTGGTTGGGAAGCGAATCGCGCAGGAGCGTGGTCGTCGCCAGGGAGAGCAGCACCTGGCCGCCATACCCGGTGGAGAGCAGGCGGGCGATCCGGTTCAGCGGCGGGCCAAAGTAGTCGCCATCCCGTTCCTCCGTCGCGCCGGTATGCAGCGCCATGCGTACGCGTAGGTGCGTCTCCGGCGGCCAGGCTTCGGCATGCAGAGCGCATTGAGCCGTGAGGGCGGCGTGGAGCGCGTCTGGAGCCGTAGCGAACGCCGCACAGAAGGCATCGCCGACCGTCTTGAAAACGTGGCCGTTATGCGCCTCAATCGCCTGCCGAAGGAGGGCATCGTGGCGGGCGAGAGCAGCGCGCATGGCTTCAGGATACTGCTCCCAGAGCCGGGTGCTGCCCTCGATGTCCGTGAAGAGGAAGGTAATGGTACCGGATGGCGCGTTCATAGCGGTTCTGTGGGGCTCCGGCACTCACTTCGGCAGCCGGAGGAGAAAAACCTTTTAAAACTTTTTTCTGGCGGCTGCAACTTTTCGTTTTGCAGCCCGGTCAATGAGGGTGAAGCGGCGAGATAGGGTCACCGAAACCGCTGCAAAACCAGATGAAAACACGAACGATGAATATCGGACGGCTCTACACAATCTGCGGGCAGGACCAGAACGATCGGAACGAACCGGCTTTTGCGGTTTGCGCCCTTCGATTCGCCCTGGGCTCGCTGTGGCAGGGTCCTGCGAATTTACCGGCGGGACACTATCCGAATAGCTTTTCGGGACGGATTCCAGACATTGATACGGGTTGATGTTGTCTTGTTGCAAGACATAAAACGGCCCGGTCTGGAAATGACAGATCGGGCCGTTTTATGTGTAAAGCCGAGAAACGGGGGTAGGGCCAGATGGGACGGCGGAAGACTCCAAACCTTTCAAGACAGGGTTCGATTCCTTGTGCCCCCGCTAGTGATGAGCGGGTGAACGGATGACATGGTGAACGGGTGAAAGACCCCTCTCCGACAAAGGACGAGGGGGAAATAGCGATGTAGAACGGGATCGTGGCGCAATCGGGAGCGCAGCACGCTGGCAGCGTGAAGGCTTTTGCGGGTTCGAGTCCCGCCGATTCCATACTCTGGGGGCGCATGTCCTAAGGGATAGCGATGTACCCTCGCACGGTACGTGTTGTCGGTTCGATTCCGACCGTCTCCATAGCAGATACGTGGGGGTGTGGCGCAACCGGGAGCGCGACGGCTTTGCACGCCGTAGGCTGAGAGTTCGAGCCTCTCCACTTCCATTTGTGGTGGTCGTAGCCGAGCGGACCAGGCGGCAGGCTGTGGACCTGTTTCACGTGGGTTCGAATCCCACCGACTACCCTTGCGAACGACTATTTCAAAGAAAGGAGCGTGCTCATGGAGAGCGACTATCGCTATAAGCGCATGGGTCATGCGGGCGCGCTGCCTGCTGGAGTGGGCAAGAGTCTGTAAAACTCCCGCCGCGTGCATGTAGGTTCGAGTCCTACTGGAGTGAACCCCATTTACCGGACAGAGGCTTGAGTCAGGTTTCTGCCGGTAAGTGAGTGGACGCAGCGGCCTGGCGCGCCTCGAACTCTGCGGGAGGCAGGTATCCGAGACTGGAGTGCAGCCGCTTGGTGTTATAGACCTCTTCGAGGAAGGGGCCAATATGGGTCTTGGCATCGGCCACATGCTGGTAAGCGTTCACATAGACCTCTTCCTGCTTTAAGGTCTTGAAGAAGCTTTCCGCCTGGGCATTCTCATAAGGCGTACCCGTTCGGGCCATCGAAAGCCTGGCCCCGACTTGTTCCAGGCGGCTTACGTACTCGCTGGCCGCATACTGGACGCCTTGATCGGAGTGATGGATCAGCCCTGGGTTCGGATGGCGCTTGGAAAGAGCCATCTCCAGAGCCGCCAATGTCAAACGGGTGTCGATGTCGCTGCCCAGATGCCAGCCCACGCACACACGCGAGAAGGCATCCAGGATAGCCGCCAGGAAACAGAAGCGAGAGGGCAGACGGATATAGGTAATATCGGCCACCCAGGCTTGATCCCTGGCCGTGAGCAGGCGGCCTTGGAGCAGGTTGGGATAGCGCTTATGCGCATGCTGGCTATGGGTGGTGCGCACAAAGTCATGGCGCAGCCGGCACAAGAGGCCCTCTTCCCGCATGATCCGAAGCACGCGCTTATGGTTGACGGCAAAGCCCTCCCGCTGCAACTGCTTGGTCACCCGCCGATAGCCATAGCCGCTAAATTGCAGGATAAGCCGCTCGATAGCATCACGCAGGGTCCCCTCTTGGGCGCTGTCTGGCGCTTGGGCAGCACGGGCATACCACCAGGAACGGCTTATCCGCAAGGCACGGCACAAGCCCGCCAACTCGGTTTCTGGATGGGCCTGTTGGTAGGTAGCGATCACGGCATGTCGCTCCGGGACGGAAGCGTGCTGACTAACTTTTTTAAAAGCGCATTCTCCAGGCTAAGCTGGCCGCAGTGGCGTTCCAGCTCAGCAATGCGCTGCTCCAACAACGCGGTCGCAGAAACCTGCTTGGGCGTGAAGGCTTCTTCTGCGCGCTGCTGGTACTCGTTGCGCCAGCGTAAGAGCAGGCTCTCGGCTAGGCCGTGTTCCCGACAGATCTGAGCAGGACGTTTCTGGCCGGTGGCGATTTGACGGCAGACCATCAGCTTGAGTTCGCGGGAATGGGTTCTGGCAGGCATCGGTCCTCTCCTTGTCTGGTATTCTACCAGCCAGAAGTTGACTCGGCTACCTGTCCGGTAAAATGGGTGCAGTCCATACCGCGCCCATACAAACAGTTTCCATCGGGGTGTATGCCATCGGTCAGACGGCCTAGCTTGGGACTAGGAGGTAGCGGGTTCGACTCCTGCCGCCCCGACCATTTTGCCCCCATCGTCTATGGGTAGGATGCCTGGCTTTCAATCAGGGAAAGCGAGTTCAAGTCTCGCTGGGGGTACTGATTTCTGCGGGCGCGGTGCAGTGGAACGCACGCCTGGCCCTCATCCAGGAGAGCGCGGGTTCGATCCCCGCCGTCCGTATCTCGCTGGGGTTTAGCTGAGACAGATTAGCGCGGCGCTGAAAACGCTGAGACGGGGGCGCGATACCCTCAACCCCAATCGCGATTTGTATGCGGTAGTGGCGTAATGGCAACGTGACTGGCTTCCACCCAGTAGTTGCAGGTTCGATCCCTGTCTACCGTATCGGAGTGATTCTCTCTAGCATAACCGGCAATGCACTTGTCTGTTAAACAAGGGGATCTGGGTTCGAGTCCCAGGGGAGGAGCCAATTTGGTGCGGCGTCGCCAAGCGGTCAAGGCAGATGGCTCATAACCATCCATGCGGCGGTTCGAATCCGCCCGCCGCTCCCTACTTTAACACCATCCGCCAAACGGCGTGCAGGCTCTTACCTCAATGGCAGAGGACACGGCCGATAACCGTGCCATGGTGGTTCGACTCCACCAGGGCCTATACAATAGAGTGGGCCTCCGTATCCCAATGCGGCAGAGGAGCGCGGCTCAAACCCGCGCCAGTGAGCGTTCAAATCGCTCCGGAGGCATCCATAACTAAGCCTCTGTACTCCAATCTGGCAGAGAGACGCGGTTGAGAGCTGCGACAGTGCGCGTTCAAATCGCGCCAGGGGCATAGTTTCTGCTCTCGTACCCCAATCCGGTAGAGGGATATGGCTCAGAACCATAAAAGTGAGCGTTCAAATCGCTCCGAGAGCATAGTCGATCCATGCAGTAGTGGCGAAAAGGCAGACGCGGCTGGCTTAAACCCAGCGGGAGTGTAGTGCTCCGTGGGGGTTCGACTCCCTCCTGCCGCACTATAACAATATGCGAGAGTAACTCAACTGGCAGAGTCCCACGTCGCCATCGTGGTTGTTGCGCGTTCGAGCCGCGTCTCTCGCTTGAAAAAGGGTCTGTAGCATAGCGGCTAATGCGCCTGCCTGTCGAGTAGGTGAGCGCGGGTTCGAGTCCCGTCAGGCCCGTTTTCAAGACGGCAGCCTCTTCACGAGGAGAGGTGTCGGTAAGGATGGTTGGCAGAGCGGTCGATTGCACTGCGCCTGAACCGCAGAAAGGGCCTGGCTCCTTCGTGGGTTCGAATCCCACACCATCCTTTCTTTACTTTACGGACGGCGACCAGTCGGCTCTGGAGCCTGCCTCGAAGACAGGTGGCGCCCCCGTGGCGTGAGGTT
The DNA here is from genome assembly GCA_035653075.1 of Chthonomonadaceae bacterium. Taxonomy (GTDB): domain Bacteria; phylum Armatimonadota; class Chthonomonadetes; order Chthonomonadales; family Chthonomonadaceae; genus DASRCN01. The sequence goes on along the minus strand of DASRCN010000060.1, from coordinate 70,658 downwards.
CGATGCCTCCGTCGTCCGCCTATTTCTTATCTCAAAAGCCGCCTAAGGAACTGCCTGCTTGGTTCTCTGGCGACGTTCTGCTAACCAATTTGCTAACATGTTGCTAACCAACTTGATTCTGTTTCCCTGCTTCTAGTGGTATAAGGCTATAGAAGAGAGCATGACCAACCACTCTTTTAGTTGATGGAGCAGCGCGGCGGGCAGTCCCATTCATATTTGCTTTTATCGGACGTAGAAGCATTATGATTTCGCGAAGCAAGCAGGAATATCGATAGCCGTCGCGAATCTATGCGATTGGATGCTTCAAAACCTTCCAGGTCATTACGAAAGGAAAGACGATGAAGGTTCTGCTTATTGGGTGTGGGAACTTCGCGAAGGTAGGACATCTACCTGGAATCACGACTTTCATCAACGAGACTCACACTCCGGTAACGCTTTATATCGCAGACCCGAACCAAAAAGTGGAGAACGCCCGCCCTAGCCCACCGATCGTGACTGATGATCGCTGGTTCACAAGACTGAACGGTGACGCCTCCGAAGAGGACTGGTGCCAGGCGGTTTCAAGCCAGCATCGCCAGCATCAATTCGATGCCTGCATCATTTCTACACGGCCTCGGTACCACAAGGTCTACGCTAAATGGGCGCTTTCAGAGAAGCTACACGTGCTGGTCGACAAGCCATTGACGTTTCCAGACCGCGCCCATGTTGATATTAGTCCGGCCCAGCAGATAGTCACCGACTATGAAGAGTTGATCAACGCTAAGAGCAAGGATGTCCTCTTTCTCGTAGGCACTCAGAAGAGATATCAGGTAGTGTATCGAGACCTCGGGCGGATCATTAGGAGGGTATATAATCAGACCGGATGCCCCGTTACTAATGTAGTATGTTGCACTGGAGATGGCTGGTGGCTTCTTCCTGAAGAGTATGGTCAGTACAGTTACCGAAGAGGCGGGAAGCTCATCCATACCGGCTACCACTACCTCGATATAGTTCCCTGGCTGATCAGACATGCTGTACCCGACACTGATGACCGGATCACCCACGCGTGGGTGGTTGCTTCAGTATTACGTCCCTCGGATGCTACCATCACATATGGTAATACCGCAGCGAGGAAGCTATTCGACCGCAGCACGAACTCAGCGGCGAACTACGATGGCCTGGGCGATATCAATTCCAACCTGTTGGTCAAGCTGTGTGATAGCAAGAATCGTCAGCGTGCGTCGATCCTCTACTCCCTGTTACACGAAGGCTTCTCGCGGCGGTTGCGTGACGATAAGGACACTGGCGGCGGCAGGAATAAAATTGACTACCTGGCAGTCACCCAGGGGCCAGTGCTGTGGGCGGAGCTAAGGAGAATAGCAAAGATGGGCAGGGAAGGAGATAACCTTGGCGGCCCGGCTCACCAGGAATTGACAGTCCTGTGCAACGAGCAGCTTACTCCATTAGGCGATCAAGCGACGTTGACGGTCAAGAGCTACCCTCTTTATGCGTCCAGTAACGAATCGGTTTCAGCTAGTTGCGAGAACGACGAGGCGCCAACAATCGACTTCCTTAAGCAAGTGGATGCGAAGCTGAAGGGCACGTCGGTGCGACCACCTAGCCTTTCACCAATAGAGGATCACGAGATTGCGGTAAGGTTGCTCTCAGCTGCATATGAGTCAGCGGCCGAAAGTGATAGGGCTGATGGCAAACCTATTGCGACTGAGGTAAGGTTCCAGTCTTGGGATACCCCTCCGGGCATCTGATGAGGTATATGGCTTCGGAATGGTTATGCCGCACTACCGACGGTAATAGTTCACCAGGCGAAAGTCTGGCTATCATTACAGGAAGAAGATGAATTGAAGACAGTATATACATTCAAATATTACGTGGCGGCTCGCGTGCTGAGAACTCGACCCCTTGAAACCCAGATCAACAAAGTTCGCGACGGTCTGGCAACCGAGCATCTGGCATTTTCTTTGTACGAGGCCGGTTTCTCCTACGGCGGCGCGATCATTAACGTGCCAAAACGCGTCCTCGACCGGCCAGACTACCGTGAATGTGAGGCGACGCCCGTGCCTTTAACCCCAGACGACCTAATACTGCTAACAACTCGCCCCCCACTCGATGATCGCCCTCCGATGAAGCGAGTAATTGAACGCAGTGGTGAGCCAATCGAGAAAGATGTCTTCGCGGCGCTTAGGCCGGTTTTAATGACATGCACACGTACATCGATTGAACTCGGACAAGAAAACGGCCTTTTATCGGTAGAACCTCAGTGGCGGAGTGTAGGGTTCGATGAGCACCAAGGAGGCAGGATCTCTGCTGGCGGACCCTACCGGTCACAAACTGGCGATGATCGGCTTACGGTGGCGTACTTAATCTCTATTCCACCTACAGAAACCTTTCCCCGCATCGTAGCCGCATTTGGCGCAGGGGGAACCGAGACGTTAGTGTTTGCATGGCTATTGCGAAGGCAAATAAATCATCTGTTTGCACGTACCCTGAAAGGCAGACAAAGGCAACTGGTGATGACAACTTTCCGAGTGCCAAAAACGATTCCACATCCTTTTCTCAAGTTTGACATCAATGATCTCGATCCGCATGTTGTTGTAGATACGGTTTTTTGACTAGCTGCTGAGGGCAAGCTGGAATGGGGCTGTTCCAGCTTGCGCTAGTTTCTTGTGACGTTCGTAGAGCAGTACGGACATGCTTGGGTCGCCTACCTCTGCGCCTGCCAAGCCAGCTATTGGCTGTGGCCTCCTGCTGCTAAGAGCTCCTTGCATACAGCACGATTCCGGATGGCGCGATCGAGAAGGTCCGGTGTAAAGAAAGCCTTCTCATCGACGACCGTTTGCTGATCCTGGAAGCGATCCCCGACCATGAGGTAGTGCAGTTCAGCGTTTCGCGCTAAGTCTGTGACGAAGATGTTCTCACATGGGGCATCGATGAGTTGTCCGGTATCTATTTCATAGACAGACCAGACTTCACCATGACCATGTCTAGTTCCCTGCTGCTCTTCGAGCCAGGATTTATATCCTGTACTGGTTCGCTCCTGCTTGATGGCATCAAGGGCTTGCTGGTTCTGCCGAACATGTTGGTACTCAACAGGCGTGAGCCGGTAGAGGAACAAAGCTCGGAACTCGACATTCAGGTCGCCCGGTACCTCGTATAATTCTTTGCCTATGAACTGCATCTCGCCTGCGGGATCATCCGCAAGCCCCAGTTCCTCTTTCAGTTCCTCTCGCATCGCTTCTTCATAGGTCTGTGGCATCTTCACGTGTCCGCCGTAGATCGACAAAAACATGCCGAACCTTTTATTGTGTGCCCGCCGCTGGCAGATAGTCTTTCCTGTCGGCGAAAGCACGAAGGCATTGGCGGTTCGATGCCGTAGGCCAAGAAGGTGTGCGATCCCAGCCTCTGTGTGTGCGCAAGGCACATCGCTTGGGTCCACAATTTCTGCGATTTCCCCGCGGAACATCCGATCGACTTCCGAGTCCCAGATTTTGATTTTCTCCAGCACGTCCTGGATTTTCTGATCGCTGCGACGATCCTCCTCGGGTAAGGCTTTATTGACGGCTACGAGATGGTTTTCGAGGGGAACGAGTAGGCTCTGGCGCGTCCCAGCATTCCTCAGAGCCTTGATCCAGGACAGCGGCATTGTGTCTGTCATATCACTTCCTCCATTTTTATTGGGCCGCTTCCATATGATTGGCGTTCTCCACATGCTGTGCTGTATCGAATGGACGACCCTGCTAACCAGGATAACAAAGTTCAGCTCTTATGGAACGCTCGGACCGAGATCGCCGACGGTTGGCGCGAGGCTAAAATGTTAGTGCCCATGACGTCTTGTGGTGTTGTAACACCGTTCGCGCTATCAGAAAATTTAAGTCCGACTGCTTCTAATTATTACCAAATATAACCCCTTTTATAGCCGCCTGTTCAACCTTCCATTACCACTGAAAACTTCCTTTATCGGACACTGATTAAACGGGTACTTAATCAAAATCAGTGCGGCACTCTAGGAGAATCTGAAGAAGCGGCGAATATAAACCTACCAAATAGGCCTCGGTGGACGCACCGACAAACTTCATCCCCTTAGCCGAATGCTAAGATAAGAACGTATCATCTTCAGAATTGTCTGCCATCGGTTTCACCTACCCCGAGCAGGAGAGAGGCGATGAACGAGAAGACGCCGACACAGCAGGTGTCGGAATGGCTGGCTATACTCGGTGCGGCGCTCGAACGTGGCGACGCCCAGGGCGCTGCGGACCTGTTCGGCGCCGACAGCTACTGGCGTGACCTGGTGGCGTTCACCTGGAATATCACCACGGCCGAGAGCAACGCCAACGTGCGCCAGATGATCGAGCAAGCGGTGATCCCCGCGAAGCCCTCCACCTGGCAACTGGAGGGCGAGGCCGGCGAGACCAACGGCGTCATAGAAGGCTGGATCCGCTTCGAGACCGGCGTGGCGCGCGGCTGTGGGCACGTGCGGCTGATCGGCGGCAAAGCCTGGACGCTGCTGACAACCATGCAAGAGCTGAAGGGCTACGAGGAGCGCAGAGGCCCGACACGCGACCGGGGAGTCGAGCACGGCGTGCATCCCGGCCGCAAGACGTGGCTCGAGCTGCGCCGCCAGGAAGAGGCCGAGCTCGGCTTTCTCACGCAGCCCTACGTCGTGATCGTCGGGGGCGGGCAGGGCGGAATCGCGCTCGGCGCGCGTCTGCGGCGACTGAACGTGCCGGCGATCATCGTCGAGAAGTACGCGCGGCCCGGCGATAACTGGCGGAAGCGCTACAAGAGCCTGTGCCTGCACGATCCGGTCTGGTACGACCATCTGCCCTACCTGCCGTTCCCCGACCACTGGCCCGTGTTCAGCCCAAAAGATAAGATCGCCGACTGGCTCGAGATGTACACGAAGGTGATGGAGCTGCACTACTGGGGCGACACCGAATGCAAGCGCGCATACTACGACGACGCGAAGAAGGAGTGGACGGTCGAGGTCGTTCGCCAGGGGAAACCGATGACGCTGCGACCGCAGCATCTCGTACTTGCCACCGGGGCGTTGGGCGTGCCGAACCTGCCGTCAGTGCCGGGAATGGAGAAGTTCCAGGGGGACCTGCACCACAGCAGCCAGCACCCCGGCCCCGACGGCTACCGGGGCAAGAAAGCCGTGGTGATCGGCTCCAATACCTCGGCCCACGACATCTGCGCCGCCCTTTGGGAAGAGGGCGCCGACGTGACAATGGTGCAGCGCGGTCCGACGCTCGTTGCGCGCAGCGATACCCTGATGGAACTGGGCCTCGGCCGCCTCTATTCCGAAGCCGCGCTGCAGGCCGGCATCACCACCGAGAGGGCCGATCTGACGATGGCCTCGATGCCTTACCGGGAAGTACCGGCCCTGCAAAGGCTGGTATGCGAGGAGATGAGGCAGCGGGACGCCGCATTCTACGCGCGGCTCGAGAAGGCCGGCTTCCAGCTCGACTTCGGCGAGGACGATTCGGGCCTGGGCGTTATGGCCCTGCGTCGCGGTGGGGGCTACTACATCGACGTCGGCGCGAGCGATCTTATCGCTGACGGCAGGATCAGGCTCAAAAGCCGGGTCGGTGTCGAGCGCATCGAGGAGCGCTCGATCGTTTTCACCGACGGCAGCGAGCTGCCCGCCGACCTGATCGTCTTCGCCACCGGCTACGGGTCGATGAACGGCTGGGTCGAACAGCTCATCAGCAAAGAGGTCGCCGATAAGGTCGGCAAGTGCTGGGGCCTCGGCTCGGACACGCGCTATGATCCGGGGCCGTGGGAGGGCGAGCTGCGCAATATGTGGAAGCCGACACGCCAGGAGGCGCTGTGGTTCCACGGCGGCAACCTGCACCTGTCGCGCCACTACTCGCAGTATCTGGCGCTGCAGTTGAAGGCGCGCATGGAGGGTATTCCCACGCCGGTATACGGATTGGCGCCGGTGTATCACACCTCGTAAGTGGACGGATTTCCTGCTTCCAATGCTGATTTCTATGCCTCGTGCAACTTTGGCGGTCCCTATCCGGTCAAGTAGGGTGAAGGGCGAGTTACGTAGCGGCAAACGGGCCAAGCTGGAGTCTTGGTAAGGGCGCAAGCCCTCGCGAGTTCGAGTCTCGCCTCGCCCGCTGATGAGGGCAAGTGGCAGAGTGGCGATTGCAGCCGCGTGCTAAGCGGTAGAGGGTTCCGATCCTCCACAGGTTCGAGTCCTGTCTTGCCCGTCGTTTCGATTTGCCGATGGCTTTCTCTGAAAGAGGCTGTCCAAGACGGTTATGCCGCTGGAGCACGCTAGGGCGTGCAGGCGCCTGGTAGGCGCAAGGGAGTGAGTTCGAATCTCACCTGCGGCTTGGATTTCTTTTGCCCCGCTCGCATAGTGGCCGTGCAGGCGCATCGTAGGCGTCGTGAGCAGAGTTCGATTCTCTGGTGGGGCCTTATCTACAGAGCTTCTCTGGCGCAACCTGGCAGCGCAGCCGTTTTGTATGCGGCCGGTTCAGGGTTCGACTCCCTGGAGAAGCCCCATAGCCGGGTCGTTCAATGGTAGGACGCCTTCCCCACACGAAGGATGCTTGCAGGTTCGAATCCTGCCCTGGCTATTGCTTATGCGCGGGTAACTCAACGGCAGAGTGCCATCGCGACATGATGGAAGCTGGGAGTTCAAATCTCTCGCCGCGCATCTCGTGGCGGCGCGCTAGAGCGGTCATAGCACCCTCCTTATAAGGGGGAGATTCCGGGTTCGAATCCCGGGCCGCCAATCGAGAGCGTGCTGAAAGGAGAACGGAGACAAAATGAAACGCAAGCCTCGCAAACACAACAAGGCATTACCAGGGTCTGTAGCGTAACCGGCAGCGCAGGTGTCTTTTAAACACCCGGTCAGAGTTCGAGCCTCTGCGGACCCACTGTATGAGGGGGCATCCGCATAATGGTTAATGGAACTGGCTCTTACCCAGTGGATCGAGGTTCGAGTCCTCGTGCCCTCATCTTTATCAACCATAGTGTGCCGTCGTATCCGCTCAGGCTTCGAACCTGTCGAAACGGTAACCGGAAACATGGGGGTTCGACTCCTCCCGGCGGCGTTCGGAAGTGCAACTTCTCTGGCAGCGAACCTGTCAAGGGTTATGAAAGCGAGAGAAAGAAGCCAGGTGAAAATCACTCGATAAATTGGATGACATCTTCGACAAGGGCATGCGCTCGTACCGGCGCCGGCTTCTACCCGGTGAGCCGTAATCGGAGGATGGGGGTTCGAGTCCCTTCGAGCGCCTGGCAGCCATTTTAGGCGGCAACGCATAGACATGATCACAGGTCGGTTAATGGTAAGCCGCCTGATTTTGGCTCAGGTAATTCCAGGTTCGAGTCCTGGCCTGTGAATCATCATTCCCAGATAGTGCAGCGGCAGCACGCGAGGCTCTGACCCTCGAAACGGTGGTTCGAGACCATCTCTGGGAGCCAATTTCATACACCCTCGTAGTTCAGATGGAGAGAATACCAGCCCGCGAAGTTGGTGGTCGCCCGTTCGAGTCGGGCCGAGGGTGCCATGCCCTAGTACCGAACTGGCGAACGGCCCTGGCAGCAAACCAGGTGTGGGGGGTTCGATTCCCTCCTGGGGCTTCCTCCTTATTTTCACTTTGTCCCCTGTTGCTGCCTACCGATCGGTGCTGCTGTTGTCGCATGGCCTATTATTCTGCTCCCTCGCCAGTGAAGAAGCGGCTAACCCAATAAGGGTGCTAAGCCCGCATAGTCTCTCGTTACCTTCTTAGTATCGGTAGAAGCGGCTGGTGTCTCTGCCAACACCCCGCTCGCATTACCGACGCGCATTAGCCAGGCGAACGCGCGGGTGGTTCCTGGCCGCTCTCTTCCAGGCGCTGGCGCAGGGTCGTTCTGGCCCGGTTGATGCGCGACTTCACCGTGCCCATGGAGTGCCCCGTCAACGCGGCGATCTCTTTGTAGGAGCGGCCGGCTACGAACAGGTCCAGCACCTGCCGCTGGTAAGCCGGCAAGGTGCGGATCGCCTCGGTCAGGCTTCGCAACTGCTCCTGATGCACACAAACAGCCTCCGGCGAGGCCGCCGGATCGACCAGTTCGTAGCGATTGCTCGCCGGTTGCTGCTTCTCATTCAAGCTCAGATGCCTGCGGTGGCTGTCGCGGACGCAGACATCGATATAGGTGTTATGCACAATATGAAGCAGCCACGTGCGAAAGGAGGATTTGCCGGGGCGAAAGGTAGGCAATCCTACAAAGAGCCGAAGAAAAACCTCACTGGTAATGTCGCTGGCGTCGGTGGGGTTGTGGCACAGCGACTGGGCATAGGCAAAAATCAGGTTCTCAAAGCGGCGGATCAATTCTTTCCAGGCGCTCCTCTCCCCGCTTTTGCAGCGCTCGATCAAGGTCAGAATATCTTCCTCTGCCAGCGACCGCGTGGAGGATGGCCGTGGCGGCTCGGCAAGGAAGGCGTCCTTGTTCTCTTCCGGCACGGGCGTCATGACCCGGCGTTCTCCTTTCTTACAAGTTTCAACAGACACGGTGTCTGCCTGAGCGGGCAGCCCTGGGGGCTTGGCTGCTAAATCAGGCACACGACACGAGCCACTGCCTGAGCGGAGTGCTTCCGCTCCGTTTCAGCAGGCCAGTATGCTAACAACCGGAAAGAATGGGGGGCCGTAAGTCATGCCACTGACTGACTGATAGCGTTAAAAGTTCCCTTAATAGATTAAGATAGTAGGAATTGCGATCACCCATGCTCTTTTTACCCAGCCGGCAATCTCACTGCTGCCTCACCTATCCGCCGTGAAGCTAAAGAAAAAGAGGGGCAAATAGAGCATATCCTGGATAACCGAGATGGTTATCTCCTCCTGCTCTCTAACGTTTTTCCAGCCGATCGAGCAGCGTTTTCCGATGTAGGACCTGGCTTCCGATAAGGTCATGGTCTTGTCCACTTTCAGCGGATACGCAGAAAATCCGTTGGCGCGCTCCGCTTGCGGCATGGAGAGGGGAAGGATTCAGGTTGCCCGATGGTGCAATGGGCAGGATATAAGTCCACTCTATTGGGTGAAAGGACCTCTCATGACTGAGGAGAGCCGCAATTCCCCGCTTCCTGCACAGCATGTCTCCACAGGCATCGCCGGGCTCGACGACATTTTACATGGCGGCTTTCTGCGCGATCGGGTGTATCTCATCTACGGCCAGCCGGGCACCGGAAAAACAACGCTGGCTATGCAGTATCTGCTCGCATGTCAGAGTCGTGGCGAGGCCGTGCTCTATGTTACCCTCTCGGAGACGGCCGAAGAGCTGCACGGTATGGCTGCCTCCCACGGCTGGTCGCTGCAGCAGGTCAACCTGTGCGACCTCTCGGCAGCAGAGGATACTCTCAAAGCGGATGCCCAGTACTCGGTCTTCCATCCTTCCGATGTTGAGCTGGGGGAGACCACCACCGCCATACTCTCCGAGATCGAGCGGGTAAAGCCGGCGCACGTGGTATTTGATGGGATCTCTGAAATCCGTCTGCTGGCCCGAGACCCGCTACGCTATCGAAGGCAGATGCTGGCCCTCAAACAGTATTTCGCGAACAAGCATATTACCGTTCTCTTCCTGGACGACCATGCGACGCCGCTGGGCGATATTCCCCCGGAAAGCGTGGTGTCGGGCGTGCTTATTCTGGAGAAAATCGCTCCTGCTTATGGCGTCTCGCGCCGCCGCCTCATCGTCAGCAAGGCCCGTGGCCAGACGTTTCGGGATGGCTATCACGATTATGAGATCAAAACCGGCGGCTTGCACGTCTATCCCCGCCTGGTGGCGGCAGAGCATCATTCCGAGGGCAGTATCGATCCCCTTGTCAGCCAGGTGACCGGCCTGGATGCCCTGCTCATGGGCGGTCTGGACGCGGGAACGACCACGCTCCTGTTAGGACCTGCCGGCGTGGGTAAATCCACGGTCGCTTTACAGTACGTGGTTTCCGCCCTGACACAAGGGCATCGGGCGGCCGTCTACTCTTTCGACGAAGTCCTCGATACCCTCTTCTACCGGGCGGACAAGCTCTTAGGGGGCTTACGTCAATACGTGGATACGGGCTTGCTGCAGGTGGCGCAGGTAGATCCGGCGGAGTTGAGTCCGGGCGCCTTTTCCTACGAGGTACGCCAGGCGGTGGAGCAGCGAGGCGTGAAGGTAGTCGTCATCGACAGCCTCAACGGCTACTGCAATTCGATGCTGGACGAGCAGTTCATCGAAACGCATCTGCACGAGCTTTTTGCCTACCTCGACCAGCAGAAGGTCGTCACGTTGGTCACTATGGTGCAGCATGGCATCATTGGAAGCATGAAGGCATCCATCGACATCAGTTATCTCTCGGACACGGTCGTCCTTTTCCGCTACTATGAAGCCGTCGGGGAGATCCATCAGGCCATCAGCGTCATCAAGCGCCGTCGGGGTCCGCACGAGCGTACGCTTCGCGAGCTGCGCATCAGCTCTCAAGGCATCATAGTGGGCGAGCCGCTGCGCCAGTTTGCCGGTCTTATGACCGGCGTGCCCCAATACAGCGGGGGTTCCGCGCAGTTAGGGATGACGGCAGGTTCCTCAGAGCAACGCAGCCAGGACAGGCAGGATCCGATCTAATGCCGGACGAGCAAAGGAGTAAAAGGCATCCTGCCCGCCCAGACGCTCCCGCAGACCCTGCCGACCTGGAGGAGCGGGTGCTGGTGTTTGCTCCTCTGGGACGAGACGGCAGTCTGATAACACGCGCTTTGGATCAGGCCGCGCTGCAGCCGTTCCTGTGTACAAATGCGCAAATTCTCTATGACAGCCTCGAACAGGGCGCCGGAGCCATTCTCTTGACGATCGAGGCCCTGCATGAAATGAACCTGGATTATTTTGCCACCCTGCTCGACCAGCAGGCTCCCTGGTCGGATCTTCCTGTCGTGCTCCTGGTCAGCGCCGATATTCCCTCGGAAGTCGAAGCCGACATACAGCGTCTGGGCAATATCACGCTGCTGGAGCGTCCGGTACGGTTGCCCGGCCTACTCTCCGCCGTGAAGTCTGCCCTGCGCGCGCGCAGACGGCAGTATGAGGTACGGGAACTGCTGGCTGGCGCGGTGCTTCAACAGGCGCAAATCCAGGCGCTCAACGAGCGTTTACAGCGCAGTATGACGGAAACCCATCATCGCGTCAAGAACAGCCTGCAGATCATTGCCGGCATGATCGATCTGCAGGTCCTGGAAGATACGGAGACGCTGCCGACCACCGAGTTTGTACGTCTGGGAAGCCAGGTACGCATGCTGGCCGTTGTGCATGATCTGCTGACCCAGCAGGCGAAAGCCGATGGACTGGCGCAGACGATCTCGGCAAAGGACATCCTGGAGCGACTGCTGCCTCTCTTGCAAGCCACAGCTGGACCCCGGCACATTCGCGTCTTGCTGGAAGATACGGAGCTTACGGCTCGTCAAGCCACGAGTCTGGCTCTGGTCGTCAACGAACTGGTGAGCAATGCCCTCAAGTATGGACACGGAGAAGTGGAGGTCAGTTTCCAGGTGAGGGAGGATGTTGCCACGTTAGAAGTGTGCGATGACGGACCGGGATTTGCGCCCGGATTTGAGGTAACCAAGCTAGAGACGACCGGATTAGGACTGGTAGAGAACTTGAGTCGCTGGGATCTTAAAGGAAGTATCCGCTTTGAGAACAGGCCCGAAGGGGGAGCGCGGGTGAGCATCCGCATACCGGTGTCTTCGCTATCGTTGCCTACATAACTTCCTGTGACAGCTTACACTCTGTTTTCTGCTCGTTCGACGATGCGGTAAGCCATCAGAAACCTGAGCGCGAGAGCCCCTCTAGAATACAGCCGTATAGAGGCAGATGGCAGCTATGCTCTACCTCCTGCCCCCATGTCTGGCGGATAGGCAGAAGAAACGTCCAGGCCAGAAAATGCTTTTCGACCTGGACGTTTCTCAAGAAGGGGAGCGGGATTTACCAGCGGTTGCCGCCTCCGTAGCCACCGCGATCTCTATCGCGGCCCCCGGACCCTCCACTACGATTGCCGCCGTAGCCGCCAGAAGTGCGTGGACGCTCTTCACGCGGCCGGGCTTCATTGACGGTCAGCTCCCGACCACCCATCTGGCTGCCGTTGAGCGCCTGGATGGCCGCATCCGCCTGCTCATCGGTTTCCATCTCCACAAAGCCAAAGCCTTTCGCCTGGCCGGTGTACTTGTCCGTGATAACCGCAGCAGAAGCGACGGTGCCATACGAAGCGAACAGGTTCTCCAGGTCTTCTTCGGTCGCCGAGTAAGGCAATCCGCCTACATAGATACGCTTTGCCATTTTTGAAATGGCTCCTTTCTCCTCTCTTCTCCGAAGAGAAGCTGCCGAACGGGAAATGTGTGGCTGTTGTGCCGGATCACTCTGGAAAACCCGATAGAGAAAGCCTGGCCCACAGCACGAAGAGGCTTTGCGCCGGGCTGATGGGACGTTCCCACGAGACGACGCTTGACCTCATCCGTATGAGACGGCTCAGGGGAGAGGATGTTCCTTTGATATAGTTTCCTTCTTCGGCGGGGGCTTCTGGAGTCGTGGTCTCCTTGAACGTGTCCGGCACATTCACCGCAGGCAGCTTCAGAGGCTCTCAAAATCACCTGCCGTAAAAGAGGAGGGTTTGCTGGAGGCAATCGGCTTGCTCACCAAAACGGAAAGCAAGCCGATTTTTTACCAGGCTTAAAGGGAAGGCTATAGGTCGGATGCAAGCCCTCTGTTGCTCTCCTGGCTGCCGGATATGGGGTAGAATCCCCGCCGGTAAGCATTCGCCGTAGATAGAGGGAGAAAGAGATTTAGTTATGGATGAGGTGGCGCGTTATAATATCGAGCGCTGGCGGGCACTGGCCGATTCGGATGCTCTCTTTACCCGCCCCGCTCTCGACCTGACCGTCGACTCCGCGCGGGAATGCGTGGATCCCGAGGGGCTATTCGGGGATGTGACCGGCAAGGAGGTACTGTGTCTGGCGGGAGGCGGCGGGCAGCAGTCGGGAGCGTTCGCGCTGCTGGGCGCGAACGTGACGGTCTTCGATCTCTCGGAAGCGCAGTTGAAGCGGGACCGGCAGGTCGCCGCGCATTACCAGAAAGAGATCACAACGGTGCAGGGGGATATGCGAGACCTGTCGCCGCTTGCATCAGCCTCCTTCGATCTCGTGTTTCAGCCGTACTCTCTGGGTTTCGTTCCGGATGCGCGGGTGGTGTTCGCCCAGGTGGCGCGCGTCCTGCGGCCTGGAGGGATGTACTACTTTGCTATCTCCAACCCCTTCTACGCCGGGTTAAGCGAAGCCGATTGGAACGGCGAGGGATATACGCTCAAGCTTCCGTATGTGGACGGGGCGCTGATAACGACTCCGGATCCCGACTGGGTCTACGCGCGCAGTAATAAAGAGCGGCCCGCCATTCGGGAATGCCGCGAATATCGCCAGACCTTCAGCAAGCTGATCAACAGCCTGATCGAGAACGGCTTTGTCTTGATGCATGTCTCAGATAGTAAGGACCTGTGGCCGGAACCGGAGGCACAGCCGGGAACGTGGTCGCATCTGATCTCGATCGCGCCCGTATGGTTGGCGTTCTGGCTGCGGTACCAGCCGGCCGGCAGTGGACCCTAAGAGCCGATTGAACGCGGCAGTGGCTGATCGGGTTTAAAGCGCCGGCCCAACTCCTGCATAAAGACTCCGTAAACACCCTGCGTGGTCCGCTCGTGCGGAATGATCACGGCTGCGTTCGTTCCTACAATGAGAAAGGTATGAGCTTTTGTGGACTCAATACGCTCGATCACTCCCCACGCCATTTTGCTTTCCGTGGAGGCCGAAATTCCTTCCGTTATGAGAAGGTCCCAAACGAGTCCTGCCTGCTCCTTGTTTTGAGGAGCAGGCAGGACGCAGAATCAGGAGGGGAACGCCGGTCAGGCGAGGAGGCCGGGAACGATGTTGCCGTAGACATCGGTGAGGCGGAAGTCGCGTCCGGCGTAACGATACGTCAGCTTCGTGTGATCGAAGCCGAGCAGGCGCAGGATCGTGGCGTGCAGGTCATGGACGTGGACCGGATTTTCCACCGCCTTGAAGCCGAACTCGTCGGTGGCGCCGTAAGCCTGGCCGCCCTTGACGCCGCCGCCCGCCATCCACATCGTAAAGCCGTAGTGGTTGTGATCGCGCCCGTTTTTCTTACCCTGATTGGCGCCGGGGGTGGGCAGCTCCACCGTCGGCGTGCGCCCGAACTCCCCGCCCCAGATAATGAGCGTATCGTCCAGCATTCCGCGCTGTTTCAAATCTTTGATGAGCGCGCCGATAGGCTGGTCGGACTGGCGCGCCAGTTCCCGGTGTCCCTGCTCCAGGTCGTCGTGATTGTCCCAGGGCTGGCCGGCGCCCTGATAGAGCTGGATGAAGCGCACGCCCCGCTCCAGCAGCCGGCGCGCGATGAGCACCTGCCGCGCATAGACGCCGTCGCCGTACATCTTGCGGATCGACTCAGGCTCCTTGCTGATGTCGAAGGCGTCGGTCGCATCCATCTGCATCCGGTAAGCCAGCTCGAAGGACTGGATGCGCGCCTCCATCTGCGCGTCGTCCGCATGCTGCGCCAGATGCTTCCGGTTGAGCTGCTGGAGAAGATCGAGCTGTTGGCGCTGCTCCGGCTGCGTGGTATACCGGTTCTTGATGTGTTCGATGATCTTTTCGATGTCGGTCTTGGACGGATCGATGTAGGTGCCCTGATAGACGCCGGGCAGAAACGCCGACTGCCAGTTCTGCGTGTCCTGAATAGGGTAGCCGTAAGGGCACATGGCGATAAAGCCCGGCAAGTTCTGGTTCTCGCTGCCCAGCCCGTAGGTGACCCACGAGCCCAGGCTGGGACGGATCAGCCGGGCCTCGCCGCAATTCATGAGCATCAAGGACGGCTCGTGGTTGGGCACGTCGGCGTGCATGGAGCGGATCACGCAGATATCGTCGATACAGGCGCCGATGTGCGGGAAGATGTCGCTGACCTCGATGCCGCTCTTGCCACACCGGACGAACGGGTAGGGAGACCGGAACGCCGTGCCGGTCTTGCGCTCGGTCGGCAGGTTGCTATAGGGCAGCGGCTGGCCGTGGTATTTGCTCAGCATCGGCTTGGGATCGAAGGTGTCGACATGAGACGGCCCGCCGTTCATAAAGAGGAAGATGACGCGTTTGGCTTTTGCCGGCAGAGGCGGCTTTTTAGGCGCGAGCGGATTGAGAACGCGTGGGGCGCTTGCCGCCTGCGCCTCCTCCGTCAGCAGGCCGGCCAAACTCAGGGCAGCAAAGCCACCGCCCAGGCGCGAGAGCATCTCGCGACGGGTCAGCAGAAGATCGGTCCAGGGGGAACGCGATTCGGATGTCATGGCGATATTCTCTCGCGGCAGCGTTGACTACGTGGCTACATTCTAGCACAAAGGCAGGCAAGAGGGAAGAGAGGGAATAGTAAGCGCCTTACGGCGCAGCCGGATTTTTCTCTTCCCTCTTGTCTAAACAGCGGTGGGATTGGCGGAGGTCAATTGATCGTAATGCGTGGTGCGGTTGCGTCCGCCCTTTTTCGAGGCGTACAGCGCGGCGTCGGCCTCGCCGATGAGCAGCGCCGGGTCGGTGGTCGTCAGGGTCAGGGAGGCGATGCCGAAACTGGCGGTCACCATGTGTCCGTTCCAGGATGCCGTTTCGATAGCCAGCCGGAAGCGCTCGGCCAGCGTGATGGCTCCGAAGCGGTCCGTGTTGGGCAGGACGATGATGAACTCCTCCCCGCCATAGCGGGCCACGAAATCCGTGGAACGGGCGTTTGCCTGCAGGATCCACGCGACCCGGACCAGCACCTCGTCGCCCGCCGGATGGCCGAAGGCGTCGTTGTACTCCTTGAAATGATCGACGTCGACCAGGATCAGGGACAGGGGCGTGCGGTAGCGTAGGGCATAATCGAATTCGTGCCGCAGGGTCTCGCGGAAGGCGCGCCGGTTCTTCAAGCCGGTCAGCCCATCCGAGCTGGCCAGCGCCGACAGCCTGGCATTGACCGTCTCCAGCTCCAGTTTTTGCCGCTGCAGCTTCATGCGATAGTCGTCCATCTGGTTCATGATCTGCTTGAGGCCCTGCTCGTTCTGCTTGCGCTCGGTGATGTCCGTGAAGGTCGCCAGAGCGGCATAGGGCTGCGTCTCCCCGGCGCGGAAGAGAGGGGTCGAGTTGACGGAGATCCACAGCAGCTTCGCCTCGGGCGTCGGGATGGCCATGGTCACGTCCGGCAGCGTGATGCCCGTGCAGAGCGACAGCAGGACGGCGGGGGCTTCGCCGGAGAACTCGGCGGTCTCCTCGTGGATCATGCGCCAGGGAAGCGTGCGGGCTTTGTGTCCGATCACCTGCCGGGCGGAGAGGCCCAGTATCTGCTCGGCGCTGCGATTGCACAGGCGGATAATCCCGTCGGAATCCACAAGGATGAGGCCCTCTTTCATCGAGCGGATGACCGAGGCGAATCGCTCCTCGCTCTCTCGGAGCGCGTCCTCCGCGCGCTTGCGTTTGGTGACGTCGCGTCCGTAGATCGCCAGGCCCTCTTTGGTCGGGTAGACGTGGTATTCGAACCACCCGCCGCGCATCCCATAATAGTCTTCAAAATGGACCGGCTTCTGTTCCCGCATCGCCCGATGCAACGCCTCGTAATAGGGCGTGCCGATGGTCTCCGGGAACACGTCCCAGATGACTTTGCCCAGGAACTCTTCCGGGGGCAGATCGATCAGGCGCGCGGCGTTGGCATTGATGTAGGTGTAGCGCCACTTCCGGTCGAGGGCGATGAAACCGTCCGTCAGGCTCTCCAGAATATCTCGCACGCGCGCATCGCCGGAGAGGGCTGTTTCGCCAGGTTGGGCCGAACGGCGGGCGCGTGCCGGTCGGGCGGTCCGGCGGCGCAGTTCCAGGAGCGCCAGGGTCTGGCGGGCCAGAGCCAGCAGTGATTCCACCTGCTCGGGGTTCAGATCGCGGGCCGTAGGGTCCATCACGCCCAGCGTGCCGAGCGCATGGCCGTTCGGGGCGATCAGGGGAACGCCGGCATAGAATCGGAAACCCGACCGGGAGGCGGTCAGGGGAAGGCGCGCGAACCGCGAGTCTTTGCGCGCATCGGGAACGCGCAGCAGCTCTTTCTGCAGAAGCGTCTGGGCGCAGAAGGTCTCGTGCCGAGGAATCTCGGTGGTATGCAGTCCGATCTGGGCTTTGAGCCACAGCCGGTCGGCATCCATCAACCCGAGGAAAGCGACCGGGGTCCTGCAAAGCTGGGCTGCCAGACGGACGATATCGTCAAAGGCGGCCTCCGGGGCTGTATCCAGAATCGTATATCGGCGTAGCGTTTTCAGCCGTGCTGCCTCGTTTTCAGGCAGAGGTGCTCCCATAGACGATAGGTTCCTTCCAGCGACCTGAAGGGTAGGTAAGACAGGCGCCACCAGGCTGCAGGGTGCGCGTTCCCGGTGAGCGCGCGGTGAGACACGCCCGGGAGGTACGCCGCCGGCAGACAGGCACGGCGGAATGTCTTGAGTCCGAGGGGGATTTTCGGAGCATTTACCGCAACAAAACAGATGTGTTTAATACGGGGTTTGTCCCTATATCGAAACCAGGGGAAAGTACGAAGGCGGGCCGATCGGCCCGCCTTCTTCATCCAGCATATCCCGGCTCGCGCCTATCGACGCGCCATCGCCAGATCGGACGGAAATGCCTCGGCTTCCTTATCCCGATCGAGCAGATCGGTGAAACGCTCTTCCAAGACAGGCAGAACCTCCGCTGCGCGATCGTCCCGGACAGGGTTGTGACGCAGGCAGGCGAGCACGCCGCCTCCGGAGGTCTCCAGTTGCCAGCGCGTTTCAGGATCCGAAGTATCCCTGGCGGATGCCGTAATGGCATTCATGAGGCCGAATTGCGAGTGGTCTCCCGCTTCGAAGTAACGGCTCAAAATATCGCCCATGATCTGGCCCCGGAGAGCCGCCGGCTCGATACGCGCAAGCAGGGCCAAAGACTGGATCGCAAAATCTACCGCTCTCTCCGTCGCGGTGCGCATTCCTTCTACGGCCTCGGTAAAGGCCTCTTCACAAGAGCACGAGCGGATCGCCTCCCGCAGGCTCGTCGTCGCCTCCTCGGGCGGCAACAGGTCCAGCCTGGCAATATGCCGCGTCTGGAGGGCATGGGCCATAATGGCCCCATTCTTGCAGACCTGGCGGAAAATGTAGGGATGGATCCAGACATCCTGCGCCGTCGCCCGGAGAGCCACACCGGCTTGCACCGGGTCTTTTTTGCGCACCTCCCGGATTTCGGGAAGAATGGATCGGATATACAGCCGGGAGCCATCCTCGAAAGTGTCCTTCACCTTTCCCTGGGCGGCCTCGGTCTCTGCGAGAAAAATGGCCTGAATGGCGGCCGTTGACAGTCCTTCTTGAGACATAGGGCTTTTCCTCCTCCCGAACACGTATCCTATCGGCGCTGGCCGCCGCCCCTCATGATTTGAGTCCTGCGAGGGAGCCGCGCGTCAGGCCGAAGCATCGAGCACGGACAGCCTGCCGGCTCGTGAGAATGGCAGGCCGTATTTACCAAGAGTTCTGCGTGCAGACAAAAAATCCTTCTCTCCCCGAGGTTTTGCCCCGTGCTATAATAAGAGCCATAGAAGCCGAACGGTGCGGATGATCGCTTATCTTGAAGAAGGTTTACGGACATGATAGAAATTCCTGGTATTCATACAGACGAACAAGGGGTTGCCTGGATAGAAGGCACGACGACGAAAGTTGTTGAGGTCGTGCAGGATGTCCAGGCAGGTCTATTGCCCGAAGAGATACACAAAGAACACCCTAACTGGACGTTAGCTCAAATTTTAGCGGCGATCCAATACTATAACAACCATAAAGAAGAGATCAATGCAGACATTGAGCGCAGGGAGCAGCTTGCCGAGAAGATGCGATTGCAAGCAACCGGGCGTATCTCACCGGATGAGTTCCGTCGGCGTACCCGCCAGCAAAAACGACGGATGCATGGCTGATGGTATCCCTATACATGGACGAGAATGTCCATGGATCTATTGTCAGGCAGCTTCGCCGCAAGGGCGTTGACCTGCTAATCGCTTTTGAGGATGGAATGGG
Source organism: Chthonomonadaceae bacterium (assembly GCA_035653075.1). Classification (GTDB taxonomy): domain Bacteria; phylum Armatimonadota; class Chthonomonadetes; order Chthonomonadales; family Chthonomonadaceae; genus DASRCN01. Next base: position 51,565 of record DASRCN010000060.1, on the reverse strand, counting down.
CGAGACTGCGGATGGCATTGTTCTCATGCGGGCAACAGCCCTGGGACGGGTCATGTTTTCTCAGGATACGGATATGCTGGAGGAAGCGATCAAGTGTATGGAAGCGAACATCTACTTTACCGGCGTTATCTTTGCCCCTCAAAGTATAGGCATAGGTCCTTGCGTTAAAGTGCTGTACGAATTCGCAACCTATTTCGATCTTCTGGACTTCGAGAACGAGATAGTTTACTTGAAAAACTATCTTTGAAAGCGGACAGCCTCTACATCGCGCTTACACAGGATTGCCACCGCACTTTACCGGAGAGTGTGCCGGCAAATTATTCTCAATTGCCAAAATTTCTTTTAAAACCCCTTGACAAAAGCCAGCCAGGTTTGTTATAGTGGTCTTACTTAACCGGTTAAGTTAATCGGTTAAGCAGCAGGGAGGTTGGGAAGTGCGGGTCACCATCCGCGATGTCGCACAGCGCGCCGGAGTCTCCAAGGCCACCGTCTCCTATGTCCTTAACGGGCATGGGACGATGATGCGCATTCCGGAGGAGACCAAGCAGCGGGTGCTGGCGGTCGTCAACGAGATGGGCTACCACCCCAACGCCCTGGCCCGCAGTCTGGCGCAGAAGCGCACCCATACCGTCGCCGTCGTCCTGCAGTTCCCGCGTGTCTTCTCCGGTTGGTCCGGATTTACCAACGAGATGATGCGCGGCGCTACGGACGCCGCCATCCGCCTGGGCTACGATCTCTTGCTGCACACCCGGCAGCTCGAGCCGGAAGACGAGCCGGCAATGGAGGCGGACGCTCTCCTCGCCGCCGAAGTCGCCACTCTGACCGACGGGCGCGTAGACGGCGCGCTGCTGCTGCGCGATGTGGAAGACCGGCTGGCAGGCGCGCTGCGAGAGCAGCGATTTCCCGCCGTCCTGATGTTTACCCGCTCGGAGCAGCCGGACCTGTGGTTTGTGGATTGTGACAATATCCTGGGCGGGATGCTGGCGACGGAGCATCTGATCTCGCTGGGCCACCGGCGCATCGTCCACCTGTCCGGCTCGCCGCGCTCCGGCGCCGCGCGGGACCGGCTGGCCGGTTTCCGCAAGGCGCTGCAGAACGCCGGAATTCCTGAGCGCCCGGAGTGGATCGTCGAATCGACCTATCCCGGCGCGGACTTCACCCCGGCCACAACGCTTTTTGACGCTCCCGCCGCCGAGCGCCCGACGGCCATCTTCGCCTGGAGCGACGACGTGGCGATCCGGATAATGGGGGTCCTGCGCCAGAAGGGGTTGCACGCGCCGGAGGATGTCGCCATCGTCGGATTCGATTCTTCTCCCATGTGCGACCACACGGACCCGCCGCTCACCAGCGTGCGCCAGCCGATCTACGACATGGCGGTCCAGGCCTTTACGCTGCTGACGGAGCGGATCGCCGAGCACACCGTCGCCCAGACACAGGTCCTCGTTCCGCCGGAGCTGGTGGTCCGCCGCTCCTGCGGCGCCAGGAGGACATCTCAACACTAGGAATTAAATATCCCAACCGGGAAGCGCCCTCAGGGCTCCTCCCGCACTCTCTATCTCTCCCACCCGCTAGTCGAGTGGAGTCCGTCAAAACCCATCACAGAATGAGGAGAAACCGTATGGACACCCGTAGAAACACACATCGACCAGGTTTCACCCTGATCGAGCTGCTCGTGGTCATCGCCATTATCGCGATTCTCGCAGCTATTCTCTTCCCCGTCTTCGCCAGAGCGCGGGAGCAGGCCCGCAAGACCGCCTGTCTGTCCAACATGAAACAGATCGGCACGGCGCTATACATGTACGTGCAGGATTACGACGAGACCTTTCCTGAGCGCTATGGCGCTGGCCCTCCATTTTACGGAGATTTCGAAGTCTATCAGGGCGTCGGATACGAGCGAACGTGGAAGAACATGCTCTACCCCTACATCAAGAACCTCCAGATTTTCCAATGTCCGAGCAACCCCGCGGCGAAATACGGCGTCAACGTTTTCAGCACCACCAGCGGGGGCAATCAGGTACCGGACCCACGCTTCATGGCCGGCTACGACATGTATCTCCCGAACTTCGGCTCGGTCGCCGCGATCGGCTTCAACGGCAGCGATCCACAGACGCTGGCCGGGCTGAACTATCCCGCGCAAGAGCTGATCATCGTCGAGAGCCACTACCTGTGGGCCGATATCGGCCCCTGGCTCAGCTACTGTGAGCCGTCCGGCCCGACCTGCGATGCAAACTCGGTGCCCGGCGATTCGAGCTGGGGCAGCGGCCATGCGAAGAAGTCCGGCAACGTCGTCTACATGGACAGCCACGCGAAGTATCGCAACATGCGCCAAACCTTCGTAGACGATCCGGGCCGCAACGAGAACGACTGGCGCTACAGCTACAACCTGGCCCAATCGTCGAGCGGCTGGAGTTGGTACAACACCGCTCCCAACCAGATGGATAAGTATCCGAATAACGACTAGTTGCTAACGCTCCTTACAACCGAGAGTTCATGATCGACGTTGGTCGAGGCCATGAACTCTCGGTTGCTCCGTGTCTGAACGGTCATTCGTGATCCGATGATGCCGATCCGTGCCGTCCATCGACAGTGAGCGACACAGCCTGGAACATCCAACAATGAACAGACAGCTCTCCCCCGGAGCCATCGCGGGGATCATCATCGCGGTGCTCGCAGTGGTTGGACTCGCGGTGTTTTTCTTTAGCCGCGGCTTTTCCGCACCCACAGTCACACCCTCATCTGGACCGCCCGGGCAGGTGACAGGCAAGTCACCCGACCAACAGATCCAGATACGGATGCAGCAGATGCAACAGGGCGGCGGGGCAAACGGTGCGGGCGGGAAATGATAGCGAACTATAATGCTCCAAATGATACGCCGGGTGGCGCCCGTAATCGTCATCATAATTGCAGGGTTCGCCTTCTGGTTCATCAACCGCGCCACGGATGACCCACACAGTCCGAGGAACGAGTTCCTCCTCAAGGAGCAGCAGGCACGGGACCATCCGGACGATTTCGACGCCCAGTTGGAATGGGCTGAGGCGCTGGTAAAGGCGAAACAGTTCGATGACGCCGGCCCGGTTCTGCAGCAGGCGGGCCGGCTAAAGCCGGCCGACGCGCGCCCCTTTGCGATGTTGGGCAAACTGGCGGTTCGCGCAGGCCAGGAGGATCAGGCTCGCGGCCTTTTTCACAGGGCGTTAGAGCGCGATCCTTCGAACATCGACGCGCTGCGCGGGCTTGCCAACCTCGACGCCAAAGCCCACCACCTGCGCGCTGCGATCGACGGCTTTCAGAAGATCGTCGACCTTCAACCCAACGACGCGGATGCCTGGCAGGGATTGGGACTTTTACTCATTACGGCCCGTGAGAACTACCGGTGCCTCAACGCACTGGAGCGCGCGGCGGCGATCGCTCCCAACGACGCGATCACCGAACGCGCACTCGGCACGGTGGCCCTGAACGCAGGCAAGCTGGATCAGGCATACACGGCATTCCAGATCGTGCTGAAACAGAATCCGAAAGACGCTCGGGCCCTTACCGGCCTTGCGGACGTGATGATGCGCAGGGATCCGTCCCCTAACGGCCTCGCCGCCGCGGAAAGGCAGGCTGATGCCGCCATCGCGGCAGACCCCACCGCGGCCGCCTACTATCTACGCGGCTTTATCCGGCTGACGGAACGGCATCTGCCGGAAGCGCTCCAGGATCTGAACACCTCCCGTAAGCTCGATCCGAGACATCAGCAGACCTATGTCGTGCTGTCAGAGTGCTACGCTCTGGCAGGCAAGCCCGATATGGCCCGAGAGGTGTCCGCCCGGCTCGAACGCTTAAGAGCCTCCATGCTCGCAAGAGATCGTGCGGCATTAGATACTACCGGTTCCGGGCAGTCGAAGTGAAAACCGCGCGTAAAGCCCTGAACAGGTTTCTACTCTGCCTCCCGACCCTGCCGCTGCTCCTATCGGGCGCCTGCAACGGGACTGCTCAGTCTACAGTATCCCCTTCCGCAATCAAGCCCACCGCATCTATCAGGTTCCATGACGAAGCACAGCACGCGGGCCTCACCTTCCGGTGGGGTCATAAGAGCCTGAATGGACTGACTATCCTCGACACAATAGGACACGGATGCGCCTTTCTCGACTACGACGGCGACGGCAAACTCGACGTCCTGCTGGTCGGCAACGACCACTGTGTCCTCTACCGCAATAAGGGGGATGGCACCTTCGAGGATGTCACCGAAAAGGCCTTTCCCAACGCACCCAGGAGATCGAGGCTGCTCGGATGCGCCGTCGCCGACTACGATGGAGACGGCAGGCCGGACATCTTCGTGACGGGATACGGGCGCACGATTCTCTACCACAACGAGGGAAACGGGACGTTCCGGGACGTGACCGCGGGTTCCGGGCTGGAGGCGCGCAGCGCCGACGACTGGACGACGAGCGCCGCGTGGGCAGATGTCGAGGGAGACGGCGTGTTATCGCTCTACGTCTGTCGCTATGTCCGGTTTAACGGCACCACGCTTCAGCTATGTCACTTCCCTACCCTGAACGGCGGCGACTTCATGACCGCATGCGGCCCGCTCAATTACAGACCGGAAAAAGGTTCGCTCTACCGTTATGTGGGCAACGGGCGCTTTCGGGACGTGACCAAGGAGTCGGGACTGGACAGTGCGCACGGCAATGCGCTGGCGTGCATGTTCTGCGATTTCAACGGCGATGGCAAACCCGACCTCTATGTCGCCAACGATCAGGTACAGGGTGATCTGTTCGTCAACATCGGGCACGGGAAGTTCGAGAACCGCAGCGTGGAGGCCGGCGTCGCCTACAACGCGAACGGCGTGCTGCCGTCAGGCATGGGCGTCGACTGGGCTGACTACGACGGCGATGGTCGATTCGACTTGCTCGTGGCGGACTTCGCTGCCCAACCAAAAAGCCTCTTTCACAACGAGGGAGCGGTATTCTCGCAGGCCAGCTATCCCTCCGGTCTCGGCTCGGCGACGCTGCGCGTGCTCAATTTCGGGATCGCGTTCATCGACGCCTCCAACGACGGCCGGCCCGACATCGCCCTCGCAAACGGCCACATAATGCCTCAGGTGGAGAAGACTACCGCAGAACAGACCTACCCCCAGCCAACCCTGTTTCTGCACAATGTCGGCGGCAAGTATGAGGATGTGAGCGCTGCTGCAGGTCCGGACTTCGCACGGAAGATCGTTGGCCGCGGCATAGCGATCGGGGACTACGACGGCGACGGCAGGCTCGACATGTTGATTGTCAACGACGAGGGCGCGCCGCTGCTGCTGCACAACGATAGCCCTCCCGGCAATCACTGGATCACGTTGCGCTGCCTCTGGCGGCCCGGCGGGAGCGACGCGGTCGGCTCTCGTGTTACACTCCTGGCTGGCGACCGCAAGCAGATTGCGGAGGTGCGGGCCGGCGGCAGCTACCTCTCCACCAACGCCCCGGAAGTCCATTTCGGGCTGGGAGCCAGCACGAGCGTCGATCAGATAGAGATTCGCTGGCCGGATGGCCGCGTCAGCCATTTTACAAACATTATGGGCGATCGTGCTTACCGTACCAGTCCAGGGGATACGATCTTACATTAATCACACGACGATAAGGGGAACGGCGATGAAGTGGGCTATGCCATTGTGCGGAGCTCTAGTGGCGCTTCAGGGAACCTCGGTAGGTGTTCGCGCAGACGATCGCGCGGACCTGGAGGTCCGGCAGGGTAACTGATGCACGTCGCCCCATTCTCTTTCTATCTGGAGTTTCTGATGCGCTTCGTTCCACTTGCCTTCTGGCTGCTGTTATGCCTGTGCTTCGCATTCGCGGGCGATCTGGCGTCCGCGCAGACACAGCCGCTGCCCAAGCTCTCTACGGACCAACTGCTCACCGAAGTCCAGAAGCGCGCCTTCCGGTTCTTCTGGGAAAAGTCGGACCCGGCTACTGGACTGACCAACGACCGCGCCCGCAACGTCGGCCCGGACGACACCTACACGGTCGCCAGCATCGCCAGTACCGGCTACGCCCTGGCCGCCCTGCCGGTCGCCGTGGAGCACGGCTGGGTCTCCCGCCAGGACGCCTACGACCGCGCGCTCCTGACGCTGCGCTTTATCCACGATAAGCTGCCTTCCGTCCACGGCTGGTACTACCATTTTATCGACAAGCGCACCGGCGAGCGCGTCTGGAACTGCGAGCTCTCCTCCATCGATACGGTGCTGCTCATGGAGGGTGTGCTGATCTGCGGGCAGTACTGGTCGAAAACGGAAGTCCATCGCCTCGCAAGCGACCTCTACGACCGCATGGATTGGACCTGGATGCGCACCAACGGCGGCGCGCAGCCGAACAAGCTGGTGGTATCGATGGGCTGGAAGCCGGAAACGGGGTTTTTGGGGAGCAACTGGGACAGCTACGACGAGCTGATGCAGCTCTACTTCCTGGGACTGGGCTCGCCGCGCGATCCGTTGCCCGCCGCCTCCTGGACGGCGTGGAAACGCCCGGTGATCACATACGACGGCATGAAGACCCTGACAGGCGGCCCGATCTTCCTGCATCAGATGTCGCAAATCTTCTACGACCTGCGTGACCGGCGAGACAGCGAGGGCTGGGACTACTGGGTCAGCGCGACGGAGGCCACGAAGATCAATCGCCAGTTCTGCCTGGACCATGCGGCAACGCGCAAGACCTACGGTCCCAACATCTGGGGCTTGAACGCCTGCGACTATCCCGACGGCTATACGGCCTTCGACGCGCCCGGCACGAATGAGGATGGAACCGTCTCGCCGACAGGCGCCATCGCCTCGATCATCTTCACGCCGAAGCTATCGCGGGCGGCCGCGCAGGCGTTCTATACACAGTATGGGGATAAAATCTGGGGGCGCTACGGCTTTGCGGACGCGTTCAACGTGGACCGAAACTGGTACGATCCGGACGTGATCGGCATCGATCTCGGCATGGCGCTGCTGGCGATCGAGGACGCGCGGACGGGCCTGATCTGGAAGCTAGTCGCCTCCAATCCGGCGACGACGGTCGCCCTGCAGCGCGCCGGCTTCCACAAGACCGAAGAGGTGGGGGCGCGCCCCTTGAAAATCGGGCTGTGAGCGAACGGCCTCTTATAACGTGATCTGCGGCAGGCAGCTATCCAGGGGATGGACACGATCGACGGCGTTCGCCAGCTCGCCATCGCGGGGATAGGAATCGGTAAAGGCGCAGAGTTCGACGTTCCAGCCCTGGCGGTGCGCTACGTCGACTAAGGGAACGTAGTCCCGATCTCCGGAGGCCAGCACCAGCGTCATCGGCTGCGGCGCCGAGCAGATGATCTCCGTGCCGCGCGCCACCAGCTCCGTGTCCACCGCTTTTTCCTGATGATGCCCATTCGTATCGTGCAGGATGACCTCGAAACCGGCGTCGCGAGCGGCTTGATCCCATCCGGGATGGGTGTCCGGCTCGCTGGAGCCGACCATGACCGCCTTGTAGACCTGTCTTCCCCGCGCCAGGCAGGCATACAGCCCCTTGAAGTCCAGACGCCAGGAGCGATCGGCCTCCTCCTGATGGCGGCTGTGATGGTGCCGATGATGGCGCGAGGCCGCCAACTGCTGCCCGCCGATAAACAAGTTGGTATTGTCTACCAGAATGACACACGAATTCACGATATTTCCCTTTCATGCGCCAGACGGCGAAGCGCGTGAAAAGGTTCCGCTATCTCCCTGCCTGCTCCGCGCTCACCCGTTCAGCTTTTCGGCAACATCGAAAAGCACTTTCCCCGATCGGCCGCTCTCCATGACCGCGAAGGCCTCCGCCGCCGCTTCCAGCGGAAAATGATGGGTGATCAGCCGCTCGAAGGGCAGGTCGTATTCGACCGTCCGCTGGATCAAGGGCGCGAAGTAGCGCAGGGGCGTGGCAAGGATGCCGATCAGCCGGAGCTGGCCGCCGATAAAAAAGCGATCGGTATTGAGCGAAAGCGGCTCGCCGCCCAGGCCCGCAATGGCGACGCGCCCTCGCGTCGCCGCCATCTCCAGCGCCTGGTGCTTCGTCTCTGGCTTCCCCACACATTCGGCGACCACCTCGCAGCCGCGCCCGCCAGACCAGCGCCGCACGGCGGCCACTGCATCTTCCTGGGAAGCATCGACGGCGCAGTCCAGCCCCAGATTCAGCGCCTGCTCCAGCCGGTTCGGCGCGACATCAACGCCCACCGTGCGCACGCCCAGCGATTTCGCCAGGAGGAGCAGGCAGAGGCCGACCGGACCCAATCCCACGATCGCCAGACGGTCCTCGCCGCGCAGATCGGTTTCCCGAAGCGTGGTATAAGCCGTCCCGCCCGCGCAAGTCAGGACCGTCGCGCAATCCAGGCTCATCTTCTCCGGCAGGACGAAGACGTTGGCGGCCGGCCAGACGATGTGTGTCGCGTCACAGCCATGCCGTTTCCAGCCCAGCCCGCTGACCCCCGCTTCGCAAGCCGTGTTGTAACCCTGATGGCACCAGGCGCACCGGCCGCAGCCGACCACGCCCGCCAGCAGCACCCGGTCCCCGGTCTGCAGGCCGGTCACGCCCTCGCCGATCTCGGCGATCCATCCGGCCGGCTCATGGCCTACGATCAGTGCCGAGCCGTCCGGCAGGGTCTCGATATACTGGGCGGGCGCGCGGTACTTATGAATATCCGTGCCGCAGACCGCCGCCCGGCCGATCTTGACGACGACCTCGCCCGGTCCAGCGTGCGGATCGGGATAGCTCTCCAGGGCAAGCCGCCGATCGCCCAGAAAATGAAGTCCTTGCATGCACACTCCCAGTTTTGGAATAGTTATTCCTAATCTTCTCCCTCTCCTTCGAAAGGTGAGGGGATAGGCGTAGCCGCGGGGAGATGAGGTTTCACTTCGCTTCCAGAGGCGTTGTATGGGTCTCCCGGTAAAATTCGATCAGGTCCATAGAAACGATCGCATCTTCATAGCCCAGATCCAGCAGCCGCGCCGTCACCTGGCCGCGATGATAGGCGGAGTGGAGGACCACGTGCTGCATCATCTGCCACAGAGCATTGGTATACGGTTTTCCGCGCGTCGTAGTATAGTGAATGAGGCTGGTGACCTGTCCTTCCCGATACAGGGAATTGAAGTAAAGCCAGAACTGCTTGCGTTCCTCGGCAAAGGCGTGCTGCAGCGATGCGGGCGTCGGCCACTGCGCTGTATCCGGAAGCGCCGTCGGGGATTCTCCCTGCCAGCGTAGCAGCCATATGGATTGCGCCGCCACGATGTGCGCCGCCGCTTCCTGAATGCCCCGCACGCGCGGGTCCTCGGACCGGCGCAGATCGGTCTGCTTCCCGAACACTTTCTCCAGCATCCCTGTCAGGCGCTCGTTGGCCCAGTCGTTGTACTCGAAAAGCCGGCGCAGCTCCTCGCGGCGCCTATCTCCCGATTGGCTTCTCATTTTCCTCCATTCCCTGACCGGTCCTGCCGGCGCGCGTGGTCGGCAGGATCAGACGGAAGACCGTGCCCCGGTCCGGCGCGCTCTCCAATTCCAGCGCGCCGCCGTGCAGCTCGACATAGCGGCGCACCAGCGGCAGGCCGACCTCCCAGCCCTCGTATCCGCGCGCCGGGGAGTTCTCCAGGCGCGGGAAAGGGTCCATCATATTGGCAATGGCTTCCGGCGGCAGGTGCAGTGCCGTATCCTCGGTCGTGACGACCAGCGCATTCGAGCCGCGCTCGGCCCGCAAGACGACCTGGCCGCCTTCCGGCGTCGCCCGCAGCGCGCTCGACAGCAGATGATAGACGATATGCCGTACGATACTCTCATCCGCTTCGATTTCGCCCAGGCTTTCGGGCAGCTCCGTGTGAAACAGCACGCGCTTGCGCTCGGCCAGCGGCATGAGGATCGTAAAGAGATGGCGCAGCAGGGGAGCGACCGGGAGGGGACGGTACTGCAGATGGAGCTTGCCGGAGCGGAAGTGCAGCAGGTCCAGCAGGTTGTTGACGTTCTCCTGCAGATTCTGCGCCGAGTTCTCGATATGGCCGATCGCGGTCTGCTGCTCGGAGGTCAGCGGCCCGTAGGTCTCTTCCAGCAGCAGCTCGGCAAAGCCCAGAACGGCGGTGAGGGGCGTACGCAGCTCGTGCGACGCATTGGCCAGGAAGCGGCCGGCCAGATGTTCGGTCCGGATCGCCTCTTCGCGCTGTGCGGCCAACTGCTGTTCCAACTGCGCGGCGCGCTGGCCGGCCACGGCGGCGAACAACGTTTCCAGGGCGCCATCCACCATGTCGCGCGCCTCGGCGTCTCCCCGCCGGTGGGCGAGCGCGCGGCGGACTTCGGCGGCCAGGGCCGTCAGCATGACCTGCAGGTCCGGCCAGGAGACGGGCAGGGCGGTCCAGAGGGAAGTGCATGGCTCCATGCTTTGCGCGGCTGCCGGCGCCAGCAGATCCGCCTCCTCTTCGCCGGCCATTTCCGGTCCCGCTTCAGACGGCTCCGCCTGCAAGGCCGAGGGCGCGGCAGACCCGGCGCGACTCAGATGATAATCGACGAGGGCCGTTAGCGTCTCCCCGGCGCAGTGGAGGGCCGGACCGCGGCGGGTGAGCAGGCCCTGATCCAGGTGCCACAGACGCGCCTTGATCTCCGCCTGCCAGCTCTGCAGGATCGCGGCCCGCTCCCCCCGCAGCGCGCGGACCGTATCCCTGGCCGTCCAGCGCGGGGCAGCCTCTTTGGCGGGCGTATCGGTGGGGATGCGGCTCACGGCAAGATAGTTCCTATTTCTGGTGCTTACTCACGCGCTCGACGACCTGCGGCGTCAGATCCGTCGCGGAGTAGACGAGGGCATTGGCATCGAACACGTGCGCGATCCCCCGCTCTTTAGCCACCTGCGCCACCGTCGCGCGCAGCTTGATCATCTCGTCGTGCCGAAAGGCCTCCAGATGGGTGGCCTGATCGGTGCGCATGCTATCCATGATATTGGGCAGGATGCGCTCCAGGGTCCGGCTCTCGCCGACCAGCTCGTTCATGCGGTTTTTGTCCGCGGCCGTCAGGTCCGAGTCCTTTTTCGTCTGCAGTGTCTGCAGCTCCTGGGCACGCTGGTCCGAGAGGGCTTTGAGCGCCTTGATGCGTGCCTGCTCCGTATCGGTCGGTTTGTCTTTGGTAAGGAGCGTGATGTACTCCACCAGCTCGTTCTGTTCCAGGTAGGGGACGGCCTGAATACTGCTGATGTTCTGAGCGACCTCGTTCTGCATCTCCAGCGCCCGCTGCTCCACCGCCTGGGGCGCATCGGAAGCGTTGTAGACGCGGTCCATATCCACCACGGCGATGGTATCGTTGGCGAGCGGCGCGCCGCCCTGCATCTCCCGCGCGGGATTGGCCCTTCCTACCAGGGCGCCCACGCTCAGTAGCAAGGCCAGACACAGCAGGGCGATCGGGACAAAATTTCGGATAGACATCGACGACCTCATTCTCCTCCTGTGATGAAGACCCGCCGCCCCTCCACACGCAGCCGGCCCTCGGCAAACAACTGCACCGCGCGCACATAGGCGCAATGCTCCTCGGCAAGAACGCGCGCCGCCAGGGTCTGCGGAGTATCTTCGTCGAAGACCGGAACGGCGGTCTGGAGGACGATCGGGCCGGTATCGTACTCCTCATCCACGAAGTGGACCGTGCATCCGGTGACCTTCATGCCGCTTTCGAGAACGGCCTGATGCACGTGCTCGCCGTACATGCCGCGCCCACCGAAGAGCGGCAGCAGCGCCGGATGGATATTCAGGATCCGCTGGTGGTAGGCCGCAATGATCGATGACGGCAGCTTACGCATGTAGCCTGCCAGGCAGATCAGCCCGATATCGTAGCGCTTCAGGATGCGGCCGAGCGCTTCCGCGTAGCCTGCCTCATCGCCCTCGTATTTGCGAGGAGAGACCACGGCTACCGGCACGCCCGCTGATCGGGCGCGCTCCAGCGCGGGCGCGTCGGCGCGCGTACCGATCACCACCGCGATCTGCCCGGCGATCTGGCCGGAGGCGCAACCCTCCAGCAGCGCCTGCAGGTTCGATCCGCGTCCCTGGCCGGAGACCAGGACCGCGATGGCCAGTTTACCTCCCACGCCGATTTTTCTCGATCCTTCCTGTGTTTTACGGCCGCCTATCGTCGGGATGGTCAAGTCGCCACGGCTGCCACGTTTCTGCCTGGTAATTTATACAGATACACAGGCGTCTCCTGCTTCGTTTCATGTCCGATTTTTCGGAAGAAGATCTGGAACAATATGGGACGAAACCCGGTAGGTAAGGTTGAACAGGAGAGGAGCGATGAAAGCCAGATTACTCAGTGCGGAGCCGGAGAAGACCTACGTGCTCATTTTCGATACGGGCGACGAGGTCATGCAGGGGCTGGAAGCGTTCGCCCGCCGCAACGCGCTGGGCGGCAGCCATTTTACGGCCATCGGCGCGTTCCAGGATGTTACGCTGGGCTACTTTGAATGGGACCGGAAGAAGTATAAGGCTATCCCGATCCGTGAGCAAGTCGAGGTCGTTTCCCTGATCGGCGACATCGCCATTGCCGAGAACGGTGAGCCCAAGATCCACGCCCATGTCGTCGTCGGCAAATCCGACGGCACCGCCTGGGGCGGGCATCTGCTCGAAGCTCACGTCCGCCCGACGCTGGAGCTTACGTTGATCGAGTCGCCCAAACATCTGCAGCGCAAGCACGACCCGACCGCCGGAATCGCTCTGATCGACTTAGACATTTCCGAAGGCATCCCGGCATAATGCCGGGCCGTTTACGCCGGGCATGTTAGCCGGGTCATGAATTACCCGTATAGCCGGGCCTTAAAAGACCCGCCTGGGGGTCCTTCGGACAACCGTCCTGCGGACGGGAAAGCGAGAAGCTTCTGATACGTACTCGCCCTTCCTGTAACCTATTCAGAGGGCGGGCGGTTCGGCGGGATGGGCTGCAGGATGCGGCGGCGCTCCGGGGTCAGGCGGTCCAGCAGGGCCTGCGAGTACTCGTAACCGAAGCGGGTCGCCGCCCAACTGACCCCGTACCGGTAGATGACGATGCGGCGCTCGCCGGGATGAGTCCGGCTGCCTCCACCGTGCATCAGGCCATCCACGAACAGCAGCGCGTCGCCCGCCTTCATGTAGACCGGGAGGGCACCCGGCAGATCGTCCATGCGGTCCCCGCGCCCGTAGTCGCCTGCCAGCGGATGTAGAAAATTGGATTTGTGGCTGCCGGGAACGATCATCGTCGGGCCGTCGCCGGGGTCGATGTCGGTCAGGGCCAGCAGGATGTTGCACTGCCCGCAGCGGAAAACGCCGTGTTTGTAGCCGTAGGCTCCGCGCAGAGCGCCGCGATACCCTCCCGAATGGACCGGATGGTGGCCGCCCGGACCCCGAATAGAGGCGATACACTCGTCGATAAACAGCCCCTGAACGTAGGAATCCTCTTCCCCGCAGTAGTGGCGCACGTAGCCGATCCAGCCGGGATGGTCGATCAGGCGCTCGAACGGCTCTCCCGCCTCCACGCAGTTATGCAGCTCGAAACCGGTATCATGCGTATAGTCGCGGCGCTGCGCGTTGCCCCACCATTCACCCGGCTCCAGCGGCGGAAAAGTATCGAAAGCGCGGTTGAGATCGGCGAGCAGTTCTGGTTCGACCGTGTTCCCTAAAATAAGATAGCCGCGCAGGTCGAAGAGAAAGTCGTCAAGCGCGGTAGGGAGGCGGCATTCCATTTTAACGCATATCTCCTGGCGTTTTCAGTAAAGTTATTTGCCTCTCATTACACCAGCAACAGAAGATATCCTCCTCAAATCGCCCGTAACACATCCCTCTGCTTTATTCGGTGGCTGAACGAGGATTTTGACTTTCTATGCGCTCCGGGTTCACGACCGCTTCGGCGGACTCGAACAGCGGAAAGGTGACGACAACCCGTGCGCCGCCTTCTACCCTATTCTCGAAGACGATGCGCCCCTTTAAGTCCCACCGCCCAAACGATTCAATCAACTCCAGCCCGGTATTGGCCGCATTCCTGGGATCAAAGTCCGGTGGGAAGCCAGGGCCGTCGTCGCAGACCTCCAGCCGGGCGCGCGGGCGTTTACGCCGCTCGGTCTCCGGGGGCCACACCTGCTCCGGTCGGAGACGCACTTCCACATCGCCGTTGCCGTGCTTAATGGCGTTGGAGACCAGTTCGTTGACCAGCAGGATGAAGGAGCCGCCCTGCTTCAAAGGAAGGACGATGTCCTCTTCCATCCGTATAACGATCCTGCGCCCGCCCGCCGCCGTCTGCAGCATCGGCACGAGTTTTTCCAGCGCAGTCTTGAGGGAGACGATGTCCAGGCTCTCCGTATTGACTTTCGATTCTGAAGTCAACATATCATGGAGCGAAGCGAGCGTAAGGATGTGGGTTCCCAGGCGTTCGAGTTCGGACTTTGGAACGGACTCCTGGGCGTTGTTACGCTGCATATCTACCATCGAGGAAAGAATTTGAAGGTTGTTCTTGATACGATGGTGACTCTCGGCGACGGCGCGCTGGAGCCTGGCGTTGAGGTCAGCGATCTCGGCCTCCGCCCGCTTGCGCTCGGTGATGTCTTCGTTGACGACGGCGGCGTACTGCGGATGTCCCGCCGCATCGCGCACCAGGGATACGTGTTTTCGTACCCAGACATACGCCCCATCAGGCCGGACATTGCGTTTCTCCAGCACGAAATCTACGCCTTCCGCGACCAAGCGGCGGAACTGTTGGAGATAATCAGGCAGGTCGTCCGGGTGGGTGATGTCCTGCATCCGCAAGGTCAGCATCACCTCCCGGCTACGCCCCACCATCTGGCAGTAGCGGTCGTTGACCAGGACGAAGCGACCGGTCAGGTCGGTCTGCGCCACGCCGACGACGGCCTGCTGAACGAGGGCGCGGAACCGCTCCTCGCTTTCGCGCAGAGCCGCCTCCACCTGCTTGCGCTCGTTGATCTCCTTCTGGGCTGCCTCAAAGAGGCGCACATTATCCATCGCCACCGCCACTTGATTCGCGGCGATGCCGCCGAGCAAGCGCTCCGTCTCGGTAGGGAAATTCGACCGGCGCGAACCGATAACAATAACGCCCTTTTCACCCGAGTGTCCGATGTGGAGACAGAGGATGCGCACCATTCCCTCGCCGGTCAGGGCTGGGATCGCCTCCGGTATAGCGAGGGGGGTGGCGCGCAGACAGGTCTCCAGCGCCTGGCCGATCTCTGCCGCGCGATCCGAAGCGCCTGGCCGCCCTCCCGTCCGCGCCGCCTCGTGTACCATGCCGTCCGCTGACCCTATCAGACGTACATAGATCAGATCGAGCCGCAGCACGCTCAGGAGCGCATCCGCCAGGCTCTCCGCGACGCCCTGGGGCTCCAGCCCCTCCCAGAGAGCGGGAAGCGGCGTCAGCGCCACCAGATCGCGCAGGCAGCGGCGTAACTCCTGCACTTCCCCGGATAGATTATTCTCAGGAGGAGCGGATTTTTCCATCGGCCTTTCCTACTGCCAGGCAAATCGAAACGTCATGAGGTATCCTCTGAAATACCTGTGGTGCGCGCCCGCAGTTCCCGCAGGAACTCGTCGGGTGGAACAAAGAAGGGATTGACCTGGAGCGTGCCCCCGATAATCACCATCGGATGCGTGCGAAGGATGTCGAGGGCGATGTGAGCGCCAAACCTGGCGCTGTCATACGTTCATATCACCGGGTCATCGTACTTCGGGAGGATATAGTTGAGCCGTGCCTCATACTCCACCAGATCATTGACGCCTGGCATGTCCTCCAACGCCCACTCCATGTGCGCCACCAGGCGGATGAGGGGATAGCCCTCGGCCTTGCCGCTTTGCAGCACCTCCTCGATGAGCGCCAGCATCTTGTTTTGATCGAAATGGCCGTCCCGCAAATAGGCGTCCTGCCAGCGGCGTACTTCGAGTTGGCCCTTCGCCTCCGCCGTCTCGGTCGGGATGCCGCCTGCCTGCAGACGTCGCAGATGATCCGCTCGCTGCGCCGGGTCAACGATATGAAACGCCTTCTCCCCGCGCTCGATCCCCTCCTTGATAAAGGGCAGCAGAACGCGATATTCATCATCGGCATGATGAAAAAAGGCGCACACATGGCGCACGGGGCCGAGTTCGGACCCGGCCAGGTGGATCGGTTGCATCGTCTCGTTCATGCCTTGTCTCCAAAAAGGCAGCATTCACGCTCCGTTTTTTCTCCTCGGATCGAGCGTGATAGGTTTCTATGGGCGTGACGCAGAATCCTGTTTTAACAATAATGGCTCTGGGAGATATGGCCCATCATCTCCTGGCCGACCACACAACCCCCCTTATTCTCCTTACCGATCAGCCCAACTTTAAGGCACGCGCTTCCCGGCCTGGGGCCGCCGCCTGGAGAGGTCCTATAGCGGCTGTGGAGAGGCAGGAATGGACGCCGAGCCATCATCCTCACTGGTATCGAAAACTTATAGTCCCATCTTGGCGGTCAGAAACCGGGCGGAGCGCTGCAGCTCTTCGATCCCGTTGACGCCGTCCTCGATGGAGACCCAGCCGTCGAAGCCCACGGAGCGGAGGATGGAAAAGATCGCGTCGTAGTCGATCATGCCGGTGCCGACCTCACCGTGGATGAGCTGCGTGTAGTCGGTGATACCTTCCGGCCCGATCTGAAGGCCGGGTTTAGGACGGCGATCGGAGGCGTGCATCGTTACGACGCGCGGGGCAACGCGGCGCAGCAGCTCCAGCGGGTCTTCGTTGGCGAGCAGCGTATTGGATGGATCGAAGTTGACGCCGAAAAAGGGACTCTCAATACGCTCCACGATGGCGCAGAACCGATCCATCTTCTGGGCAAATTCCGGGTATTGCCAGTAGTTATCTTTGAAATGGTTCTCCATCACGAGGATCACGCCCTTCTCCTCGGCATACGGTAGCAAGTCTTCGATGCACGCCACGACCCAGGCGATCCCTTCCTGTTCGCCAACCTCCGGCCGGCGCTGGCCGGAGAGCACCCGGCAAGTCTTTCCGCCCAGAGCGGCAGAGACCGCGATCATCTTCCGCTCTTTCTCCACTTCCGCGCGGCGGTGAGCCGGGTCGGGCGAGGTGAAATCAGGCGAAGCGCAGAACATCGGCATGGCAAAGCCCGCTGTATTCAGGGCGGATTTGACTTCCGCCAGGTAGTCCGGCGCGAAGCTGGTCAGAAAGCCGGTGTACATCTCCAGACCCGTGACGCCGAGCGGCTTGATCTCCTTTTCAGCGAGCGCGATCCAATCGAACACGCTCATCGTCCGATGAACGCACAGCTCGTCCATAAAGCACTTGGGAAAAGCAGCCAGTTGCATACCATATTAAAGCATATTCGTTGCCGCGTTGGCGAGGGAATAAAGTCCCTCGCGCTTAACGACGGAGGAAGGCCTTCCCTCATAGCGGGTACAAGTCAAAGCCCTTGCCGGGCCGGCAAGGGCTTTCTCGTTACTAGATACAGACGGGAACTTAAGAGAGGCGGTCCGCATCATTCTCCGCGCCGGTGGCCGCCTTATCGGCGGTATTGGTAGCCGCCGTCTGCGTGCGGTCCCAGGCGTTCTCGACCGTGGTCGCGGCGCCGGAAACCGGCCCGGTCGTCTGCTCGTCCCGGCGGGCCTCGCGCTCATGCTCGGCCGCGTCGCGCAGGTTCGCGCGCTCGTCGGCATTGATGGTGTTGGCGGTCTGGTTCGCCTGCGGGACGTTGGTCGCCGTGGCATACGACTGCTCAGAATCGTAAACGCGCGGCGGCGGATTCATCTCGGTCGTGCCCGAATAGACCGGCGCTTCCGTGCTCGGCGGAATGGTCGCGTTCGGGGGAGCCGGTGGGTTGACCGTCGTCGTAGTATTGGCCGCCAGGGGCGTCGTGGAGACGCTTCGCGGCGGGGTCAGGTCGGCGTAGCGCGAGGCATACGCGGGCGTCACGTAGGCAGGCGTATTGTAGCCACCCCAGGCGACCGAGCCGCCCTGCAGAATGCGCTGGACACGCGCCTCATCGCCCGGATGGCAGGCCACCGCGACCACGACACCGCCCTCGTTCAGGCCGCGCTCGTAGTACGGCATGACGTCCGGCGGCAGCCCCGCATCGATCAGCCCGCCGAGGATGCCGCCAATGATCCCGCCCGCGCCCACGCCCGCCAGGACCGTGGCCAGAGGGCCGATCACCAGCCAGCCGACCGGCCCGGCGACCAGAGCCGCAATGATCGCGCCGAAAGCGCCGCCCCAGAGCGCGCCGGTCCCCACGCCTTCCATCGTACGCACGCCCGACTCGTCCGCCAGGTCTACGGCGGCGCGGCGGTCGCGCATGATGATGCTGATCTCGTTCTGCGAGTAGCCGATCTGCCGGAGGGCCACGACCGCTTGCTCCGCAGCCGCCTCCGTGTCGAACAGCCCTGTAATCAGGTTTGCCATCTATGGGTCTCCTTCTTGAGCGAGACGCCAGGGCGGAACGCCATCCTGGGCGCCTTCCGTGCCAGCCGGATCGGGAAGCGATCCCTCGCTCATCGCTTTTTGAGCGTTCGACGCGCCGTAGCAAAGGCTTGTTCCAGGATTACAAGGTGGAATTTGCTGGCCTTGCCGGTTCGTTTCGGGCTTGCGTTTGGGTCGGGAATGGGGTATACTCAACCGATCAGAGGAGGTGAGTCTGTGCCCAATATCAAGTCCGTCAAGAAGGACGTCATCAAGTCTCGTAAAAATCATCTGCGTAACGTCGCCGCCAAATCGGCGATGAAGACGTTTATCAAGAAGGCGCGCACCGCCATCGAGACCCCCGCGCCGGATGCCGCGGCCACCGCCGAGGCGATCCGGCAGGCCTGCAAGGTCATCGATAAGACCGCCGAGCGCGGTATCATCCATAAGAACCAGGCCGCGCGGCGCAAGTCCCGCCTGATGCTGCTGGCCAACAAAAAAGCCCAATCTTAAAACAGGGGTGTCAGCACCGACACCCCCGCTTTCATGCAGCTACGCATCCTCTCAGCTCCGCAAGTGCGAGCGGCCCTGCCGATGCCGGCGGCCATCGAAGCCGCACGGGACGCCTTCACGCAACTGGCCCTCGGACAGGCCGAAATCCCCTTGCGCGTCGCGCTGCCCTCGCCGCACGGCAGCCTGCTGTGCATGCCCGGCTATCTCGCCGGCCTCCCCGCTCTGGCTCTCAAAGTCGTCTCCATCTTCCCGAACAACCCGGAGATCGGATGGCCGTATATCTCCGGTCTGGCGCTCGTCTTCGACGCGCAGACCGGCCTGCCGCGCGCTCTGCTGGACGGCGCGACGCTGACCGCCCTGCGGACCGGAGCGGCGACGGGGCTGGCGACCGATCTGCTGGCCCGTCCGGATAGCCGGATCGTGGCCCTCTTCGGCGCCGGCGCCCAGGCTTACGACCAGGTCGCCGGCGTCCGCGCGGCGCGCCCCATCACGGAAGTACGCATCCGCAGCCTGGACCGGCGGCACAGCAAAGCCCTGGCGGAGCGGCTGCGCGCAGAGGGCCTGAACGCCCGCAGCGTGGAAGAGCCTGCAGAAGCTCTGCGGGGAGCAGACATCGCGCTCTGCGCCACCACCAGCCGCACGCCCCTCTTTGCCGATGCAGACGTTCCGGACGGAATACATATGAACGCCATTGGCGCTTACACGCCGGAGATGCAGGAAGTCCCGCCGGAGACGGTCGCCCGCGCCCGCGTCGTCGTGGATGACAAAGAAGCAGCCCTCGCGGAAGCCGGCGACCTCCTCAAGCCCCTGGCCGACGGGCGGGTGGGTCCCGACGTGTTCGAGACAACGCTTGGCGATGTGCTCCTGGGCCGGGCGTCCGGCCGCTATTCCCCCACAGAGATCACCCTTTTCAAAAGCGTCGGCCTGGCCGCCCAGGATGTCGCCGCCGCTGCTCGCGCGCTGGCCCGCGCCGAAGCCGAGGGCCTGGGCACGGTCGTTGACCTTTAAAAGTAGGTATCTATGGCAGAGCGAAAGGAGTAGGCAGGATGTTTGCCTGGTTTCGAGATCATAAACGCCGGGAGCTGCTATCCCAACCGTTTCCAAAGGAATGGGCCGGCATTTTGGAAAAGAATATGTCCCATTATGCCCTGCTCTCGGAAGAGGAGCGGAAGCGGCTGCACGACGATCTGCGCATTCTGATCGCAGAGAAATTCTGGGAGGGCTGCAGCGGCCTGGTCCTGACCGATGAGATCAAGGTGACGATTGCCGGGCAGGCCGCGCTTCTGCTGCTGGGCCTCCTCAAGCACGATTACTACGCCAACACGCAGTCGATCCTGGTCTATCCGGCCGGCTTTCGCATTCCGGAGCGCGTCGTCGGTCCTGCCGGCGTGGTGGAGGAGACGCGCCGCGATGTGCTCGGTCTGGCATGGAATCAGACCTTGCCCGTCATCCTCTCCTGGTCGGACGCTCTGTCCGGCGGGCTGAACGCCACGGATGGGCATAACGTCGTGCTTCACGAGTTCGCCCACAAGCTGGATCTGAAAGACGGCGCGCCGGATGGGGTCCTTGAGCTGGAGGACGATCCCCAGTACGAGACCTGGGCCGAAGTGATGAGCGCCGAATACCAGGAGCTAGTCCAGCTCTCAGAGCACAGACACGCCTCCTTGCTCAGCAGCTACGGCGCGATCAACGCGGCGGAGTTCTTCGCGGTCGCCACGGAAGCCTTCTTTGAAAAGTCGGTACGGATGCACGAGGAGCATGCGCGGCTCTACGGCGTGCTGCGCGGATTCTATCATCAAGACCCTGCCGCCCGGGTCCTCGCCCACCAGCAAGAGTAAGCACCTGCCGGCCTGCTTCTGAATCTCTGCAAGATGAATCAGGGGAACCTTTACGACCACTGCCGCGTCTTCCCGTTGCCAACCGGGCTTGATAGGTCCCGTGGCGAGAGGTTTATAACAATCACTATGTATAGACGCGCACGCTTCCTAACCTGGGAACGGCGTGGGAGAATATAGGAGAACAGAACCATGGCAGGGATACTCTGGACGATTATCGTGATCCTGTTTATTTTCTGGCTGCTGGGCTTTCTGGTCTGGAATGCCGGTGGCCTGATCCACCTTCTGCTTGTCGTAGCGGTGATCATGCTGCTGTTCAACCTGTTCACCGGTCGCCGGACGGCACTCTAGCCAGACGATAAGCAAAGCACAACGCGCCCGGACCGAGAGACGCTTATTCAGGCGACGGCCTTTTAGGGTCGGAGTTTCTCCTTGTTCCGGGATGGAAAACTGAGGTCATCCACCATGGCGTCCCGCCCGTTCACCGGCGGGACGCCGTGCCTTTTTAGGCTATCGCCGGCTTCGCAGCCATAAGGTTATGCTTGCTAAGTAGAATAAATTCTACATGACTTGCCGACTCTACCCGGCTTTTCAGAGTATATAAAGAGAGAACGAACGTCGGAGGAAACAGATTGTGAAAGAATATCGTTTTCCTGAGCCTCAGGATGTCCATCAGGCTATGGTCCAGGCCAACATCAGCGCCCGCGCGGAAAAGCTATGGGAAGAGGGATATACCTACGAAGAGCAGACAGGGACCGTCATCAGCCCGAAAGGCCAGCGGTACCATGTCGATTGTGAGGCGGATAGCTGCTCTTGCGAGGCCATCAAGCATCACGGCGACTGCAAGCACCGCATCGCCGTCGCCAAACTCAACAAATCCAAGAAGAAGAGAGCGGCTTGATTAGCCGGGCCGATAAACGACCCGGCAGCAAAGACGACCGTCCTCCGGACGGAAAGGCCCTGCAAGACGGGTTGCGTCCAGAGGACGCTTGTACTTATTGCCGGGTCGTTTATCGGCCCGGCACGGAAATCACCTTTTCTGGCGTGCCGAGCGCCAGACGTTCTCCAGCAGCAGAAGGACCACGCCTGCGAAGAAGACCGGAGCGCGCCAGGCAGCCGCGCCCTCCGGCAGGTGAGGAAAGAGCAGGGCCGCAAAGCCGATCCAGAGCAGAATAGCCACCGCGAGGCTGCCATCCTCCACGAACAGCCCGTAGACTTCCTGCAAGGCCGTCAGCAGCGCCTTCATGACGTCTCTCCCTGCCGGGAGACCGGCAGCGCCTTTGCGTCCGGCGTGGTCGCGCGCCGGATCAGCGCCACAGCGCCCAGCGAGGCGAGCAGGAAAATGCCCGCCAGACCCAGCAGCGACAGGTCCTCGCCAGGCCAGGTGAAGCGCAGTCCCTCTCCGATCCAGAACACGCCGAAGGACGAGAGCAGGATGCCGACCGCATACTTGAGCGTGTTTTCCGGCACGCGCGCCAGCGGCCGGTGCAGCGCCAGCCCCAGCGAGATCACGACGACCCCGGCGGCAGCCGCTCCGAGCGCCGCTGGCAGAAGGTTATGGCCCAGGGCGCCGGTAGCGATCACGATGAAGACGACCTCCAGTCCTTCCAGCACGACGGCCTTGAAGGTCGTCGCCACCGCGATCCAGTCCATCCGCTCGGGCTGTTGCGCCTGCTCCTGCTGCAGCGCGGCTGTCTCGCGGACGTAGATCGCCTCCTCATCGTGCATACCGAGCACGCCGCCCGCGCGCAGGATCGCCTTGCGCAGCCAGCGTATGCCGAACAGCAGCAGGAGCACGCCCACGACCAACTGCAGCACGTTCAGCGGGATCAACTGCAACGCCGGTCCGAAGGCGATCACCAGCAGGGCTAGAAACCCAACGCCGGCGAACGTGCCGATCAGCGCCGGACGCCAGCCCCGCACCGAGCCTACGGCCAGCACGATGGTCAGCGCCTCTACAAACTCGACCAGCGAGGCCAGAAACGAGGCCAGCACCGATGGCCCGACATGCGACCAGTTACCCACGTCCATTCTCCCTCAGTTTCCTGAAACTCAATAGGCGAATAGGAATGACAGATGCCTGTTTCTTTATACCCTTTTCCCGCCCTTTAAGGCGGCATACGGAACCGGCTACTTCTTGAAGAAAGCAACTTGTGCGGAAACGGGCTGTAGGGTGGGGAGATCGTCGTCCTCCCGGATCGGCGAGAGTGGAAAGCGGGACCGTGCGCCCTCGGCGAGGACGGTCAGAATGTGGCGGCCGGAAGCGAAGCGGCTCATGTCGAGGATAGCGGCATTCCCGGTGACGGAGCGTGCGACCGTGCGCCCATCTACCTTTAGCGAGAAGCTGCGGACCGGCTTGCCGGCAACGGTCCATCGGACGGAAAGCGTCGGGCCGCTTACGGTGGCAGAGGGCTGCGGCTCGGAGACTGTGAGAAGAGTCGAGCCAGGCGATGGCTGATGGTAGAGGGCGATCAAGGCGCGCGTGAGGTTGAGATAAGTAAAACCCCAGCCGCCGCAGCCACGATAGGCGCAGGCCGTCGGGGATGTTGGCTCAATGTCGTTGGAGAGATCGGCGCTGTAGCAGTCCACGTACTGGTCTTTCTTCGGACCATAGCCGCCGCCGTTCGGCTGGCCTGCAAACTCGTTCCATTGATTGATGAGCAAGAAGTGGGGACGCTGCGTAGAGGCAGTCTCCCATTGCTGCAGATAGGTCGCTCCGCCACGCCGCCCCAGGGCCTGCGGATAGGTCCAGCCGCCGTCGCCAAAGAACGCCGGGGTGATGGTCAGCGCTTCCGGCATGCCGCCGGAATAGGTCGTGATCGGCTGCAACGAACCGTCCATCCAGGACCAGTAGCCGTCTCTATCGAAATGATCGGCCTGGAGCTGGCTCGCCATCCAGCGCACGGTGAATTTGGATTCGTCGAGCGGCGGCTGCCCTTTCAGGACGTTCGGGCCGCCGCCGTTGAAGGGGACGATCAGCGGCTTGCCTTCATACCAGACCCACAGATCGCGATAGCGGGGATTGGTGACGTAGTGCTCGTAGATCCACTGCATCTCTTCGTTGAGCGCGGTCGTCGTGGTTTGCGGGCCGTTGTCCAGACCGAGTAAGAGCGTGATCTGCGGGACCGGAATACCCTCCCCGCGCATCTGCGCGTAGGTATCGAGCAGGAGGGTGGTCGCGCGGATCAGCTCGTCTACGCCGGGCGCTCGCTCGCTCCAGTGCTGCTTTCCCCAAAGGTTGTTGGACCAGTCCACCAGCAGGAAGTCGATGCCTGCCTCCGTCATCCAGAGGGCGTGCTGGCGGATCACATCCGCATTGAAGGAATTGTAGCGGCCGAGAACGGGGATGGCCTCAGCCGTATCCCAATGAGCGTTGAGCGGCGTAAACCAGGGTTCCCACTCGACGCCGACCAGATGCTCCGGATCTCGGATAACCCGCCGAATCGTCCGAGATTTGACCCGGACCTGCACTTCATTGGAGCGTATTCCATCTTTTGGCTGCGGGCTGCCGACCGGGAAGGTTTCCTTTTGCCCGGACCCTGATGGCCCTATGATAGCTTCGATTCGTGCCGTGCCAGGGTAGGGGAGGGGAAGAAAGAAGATCGCGCGGCCTGTACGGTCGGTCGTCTCCGAAGCGCCCCACTGCTTGCCGTTCAGATACGGCCAGAGTTGCACACCGGATACGGGGACGTCGTTATTGCCCGTCACGGTCGCAGTCACGATAACGCTTCGGCCCATGCCCACAACCGAACGGTCGGCATGCAGCTTCACGGTCATGCCTGTAGAAGCCTGCGCCGCTGCCGGCAGCGGCACTATGCATGCAAGCAAGAGACCAAAGAAGCCGGTTATGGTATAAGCGCGAAAAGCCATTGGATTCTCTATGGCCTCAGTTGGTCGGCGCCGCGCTCGATGCCCTGCGTCAGGATCTCACCCAGCGTCGGACCGTAGAAGCTCATGCTGGCCTCGTAGCCGCCCTTCTTATACTCCTCGGCGGAGAGGACATAGCCGATCCACTCGTCGGCCAACCCGCCGATGACAACGTGCCGGACGCCGGTTGCCTTCTGCACCTGCGCCTTGACCGCCAATCCCAGCTCGGCGGCTAGCTCGCCGGGCACGCTCACGATCATCAAGTCGCCGAGGCGGACGGCGATGCTATGCGTGGTTGGCGGCTCCATCTGATAGAGGATCGTGTGGGCGGTCTCCGGCGTGAGGCCGTACTCCGCTCCGCCAGTCTGCATGAAGTCTGGGTGCCAGGTCCGCTCCGGCAGCGCGATCGGCTCAATATGCGTGGCAAGTATCGTCGTTCGGCGTGTCTTGATCTTTTTCCAGACCTGCCAGACGAGGATGCCCAGCTCTCGCCCGTAGCGCTCGGCCTGCTCCCAGTTGCTGTCGCCCTCTCGCCGCGCCACCTTCGTCTGATCGCCTTCGGCGCCGTTGAAGTACATCGTTGCAAAGTGTCCGCCGACCAGCGCCTCGACCGTCCGCTGCATCTGGCCCGGCCAGTCGCCGGAAAACAGCATGTCGTCCGGCCCCATGAACGTGGGGTGCGCGGTCCAGTTGACGAGTGCCGCCAGCGGCGTGCCGTCCGCGCGGTCGATGCGTGTGACTGTCAGCTCCGGATCGACCGTCGAGTTTCCCTCGCGGCGATTGGTGTTCCAGCCCTGGAGCGTGATGCTGTCCGTGCCGACGGTGATGGGCACGAGATCGCGGCTTGCCTCGGTGATGACCTTCGCAAAGTTGGCGACCGTGAGATCGAACAGCCCTTTGTTGAAGAGGCCGATCTGCGGCACGTTAAAGGTGTTGTTCGGATGGATAGCGGCCATGTCGATGCTGGTATGGGAGTGGCTGGCTAAAAGCAGAATCTGATCGGCCTGCCATCCCTGCGCGGAGAGCGCCCCGACGACCGCCTCCTTGAAGCCGGGCGGAAAGGCGAGGATATCCGCTGTGACCAGGGCGAACCGCCGCGTACCGTTGGAGAAGACGAGCGCCTTCGCCCAGACGCGGTCATGCACGCCCTCTGCGGGCTTGCTCATGCGGTCGCCATAGCCGCCCAGCGAGGCCTTAAGCGCCATCGGCGGCGTGATGTCCACAGCGGCGAACCCGGCCCGCAGCGTGTCTCCCACAGAGAGCGCGGACGCAACGACCGGCAGCGCCAGGAGCAGGCAGATCATCCACAGAGCTTTCATTATTTTCCCTTATGTGCGCGATGGAATACCTGCGCGACGGAATTTACGTGCGATGGACTAAAGTCCTTCGCTGTGAGGCGCTGCGCGCCGGGCGTGCTTCGCACACGTTGTATTGGAAGGAGCGATCTCATTCCGGCGACTCGATGAGGTACCAGGTGATCGAGCGAGGCGCCATCTTCACGGACAGAGTCACATTGTATTGCCGGTCCAGTGAGTAGTCCTTCGCCCGGCCCTCCTTCTGCCGGATGCGCGCCGTCTCGGTCAGACCGGTGTAATAGAGCGGCAGGCGCAGCTTCGTGGAGATCACGTGGCCGGTGGGATTGTAGACCATCGCCAGGCCGCGCTCCGGCAACTGCGGATTAACGTGGAGGATGCAGTCGATGCCGCGCCCGTCGGGACGGCGGACATGCACGATGTCCGAATCGAGGATAGCCCGGTAACGCTTGTAGAAGTCCACCCACCGCTTCACGACCGCCCTGGTCGCTTCCGTATCGTAGAGGCGCGGTCCGCGATAGGCGGCCATGACCCCGCTGCCGAAGTTCTGCGCCAGGTGCCACTCGTACTCTTCCAGATGTCGGGAGAGCGGCTCGAAGGTCGCGGCTTCGCCGCCGCCGTGATACTCCACCAGCGGCACAAACATCCAGCCCATGCTGCCGGTCTTCTCGAAGGTGCCGTCGAAAATGTTCTGGCGGGCGATCAGGATCTGACGCCAGCGCGGCAGGCTGAAGTTGGTCTCCCGGTAGCCCATGCCGCACTTGTTGCTGCCGCGCAGGTAGTACCAGTCGGGAGAATTGATGTAGATGCCCCGCTGGCGGCACTCCGCATAGAAGCGCGAACAGGCCAGCCACTGCCGCCACTGCGAGTCGGCCAACCCGTGATGGTATTTATGAGAGGCAGAGGCGCACACGTCGCCGTGATACGGACCATCCGTCTCGACGACGCTCATGCCGGTGGCGTCCAGGAACCGAAACACGCGCTGAAAATAGCCATCCGCCCATTCCCCGGCCAGGCAGGCGCTCTGACCGAACTTGCTGCCCGGCTTTCCGGTCTGCGGGTCGATACAGTCGTGCTCCGGCCCCACATCCCGCGAGGCGCACATCAGCGTGTAGCCGCCCAATTCCACCCCCTTCTGGAGGGCGTAGTCCACGAGCGCCTTCGTCTGCGCGATGATGGCCGGATCCTCGCTCTCGATGTCGAAGCCGCTCCAGAAGGTGAGAATGACCATCTCGAAGCCGACTTCTGCGCACTGATCGACGGCCAGCCGCACCGCTTCCGGCTCGGCGCTGCGCACGTGCATGAAGATCGGGTTCTCGGTCACCTGAGGCGCGACGGTCCGGTACAGCCTCCGGCGGGCCAGCCCGCGCCGTTCGCGATCATCGCTATCATGCAGCATCTCGAAAGTGCGGAATGACTCGAACCGCTCTCCCGCTTTCAGTCGCACGCCGGGACCCAGCCGCATTTGGCTGGTCAGCAGCAGCGGCATCTGATAGTTATAGTCGATCTGTGAGGTATATTCTGGGTCCGGTCCCCAAAAGGTCGTGTTCATGCCGTCGAAGGCATAGTCGCTCTCGACGTGCAGCCGGCTCTTCTCCTGCTCGTTGACCGCCAGGATTTCGCACGCGACCGCTCCGATCTCGACCTCCCGTCCGCGTCCGTTGGTGATAGCGATCCATTTCGAGAGTGCCGGCAGGCCGGTGTAGAGCTCGTAGTGAACCTCGACCTTCAGGCCGGGATAGTGGCTTCGCAGGCTCTGCGGCGGCTGAAACAGAAGCGTGAGAGCCACTCCCTTCGGCGGCCAGGGCCTCTCGGCGGCATGGCGCTGCGGCTTCCAGGGATAGCGCGCCTGCGGCTCGCCGATGGTGTAGCCGGTGAATCGGAACGCTTCCGGGTCGGCGGTCATTTCGTCCAGCCATTCGGGGTCGAGATACGCGTAGTCCGGCTGGCCCTTCAGTCCACCGATCTCCAGCTTCCGGCCATCCATCTCGACGATGGCCTCCGGCTTGACGCCTCGCAGCAGGGCAACGCCGGTGAGAAGGTTGGTGAGGTCTACGGTCGCCAGGTTCGGACCGGTGCAGAACGTGCGGCGAATCAGGCCGTTTTCCAGCACGATCTCTTTCCGGTCAGGGAAAGGACGGACTACCGCCGGCTTCTTGACCGGCGTCACCAGCCAATCGTCCAGGGTCGGATCCTCGCCCTTCCGCTCCCACACTGGCAGGGCCACGGCGAGCAGCACAATTCCCAGTATGCCGATGATCTCTATCATGCGCTTTCTTCCCCGCACCTATCGTTTCCAGAAAGCGGCTTTCCTGGTACTATTAAGCATACCCGTTCGAGCGGACTCTACAGAAAAGGCACATCACAGGAGGCATATAGCGTCAGGTATCGAGGTTCTTGTTCGGGCGGCTAAAGCCGCAGCAACAAGAGCGCGAAGTCGCCCTTCGGCGACTGACACCATAAGCCTTTCCCTCTTACCTTTAAGCCCGAAGAGGCTGGAAGGCAGAGGCAATACCCTGCAACAGGAGTCCCCTTCGGGGACTTTGGGCTTTTGTTGCTGCAGTTTTAACTGCCCGAAAAAGGAAAACGGAAGGATCCTGAGTGGATGACGGTATGTGAGGAAACAGAATGCGATTCGGAGTATGCGCCGGCATAGAAGCGGCCCCGCTGCTGGCCGATGCCGGTTATGACTATATCGAGCTTTCGGTCGCGGGAGATCTGATTCCAGACGAGGACGACGAAGCCTGGGCGGAGAAGCGGCGCTCTATTGAGGCCATGCCTCTGCGCACGGAGGCGTTCAACTCTTTCGTGCGTGCGGGTAAGATCGTCGGGCCGGAAGCGGACTCCGAGCGCCTTCGGCGCTACGTGAGCCGGGCCTTGAGCCGCGCGGAGGGGGTCGGCGGCGCGGTGATCGTCTTCGGCAGCGGCGGCGCGCGCAACATCCCGGAAGGCTTTCCCCGAGAGATGGCCCGCCGGCAGTTGATCGACTTCCTGCGATTCTGCGCCGACGCCTCCGCTAAAACCGGAGTCATCGTGGCTATCGAGCCGCTGCACCGAGCGGAGACCAACTTCATTCATCGGGTCCGCGAGGGAGCGGAGATCGCGCGTATCCTCGGTCGGGAAGGCGTCCGCTGCCTGGCCGATACTTACCACATGGAGATGGAGGAAGAGCCACTTTCAGCCATTGTAGACAGCGCAGACGTTCTGGCCCATGCCCACACCGCCGACACCAATCGCTATGCCCCCGGCGCCGGCACGTACGATCACGTCGCCTTCTTCCGCGCCCTGCGGGAAGCCGGTTATGATTTGCGGGTCTCTATCGAATGCAACTGGCAGGGCCGCTTCGCCGACCAGATCGGCCCTGCTCTAGCGCATCTCAAAGCGGCCCATGTGAAAGCTTCTTCCATCTGAGGAGGCATAAAAAGAGTCCGCAGAAGTTCGAGGAGCGGCTTGTCCTTTAGCAAGAGCGCGATTGGAAATCGCGCCAATGCTCCCAATGGATGTAAGCTCCTGTGGTCAGGCTGCGGACTGTGATTTGATTGTACGATAATGTACGCCCGCTGTCAACTGGAAACCTCGTAAGGCCGCACCGCGAAGTCGCCGAGAGTGACCGTATAATTGTGCCGCGCTCCACTCGCTGCGAAGGCGACGACCGTCTCACAGACGACCGCGACGGCCAGCAGGACCAGGTTCCGGGCCAGCGGGTAATCGCAGACGTCGTCGTTGGCTGCCGAGGGTACGCGGTAGACTTCATTCCAGATAATCTCGGCGTAATCTCCCGCCAGGCCGGCGTGCAGACAGGGCAGATTGAGACGGTCGCAGGCATCTTTGACGGCCTGGCGGGCGACGCTGTTATCGAAGGTGTCGACGACCAGCCCGCTTCCGCGCAGAAGCTTCTCCGCGTTCGCTGAAGTCAGCTCCTCGGTCCGTGCCTCCACGCTGACCCCTAACGCGCGGTAGAGCGTGTTGGCCAGGATTTTGGCCTTGAACGCGCCGACGTCGCTGCGATAGTAGGGCTGCGTGGAAAGATTGCGCTCCTCCACGCGGTCGCGGTCGATGACGCTCAGCCGCGCAAAGCCCTGGCGCGCCAGACTCTCGACTAGATTGGCGCCCAGCGCGCCCGCGCCGCAGACGGTCACCGCCAGATCGCGTAAGCGGCGCATCGCCTCCTCACTGCGGTAGCGCTGCTCGTGGAACAGCGCGGAGGTTAGGTTCATGTTAATCCTCCTCGTCTTCCCACTGCCGCTCCACCACTCCCACCAGCGACTGCAGGTCGAAATTCCGGTCCTGGCCGCTCAGGCAGATGCCGGCGCTCATGACCGTCAGGTCCTTCCGGGCGATGGCGGAGGAGTGGCGCTGTCCATCCCGCGTCGTCCAGTCCACTACCCAGTAGTCGCCACGGTCCTGATAGCCGCGCAAGGTTCCCCCGGCCATCCGAAGCGCCTGCTCCAGCCGCGCCTCATCTCTTCTTGGCTGCAGGAGCGCTTGAAATTCTGCCGTCTCCTGCACGGCTAGATCATAGGCGGCACGCATCTCCGGCGTCACGCCGCGAAAGCGCAGCGTCTGCGGCAGCGTGAGCTTGCGCTGCGCCTCCCGCAGCCGTTCAGCAATTTGCGGATCGGCGCGGCGGTCCGTCTCCTCGAACCACCAGGCGCCGCCATCTCCGCGCGCCACGACTGTCTCGAAGGTAGCGCCCTCGGTCACCAGATGCACCGGCAATGGCCGGACCGCTCCGATCCGCTGCCGCGCATCCGACTCGTTGACCGGATACGCCAGCCAGGTCATTCCCTTCAGGG
This sequence comes from Chthonomonadaceae bacterium, assembly GCA_035653075.1. Taxonomy (GTDB): domain Bacteria; phylum Armatimonadota; class Chthonomonadetes; order Chthonomonadales; family Chthonomonadaceae; genus DASRCN01. The sequence continues at coordinate 20,889 of DASRCN010000060.1, read as the reverse complement.
GACGCGCCAGCCGCACGCGCAGCGGCGTGAACAGCCGCAGATACTCGGCTACCAGCGGCAAGCCAGCCTCCTCGACCACGCGGGCCGTCCGCGCATCCACCGGCGCGAACAGTCCCCAGCCCTCGAAATCGCGGGGAACCGGCGCGAAACTCTGGATCAATCCGGCCACCTTCGCGCGCACCTTTCCGCCGCGCACGCACGGCGCCAGGAACTTCGTCTCGCGAAACGCCGCCTCTTCCGCAGCCATCTTTTCGAGCAGTTGCCGGATGTTGGTCATCGTACTTCTCTAGGTTTCGCCAGTCCGTTTTTGCCGGGCCGTAAACGACCCGTCTATGGATCCTTCGGCCCACGGGACCCTACCCGTTGCCCTCCAGGCGGAAGAGAGCGGCACTTCAGTGCCGTTCTGCCACCCCTCGGCTGCGCCTCTGCCCGCCTTCGCGGGCTATACATTGCAGTCGTGTTCCCCCTCCCTGCGAGCGTAGCGAGCGAATCAGGGAGGGGGATAGGGGGTGGGGCCTACGCCGCCCGGTCCGGGCGGACGGGCAGCGGGGTCTCCAGGATCTCCAATAGGAGATCGAGCCGCGATGGGCGGGTAAGCAGCGGCACCAGGTTCGGCAGCGCGTAGTAGTCGCCCTCGAAAGTGAAGGTGTCTACCGGCAACTGCTTGGCCCGCAGCGAGTGCTCCAGCGCGCCGCTCGCCCGGTTCACCTTGACGATGAGCACCTCCGGCGCCACGTGCAGTTCCTGGCGGTAGGTCTCATAGACCTGCGCAAAGTAGGGCGCGGTGTTCTCGCCCTCGTCCGTGACGATGATCACCTGCTCCACGACCTGCTTCTTCCGGCGCATCGCTTCCAGAGGGCAGCCGATGCTCGTGCCGCCCCCGGCCTTGATGAGCTGGAACGCGCGCTCCCAGTCGGCCAGATCCGAACCCTGCGCCTCGACCGGATACGGCAGGGTGTCGAAGGCGTAGACGATCAGGCGCTCGTCGGCGATACCGGAGATCAGCGCGGCGATCCGCTTGCCCAGCTCGATCGCGTTCTGCATCGAGCCGGACTTGTCCACCAGCAGCGCCGTCGTGCGGGTGATGCGGCCGCGCCGCTTGACCTGCTCGTCGGTGATCCGCTCCAGTTGCGCGGCGGTTTCCGCATCCAGCTCCGCCGCGTCGGAGGCCACGCGCGCCTTGAAGGCCGAGACGCGCGCATCGGTCTTCGCCGCTTCCAGCTTGGACTCGATCAGCGCCTTCACCTCCGGATGGCTCATCGCGCCCCGCGCCTGGAGCGCCTTCAGGTGGTTGATGACCTCCTGCGGCGTCATGGCGTCGATCAGCGCGACCAGCACCGTCGGCGTCACCTGCCGGATCGCGCCGATGGCGACCGTATATGGGATAGCGTGCTCGACGATGATCTGCGCCTGCTCCACCGGCGTTTCCGCCTTCGCGAGCATCTTCAGCGCGAAGACCACGCTGTCCTCCGGAGGCGCTTCCTTGAAGAGCACCCGGTCGGCGCGCTCGCCCGGCTTGATGTGCAGGGTCGCATAGAGATGCTTCATCGCCTTGCGGTTTCTGAGGGCCGCGCGGTCGAAGAACGCCGGGTTCTTCTCCCGCTCGCGCAGGTAGCGGGCGACCGCCGTGCGCGCCGAGCGCGGCGCCTTGCCCAGATTCCGCTTCATGAAGTCCACCACGCGCATTACCTGGTAAGGAGGAAGCTCCTGCAGCAGCATGAAGCCCGCCTCCCGGTGCTCCGGCACATCGCTGACCAGCAGGTTGCCGATGAACACTTCCTTATGGTCGCGCACGTCGCCGTTGCGCTGATACCAGACGGCCAGGTGACCGTAGAACAGCGGGTCCCGGCCGCTCATCTGCCGGTGGACTTCCGCCACCTTCTCCAGCTCGCGGTGCGGGGTGGTGAGAAGGCTGTTCAAAATTTCCAGACGCAGGTCCCGCTCATCTATTCGCATAGCCGTCTCTCTCCTTTCCCCAACAGTGTGCGGGCTTTCCGCACGGCCACGACCCGGTAGACGCAGAAAAGGGATTCGCATGATCGCCTCCCTCCTTTCCAAAAAGCAGCACGCACAAAAAGAGCATTCGCCGCGCAAGTCGAGAGTGCTTGAGATACCGGCTGTTTCAGGGCCCGGCTTGCAACGCATCTCCTAAATGCGTACCCTATCCTTGGAGGAATGTAAGCCCTCTAGCTGTCTGGGCGCGGCGAATGCAATAGAGTAGGCCTCGCGCAAGTTGGAAAAGCGGTGTGTTCATACGCGGGTTTCGAAGCCGCAGCCTCTTGGTTAACGACCAAGTGTCCTACCATTGGACGAGTATGTACGCTTTTCCCGTCGGGGCGCGAGGCCGATAAAGTTTTAGGTCAGATCCTAATTTCCTGCTCCGCGCAAGTTCGAAAAGCGGTTTCACTGGGCGCTCTGCCGTTGAGCTACAGGCCGATAGATCGGCCTGGCAGGATTCGAACCTGCAACATCCCCCTTCGATGGGATCGTGTGTACGCTTCTTGCGTCAGGGCGCGGAGCAGAAAATGTCTGTTCTTGCTTTTCCGCCCATGAGGGCGGTCGGCGGCTGTGCCGCCCGCGAGACGGGTCGTTTACGGCCCGACTCTATTAACCGTAAACCGCTTCCGGGCGAACGATCAGGTTGCCGCTCGGGGCGCGATCCACCACGTAAGAGGTGAAGCGGTTGCGCGCTACCTCAAAATGCTGTGCCAGGCGCTCCTTGATCTCGGTATCGCTCATGCCCTGCCGGACATCGATCTGCTGCTCGGTCAGATCGTAGGAGCGGCCCTCGAATCGAACGTGAACCATAAGCATCCTCTCCCTTTAAGGGCTTCCTTTTCGACAACGCAGTCAAGGTGAATGTTCGTCGTTGTTCTTGCCCATATGGTATCGTGTGTTCCGATGAGATTGACAGCCTGAGCGATCGCCAAGTTGCACCTGCCACAAGAATTTTTCGGAAAATCACCTGCGGAGGTTAAGTCTCTCCTTTCCCTGGCAACGGCAAACTTTTTACTTTTTACAATCCATTTATGCCCGTCGGTATGGAAAAACGCCAATGAGCAACCGAATATCGCAGACAGTCAGTGTCCACCAGTAAGACCAACAATCTTGACGCTGTACCGCAGGACGAAACGCAGATGAAGCAGATAAAGATTTCGCCAGAAAGCTGGGTGCTTATTGCCATCGGCACTGCCGATCTCGTAACCACTGTCCTCTGGATCCGCCAGGGGAACGCTCAGGAGGCCAATCCGCTCTTCAAGTATTACTTGAATCAGGGCCTGCTGGCTTTTATTGTCGCCAAGTATGTCTGTCTTCTCGGACCGATCCTGGTCATGGAATGGGCGCGCCGTTATAAGCCCCGGTTTGTGCAATGGGCCTTACGCGGCGCCGTGCTGGCCTATGTCGGTCTCTATGGCCTCGGCGTCGCCAGGGTCAACAATCCCGAAGCGCTGGCCGAGACCAACCAATCCCGCTGGGAGGTACGCACAACGGTGGTCCACGGCTGGAATGGTAAGACTCATATTTTACTTTCCGGCCTTCCGGATGAGTACTATGCCTTTCCCTCTCCCAGGCAGCAACTGATGCGGGAGCAGGACACGAAGACCAGGCCTTCCGCGCGGCATCACGCCCGACCGATCGGCAACTTGCCTCTGGCATGGGGGCTTTCGCATTAGGCGGCCCACCGGTTTTCCATTCCTCTATCCGATAGCCACCTGGTATCCGTCCGATATCAGGTGGCTATCATTTTTTGTGGACGGCTCCTGACTCCGTAAGGCAAATTCCCATACTTTTTGTTACAAGGGAGTGGGGCTACGGCCGTGGATCGAAGTCGGCGGGAATCTCGTTGGGAATGCCGAGCTGATAGTCTGTCGGGACCACGCCCACCCAATGCCAGCCGATGCCGTTCTTCTGCGGCAGAGTGTGAATCAGGTCGTCGGGTATCTCGGCATAGGCGCCGGGCAGCGCGGGCGCCGCGCCGGACAGGCGCGCCTCGTCGAAGGCGGCCAGCAGGTCCGTGACGTCGGGCATCTCGTCGTCGTACGGCCCGGCATTAGGGATTCCGTTCAATTCCCCGATCATCTCGGCCAGGCTCTCGTCCGGCAGGTCGGCAAGTGGTATCAGATCGAAGAGCGTATCGATGAACTTGACCACGGAGGCGTGATCGCCGATCTCGTGCATCACGGCGTGGACTTTCGCATAGGGCGAGAGGATCAGCATCGGCACGCGGGCGCCATCGGAGATCGGGCTGCCGTCCGGACCGAAGTCGCGCAGGATCGGCGGCACGTGGTCGTAGTCGCCTTCGGAATCGTCCCAGGTGATGATGATCGCCGAATCCTTCCAGTAGGGGCTGCGCGCGATCTTGTTGACCGTCTGCGCCACCAGCGCCTCGCTGATCTGCGCGTCCGAGTAGCCGGGGTGGTCGTCATCGCCCAGGAACCGCTTCTGGGCCGCCGGGTCCGGATCGGCCGGCAGCAGACCCATGATGTTACGATATCCCCCTTTGACATAAAAGACTCCATGGGACGGAAGCGTGTGATGATCGAGGGCGTCGAAGAGGTCTTGAAGGCCGTGCAGGGAGCGGCTCATCTGCGGATTGTTGGCGATGTAGCCGAAATACTGCGGGCCGTTATGGTGGGTGATGTAGGAGGCATGCAGACCCGCTGCGTCGGTCGGGCCGTCGTTGGGATCGGTCGGCTCGCGGTCGTATCCCTCCTCGTACCAGGCCCAGGGGATCGTGGCTTTGCCGGAACTGGTGATCGCATCCACGTCATCGGCCACGTCTTCCAGATCGTCGTCGGGGTCACGATCGGCCTTCGTGATCTCTCCCAGCCGCCTGCCCGCCAGCGTGAGCGGCAGGGTGGCGTAGGTCAGGTTGAACTCGATATCGTCGGTGTTCTTCTCGCGCGGGTTATAGGGCGGTTTCTGGGCGGCCGGGGTGGGATCGAGCTTCGATCCCCAGAAGGGGTCCGGGTCGTTGAGAACGGGCACGCCAGGACCCTCGTCCCCATCGCCGGTATAGGCGTCCTCCGGATGCAGCATCCACTGCGTGACGCCGGTCTGCGCGCCGATGATGGAGAGATTGCCCGGAGTGGAAGGGCCGACCATCAACTGGAAGATGTGATCGCACAGCACAAATCGGTTGGCGTAGCGCCATAAAAACGGGATCGTGTCGCCGTCTACGTGGGCCATGGCGAGCTCGCCATGCTGTTTGGCTTTCAGAGAAGGATTGCTGCCGGGCTTCAAGAAATTGCTCTCTTCGGTCAGAGCATAACGGTCCATATGCGGCACGCCGTCCACGACATGCATCTTGCGAACGATCGCCGCGTGGGAGTGGTCCACATCGGCGGTATCGGCCGCATATTCGGCAGGGCCGATACGGAAGGGATGGATCGTGATGGTGCTGCCGTCCATATCGAGGAGCGGCTGCTCGAAGCCAGGCGTTTCGGAGGCGGGTTGGGAGTAGAGACCGTCTGCGCCGGGAAAGGTACCGAAGTAGTGATCGAAGGAGCGGTTCTCCTGGTAAAGAATGAAAACGTGCTTGATCCGCCGCCGCAGGAGATCGACCTTCTGGCTATGGGAGAGCGCGGGCGTCCCTACTTCCGCGCGCTGATAGCGGGCCACTTCTGGATCCGGGGTCACGGCAGGCGGCGCGGAGTTTGCAGGCTGCTGCGCGAGCGCCATCGTGGGTACCAAGATCAGAACGCCAAGAAAAGCCAGGAAAGTACGCATGGAGATTCCTTTCTATTGCGAGGGTGCGGAGGTTCGGGTCAGTGGTATGAGGTCGGTGACCGCCATGCAATTCGGCGCGGGTCTATTCGGTTCCTGCCCTCCATTTTCACCAAAAGCGCGGCGGCATATGAGAACGAGGAGACCCATTAAGGAGACTCTCTTGAAATCGAAGTTTTGGACGAAATCGCGCCGGCCCGATGCCGATCCCTGGTCCCAATGCGATCTCTTTTGAGTTTCTCAAGACGAACGCGGCGATTGGAGAGGGGGTCAGGGGAGCCGCCGGTCGCGAACGGGCGCGCGCTCGGCACGCGCGTAGAGATCCGCCCACTCTTTCGAGCCGTCGTCGGGCCGGACCTCCATGCGGGCGCCACGCTCCTGGACCGGCTGGTTGCCGGCCAGGAAATCGGTCCAGCATTGCGGGATCATGCTGGTATAGTGGACTACCCGGCCGCCCGGCCAGACGACGGAGAGCAGCAGGCGCGGCCTGGGCAGCTCGTAGGGCGGCTCCATCTTGTAGTGGGTCAGGGCCGCCTCGTCGATCTCGATGCCCAGACCTGAGCCGTCCGGCACTTTTGCGTAGCCGCCGGAGATGGTCAGCGGGGATGCCAGAAGATCGTCGGCGTAGTTGTTCAGACAGTTGACGGAGGGCCACTGCGCGAAGGGAAGGACCGCGCCCAGATGCAGAGAGAGAGCCGTGGTGAAACCGGTGCCGACCATCTGCAGCCAGAACGGCTTCTCGAAGGCGGCGGCTAACATCCCCTGGCGCAGCACGCTCGCCACGCCCCCGCCGACCACGAACCCGTCGCAGACCTGATCGCGTACCACGGTGGGAAACGGCGGATCGCCGAAGTGCAGGGCGATGGGCCGCGTGGTCTTCTGGCGCAGCAGGCGCTGGCCCTCCACGTCCCGCTGCATGATCGGCGACTCGTAGATGGCGACCCGCTCCTGTTTGTCCAACTCGGTCAGCACCGTAGTGGCGTTGCCGGCGTTCAGGAGCATAGTGTTCCAGTCGATGTCCAGGTGAAAGTGGGGTGGGGTTACGGCGCTGATGGCGTCCACCTGCGCATAGATGTCCCACCAGGGCCGGGCTTTGATCTTGTAGGAGGTGTAGCCCTTCTCCAGCGCCTCTTTGGCCTCCTCGGCGAAGGCTTCGGGCGGCATGTCGATGTTCCACCAGGAGATCGGGCACCACTCCCGCACGCGCGGCAAGTTGAACAGTCGGTACACCGGCACGCCCAGCGCCTTGCCGGCCAGGTCGTAGAGCGCCATCTGCAGGCCGGCGCCCAGCGAATCGTCGCCCAGGAAGTCGGCCGGATTACCGCCTTTGACGCGCTCGATCGCCGCGTCGGACACGCGGCCCCAGGTGTAGTGCAGAATCGTCTCGCCATAGCCCACCAAGTCCGGCGCATCCGTCGTGACACGGAGCACCTCGCTGATTCGCCACTGCCAGACCTCGCGGGCGTTCCATTCCTGGCAGCGCGGGGTGAAGGGCACATTGACGACGATCCGCTCGACATCCGTAATGCGCAGCTTCGCGGGCATAGCCTGACCTCCGAATCTTTTGCCGGGCCGATAAACGACCCGGCATTAAAAACAGGCGTCCTCCGGACGCAATCAGCCTACCGGCGGTTCCCCCCTCTCCTTCGTAAGGAGAGGGGGTCAGGGGGTGAGGTTCTTTCCCTCTCCTTACGAAGGAAAGGCAGGGCCGTAAGGCCCGTGGTGACAGGAACCCCGTGATGGTTTAGGGGTGAGGTTAACGCCGCGTACCTGATTTACCTTTGCGGTGGGTGCCTTGTCCGTTGGACTTGTGGCCGTTCTTGCTCCGATTGTTGGCCGGCGCAGCGATTGGCGGGCTGGATACGACCGCGACCGGCTCGCCATCGGTAGGAGTCTCCCAGGTTTCCAGGGGAGCAGCGGCGGACCCGGCCGGAATATCGGCGGTCTCTCCTAGTCGGCGGGCCTCGCCGATACGGCGTATCATTGCCAGGAACACGCCCCCGACAGCGATCAGAACTCCCAGCCAGACCAGATTGATCCAGGGCTTGTAGGTCACCTCCAGCGGCACGGCCCAGCGACCGGAAAAACCCGGCAGATTGATGCGCAGTGTCGCCGCCTTCGTAGCGGCATCCAGGCGGTCCAGATAGATGACGGCGGGCTGGCCGGATTCTTTCATCAGTTGAGGGATCGCCACATCGACGGGCATCATTCCATGATCGATCAGGATACCCGGCTGTAATCCGAGGACCTTACCGTCGCGCGTTGCCAGTCCCAGCTGCACGGCCATATAGCGGCCCGGCTCTCCTTTGGGACCGATGTATTCGATGGCATAGTCCGAGCCAAGACGCCGTATCTCCTTTGGCATTAAGGTGATGCCCGGCTGCTCCTGATGGGGATCATCCGTCGGCCATTCGTACTGCGCGTCGCTGGCCAGGCTGACGTAGAGATCATGGCCCACGGATTTTTGGATGTCCGGCCAGCTCATCCGCTGCAGATCCTGCTCGCTGCTGGCGGTATGCAGGTTGTAGACGAACCATCGGGGATGGATCAAGAAGGTCTTCGAGCCGTCCGAGGAGCCGCTGCTCTCTCCGTTCGGCGGCGTAACGCGGATTTCGACGGCGTTGTGCTGATCGTAGTCGGGATGGTCCGGCCATGTAGAGAGCGGTGTCCCGGTCATCTTCTCGAAAGCGAACTTATAACCGAACGCCTGGACCGGCTGCTCGCCCTCGGTGAGAACGAGGCGCTCGGTGCGCTCGTAGGTGTTGGAGACGATGATGCCGATGACCAGTAGGCCCATGCCTACGTGCGCCAGCCATCCGCCCGCCGAGAACGGCTTGCGGGCCTTAAAGACCCGATACGCCAGCATGGCATTGGAGATGGCTGCCAGGAAACCCAGCGAGGCCAGCGTGATGACAGAAACGCGCTGCAGGGAAGGGCTGATCCAGGCGTGCATCGTCTGCATCTGCACCTCGGTGTCCGGCGAGACGAGCTGATGGAGCGAACGCTCCGCGCCCAGGACCCAGATCAGCATGAGGAAGCCGAAGACGATCATGGCAAACCAGGGGATGAGCAATTTGCGCAGGAAAGTCTCCGGGTTCGTCTTACGCCAGGCCAGCCAGGGCACGCAGCCCATCACCAGGGCCATGAGCATGGCCAGCGGCATGATCGTCTTATTGTAGAAGAGTGGCTTGGGCGCGGACGGCGGGCGATGCAGCAGGCTCAGCGTCAGCGGCCAGGTCGCTCCCAGCGTCACGACGGCGCAGGAGAGCAGCATCAGGAGCACCGCCAGGAACAGGGCGAAGTCGCGGGAGACCAGGGTGTCGCCCATCGCCGAGCGGCGCGGCATCTTCCACACGCGCGCCAGCCATAAGAGCAAAGCCCCTCCACCGTAGACGATCAGCATCGTCGCCATCAGCCACAGCGCGCTCTTGCCGATGTCGTCGAAGGCGTGGACCGAAAGCAGTTGGCCGTTCTCGTCCTTGCTGGCCAGCGCGCCGGAGCGCGTCAGAAACGTGCCCAATAGAAACAGCCAGAAGGCGAGCAGGCCCAAAAATGTGTTCGTGCGCGCCATGCCGCCCCGGCTCTTCTGCACCACCAGCCCATGCACCAGCGCCGTGATCGCCAGCCAGGGGAAGAAGGAGGCGTTCTCGACCGGGTCCCACGCCCAGAAGCCGTGCCAGCCCAGCGTCTCATAGGCCCAGTAGCCGCCCATGAACAGCCCGATGCCCAGCACCCCGCAGGAAAGCAGGGCGTAGGGCATCACGCGCGGCGTCCAGTTCTCGTAGTCCTTCCAGATCAGCGCGGCGATCGAATAGCAGAAGGGGACCGCCAGCGACGAGAAGCCGAAAAAGATCGTCGGCGGGTGGATCGTCATCCAGTAGTTGACCAGGGACGGGTTGAGACCTTCGCCGTCACCGGGATGGACGCCGAGCGCGGCAATGGCGGCGGAGGGAAGCGGATCGAACGGAGTCTGCTTGATGAGGATCGCGCACAGGAAGGCCAGGATCGAGGTATAGAAGGGCATAACCCGCGCCTCGTACTTGCCCGCCCTGGAAAAGACCATGATTCCGATGATCGAGGTCCAGGAAGCCCACAGGAGGAAGCTGCCTTCCTGCCCCGCCCAGGTGGCTGCCAGCCGGAACCATCCATGCAGATCGTTGCCCGTGTGCTCGAAGACGTAGTGGTACTGGTACTGGCGCGTGTAGATGAGCGCGGCCAACACGCCGAAGGTTCCCAGCACGCTCGCGGCGGTCACCAGATAGGCTATGCGTGAGGCCCAGAGCGTCTTGCGGCATCGGGGGCGGGCCAGCGCGAGACCGTACCCGGCCATCGTCACAATCGCGCTGACCAGGCCGATCCAGAGCAGAACGACGCCTGCGTGACCTGCAGAATACATACGCTAACCTTTCATTCCCGCCGGTTTAACAGGCGTCTTGCTGTCATCGTATTTGGAAGGGCATTTGATCGCCATCTTGTCCGACTCGAACACTGTCTGTCCCGAAGCGTCCCGCTGCACGTACCCTTCGGCGGCGGTCTCGGGGGCCGTATCGAAGGCGTCCGGCTTGGCGCCGTGGTAGACCACCTCGATCCGGTCTTTGTTCTTATCTTCCAGTTGGAAGCGCAGCACGTTCTGCCGCATGTCGTAGGCGACGGTGTTGTGGAGGATCTTGCCGCGCACCTGCACGTTACTGCCCATCTGGCGGGCCGTGCGGATGTCGACGTAGGGCGTCATGGCGCTGCTGAAGGCCCATAGGGTGAATCCGGCGGCGACGATGATAATCAACAGCGCAATCAGATACGCTTTTTTCACAGGTCGTCCTGTCCCTTCTCGCTGCGCTCCAGGCGGCGCAGGGAACGATCGATGGTCAGCAGGTAGAAAAAGATGCCCAGCCAGATGATCAGCGGGACAGCCATCACAAAGTAGAGATCACGGGTCATCGCGAGCGATCCTTTGCTCCCAGCTTGTACAGCCGGAAGCGCAACTGAAACAGCCACACGAACAGGAGGATGAACGCCAGGAAAGAAGGATACAGGACCTCCTTATAGGCGGCGCTGGTGTTTTTGGGATTGGCCAGCACGCTCGTGGGATGCAGGCTCTGCAGGGCTTGAATACGCGGCACCACCCAGACCAGAAAGACGGTTGGGATCAGGGTGATGAGGATGTACACCGTGGTTAGACGGGCCCGCTTATCCGGTTGTTCACCTCCGGCCGAGCGCAGCACCAGGTAGGCGGCGTACAGGAGCAGCATCCCGACGATGGAAATCTCGCGCGGGTCCCAGTTCCAAAAAGTGCCCCACTGCATTCCGGCGAAGAGGCTGCCGGTGATGGTAGCCAGGATGCAGAACAGAAAGCCCAGTTCCATGGCGGCGGCCGATTTTGCATCCAGTTCCAGATTGAATCGCTTTTCGGGATGGGAAGAGAACAGATAGAGACCGGCGTAGGCGGCGGCCACGAAGTAGGCGATGGACGAGAGCACCGCGCAGGGAACGTGGAAGAAGATGATGCGGGCCGAGTCGCCGACGAAGCCGACGGCGTTGCGGGCGATGAAGAACGCGCCGTAGATCACGTAACACATCAGCAGCCCGACGCCCCATTTCCAGGCGGCGCCCTGAATGCCGGCGGGCGGCTCGGGCGCGGAAGGCGGCGGCGAAGCCGTCGGAGGCGGTTGTGTCTGCGCGGTCGTCATAGGCTCAGTCTTCCCAGATAAATCCGAACGTCAGGGCCGAGACGGTGATCAGCAGGATGCCGTAGCTGAACAGCCCGCCGACGGCTTTGACCACGTCCAGGGCCGGCTGCGGACCGGCGTAAACGGTCTTGGCGGCATTGAGCAGCAGCGCCAGGAATACAAAGAGAATCGGCAGGCCCAGGGCGCTGTAGAGCGCGCCGGTCCCGCGCGCTTTCGCCGCCAGCGCCGCCACGATGGTCGCCGCGCCGGCCAGACCGGTGCAGCCGCCGATCATCACTAACAGGAATACGAGGGGCGGCCCCAGCGGCATTCCCGTGATCAGCATATAAAGCGGTGTCGCCACCAGGGCCACCGCGAAAATCAGCGCCAGGTTGAAGGCCAGCTTGCCCGCATAGACCGCGCCTGCCGGCATGGAGAGCCGCAACGCCAGGGAGGTGCCGGTCTCCTCTTCATGCACGAAAGAGTGCGCCAGGCCGGTGAAGGCCGCGAAGCAGAGCAGCACCCACAAGAGCGCCATTTTGCCGGCCGGGTCCCAGGCTGGACGCGTGAGATCGGTGTCTGGAATAGGAATCTGGGCTTCCTTCAGCGCCGCGGTCGCCAGACCTAAGAGCAGCAGCGCCGAAAGGGTGAAGACGCCGATGGCGCTGATCGCCACCTTCGTGCGCATCTCCGCGCGCAGGTCTTTGGCAAAGAGCGCCGCCGCCTCCGAAAGCCATGCCGGCCGCGAAGAAGTGACGACGCCGGCCTGCGCGCTTACCGGCCCGGCTCCAGCCGTATCCGCAACTCGCCCCATTCCACCTCACGCGGCTCGTTCGTCGCGATGATGGTCACCCCACCGCCGGCCCGGCGGCGCTGGGCGGCGATCACCTGCTCGACCATAGCCGCTCCGTCCACGTCCAGATTCGCCGTCGGCTCGTCCAGGAGAAGGATCGACGGCTGATCGAGCAAGGCAAAGGCGTACTTTAGCCGCTGCCGCATGCCCGACGAATAGGCGCTCACCAGATCGCGCCCACGCCCGCGAAGCCCCACGGCAGAAAGCCGCGCGATCAGGTCGTCGCGGGAGAGCGTCATGCCGCGCAGCCGGGCGAAAAACTGCAGATTCTCCGCGCCGGTCAGCTCCCGGTAGAGGGTCAGATCCGGCGCCACGTAACCCAGATGAGGTCGCCGCGCCACGGCATCCAGCGGCTGACCATTCACGCTGATCCGCGCCGCGCCCGCCGAAGGCTGCAGCAGGCCCGCCGTGATGCGCAGCAGCGTGCTCTTGCCCGATCCGTTCGGGCCGGTCACGACGCAGACCTGGCCCGCCTCGACCTGCGCGCACACGTCCGAGAAAACGCTGCGCGCTCCGAAGCGATGCCCGACGCCTTCCCAGGCGACCGAAGCCTCGTTGTGGTCCTCTCTCTGCACCTTATCTGAATTATACCACCTCCCCGGTCCGCTTGCTGAAGTTTTTCCTGCCTGGCGGGCGGGCATAGTCCCGTGCGCCACCCTTGCTTTTTTAATGTCATTGTGCTATACTTTAGCACAGTTACATCACGCCCAACCGCGAAGAGTGGGTCGCCGCCCACTCTTTTGTCTTATAGGGTCAACTGGAAGATATAGGCGACTATGAACGGTGAATTCATCGAGGCGCTGCAGCAGATCGCCAAAGAAAAGGATATTCCGCTCGATACGCTGATCGAGACGGTCGAGTCGGCTCTGGCGACCGCCTATAAGCGCAATAATGCCATCGACGGTGAGATCAAGGTCAGGATCGACTCGAACAAGTCGGCGGCCTCGCCTTTTCGCGTCTTCTGCGAGAAGACCATCGTGGAGGAGGTGACCGACAGCGCGCTGGAGATCAGTCTTGAGGAGGCGCGCAAGATCAATCCCGAAGCCATGCTGGGCGAGACCCTCGCGATGGACGTGAGCATGGGCCATTTCGGCCGCATCGCCGCGCAGACCGCCAAGCAGGTGGTCGTGCAGCGCATCCGCGAGGCCGAGCGCAAGAAGATTTTCGACGAGTTCAATGAGCGCGTCGGCGAGGTCGTCACCGGCACGGTCCAGCGCCGGGAGGGCCGCAACGTTATTATTAACCTGGGCAAGCTGGACGCCCTGCTGCCCGTGCAGGAGCAGGTCGAGACCGAGCCTTATCGCTTCAATGACCGCATCAAGGTCTATATCCTGGAAGTGCGGGACGCCGCGCGGGGACCGCAGGTGATCGTGTCGCGCTCGCATCCGAGCCTGATCCGGCGCCTGTTCGAGCTGGAAGTCCCGGAGATCGCCGACGGCATCGTCACCATCAAGAACGTCGCCCGCGAGCCGGGCGCCCGCTCCAAGATCGCCGTGATGAGCCGCGACGAGAAGGTGGACCCGGTCGGCGCCTGCGTGGGCCATCGCGGCAGCCGCGTCCAGGCGGTCGTCAACGAGCTGTACGACGAGAAGATCGACATCGTGCGCTGGAATGCGGACACCTCCATCTTCATCGCCGAGGCGCTTTCGCCGGCCAAGGCGGTCAAGGTCACGCTCAATGAGGAGGCCAAGAGCGCCTTCGTGGTGGTTCCGGACAACCAGTTGTCCCTGGCGATCGGCAAGGCGGGCCAGAACGTGCGCCTGGCCGCGCGCCTGACCGGCTGGCGCATCGACATCCGTAGCGAGGCGCAGGTGGCCCGCGCGGCCCTGATGGCGATGACCGAGAAGGGCGCCGAGGAGCCACACGGGGAAGACGCCGAGCCGGTAACCATCGGCGAGCCGCATGTGCCGGCCTCGGAAGAGGAAGCCCCCATCGTCATCGGCGCTCCCCAGGCCGCCGACAGTAACGGTCATCTGGCGGAGGCGGAGACCCCGGAGGACGACCACGACACCCGCAATCCGGAAGAGGATGCGGCGACTACGGAAGAGACGGGCGTGCGATCATGAACGCGCCCGTACAAAAGAAGCTGGCTCCGGCAAGCACTAGCCTGCCGGAGCTTACGGGAGACACTACGGTTGGAACGACGATGAGGACCTGGCGGGATCGCGACCTGCGGAGCCGGGCAAGGGGAGTGCGGCCATGATCTAGGCGACTCGAACGAAGGCGCGTTTTGCGCGCCCTGTGTTCGCGGCGAGCGCCTCTGGCAGCCGCGGCGCCTTTCCCCGCGCCGTTCGGCTTTATGCCGCTTTTCTTCTGCGCCGTCGCTTCCCTCTCCTCTCCTCCCGTCGTCCACCGCGTCTTTCCCGGACGAGCACCGATGACCAAACCAAAACACATACCGACGCGCACCTGTGTCGCCTGCCGCGCCACCGATGAGAAGCGCGACCTGCTGCGCGTGGTGCGCCAGACGGATGGCTCCGTCTGCTACGACCCGCGCGGCAAGCTATCGGGACGAGGCGCCTACGTCTGCGCCAATCCAGCCTGCATCGCCCTGGCGCGCAAGCAGAAGCGGCTGGAGCGCTCGCTAAAACTGGCCGCCATTCCGGAAGAGCTGTTCACACAGCTCAGTGCGCAAGTCCCAGAAGGAGCAGCCTGAGCTTCGCTTTTCCGTCCGCAGGACGGTTCTTCGCGAGGCAGGCGCCGCTCGCTTCGCATGCCGAAGGACCCATAGACGGGTCTTTCAAGGCCCGGCGATGATTTTCGGGCGGGCCTTCAGAATGAAGAGGAGAGTATATGACCTTATATGAGCTTGCTAGAGAGCTCAAGATGACCAATGCCGAGCTGGTGACGGCGTTGAAGGACCTCGGCGTTGCCGTCAACGGTCCCAGCACCGTTATCGATAGCGATACGGCCAATACGGTCCGCGACCTGCTGGGCAAGGGCCCGAAAGCGTCCAGGGTCGCGGAAGTGGCCGCCGATTCCACCGTCAAAGACATCGCCCAGGCGATCGGCGTAGCGCCCAATCAGGCGCAGAAGAAGCTGGTCGAGATGGGGGAGTTGGTGGCAATCAACCAGAAGCTGCCGCGCGCCACGGCGGAGCGGCTGGCCGCCGCGTACGGCTACGGGCTGACGTTCAAGACGGAGCCAAAGCCGGTCGCGACTATGGCGGCGCCCAAGCATAAAGCGCCGAGTGGCGCCGCTCAGGCCCGACCGCCCGTCGTGACGATCATGGGTCACGTCGATCACGGCAAGACGACTCTGCTGGACAAGATCCGTCATACCAACGTCGTCGAGGGCGAGTTCGGCGGCATCACCCAGCATATCGGCGCGTACCAGGTCGAGATCGAGCACAACAACGAGAAGCGCAAGATCACCTTCCTCGACACGCCGGGCCACGAAGCGTTCACCGCCATGCGCGCCCGTGGCGCCCAGGTCACCGACATCGTCATCCTGGTGGTGGCTGCCGACGACGGCATCATGCCGCAGACGGTCGAGGCGATCAACCACGCGCAGGCCGCCAACGTGCCCATTATCGTGGCTATCAACAAGATCGACAAGCCGGATGCCAATCCGGACAAGATCAAGCAGCAGCTCACCGAGCACAACCTGGTCGTCGAGGAGTACGGCGGTGACGTGATCGCCGTGCCGGTCTCGGCCAAGACCGGCGACGGGGTCAGCGACCTGCTGGAGTACATCCTGCTGGTCGCCGACATCCTGGACCTGAAGGCCGACGCGAGCGGGCACGCCACGGGAACGATCGTGGAGGCCAAAGTCGAGCCGGGCCGAGGTCCCGTCGCGACCGTTCTGGTCCAGGAAGGCACGCTGCGTATCAGCGACAGCATCGTCGCCGGAGTGGCCTACGGCAAGGTGCGCGCCATGACCAACGATCGCGGCGAGCGCCTGCAGAAAGCCACGCCTGCGACGCCGGTCGAGGTGATCGGACTGAATGCCGCGCCCAACGCCGGCGACGAGGTGCGTTCCGTCCATAACGAGAAGGAGGCCCGCCAGACCGCCGAAAAACTCCAGCAGAAGGAGCGCCAGGCCCGCCTGAGCGGCGCGCCCCGCGTCACCCTGGCCGATCTGTACGCCCGCGCCCAGGAGGGGCAGATCAAGGACATGAACCTGATCGTCAAGGGCGACGTTCAGGGCAGCGTGGAAGCTGTGCTCAACCAGTTGGAGAAGCTGGATCAGAATAAGGGCGAAGAGGAGATCCGCATCAGCGTCAAGCATAGCGGCGTGGGCAATATCAACGAGTCGGACATCCTCCTGGCGGAGGCCACCGATGCCATCGTGATCGGCTTCAACGTCCGGGCGGATGCCGCCGCGCAACGCGCGGCAGAGCGTGACGGCGTGGATGTGCGCACCTATAACATCATCTACGACCTCGTCGAGGATGTCCACCGGGCGCTAAAGGGCATGCTGACCCCGATCTACGAGGAGGTAGCCCTGGGCAAAGCCGAAGTGCGCCAGGTGTTCAAAACGCCGCGTGGGGTTTTCATCGCCGGCTGCTACGTCACCGAGGGCAAGATCGTGCGCGGCGCCCAGGCGCGGGTGCGCCGAGGACGAGACGTGCTCTTTACCGGCCGTATCGACTCGCTGCGCCACGTCAAGGAGGACGTCCGGGAGATGGCCCAGGGCTTCGAGTGCGGCCTTACCATCCAGGACTGGAACGACTATCAGGTCGGCGATGTCCTGGAATGCTTTGAGATGCGTCAGATCGAGCGCTGATGATGCGGCTGGAGGGGAACCTTCGGGCTTCCCTCTGCCGTCTGACCGGCGAGACGCTAACCACGACCATGCATATCGGGACCCTTATCATCGTGCTGCATCTGCACGATACGGAATCGCTGAAGGATAAACGTCAGATCGTCAAGAGCCTGATAGAGACGACACGGCAAAAATTCAATATCTCCATCGCAGAGGTGGACGACTTAGACCGCTGGCGGCGCGCCACCATCGGCATTGCCTGCGTAGCCAACGACCGCCAGCACGTCAACCGGGTGCTGGACAAGGTCCTGGATACCATCGAGAGCAATCCGGCGGTCGACGTCGGCGAAGTCGCGATGGAGATGCTGTAAAAGCAGTTGCTAGTTGTTAGTTTCTAGTTACGAGATGAGGAGAGGCTTCTGGAAAGCCTCCCACGCCGGCAATAGGCGACAATCCACCAGCAACTAGAAACTAACAACTAGCAACTGCTAGAAAGAGAAACGCGCATGAGCGTTCGACAAGAGAAGGTACAGGCACAGTTGGTCCAGGAATTGAGCGACATGATCCAGCGGCAACTGAAAGACCCGCGTCTGGGTTTTGTGACGGTCACAGACGCGGAGATTTCGCGCGATCTGCGCCATGCCAAGGTTTATGTCAGCGTCCTGGGAGACGAGGAGGCGCGCAAGCAGAGCCTTAATGCGCTCAACAGCGCCGTGGGCCTGCTGCGCGGCGAGTTTGCCCGGCGGGCGCATCTGCGGGTGGCTCCGGAGATCGAGTTCCGCTTTGACGAGGGGATCGAGCGCGGCCAGCGGATCTTCGAGCTGCTGCACTCCATCGAAGGCGATCTGCAGCCGCATGGAGAGGACGGCGTGACCTCCCTGCCCGCGGGAGCGCCCGGAACGTCTCCGGCAGAAGGTCGCGAGGGGCATGAAAAAACAGATTAAGGAGGCGGTCGGCGCGCTGTGTACGGCGGAGCGGATCGTGCTGGCCTGTCACGTCAATCCCGATGGGGATGCGCTGGGCAGCATTCTTGCCCTGACCCACGTGCTGCGGGCGCTCGGCAAAGAGGCGACGCCGCTCTCGGCAGACGGCGTGCCGGACATCTACCGCTGGATGCCCGGCACAGATTGGGTCCAGCAGGAGACCGCACAGCGCGGTTTCGACCTGGCCGTCGTCTGCGATTCGGGCGCTATGGACCGCGTCGGCAAGAAGGTGATGGCCATCGTGGAGTCCGCTCCGCAGGTGGTCGATATCGACCACCATGCCACCGAAGGAGTCTTCGGAGACATCCAGATCATCGACGCGACGGCAGCGGCGACGGCGGAGCTGGTCTGGAAAGTGATCCGCGCCCTTTCGGTGGCGGTTGGCCGCCCGCTGGCCGATCGGAACGTGGCGGACTGTCTGATGGCCGGTATCATTACGGACACCGGCTCGTTCCGCTTCCTCAACGTCACGCCTCACACCTTCGATCTGGCCGCGCGCCTACAGCGGCTCGGCGCGCAGCCTGCAGAGATCGCCGAGCTGGTCTTCGAGAACCGCTCGTTCGCCAGCCTGAAACTGCTGGGCCGCGCCCTCGCCTCGCTGCAGACCTCTCCGGACGGCCGCATCGCCTGGGCGCACGTGACGGCGGCAGACTATGAAGAGCTCCACGCCGACGATGCCGAGACGGAAGGGATCGTCAGCCACGTGCGCTCGGTCAAGGGAGCGCAGGTCGGCATTCTCTTTCGAGAAGTTCCCGGCCGCAAGATCCGCATCAGTCTGCGGTCGCGAGATGGCGTAGACGTGAGCAAGGTCGCCGCCGCCTTTGACGGCGGCGGCCACAAGCTGGCTGCAGGCTGCTCCCTCGATGCGCCGCTGGCGGAAGCCGAGAAGATCGTCCTCGCGGAAATGCAGCGGCAGCTTACCTGACTCCCAAAATGGATGGATTAGTCGTCGTGGATAAACCGGCGGGCAGGACCTCGCACGATGTCGTGGAGGCTGCGCGCCGCCTCTTCCACACCAAGCAGGTGGGACACACGGGTACCCTCGATCCGATGGCGACCGGGGTGCTCGTGCTCTGCCTGAACCAGGCCACCCGGCTGGCCGAATATCTGAGCGCCTCCCGCAAGAACTATGTCACGGAAGTCGTCTTCGGCGTGGAGACCGACACGCAGGACGCCACCGGAACGGTCCTCGCCGAGCGAGACGCATCCCATCTCTCCCAAACAGAACTTCGCGCCCTCCTGCCGCGCTTCCAGGGTACAATAGAACAGATCCCGCCGATGGTCTCGGCGCGTCATCATGAGGGCAAGCGGCTCTACGAGCTGGCGCGCGCCGGAGTCACCGTGGAGAGGACGCCGCGACCGGTGCAGATCGAGCGCCTGGACCTGCTGGGCTTCACGCCGGGAACGCATCCGGTCGCGGCGCTGGAAGTCACCTGCTCCAGCGGGACCTACATTCGTACTCTGGCGGCCGATCTTGGCGCGGCGGCCGGGACCGGCGGCATGATGCGCTCTCTGCGGCGGACCTGGGTCGGCGACCCGGACGGTCCTTTCACGCTGAGCCGGGCACATACGCTGGAGGAGATTCGGGAGAGCGCGGAGGCTGGAACGCTTGCGGAGGTCGTGCTGCCGCTCGCGGAAGCCCTCTCTTCCTGGCCGCAGGTGAAGCTAAGCGCCGATGAAGTAGCCCGGATCCGGCACGGTCAGTTCGTGCGTCTGGCGGACCTGCCGAAAGAGAGCCTGCGCCGCTGGCCGCCTGCCTCGGCGGAGACGCCGGTGGCGATCCTCGATTCTGAGGGAACAGTCTGCGCCGTGGCGCGCGTCCAGGCTGGGCAGTTACGACCCATGAAGGTATTTACGGCGTCATGAAACTGTATGAGGGTTTGGAGTCGATCGAGACGTCGTTCCCGCGCTCCACGGTGGCCGTTGGGACGTTCGACGGTGTTCACGTCGGCCATCAGGCCATCATTCGCCGGGCTATCCAGGATGCCCGTGTCTACGGGCGCCCGGCCCTCGTCTTCACCTTCGACCGTCACCCCGTCGAGCTGCTTGCGCCCGAGCGTGCTCCCGAGCTGATCACCACGCCCGCCCAGCGCAATCGCCTGATCGCCGATCTGGGGGTAGATGGCCTGATCGTCGCCCATTTCGATAAAGCCTTTTCCGAGCAGTCCCCGGAAACCTTCGTACGTGACGTTCTCAAAGGGAAGCTAGGCGCCGAGTCCATCGTCGTCGGCACGACCTTCGGCTTCGGTAAGGGCCGCGCGGGGAATGCGTTCTATCTGCAGAGCGTGCAGGACGACTTCAATTTCACCGTGCATGCGCTGGAGCCGGTCATGGTGGACGGCGCCCCGGCCAGCAGCACGCGCGCGCGGACGTTGCTGCACGCCGGCAATGTCGCCGAGGCGGGGCGGGTCCTGGGACATCCCTTCTGGCTGGCCGGCCGGGTGGTGGAGGGGCAGAAGCTGGGGCATACGCTGGGCTATCCCACGGCGAATTTAGAACGGACGGACCGGCAGGTCGTGCCGGCCGATGGGATCTACGCTGTCTGGGCGAAACTTGACGATGGCCGGCAGCTCGGCGGCGCCTGCAGCATCGGGGACCGACCCACCATCGCGAACGCCGGCCGCGCGATCGAGACCTATCTGTTCGATTTCAACGAGGACATCTATGGACGCGAAATGGAGTTGAGATTTATAGGTCGCCTGCGCAAGGAGCAAAAATTCGATTCCCTTACCGCGTTGAAAGAACAGATGGCACGAGATATCGAGCAGGCGCGGGCTTTGCTCGCTACCGCGTAGATCGGCCTGGCTATCCCTTAGAGCCTGTCCGAAAACTCGGTATATCCAAAGCATCTAAGCTTTTCCGCCCGTCAGGGCGGTTGGCCGCAGGACAGCGGGTAGGGACCCGCAGGCGGGTCGTTCACGGCCCGGCTAATGCTGGCGGCAGGTTTTCGGAC